>CP031740.1:4418125-5030000 GCA_022701275.1 Microcoleus vaginatus PCC 9802
AAAGATTCCGCCGTCCCCTGCTGAAACATTTGCACCCCTTCTGTCAAGGCTCTTTCAGCAGCAGCAGCCGGGTTTCCTCCGGACTGCTGCGATACCCCTTGGCTAATTTTTATAACGCTGGGCGCAGCTACCGCCGGGACTCCTAGCAGGATACTCGCACCTACAGCGATCCCCCAAACCCACAGCCTGAGATTCATAAACACCTGCTCAAACAAGACCTGGTTAACCGCTATCATAGTCGATCGCAGCTTATCAGGTGCGCTTTCCCTTCCTGCGTGCCGGTTACATCGGGGGCATATTGTGCCATCCTGTCGCTACCTCTGGCCGCACCCTCCAAGCGCGATCGCCCGCATCGGATTTGCCTCCGCGAACATTAAAAGTCATAATTGTAATTTTTACGCTATTCTCAACTCAGTATTTTTAAATGAGCGATCACCCTCAAATCTAGCATTTACTATTTACTGCTGTTTTATGAAAATCAACAAAAAACAATTCAACAGATCTACTTTAGTTTTTTGCTTAGGAATGTTCGCTGTGTTCCTCCTATCCTTAACACTACGCTTTTGGGAACTGGAGCGATTTAACACCTTAGTCTTTGACGAGGTTTACTACGCTAAATTTGCCAACGATTATCTCACCAAAACTCCCTTTTTCAACGCTCACCCGCCTCTGAGCCAGTACATAATTGCGATCGGCATTTGGATCGGCACTCACCTTCCCTTCGGCAAAACAGCCGTCAACAGTATGGCTGGCTCCCTGCTTTCCCCTTGGGATTACCGCTGGCTGAATGCTCTCACTGGTTCCTTTATTCCGCTAGTGGTGGGAGCCCTGGCTTATCAGCTAGTTCCGCGCCGCACCTTTGCTTTTATTGCTACTTTATTGATCGCCTGCGACGGTCTGTTTTTAGTTGAGTCTCGCTACGCGCTGAACAACATTTATCTGGTTTTATTTGGAATTTTAGGTCAGTTATTTATTTTAAAAGCTGTAGAAGCAGAAGGCAAAAAGCGCTGGATTTGGCTGGTAGTCGCTGGGATAGGTTTCGGCGCATCTGCGGCTATCAAATGGAACGGATTATGGTTTCTTTTCGGTACTTATCTAATTTTAATCTGTGCTTGGGCCGTTCGTTTTATCCAGGGTAACAGAGGAAATGAAGAACAAAGCCGCGAGGTAGATTCACCTCTAATTCCTGCCGAAAGTCCAGTACAAAAACTGACTAAACTCAATTTTATAGAACTCTGCTTGAGTCTAGCTATTATTCCTATTCTAGTTTACAGCATCTCTTGGATTCCTCACCTGCACTTTAATCCAACTCCCAATTTCTGGCAGATGCAAACGGAAATTTTGACTTATCACCAGCGGATTAAAAGCAGCCCAGATGTACATCCTTACTGTTCCACGTGGTACAGTTGGCCTTTGATGCTGCGCCCCATAGTTTACTTCTACAAAAGTGCTAGCAGCAATGCCCAACCAGATCCGGTTTTGCCGCCTTTACCTGAAGGTGCAACTCAGGCAATTTTTGACGTTCACGCAATGGGAAATCCATTGCTTTGGTGGCTGTCAACCTTAGCTTTACTGCTAGTAATAGGAGTTTTAGTTCACCGGATTTTGGTGTGGCTGCAAACGCGCAGCGAGGCTTCTGTTGACACGATAGAAAATCAGCGGCCGATTTTGTTTCCACCGACTGCTGAAATGTGGCTGGGGTTATATTTAATAGTTAATTGGGCCGCTAATTTGCTGCCTTGGGTGAAGGTGACTCGCTGCATATTTTTGTACCATTATATGGGCTGTTCTGTGTTTGCAGCATTAGCACTTGCTTGGTGGGTTGACAGGTGGCTGCACAGCCCTCAAACTCGACTCCGAGGGATGGGGGTAACAATTATTTTTCTGGTTTTGGGTGCTTTTAGTTTTTGGATGCCTATCTATTTGGGGCTGCCTTTGTCGCAAATGGAATGGAAAATTAGGATGTGGCTGGCGTCTTGGGTTTAAGCTAGAAATAATTCTTTTATTAACGGGCAAGATGCCCGTTCCACAAGAAAATTAAGTTTTGTGGAACAGGCCGAAAAGCCTGTTCCTAACCAAGGTGCAAGATGTAAATTATAACATTTATGACAAAGGTGAGTTTGCAAAAGCGAGCATTATTTTTGATAGAGTGCTCGATAAACTGGTTCGCCCCGTTTCAGAGTAGCAATTTCTCTTTCTGTAGCCACAGGCAGGGGATTTTCTGCTAGCCAGTTGTCGCCGTTTTGACGTTTAAAACTAGGGTGAGATGAAAAGCGATCGCACATTTCCCTTTCTACTTCCTCAATATCTGACTGGATAAAAACTTCGCCGCCAATTGCCAGATAAGTTGCCAATTCCTTGACTAATTCCTGCTGCACCACCCGCCGTTTGTGGTGCTTTTTCTTGAACCAGGGATCGGGAAACTGAATGCTAACTCGCTGCAAAATACCGGCGGGTAAAGTTTCTAAAAGTGGTTTGAGAGAACTATTCGCATTGCAAAACAAATAGTGCAAATTTGTCAAGCCTTTTTCGTCCCGCCAAAGATTCGCCTCCTCTACCAGAGGTTCCCGAATTTCTAATCCTAGAAAATTCCAGTCTGTTTGGATTTGCGCCATGTGCCACAAAAACCGTCCTCTGCCGCAGCCGATATCTAAATGCAGCGGTAAATTTAAGTCGGCATAGATTTTAGTCCAATCCGGGGGACTTGCAGATGCTTGATATCTAATTGATAGGGGATTGACGTGTTCCCGCACTCTTACTCTTGCCAATTTTGCTGTCTCCTGAATGTATTTTTTAACCGCTAATGAAGGCAGATTAACGTGGATTAACGCAGATAAATATTGATTTTTGCGATGTTGTTCAATACTTTTTAATTAATGAGCAATCTTAAATTGCAGAGGGACAAATTTCAACTGCTCATTATTGCATTAGGCCTCTGGTTCCATGCCTGCTGCTCTTAATTGTGCAGCTAGTCGATCGGCTCGCTGCCGTTCTCTTTCTACCATCTCTGCTCCCCACAATAACATCTCTCCGCTCTCATCCCACCACCGCAACCAATATCCGGTTCTTTCAGCTTTTGTTCCCTGCCAAACACCCAGAAATAACCCTATTCCTGCAATCCAATAACGACCGTTTAAATCAGGTTGCTGTATTTGATAATCTCCTGATGAATCCAACTGGTAGACTTCTAACACTCCAGCGGCTGGCTCAAAAAGTGCATAGATTGGTACTCGCAATACTTGTCTATAAAAAAACCATTTCCCCGGTGGATAAGTGGGCTTGTTAGAATATTCATCGTAGGAAGTAGCTGACAAGAACTCCATGACGACGGCGGGAATTTCGCCTTCTAAGTTTGGAGTGTAACTGCGGCGAATTTCTTGACTAGAAAGCGACTGTACGTTGCGAGCATAAAACAAATCGGGAGCTTTGATAACTAGCTTATTATCTAAGGTGGCACAAATCCCCAGATTAGGGGCAACTAATGTTCCCTCCAAAATTAGCCCCGCGATTTCTAAGATTTCTCGCAAGGCGGCAGCGAGTAAGGGCTGGTCGATATTTTGCAGAGGTTGCTCCTCTAAAATGAAATCATCTGGTAATTTTTCCCAGGTAATTTTCAAGTCGGTTGTAGTGGCTGTCACGGTATTTTACCTCTTATTGAGACTGCTATTACTAAGACTGCTGGAGCGCGGCTCGCAATACTTCTCGGTGAAAGAGCGATCGCTCTACTATAAATTTTATCCTGTCTGGAGATAAGGCGTCGCCGTTAGCATAGTGTTCGATCCAGGTTTTGCTAATTAAATAAGGATCGTCTGGCAATTCTGATAATAAGTATCCCGGCATTTCTAACTCTTCCATTAACTGGCTGACTTTCGGATCGTAGCTGAGGGCAAAACAGCGACATTCTTCGGATGCTGCCATAATTAAACTGTGGTAACGCATCCCGATCGCCATTTCGACCCCCCGGAACACTCCTTTCAATTTTCTCGGGTCGTCTAAACTGAGGATGCGGCTCCTTTTGGGCAGGGCTTCGTGCAAATGTTGGGCAATTTCTAAGTCGTGAGACGCTTGAAAAGGCAGCAGCAAAATTAAGGTGCGAGTTGCTTTTTGAAAGTCAACTAAAGCTTGAGTTAAGATGGACAAACGCGCGGGAGTTAGTGTAGAATGAGAACGCAAACAAACAGCAACTCTGGGCGCAGGTAAATCCCACAAACCCGACACGGGAGAATTCTCCAAAGCCCACACGGGATCGGGCGCTAAAGTAAAGGGAATTTGCCAATCTGCAAGTAAAGTAGCTGAACCTTTATCCCGCACGCTGACGCCGGTGCATCCAGCAAAACAGCGCTGAGATAACTTGCGAGTCATTTCGCGCTTCAAAGGCCCAATTCCCTGGGCCCAGGCAACAGTTTTTAAGCCCATCCGCTGCGCTAATCCCATCAAACCCCCATAATAGAAAGGACTCGCAATGCTGGTAGCGTCTTGGATTAAACTACCGCCGCCCCAAATTAGCGCGTCGGATGTGCGGAGTGCTTCGAGAACTTGGAACGCATTCATGCGATCGCGCGCAGCTACCCCGTACCGCTGATTTGTCTCGACAGGATTGCCAGACAGGACGATCGGCGTCACGCCATCTGGTAACATTTGCAGTAGCGATGCCAACAGCGCCTCGTCGCCGCCGTTGCCTTTACCGTAATAGCCGCACAAAATTGCTCGCATTTCTACTCTTTTCTTTGTTTGTGATGGGGAATCTAACTATTTTAGATTTTAGATAGGGGATTTTAGATTTTTTTGAGATGTAAAATTTGATAATACTACTACCCAAAAAAATGCTCCTGTCATCAAGCTTCAAGGCTTTACGTCATCAGTCAGCTCAAATCGCAAATCTAATAAAATCTCAAATCGCTAATCTCAAATTGTATGACGCATCATACTTTAATATGACAGTTGCGTAAGTCCCGATAGAGAAATCTTTCATCTTCGTTATCGATAAATCTTTCATCTTCGTTCAGAATACAAAAAATGCACGCTTTGTCAATTCCCACCTGGATTATTCACGTCTCTAGCGTCGTCGAGTGGATTGCCGCCATCTGGTTAATTTGGACTTACGGCGAAGTCACTCAAAACCGAGCTTGGTGGGCCCTTTCCGCCGCAATGCTGCCCGCTCTCGTCAGCGCTATGTGTGCCTGTACTTGGCACTATTTTGACAACTCTCCCGCCCTAGAATGGATCGTTACCCTGCAAGCGGCGATGACTCTCATTGGCAATTTTACTTTGTGGGCGGCGGCTTGGTGGATTTGGCGATCGGCTCAGCCAGCAGAGAAAATTAAAGATTAAAAAAAGGAGAAACGAATTGAAAACTAGCACTATTTCGGTAAAATTAGCCGCGAGTTTGCTTTTGTTGACAGCCGGATTTTTGCTTCCCACCAAAGCCAGCAACATTCCCGTACAAGTCGCCCAACAGCCTAACTGCAAAAATCCTCAAACCACGGTAGAGATGAATGTCTGTTCCAGTCAAGAGTTTGAGAGTGCAGACAAAAAGCTCAATCAAGTCTATCAGCAACTGCAAGCAAAAATCAGCAGTAAACAAAAGCAGAGATTGACGGCGGCACAGCGTACTTGGATAAAATTTCGAGATGAAAATTGTGATTATGCAAAAGGGCAATTTGAAGGCGGTTCGGTGGCTCCTTCTACCTACGGTTATTGCAGGGCCAGAGTGACGCAAGAACGGATTAAAGATTTGGAAGGTTATTTGAAACAAGCAAATTTGTAAAAGTTCGATCGCGATCGAGAATAATTTACCCATTCAATCATCAATACCGCGACAACCTCATCTTTTGCACTTTTAGAAGCCCCAGCACAAACCAGCTCAAGAGTGATATAAAGCTTTGTTTTTTATTTTACGCTTTGCCACGCCAATGGTGTAAAATCTAAATTCTCAAATCTTATATTTTAAATCCCTATGTCCTTCGTTGGTTTGCACATTCACAGCGATTATAGCTTACTAGATGGGGCTTCTCAGCTACAACAGCTCGCAGAACGGGCGGTGGAATTGGGGATGCCCGCGATCGCCCTTACAGACCACGGGGTGATGTACGGCGCGATCGAGCTAATCAAAGTTTGCCGAAATAAAAATATTAAGCCGATTATTGGCAATGAAATGTATGTCGTCAACGGCGACATTGAAGTAAAAGTTAGAGGTAGAAGAAAATACCATCAAGTTGTTTTAGCTAAAAACACCCAAGGTTATAAAAACCTCGTCAAACTAACCACAATTTCCCACTTAAAGGGAATGCCTGAAAGAGGTATTTTTGCCCGACCTTGCATCAACAAGGAGCTGCTAAAACAATACTCTGAAGGTTTAATTGTCACCAGTGCTTGCTTGGGCGGGGAAGTTCCCCAAATGATTCTCCAAAACAAGCTAGATACTGCCCGTGAAGTAGCCACCTGGTATAAAGAAGTATTTGGGGAAGATTACTATATAGAAATTCAAGACCACGGTTCCCCGGAAGACCGGATTGTTAATGTTGAAATCGTCAAAATTGCCCGTGAACTCAAGATTAAAATAATTGCCACCAATGATTCTCACTATATTTCCTGCAACGACGTAGAAGCACACGATGCTTTGCTCTGCATTAACACCAACAAACTGATTGAAGAAGACAAGCGGATGCGCTACAGCGGCACAGAATATTTGAAGTCCGCAGACGAAATGGCGCAACTGTTTCGAGACCATTTGGACGATGAAACAATCAAAGAGGCGATCGACACCACTTTAGAAGTCGCAAATAAAGTAAAATCTTACGACATCATGGGGGAATCTCGCATTCCCAACTATCCAATTCCCCCAGAACACACGGCAGACACTTTTGTCGAAGAAATATCATGGAAAGGACTGTTAGAACGCCTCAAAGCTAGAAACCGCAATGAAATTCCCGTCGTCTACAAAGAACGGCTGGAATACGAACTAAAAATGATTCAGCAGATGGGTTTTTCCACCTATTTTTTAGTAGTTTGGGACTACATGAAATATGCCAGGGACAACCACATTCCCGTAGGGCCAGGACGCGGTTCTGCCGCAGGTTCCCTAGTTGCCTATGTCTTGAAAATTACTAATATTGACCCCGTGCATCACGGACTGCTATTCGAGCGATTTCTCAATCCCGAACGCAAATCCATGCCAGATATCGATAGCGATTTCTGCATAGAAAGACGGGACGACATGATTAAATACGTTACTGAAAAGTATGGCGAAGAGCGCGTAGCGCAAATTATTACTTTCAACAGAATGACATCAAAAGCTGTCTTGAAAGATGTTGCCAGAGTGTTAGGCATTCCTTACAAGAAAGCAGACGAAATGGCAAAATTAATTCCCGTCTCGCGGGGAAAACCGGAAAAACTTAAAGTGATGATTTCCGGTGAAACACCTGCACCGGAATTTAAAGACAACTACGAGAATACAATTTGCATTAATGAAGAAACAGGGACAGAAGTCCCTGTTCGTCAGTGGATTGACATGGCAATTCGCATTGAAGGAACCAACAAAACCTATGGCGTTCACGCAGCAGGCGTAGTGATTTCTTCAGACCCGCTCGATGAAATTGTACCGCTACAAAAGAATAACGAAGGTGCTGTGATTACGCAGTATTATATGGAAGATTTGGAAGCACTAGGTCTTCTAAAAATGGATTTTTTGGGATTGAAAAATTTGACAACGCTCCAGAAAACTGTTGATTATATTAAGCAAACCCAAAATCTAATTGTCGATCCAGAAATGCTACCTTCTGATATAGAGCGCAGAGCTCAAGAGACTTTTGGCCGAATCAAAAAGTTACCGGATGATGTAGATAAAACTTATAAACTTTTAGAAAGAGGAGATTTAGAAGGTATTTTCCAGTTAGAATCTTCTGGGATGCTGGATGTAGTGAAAAAACTCAAACCTTCCTGTCTGGATGATATTTCTTCTATTTTGGCACTTTACCGACCCGGGCCGCTGGATGCAGGTTTGATTCCTCAGTTTATTGACTGCAAGCACGGTAAAACAGTTGAGTACGATCATCCGCTATTAGAGCCGATTTTAAAAGAGACTTACGGAACGCTTTGTTTTCAAGAGCAAATTATGCGGATGGCTCAAGATTTGGCGGGCTATTCTTTGGGGCAAGCTGACTTGCTGCGACGTGCAATGGGCAAGAAGAAAGCTGATGAAATGCAGAAGCAAAAAGAAACGTTTATCGACGGGGCAACTAAGAATGGAGTCAGTCAAAGAATTGCTGAGAAACTGTTCGCGCAGATGCTGCAATTTGCGGAATACTGTTTTAATAAATCCCACTCAATGGCCTATGCGTATATCACGTATCAGACTGCCTATTTAAAGGCGAATTATCCTCTAGAATACATGGCTGCACTGCTGACTGCTAACAGGGGCGATCAGGAGAAAGTACAGAAATATATTGCCAATTGTCTCAAGCTGGGTATTGAGGTTGAGCCGCCGGATATTAATAGCTCTGAACTTACTTTTACACCGCTTCCCAAACAGATGACTGGCTCTGCAAAAGATAAAATTTTGTTTGGGGTTTCGGCGGTTAAAAATGTGGGTGAGGGAGCAATTGAAAATATTTTGGCGGCGCGGCAGGAAGGGGGTAACTTTACATCGCTGGCTGATTTGTGCGATCGCGTAAATCTTCATTCTGTGAACCGCCGCGCTTTAGAAGCATTAATTCAATGCGGTGCTTTTGACAAAATTGAAAACAACCGCAATCAATTAGTACACGACCTCGAAGGGGTGATTAAATGGGCGCAAGAGCGCAAAAGAGACCGAGAAAGCGGCCAAGGTAATCTTTTTGATTTGTTAGGTGCGAATAGCTTTGGCAAGTCAGTCAATACCTATGAGTCGGCGCCAAGATCTAAAGTGGTAAAAGATTTTGAAAAACAAGAGAAATTGCGTTTAGAAAAAGAACTGCTTGGCTTTTATGTGTCAGAACATCCCCTAAAGTTTCTCATGCAAGTAAACCCAGACCCCGATGTTGTGACTCTCGAACAGTTAGCAGATAAAAAGGGTAAAGTATCAGTTATTGTCATGCTCAGCGCTATCAAAATGGTAGTGACAAAAAAAGGCGATGCCATGGCAATTTTGCAATTAGAAGATTTGACACATCAAATAAAAGCTGTGGTGTTCCCCAAGGCTTACGAACAAGTCAAACCTTACATTGTAGAGAATGCTATCTTACAGATTAGTGGAAAAATTGAGAAAGATGGCGAGGAAATTCAGATAATTGTAGACACTGCAAAGCCGGTTGAAACAGTACAGGTTACAGAGGAAATCGAGAGGGCGGAATCGGAAATAAACAACTCTTGGCCAGTGGAACCAGTCAACATTGTACGATCGACAAAACCTGTGGAAGTTTTAGAAATGGTGATTGTCAAGCTGACACCGCAGCAAGTACAAGACGGGGAAAAACTCAATTCTCTCAAAGCTATTTTACAAGAACTTTCCAATCGTGGAGAAGGTGCTAGCGTTTCTGTGGGAGGAATTGTTGTCGGTGAATATTCCTGTCAACCCCTTCGCATTAACCCTCAATTGTGGGTGCACGATGGCGAGGGAACTGTTAGCCGTCTTAAGTCGGCTGGATTTGATGCTTGGGTTTTTCCTCTAGACAATCGCGGGGATGCTGCGGTGTTTCGAGAAATGCGATCGCAACTTAATGTACATTCTTGGGCCAGTCGCTTACTTGACACTAACACCGATCGCCTTCACAAGTATGTCAATTATCTCGCCCAACTAAACAGACGCCCGCCAAACTAACACTTCGCCGCCATCGCCACCGGTGACTAAAGTTTGACCGTCAGGACTAAAAGCCACCGGATTGCACCCAGCTAGACTGCACAAACATTCTCCTGTTTCCAGGTTCCAGAGTTTAACCGTACCGTCTCGACTGCCGCTAGCCATAATTTCGCGATCTGGACTAATCGCCACCGAAATCACCGCATCCGAATGCCCCCTCAAAGTATTAATCAATTCCCCTGTATCGGCATTCCACAATTTAACAGTAGCGTCGGCACTTCCACTGACAATCATCTTGCCGTCTTGACTAAATGCGATGGCATAAACCCCATCTGAATGACCGACAAAAGTCCGTACACTCTCCCCAATACCTACAAGCCACATCTTGATAGTTTTGTCAGCACTGCCGCTGGCAAGCATCATACTTTGAGGGCGAAAACTAACCGATAAAACCTTGTCAGAATGTCCCGAAAGTTTTTGAACTAATGCTCCGTTGCGCTGGTTCCACAATTTAATACTCTGGTCGCCGCTAGCACTCGCAATCGCTCCAGAGTCGCAACTAAAAGCCACCGAGTACACGGAGCCGTAGCGATGACTGTACGGGGAACCAAAATCGCTGTAAAATTCGCGAATCATCGCCTTTTTATCCAGCTTCCACTCAATGACTTTTCTGTCAAAACTGCCGCTAACCATAATTCTCCCGTCGGGGCTGATTGCCACAGCATTAACCCTGGCGGAATGACCGAAAAAAGTATGGATGAATTCACCTGTTTGCAGGTTCCACAGCTTAATTGTTTTATCGTCACTGGCGCTAGCGAGAATATTGCCTTGAGGATTAATAACAACAGCATTAACCGAGTCTGAATGACCGTGGAGAATGCGCTCGCACCGCCAGTTATTAGACAATAATGTCGGATTGTTAGCGGATGGCGCAACATTAATCTTGTGGGGCGGCGCGACCGAGACGGCAGTGGCTGTATTTGGCTGCGAGTTAGTTACTGGCGAATTAATAGCTATTTTTGTGGGCGAATTATAACTGATTTGAGAGCGAGGATATTGCCCAAAATTTACCAAGTCTTGCAATACTTCAGCAGCGGATTGATATCGCTCTCGTACCGAATCTTTGAGCAATTTATTCAAAATAGTTGCTAATTTTTGGCTGACTTTTATGCCTTTTTGCGCCAAGTGCGATCGCCAAATCCATTTGCATTCCAAAGCATCGAACAAATCCTTAAGTACCGCCCCAGTTAGCAGGTGAATACAGGTAACGCCCAAACTGTAAAGGTCGCTCGCCGGATAGGCCTTGCCACTGCGAATTTGTTCGAGCGGCGCATAGCCTGCAGTTCCAGTTATCGTCCCAGTTTGCGCCTCAGAAAGGCCCGTAATGTGCTTAGCAACTCCAAAATCTACTAGCACAAACTGGCCCCCCCTGGCCTTCCCCTGTACAGCAGGAGATTCAGCCACAATTATCCCTTTCATACCACCAGAAGATTGAGGTAAATTTGCCCCTCCTTTTCCTTTACCTGGAGTTGAGGTACTATATCCCGCAGCAGCCCACAAGGTTTGGGGACTTCTCCGCACAATATTTTCCGGCTTAATATCTCGATGAATCACCTGCTGCTCGTGAACAAATTGCAAAACAGGCAACAAATTGATCAACAATTCCCAAATCTGTTCCTCGCTAAAAGCTCCCCGCTGCTGCAACTCCTGAAACAAATTATTTCCCTCGATTAACTCTTCCACAAGATACAGACGTTTGGCTTGTTCAAAAGAAGCCAGCAAACTGGGAATCTGCGGGTGTTCTCCGAGTTCGTGCAATCGATGAGCTTCTTGTTTGAACAGTGCAGTTGCCTTTTCTAATTCAGCCTTTTCTTGCACTTGGGGGAAAAATTGTTTGATGGCGCAGGGAGTTTTCAACCTATCTTCATCGACAGCTAAAAAAGTTCTGCCAAATGTTCCTTCGCCGATAGGTTGAAGGGCGCGGTAACGCTCTTTCAGTAGCAATTTAGAGCCGCACGCCCGACAAAAATTGGTTGAGTCAGCATTCTGCGGCTTTTGGCAATGGGGATTGAGGCAATAGCTCATCTTTTTTCCGGCCTGGAGATTCCCACCACAGCTAAACTTAGCAACATGGTAGTCTGTTTCCACTCACGCCCAGAGCACCATTCTCGACAATACCTGAGAAACCGGCTTTCTAAACCCAAAATCTCGGCTCTCAGGTTGAGCCAGTGCCAAGAAACCAAGGTGATGACACTAGAAGTGCTTGATGTGAGTTTCCATATATTCTAATGCTTTCCTAAAATTTTGCCGGTTGGCCGCTCACAAACTGGTATGTCAACAGTTAACTGTTAACTACGGCTATTCTGCAGCATTTATGCCGAGAGTAAATACAAAACTGAGATGAGATCGGCTATTCTCCCCCATCTAAAAGACACTCTGGCTCCTCGCCGCCCTTCTGTGACGATGCTTTGGCTTTAATCACCGCTTCTCTAAAGCCTAAAACTAATAAAATATTGGCAATTGTTAAGAATACTTCTGCAGAACCGTGCAGCCAATCGACATTTGCTAGCGACTCGTTGTAGGCAACTTTTGCGTAAATTGCGGCGGGAATAGTCACAGCCACAAAAACGAGAGTGCCGTAAAATCCCATCAGAGCTAAACGGGGTGTTTTTCCCGATCGAGTCAAAAACCAGAGAAATCCCAAGTAGGGAAATAGAGACAGAACAAATAAACTTTCTTTGGAAATCATTAGTAATTGGCGAGCGACCAGATACTATGATAAATTAAAAGCTCAAAAATTAGTGTGAATAATTTTTAACTTTTGATATTTAGTTTTTAATATTTAATTAGACAGATGCACCCGTTTCTATCGAACCGCTATAGAGTCACCCAAGACCATAGCTCTTAAACTAAGCCGCAGCAGGTCGGCAGTATTCAAAACCCCTCACCGACGCGGAGACAAAACCCGTAACTTTTTCCCTAACACCGTTTTTAGGATAACACATTTTTAACCGTGCCAGTCTGTTAATTGCCCCTCTCTCCAAAGCTACCCAGCAATTAGAAACAGAGACGGTTCCAAAGTTTTCTGTCTGCTAGGCATCAAGCAAGCATCGTTGACAACCTCTAAATCCAAGCCGTTATTTCTATCTCCTGCCAGAATTTCCTTCAGCTTAGCATCAAAATCAAAACACGGGCCGCAATCCCAAACTTTGAGTTCCAACCGTCCCTTAAATACCCTAATTTCCAGTTGAACAGGAGTTTCTACTGGCAGATTTTTGTGAGCGTGGCGAACTGCATTAGTGAAACCTTCGGCTAAAGCCAACTGAAAGTTCCACCACACTTCATTGGGGAGCGATATATCTTTCAACTGTTCAAACCACAACAAAACTTGGGTTAAAGCATTGACATCTGTGTTGACTTGCAGGCTAATATGTTGAATACAAGTTTCATGCAGATCTTCTTCCTGCTGTTTTTCAGTCTGCCAATCCCAGGTGTTTAATAAATTCATTAACCCATCTAAAACGCTAGCTTTTTTTATATTTTGGGAGCGATTGCGATTTTCTACTTCGTAAGTTTTGCTCAGCGACAAACAATTTCGATTGTCCAGAGTCCGGGTGTAACTTAGCTCGTCTGCAATCTGCCACATGAGTTTGATCCCCCTGCCGCCTTCTGCAAGTTGATCTATGCTGTTGGACATCTATTTTCCTCGTCTGAAAGTATTAGCTGTACCCAATTTTCCCACCCGCCGAGACACCAGGTATTTTTTTTATACTTGCTTGCTCGGTATTATTTCGGGGATCACACAAAAATGCTATCTTTTTTAGAGAAGGCAGCGCATCAGCAATATGTCTTAAGAGTCTAAGCCAATTGGCTTATTTACCTATCGCCTGTACGGAGAACGATCGCCCTCGGCAGCAAAACCCAACTGCATCGATTACAAATACTTATCCGTTGTCCGAGTCGGCCACTTGTCGCAGCCGTCGCCAGCTCCAGAATCCCTGGCATTTAGCGCCTCCGGCCGTTCGCCGTTCGCTGCCACGGAGCCTTGATGTGCGGGCTTTCATCCCCAACGCGTAAGTAATATCCGTGAGCGCGATCGAACCTTACACCGTCGAGTCACGTCCATCCACTAGACTAGGACTTACGCAAACAACCCAGTTTCTGCTTAGAATATTGGGTTTGACAGCGAGGAATTAACGAGGAAACCGGGTTTTTGGTCCCCCGCACGTAAGTCCAGCAGACAAATCGGTGATGAAAGGCAGTTACAGGACTTACCCAGACTATGACCAAAATCAAACTGAAAATTCTGACTGCAGCGATAATGCTACTCCCATTTTGCGCCGCACTTCCCTTATCAGCTCAAAATCTATCTCTAGTCAAGCGGCTGCTAGAAACCAGAGGATGTCCCGGATGCGACTTATTTGGCGCTTCCTTGAGCCGTGCAGATTTGTTTGGCGCTTCCTTGAGCCGCGCCACTCTCAGCAGGGCCGACTTAGTTGATGCCGACTTGACTGCCGCTGACTTAATGGAAGCTAATTTAAACAACGCCAACATGAGAAACGCCTTTTTGGCCGACGCCGACCTCAGCAACGCCGACCTGAGCAGGGCCGACATCAGGGGAGCAAACTTAGAAAATGCAAACCTCAGCGAGAGTTCTCTTCGAGAAGCATCCCTCCAGTTGGCTAATTTAAAATGCAGTAATTTGAGCGCCGCTAAACTAAGTAGAACCGACCTGAGAAATGCCGATTTAAGCGGTGCAAATCTCAGCGGTGCCGACCTCCAAGAAGCCGATTTAAGCGGTGCAAATCTCAGCGGTGCCGACCTTAGATCGGCCGATTTGAGGAATGCGAGATTGAACAAAGCTAATCTCACCGATGCGAATCTCTGTGGAGCCCGGATGCCCGATCAAAAAACCTCTCGGCGAGGCTGCGAAGTTAAGAAAGAACCAGCGATCAGCACGAACAATTACTGTAATTACTGCTATGCCTTGAATGACTGGTGGCTCAATGTATTAAGGTTCTACTAAGCAGTATCATCGCCATCACTACTCTGTTTAATATGTACTGTTAGAAGTGCGAGTAGGCGGTACAGATATCCAACTTAACCTGTTACCGCCAATAGCTTTTATCTACTTGGAAGAACCTAAAAATTGGCTCAGTATTTGCAAATATTCTGCGCCCCCGATCTGTGCCACATTAGTGTGACCTCCCTCAGGAACTATGTAAAGCTGTTTCGGCTCCGGTGCTGCCTCAAACATTTTTTTGCTCATTTCCACTGGAACTACATTGTCAGCATTCCCGTGAATAAAAAGCACGGGCATTTGCAGGCGATCGACTTTTGAAAGAGAATCAAACCGCTGTGTCAGCAAAAAATCGATCGGAAACATCCAAAACAGCCCTTTTTGGAAATTAACCATCGCCCGCGTCGAAGTAAAAGAACCTTCTACGATTAACCCCGCCGCCTCAGGGTGACGCACGGCTAGATCGATCGCGATCGCCCCTCCCAAAGAATGACCGTAGATATAAATTTGATTCGGGTTAATCCCCCGCTGTTTCACCAAATAATCCCAAGCAAGTTGAGCATCCTCATAAACCTGAGATTCACTCGGAAAATCGCCCTGGCTTTTTCCATAACCACGATAATCCATCACAAATACCGACAAACCTAATCGATGAAATCGATAAGCATGTTCGACATTTGCTCCCACATTTGAAGCATTGCCGTGCAGGTACAAAACTACCCGCCCTAACCCCCCCTTGTTAAGGGCGGGAACCGCACTGATGGCCCGTTTGTCACTTTGGGGCGTCGCCAGAAACGACTCCCCCTTTCTCGCTTCACCCTTTGCTAGGGGGGGGCTGGGGGGATTTTCCGAGGCAGGAATCCACCACCCGTGTACGCTGTCCACCGCGCCTGTTTTAGTTGGAATGGGCAGCCAGACATCTTGATATTTCAACTGAAAATCATCTGGCGTAGTTTCGATCGCCCGCGCGGGAAAAAAGATAAACTTACCTTGTGCTACAAATAGGAATACACAAGCAGCAGAATAAGCAACGGCCAAAACTATCCCAAAAGCTATTAGCGCTTTAGACACAAGGAATACTAGCAACTTGTTCATAGATAGAGCACGCGGGAAATTAGAGATCGCTCAAAAGCTAATGGCAAATGATTAATTCAGACAATTAGCCAAGATCGATTACTAACTTCCGCCGCCCTATTCCGCCGATTTTCAAAAATTAATGAATTCGGGGTGGTGTAAGTGCCAATTTGTAGACTGTTCGTAAGCGTGAGCCACTTGAAACAACCGAGATTCTTGCAAAACATTACCAATCAGTTGTATACCCACGGGCAGTCCTTTATCATCAAATCCGCAGGGCAAATTCAAAGCTGGCAAACCAGCCAGATTCACGGGAATAGTCATCAAATCTGACAAATACATACTTAGGGGGTCATTGAATTTTTCCCCTGCCTTAAATGCGGTAGTAGGAGCTGTGGGACAGACTAAAACATCAACTTGAGAAAAAGCTTTTTCAAAGTCTTCTTTAATCAAAGTCCGAACTTTTTGAGCTTTTAGATAATAGGCATCGTAATATCCAGCCGACAATACGTAAGTGCCGATCGCAATCCGGCGTTTAACTTCCGCACCGAACCCTTGAGAGCGGGTTTTGGCATACATATCCAAAAGATTATCGGAGTCTGGAGACCGGAAACCGTATTTGACTCCATCATATCGCGCCAAATTTGCCGAAGCTTCCGAGGGAGCAATGATGTAGTAAGTGGGCAAACCGTAGCGGAACCGGGGACAAGAAATGACTTGAATTTCTGCGCCCAATTGTTGAAATTGCTCGATCGCCTTAGTAACAGCGTCTTTAACCCCCGAGTCCAGCCCTACACCAAAAGTTTCTTTAATTACACCAATTCTAATCTGACCCTTCGGTCGCAAACTGGGTCTTAAAGCTTGAGCGTAGTCAGGAATTGGGACATTAAGACTCGTGGAATCTCTCGGATCATAACCGGCGATCGCCCCCAACAAAATCGCTGAATCCTCAACAGTGCGACCAAAGGGCCCGATTTGATCGAGAGAAGAAGCATAGGCGACCAAACCGTAGCGAGAAACCAACCCATAAGTCGGTTTCAGACCCACCAAACCGCAAAAAGCAGCAGGTTGGCGGATCGATCCCCCAGTATCAGAACCCAAACTCACGACGCATTCTCCAGCCGCTACCGCTGCGGCAGAACCGCCAGAAGACCCTCCGGGCACGCGCTCCAAGTCCCAAGGATTCGCGGTAACTTGATAGGCAGAAGTTTCTGTCGAGCTCCCCATTGCAAACTCGTCCATATTCGTCTTACCCACAATCACCGCACCGGCTGCTTGGAGTTTGGAGACGACGGTGGCATCGTAGGGAGGAACAAAATTCTCCAAAATTCGAGAGGCGCAGGTTGTGGGAACGCCCTCGGTACACATATTGTCTTTAACGGCGATCGGGATGCCGGCCAACAGACCAATTTGCTCTCCGGCTGCGATTTGGGCATCCACTTTATGGGCCTGTGCCAATGCGCTGTCTGCCGTCACGCACAGAAAGCTTTTCAACTTCGGCTCTAGCTGGGTAATTCGGTCTAATGTTTCTTGAGTAATTTCCACAGCAGAGCGTTCTTTATTGACCAGTTGTCGGTGCAACTCGCGGATGGATGCCATGCTCGTACCTTTATCATTTCTACTTTGAGACAATACAGTTAATATAACTGGCAATTGTACCTGCTTACAGCCCGAAGGCAAAGTCTGCTATTTTTGTGGCGAAAGTTCGAGCCTCGAAGAGGGTTCCGTAACGCGCGAGCGGTCATTTTATCTACAATAGATTAAATTCCCAAAATCCCACCGGACACAAATAAGCGATCGCGTTTTTTACCTAATCTTTTAAAAAACCAAGAATGCAACTGTATTACGACTGATGCAAAAAGTGGTTTGACTCGAGATTTATATGAGTAAGGGGTAAGGTGTGCAGTGCGATCCCTACATAATTAGGTTCTGGCTCCAATAATGTGTAGGCAAGATCCCAATCATTAGGAAATCAGTCATTCCCCATTCTGTAATCTAAATTCTCGAATATTAGATCCCAGCTTCTCTTCGAGCAACCCACGATTTAGGGTAGAAAAAGATGGCATAAAAAATAAACTAATTCCCGGTCATGACTGCTTTATTCGGGGGAATATTCAGACAAGACTCAAAATATTTGTTCCCAAGAGATGACCAGTTTTCTAAAATTTTATTTAAAAACGCATATTTCTAAGCATCTAAAGCTGATTTTTGAGGTGATTAATTTCCTCCTGAAAATCCAGAAAAAAATGAACTGGGAATAGAAAATCAGGATAATAAAATATTAGAGTATTGCTGCACATACCCTAATAATTAGGGTCAGATTGTGAAGAACTCTTTTTTAGTCAAAAATGACTGAAAGTTATCAGTCATCCAAGTGAATTAATAGCCGCTGCGCGATCGTCGAAGAAAATAGTGAGCAACCTTTTCCCATAAACGCCCATTGTGCCCAGGGTTAAAAAGCCTGTGAGAAATCTGGGGTTCCCAAAAAAGCTCGAAACGCTCACTGCCAGGCCGAGGTCTCCTGTTGCGCGCCCCTGCAAAAAAACAGCAGTCCTTCCTCAAGTACGACTATCCGCGTGTACCTGCGGTAAAAAAAGCTAGGTATTTGCCGCCACGATCCCCAGGAAAATAATTTCATCCGGAATTATCCCCAAAACCAAAGATATATGGTAAGAAGTTCCCGATGCCCCGTTGGAGGAATGCCACCTAAAGCTCACTTAGAATCCCACCTGACGGCAGAGGAACTCAAAATTCGCTACCGGCAGGCACAAAACACCACAGAGTCGCGCCGCTGGCACTTGCTGCTGTTAGTTTCCAGAAATTGGACTATCAAACAAGCAGCCCAAGTCGTAGGCCTCAACTACGACTACGCCAAAGAAATTGTCCAGCGCTACAACCGAGAAGGGCCTAACTCTGTGAGAAATCGCAGCGGAGACCGCCAGCCCCCTCCTGCGAAATCCTTGCTGAATCCTGAACAGCAAGAAGAACTGCGACAAGCCCTGCAAGGCCCTGCCCCCGACGGCGGAGACTGGACAGGCCCCAAAGTAGCTCGCTGGATTGCCGAAAAAATCGGTAGCGATCATGTCTGGCCCCAACGCGGTTGGGATTACCTCAAGCGGTTGGGTGCTGACTGGCGACGGCGGCGCAAAAAGTAGATAGTTCCCAATATTTAAAGGGGGTTGATTGCTTTGGTGCGATCGCTCCCTTTATCTTGGTTATTTTGCCACATTGGCGCGATTAAAACCCTTTTAGATTTGAGATTTTAGATTTGAGATTTTAGATTTGTTCTTCAATCTAAAATCTCCCATCTAAATCTCAAACCGTTTGACTGATGTAACAATAGCTGCTTATATTGAATGTGGTGGTGTTGAGGATGTTAAATATGCTAGATATCAGGTGTTTTTGGTCGATCGCCAACAAGATGGCGGCAGTAGTAGCCGGCATCGGACTGGTTCAGATGTTAACCATCGCAAGTTCATTCTCTCAATCATCTAACCCGCGTTCCCTAGACGAACTCTACAAAATTCGCGATCGGCTGATCACCGAATTAGAACAACCCTCTTCTCCCTCCCCAGAACCAACCCTCCTCTCCGGCTTAGTTCCCTTCGCAGCCAATCCTCAAGAACAACTGCTACAGCAGTTGCAAGCGGTGGAAGCTCAAATATTAGTAGAACAGAGGGCTAAGGACGACTTACAGCAAGCAGTCCGTTTAGCCAACCGAGCCGTAGAAACTAAACGGCAGCCAAATCAGTCGATCGAATCTTCGCAGCAAACTCAATTTTTCTGGCATCAGGCCCTCAACAACTTGCAGGAAGTTCCTCAAAATTCATTTTTAGCTTCGCTAACTGCCTCAAAAACTCAAGAATACCGGGAAAATTTAACAGCAGCAACCTTTCAAGTGCAGCAAGCAAAATCTGATTTTTTGGGTGCGCTGGCGCGGGAAAGCGGTTTGTCGGCTCAAGCTTCGATCGGGGTTTGCAACCTTTCTAGAGAGTGCGTAAACCTCCGGGGCGATGTGCCTCCTGCCAGTCCGGCCAGCTTAATTAAATTGCCGATTGCTGTCGCCCTGATGCAAAAAGTCGAAAAGGAAAAAATTAGTCTTAACCAAGAAGTATTCGTCAATCGGGGTAATTTCACCGAAGACGCATCGGCAAAGATTACGTCCAATCGCAATTACCCGCTACAGCTACTGTTAGAAGAAATGATCTATCGCAGCAGCAATATCGCCACCAATCAACTAATCGATTATTTGGGTTCGGATTACATCAATCAATTTTTAGATAATCGCGGCTACGAAGTCACCCGCGTCAACTTCAAATTGATGGGGGCAAAAATTATGCCTTCCAACCCCGGTTCTGGTCGCAACCGCCTGACTGCTAACGAACTCACCGAAATGATGGTGCAAATTTACAACGGCGAAACACCCGGTGCTAAACTATTAATAGAAACTCTCAACCGCCAGTACGATCACGCTCTGGGATTTGCTGCATTGGAAGGAACTAAAGCTCAGTGGTTGGGCGAAAAAACCGGCCAAAATTCCCGGGTACTCGGCACAACTTTAGCGATGAGCGTTGACGACGAGGCCTATGTGATTACTGTGATTGACAGCCGCAGCGGCGAGCTACAAATGCGCCAGTCTATTTCTAAAATTGCCGATTACATTGTCCGAAACCCCAGCTTTTAACCGCTGGAATATACAATTTATAGCGGGGACAACGCACCGCCCAAACAGTTAAAAAATGCCGCATCACAAACTCAGTGTTTCCGTCAAAGGCAAAGGGTTTCCGATTCTCTGCTTGCACGGCCATCCAGGTTCCGGCGATTGTATGTCCGTCTTCACAGAACACCTATCACAACGCTTCCAAACGATCGCCCCCGACTTGCGCGGCTACGGCAACAGCCGCACCTCAACTTTCTTTGAAATGACCGATCATCTGGTCGATTTAGAAGCACTATTAGACAGATTAGGAGTCGATCGGTGTTTGGTGATCGGATGGTCTTTGGGAGGGATTTTAGCCCTGGAATTAGCCATGAAATATCCCCAGCGAGTCACCGGTTTGATTCTCCTTGCATCAGCAGCCAAACCGCGAGGAAGTCACCCTCCCATCTCTTGGCAAGATAACCTTTACACCGGTTTAGCCGGAATTATCAATTGGGCGATACCCGGTTGGCAGTGGAATATCGATACTTTTGCTAGGCGATCGCTCTTTCGCTACTTGATACAGCAGCATAACGCCACCCCTTACCGCTACTTAGCACAGGCAGGTACCCCCGCCTACCTCAAGACTTCCAACACGGCTACCAAGGCGTTAAATACCGCTCTGAGGGCTGGATACGATCGACTGATGCACCTGGGCGACATTCATTGTCCCAGCTTGGTGCTCGCCGGAGAGGGCGATCGGCACATCACCTCAGAGTCGAGTTTAGAAACCGCCCGCCACCTGCACGACTGTCAGTGGCACTGCTATCCCAATACAGCCCACTTGTTCCCTTGGGAAATTCCCGATCGGGTAGTCGCAGACATTGATCGCTGGATTGAGAGTCACCCCGAAGCAGTTGGCAATTACGAGTGTTGAGTTTTGAGTTTGTCACAAGCAATTTATTACCCAACACTCAAGAGTTTTGAAGTTACAACAACTCACAACTCAAAACCGCACAGCGTTGCGAGGGAAGCGTAGCCCTCTCAAAACTCAAAATTCCCCCTGCTTCTACTGACCGCTCAAAACCGGCCACAGCCCTCCATCACCAAGCTTTCCCAAATCTTCTGCAACAGTCAAAGTAATTGGTTTGCAGCGCTGAATAGAAACACTAACACCTTCTGCCCCTTCATTTTCTATGTCTTCTACATATCCTGCTTTTGCAGCTTCCGCCTCTCCATCGGTTAAGAACGGGCCAAAATAGTAAATGCACCGCGGCGCTGAAGTTTTAACTTCAACCCACCAAGCCAATCCGAAAAAGTTGAGCAAGCTAATCAAGAATTCTTTCATCTGCTGTTCTAATGTATTTGACGGTGTTTTCAGGGTGCTGCGAACACGCCTAGGCTTTTGTTATTTACACACACGTGGCTGACTGCTACCAAGAACCGATCCAAACCTCTTTAAAGCGGATATCTAAATAGATTTGTGTCGAATTCCTGTTTGAACGTAGGGGCCAGGCCCCCTCTACTTTCGCCTGAACCAGTAACGACAGTCGATCGGCTACCCTTACTTGTTCAGGGTGTGGTGCCACTCCCTTGTGAGTGGCATTCACAATAAACTACTCTGTTGTGTTCTTTTTTTCAACTACCTTTACGATCCGTGTACGTGAAACTTTTTGGGCCCGCGCTGACGGTAAATTTCGTATAAAGCCATCCCCGTTGCTACCGAGACATTCAGGCTAGGAGTATTGCCCCTTAAAGGAATTGAAACTAATCCGTCACATCCGCGCTGTATCAAAAGGCTCAAACCCTCAGCTTCACCACCTACCACTAAAACAGTGGGCCCAGAGAACTTGACTGTCTCTACAGATTGACCGACGCCTGCTGCAGTACCATAAATCCAGAATCCAGCCTCTTTGAGTTCTTCCAGCGCCCGGTTAAGATTGACAACCCTCGCCACGGGCAGGCTTTCCAATGCCCCTGCTGCCACTTTTCTCACTGCCGAGGTAATCCCAACAGCCCGCCGCTGCGGAATCACCATGCCCTGAGAGCCCAATGCTTCTGCGGTGCGAATAATCGCCCCTAGATTATGCGGGTCGTTGAGTCCTTCGGCTACCACAATTACTGGATCTTCGCAAGCCGACTTAGCTTTTGCGATCAGTTCGCTCAAATCCAGGTATTCGTAGGCTGATACTTGAGCCGCGACGCCTTGGTGGTTTGCCTTGCGCGTGATGTAGTCGAGGCGCAAATCGTCAACTTCATCAATGATGCTGCCGTTGGTCTTGGCTTCCGTTAGCAAGCTGTGAAAGCGGGGATCGTAGCGCAGGTGGGGGACAACCCAAATCCGGTTGAGGACTTGGTTTGTTTCTAAAGCTGCTTGCACCGCATGGCGGCCGTAAATCATGTCGTCTGTGTCTGCGTCTGGTTGCACGACTGTATTTGAGGCACTGTCAACAGGGCGAGTGTCTCTGTCTTTGTCTCTGTCTCTGAAATGGTTGCCCCGGAATTCTTGCGGGCTATTGTCTTTGTCTCTGTCTTTGTAATAATTGCCCCTGGATTCCTGCGGTCTGCTGTCTCTGTCTCTGTCTCGGAAATTGTTGCGGGCCGGCTGCGGGCTGCTGTCTCTGTCTCTATCTCGGAAATTGTTGCGGGCCGGCTGCGGGCTGCTGTCTCTGTCTCTATCTCGGAAATTGTTGCGGGCCGGCTGCGGGCTGCTGTCTCTGTCTCTGTCTCGGAAATTGTTGCGGGCCGGCTGCGGGCTGCTGTCTCTGTCTCTGTCTCGGAAATTGTTGCGGGCCGGCTGCGGGCTGCTGTCTCTGTCTTGGTAATAATTGCCCCGGGATTCCTGCGGGCTGCTGTCTCTGTCTTGGAAAGTATTATTTCTGCGAATTTCCGGTTGGCTGTCGGAATCGACTCTGCGTTTGAAAATTGCTCTCACGGGCATTTCTCGCGATTGCGGAGCGAAGGTCGATCGCTTTTGAGGCGCGTCTACTCCGCGAGTTTCGGGACGGGGCTTGCGTTCAAAGCGGGCAGAGGATGGTTGTGAGTCCTGACGGCGGCCTTCGCTTTTGAAGGGTTTGCTGTCGGAATTAGATCGCGAGGAGTTTGGTCTGGTAAATTTTCTCATTGGTTTCTTGTGGTCAAAACGTTTTGACTGAAGGCTAATGGATTGTAGATTGTAGATTTTAGATTCTTGATTGAGGGAGCAATCTTGGGGCTTTGAGATTTTAGATTTTCTAGGGAGGGAGCAAGGATTTTGCTGTGTTCAAATTGCTAGTTAATAACTGATAAATCCTGTTTTGCCGATCGAGATTTTTGCGGTTGTATGTTAGCCGTGCAAGGATGGTTAATTAATCCTTCCCCATTCCCAACTCTTAACTGCTTAATCCTTTAAGTCTCAAGATCTAAAAGTCCCAGAAGTTCGGTCAATCTTTCGGGATCGGTGAGATACAAATATCCGACCAAGGTTTCTAAACTGCTGGCTTGTTGGTATATCTCTGGATCTGCTCGCTTAGAACGGCCCGCTGCTGCATTGCGGCCGCGCTTGACAATTGCTAATTCTGTACTGTTCAAGTAAGGAGAGAGCGATCGCAAGTGACGCGCTTGAGTTTCGGCTCGTACTTGCCCCACCACCAATTCGTGATAAGCTTGCAATTTTTTGGGTGGGACTAAGTACGAACTGCGAACGTAGAGTTCGTACACTGCATCTCCCAAATATGCCCAGGCTGCGGGCGAAATCCTTTCTATTTCTGCTGGTGTAGCCCTCGCAGGATGCACTCGATTTAAACTGATATCCGTCAGACTCAGTTTGAGCCCGTCATCTGCGATCGGCGACATACTTTTTTAAATAAAACTTCCGCACAGCTTGGTTTTTCTAGTCACTTACTTATTTCGTCTTTCGTTACTTCAGCAATTATAGCTTTCACAGGAGTGTTCGTTGTCAGATCACGAAGCGAGATATATAGACAAAGCTTGGCGCAAAGACGATCGCACTCCTAATCGCACTCCTAAAAAAGGCTTTTTACCAAATCGGGATGCTCTAATTTTTATACCATTTTTCCGCGTGTTTGCCACACATATTTTACTGCCCCTCCACCGAAACTCTAAGCATCGCGGAGATAGGCGCTGGCGCGTGTCACAGCTTCTGGCTAAATCCGTATTGTCTTACCCGCAAAAAAATAAAAATTTGCTATCCAGCGTTGAGAACCGGATAGCTAATTTAATCCACTTTGGCGTCAAGCATCCTTGACGTTTTTTACCGCCTCATCAACCGAAGGCTGCAAAGACAAAAATTTCTCTAAGCGAACCAGTTTAACAGTCTGAGTTACGCGGGGATTTGAGACAATTTGCAATGTCCCCTCCAAGGTTTGGGCTTTTTTGACAAGTTGCACAAGTGCGCCCAGGCCTGAACTATCCACAAAGTCTATCTGCGACAAGTCCAAAATTACGTGTTTTGGGCTCTCGTCAATACATTTGCTTATTACCTTCCGAAAAGTTGCCTCAGAAAAAGCGTCCAGCAGGCCAGTCAGGCGAAATAACTGATAGTTATTCTTGACTTCGCGAGTGCCTCTGAGGCTAACGGTCAGGGTCAATGACTCAGGAATGACACCCTCCTAGCTAGATATGGCTTAAAGTCGAGGCTTCATTATAGGAGTTTTTTGGTCTTTTGTCTACACTTTTTTTTGGTCAGTGGTTTTTAGTTTTTTTGAGGCAGCAGTCATTAACGGTTGACTGCTGACTGCTAACTATTTACTGCTGGCTACTTTCTGATTGTCTCGCATTGACTGCACGAATCGATCGAATAAATAATCGGCGTCGTGCGGGCCCGGACTGGCTTCTGGGTGGTACTGCACTGAGAAAAGTGGCAGAGTTTTATGCTTCAATCCGGCTACGGTGCGATCGTTCAAATTGAGATGAGTAATTTCTACTTCGGGGACTAGGGAATCGGGGTTGATGGCAAAACCATGATTTTGGCTAGTAATTTCTACTTGCTGAGTTAAACCCGCTGGATGATTCAATCCCCGGTGGCCGAACTTAAGTTTAAAAGTTTCTGCACCCAAGGAAAGTCCCAAAATTTGGTGTCCCATGCAGATGCCGAATACGGGTTTGTCGGACTTTAACAAAGCTTTCGCAGTCGCGATCCCTTCCGTTACCGCCGCCGGATCTCCGGGGCCGTTGGACAGAAAAATGCCGTCCGGGTTGTATTTGAGGATTTCCTCTGGCGACGTGTCAGCGGGGACAACGATGACCCGACACCCGTAACTCGCCAAACGCCGCAGGATGTTGCGCTTGATCCCAAAGTCTAGCGCTACCACCGTCCACATTTCGCCGTTAGCAGGTTTGACTGTAGGACTGAACTCCCAAACCGAGTCCGTGGCTTCAGACCACTCGTAAACCTCGCGAGTGGTGACTTCCTGGACCAGATTCAGCCCGTCCATGCTGGGGGCATCTTGCACTTGCTCCAAAAGTTCCGCCTGGTCGAGAATCGTGGTCGAAATGCCACCGTTGATCGCTCCCACCGTGCGAATTTTGCGAGTGAGGGCGCGGGTGTCGATCCCGTAAATTCCGGGGATATCGTACTGTTTCAGGTAGTCTTGCAGAGATTGCGAGCAGCGCCAGTTGCTGGGGCGGCTGCATACGTTCCGGGCGATCGCACCCCGAATTTGCGGGCGCGAGGATTCTTCGTCTTCTAGATTTACCCCGGTATTGCCCAATTCTGGATAAGTAAAAGTTACAATTTGACCGCAATAGCTGGGATCGGTCAATACTTCTTGGTAGCCCGTCATTCCCGTATTAAATACTACTTCGCCAACGACGGTGGCGTCAGCGCCAAACGACCAGCCGCGGTAAGCAGTACCGTCAGCCAGGACTAGGAGAGCGGGTTGTGCAGTTGAAAGTGACATGGCATCCTTAATTACTTTCGTTTGGTTTAATTCTTACCACTGCCAGCGATTTGATGCTAGTCGGCAATATACAGATATTATTTTAATTTGTGCAAGGGTTCGGCAAAGCAAGGCACCTAGGCCCGAGGCAGAAGCAACAGGTAATCAAAAAGCTGCAACAAGTGCAAATTCTCCCACTCCCCACCCTCGGCATCTCCTAGTCTCTCCATCTCCCTCTGGCGCAGCAATTTATCTGCCAGCAGCTTATGAGGGCCGAAAGTCTAAATCTATACCAAAAGGCAGTTGTCGCTGTTACGATCGAGCTACAGCGTTTAACGAAACTATGGCTAGTAAATCTCCCTTGCCTTTACTCTCAAACTTATACAAGCATCTACTGAACTCTAAAAAACTGTGCAAACCGTTACTGGTTGTAACAACAGCTATTTCTCTGAGCAGTTCAATTTTAATAGGGACTGTTGCCAACTCCTCGCGAGCAGTGGCTCAAGAAAGTGAGGGATGCTTCATGCGGAGCTCGTCAGGCCGAACCCTCAACCTCAGCCAATCAGTCTGCGGTTTTCTCCCCGAAGCATTGAATTCCGCTACTGCGCCCGCAGCGAAGTCTGGAGTATTTCAGGCAAAAATTAAACGCCGAGAGGCTAATATCCCCGTCATAGAAGTCACATTTAACGGCAAACAAAAGTTCGAGATGATGGTAGATTCTGGAGCTAGTGGCACAGTAATTACACCAGCAATGGCTAAAGCCTTGGGCGTTGTTCTCCAGGGAACAGTGCAAGCACAAACTCCGAACGGAGTGGCTACTTTTCCCCTCGGTCGTTTGACTTCTATTGAAGCTGGGGGTCTGGCAGTTAACAATGTAGTTGTCGCAGTCTCGCCGTCGCTAGATATCGGACTATTGGGTCACGACTTTTTTGGTAATAAAGACATAACGATTAAGCAAGATGTGATTGAATTTCGATCGCGCTCTTAAACAGAGGGAAGAAGGAAGAGGGAAGAAGGAAGAAGGAAGAAGGAAGAAGGAAGAAGGAAGAAGGAAGAAGGAAGAAGGAAGAAGGATTTTTTTTACTAACCAACAAGAAGACAAGAGAGAAAAAAGTTTCCCAACTTGAAAAAGTATGAATGCAGAAGGCTGAGTTTTAGACGGTTAGAGCGGGAAGATTTGGGTATTCTAAATTTTTCTTTACTTCTTCCCTCTTCCCTCTTCCCTCTTCCCTCTTCCCTCTTCCTTCTTCCCTCTTCCTTCTTCCTTCTTCCTTCATTTCAAAAACTCAATCAACTGCTGCAACTTCAACCAAGATTCGCCGCTCAATAAAATGTCCTTAGCCATAGAAACTCCTGCTGCGTGAGAACCCATAGGAATTGCGCCTCCCACCTGAAAAGCCAAAGACGCATTCAAAGCTACAACATCCATTTGTGCGGGCGTACCTTTGCCTTGCAAAACGTTCCGCAAAATCTCGGCGTTTTCCTCAACATTTCCGCCTTTTAACGAGCCGATCGCACTTGGTGTCAATCCTACCTTTTGGGGGTCTAAAGTAGTCAGTTCCACTTTGCCATCCGACAAAACGGCCAAATCAGTCACATCTCCCAACCCCGCCTCGTCCAATTTTTCTCTGCCGTGAGCGACTACAGCTAACTCAGTCCCCAACTCGCCCAAAGCTTGAGCAATAGTTGATACCAGACTAGGATCGAACACCCCGATTACCTGCCCTGTAGGGCGCATAGGATTGACAAGGGGCCCTAAAAGGTTAAAAACAGTCCTTACCTTCAAAGTGCGCCGGAGCGACGCTACAGCCTTAAGTGCGGGATGCCACCCAGGCGCAAATAAAAAGGTGATGCCTACTTCGTCTACCGCAGCTTTTACCTTCGCGGCATCGGCGTTGAGGTTGACTCCGAGTGCTTCCAACACGTCAGCAGAACCCACTTTGCTCGATGCGGAGCGATTTCCGTGTTTGGCAACTCGAACTTTGCCGGCGGCGGCCACAAAAGCTACAGCAGTGGAAATGTTAAACGTCGATGCGCCGTCGCCACCTGTGCCGCAAGTATCAATTAATTTGAGATTGGAGATTGGAGATTGGGAATTGAAAACGCTCTCCGACTCACCTGCAAGCGACTGAGAACCCAATACCTGAGCCATTCCTACCAATTCTTGGGCAGAGATGCCTTTGGCTTGGATGGCCGCTAAAATTGCTCCTGAGAGGACGGGGGGAATAGCTTCTGCTAGCCATCCCTGCATCAAGTCGGCTGCTTGGGCGCGTGAGAGAGATTGTCTGTCTAATAGTTGTTGCAGCAGGGCTGGCCACACAGGAGAATCCGCCGTCTGGGTTGAAGCAGGGGATGACTCTGGCGTTGCTAGGAGAGGAGAATCTGTCATTTATTAGTTTCTAGTCAAATTTAGCTTGATCGAGCTTTGCGGCCAAACCGAGAATCGATCGGGATTTTACCAGACTTGCCGACCAAATTTTGCGCGCCCGGGCCCAGATTTTTGCCCAAATGCCAGCACCGCTACAGAATTTTTCCGCCCGCAGCAGCAGAATATGAATTTTTTGATACAACAATTACCCTATTGTTGTGCCAACTTTACATACAAACCCCAGATCGTACAACTGCCAGCAGTCTGGTGTATTATCTATCAGGAATAATACTTAACAGTAACTCAGAGCAGCCAAAGACCGATAAAAGTTTCCGACAGGAGTTGTGGAGAGCAAAAAATTTTAGACATTAGGAGAGCCCCAGATTCATCTGTGGAGTCAATTCTTTAATCTAAAATCTCAAATCTCCAATCGACTGACAGCAAGGACAGCGAGCGTTTAGCTCTTGCAGGCGGGTTAGTTGCCTCGGGTAAGAGTCGATCATACTCTCACCCAAATCCTAAAAATAGAGTCTTGCGGTTGTAGAAGTCGCTGCCTTTTATTCTTGTAACAACATCGTTGCTACTAACTTATTTCAGGGTATTCAACTGCTAATATATTCAGGGAGATTTCAAGGAACGGGTTTTGCTAGAACACCTGCATCGTAGGCACATCAATGTGCCAATGCGAGCGTGACAGCCAGTCAAGCCTCAAATAAATACCCGATCAACTAAACTTTCTGCAGCAACCACTAACAACTAACAGCCCGGTAGGACAGATGAATAAACACACTCGTCTCCGGCTGCGACACCATCTTTCAGCCTAACTAACGGCTCAAATTTAGCAGGCGGTAGACTAAAAATATTCAACTCATACACAAGAGCAGGGTATTCACAAGTGGGAAATCAAAAAGTAGGAAATAAAACGCTAGAATGCCTGAATGTCGCGGAGGCACTGCACCAAATGGAAGCAAAATATTATAGTATGTTTGAAAATGCTGTGTCGGGTATTTTTCAAACAACCCAATCCGGTCGCTACATCAGCGCTAATCCAGCTTTGGCTCGCATCTACGGATATAATTCCGCCGCAGAATTGATGGGCTGTCTGACTGATATCAGCGATCAACTTTACGTCAACCCCGATCGGCGCGATCAATTTGTTTCTGCTTTGCAAGAACAGGGCATCGTATCGGATTTTGAGTCGCAGATTTATCGCCGAGACGGAACAATAATTTGGATCGCTGAAAATGCGCGGGCTGTCTGCGATGAAGCGGGGAAATTGCTCTACTACGAAGGTTTTGTAGAAGATATCACCCAGCGCAAGCAAGCAGAATCTGCACTTCGAGAAAGCGAAGAACGCCTGCGCTTAATAATTGAAGGGGTTAAGGATTATGCTATATTTATGTTAGATACTCATGGGTATGTAGCTAGCTGGAATTCGGGTGCAGAACGCATTTTTGGATACAGAGCGCAGGAAATAGTCGGCAATAATTCGGAGTGTTTTTTCACGAAAGAAGATCTTGAAATTGGCAAGCCCCGAGAAAAATTAATCAGGGCAGTGGCAGAAGGTCGATACGAAAATGAAGGCTGGCGGCTTCGCAAAGACGGCTCGCGATTTTGGGCGAATATTATTGTTACTCCTTTGCGCGATGAAAGGGGAAAGTTGCAGGGCTTTTCTCAAGTAATGCAGGATATTACTGAGCAAAAGCGGGCGGCTGAGGAAAAGATGCAGTTGATTGCTTCTTTGCAGGCGTCGGAAAAAAAGTTTCGCACTTTGTACGAATCGACGACTGATGCGGTAATGCTGCTAGACGAAGAGGGTTTTTTGGATTGCAATCCGGCTACTTTAAAGTTATTTGGATGCAGCACTGAATCGGAGTTTTGTGGCAAGCATCCTTCGGAGTTCAGCCCGCCGCTGCAAACGGACGGACAAGATTCTATGAGTCTTTATCAAGAGTGCATTAATACCGCTATGCGATCGGGAAATTGCCGTTTTGACTGGCGGCACTGCCGTTTGGATGGTTCTGAGTTTCCGGCGGAAGTGCTGCTAACTTCTATGGATATCGGCGGCAAAATAGGGCTGCAAGGCGTGGTGCGCGATATCACTTATCGGGTGCAGGCTGAGGAAGCCCTGAAGCAGGCTAATGAGGTATTGGAATGCCGGGTTAAAGAGCGGACAAGTCAGTTGGAAGAGGCTATTAAAAAGTTGAGTTTATCGGAAGAAAAGTTTTCTAAAGCTTTTAGATCTAGTCCTGATCCGATGATTATTACTACTTTTACTGAGGGTCGTTTTATTGAAGTTAATGATAGTTTTTTGTCGATGACTGGTTACGATTTAGAAGAGACGACCTGGAATACAGTACCGGGGTTAAATATTTGGGTAAGACCTCAAGACAGACTTAATTTTAGGCAACGTTTGCACGAACAAGGTGTTGTTCGCAATCAGGAATGCGAGTTTCGGATGAAGTCGGGATCGGTGGTGGTGTGTTTGCTGTCTGCAGAGTTGATTAATTTGGACGGCGAACTCTGTATGCTAGCGGTGATGACGGATATTACCGATCGCAAACACGCCGAAGAAGCCCTACGGGAAAGCCAGCGGGCTTTGGCGACGCTGATGAGCAATTTGCCGGGAATGGCCTACCGTTTTCGCAACGATGCCGATCGCAGTATGGAGTTTGTCAGCGAAGGTTGCTATCAGTTAGCCGGCTATTCTCCTGAAGAATTTATCGGCACGCGGCAAATTTCTCTCTCGGAATTGACTCACCCGGACGATCGCGATATTTTGTGGAATGCCGTACAAGTTGCGTTGCAAGAAAATCGACCCTATCAGCTAAATTACCGAATTACTTCTAAAAATGGGGAATTAAAATGGGTTTGGGAGCAAGGTTTGGGAGTGTTTTCCGACTCGGGAGAGTTGATAGCTTTGGAAGGCTTAATTACTGATATTTCTGAGCAGAAACGCAGTGAAGAAGCTTTGCGGCGATCGCAAACAGAGTTAACCCAACAAAAACTTCAACTCGAAAATACTTTGCACGAATTGCAGCAAACTCAAGCTCAATTGATTCACACTGAGAAAATGTCTACTCTAGGTCAAATGGTAGCGGGTGTCGCTCACGAAATTAACAATCCCGTTAGCAGCGTTTGTGGCAATCTCGTTCACGTCGGCCACTACACGGAAGATTTGCTGAATTTGCTCGATATGTACCAGCAGCAGTGCCCGCAGCCGTCGGCAGCAATTCAAGATAAAATTAAGGATATCGAGCTAGAGTTTCTGCTAGAAGATTTGCCGAAAGCGATGTCTTCGATGCAGGTTGGGGCCGATCGCATTCGGGAAATCGTGCGATCGCTCAGAAATTTCTCCCGCAAAGACGATTCTCAAATGAGCAAAGTTAACCTGCACGAAGGGATTGAAGGAACGTTGCTGATTCTGCAAAGCCGCCTGAAAGCCAGAGGCAACTATCCCGAAATTGCGGTAATTAAGGACTATGGAAATTTGCCTCTGGTTGAGTGTTATGCTGGGAAAATCAATCAGGTATTTATGAATTTGATCGGAAATGCGATCGACGCGATCGAGGAATACAACGAAGGGCGTTCAGTTGGCGAAGTCAAAGCTAACCGCAGCAAGATTAAAATTAGGACAGAAGTCCAAAACTCCAATGCTGTAATTAGGATTACTGACAACGGCCCCGGTATGCCAGAAGAAGTTTCCCAGCAGTTATTCGAGGCTTTTTTTACCACCAAACCCGCCGACAAAGGCACCGGTTTAGGCCTGTCAATTTCCTACAAAGTTGTCCAAGAACACGGTGGCAAACTGAGCTGTGTGTCTGCACTCGGCCACGGAGCCGAGTTTATCATAGAATTGCCGATCGAACAACCGATCAAACAATCCTAAAGTGCGATCGGGGCGATCGCATCGGGTTCACGAGTCGCGGTTTGTAGTGAGGACTAAAGTCCTCATAAAAATCCCTCGGACTAAAGCGGTAAGGTGCGGTGTGCATGGAGCCCTACATATAGAAATTTTGCATAAGTTCTGTATTGCTGAAACCCCAGCTTTTATTGCTTCTTGCTGCCATCAGTTACATCCGTCGAGCGAATCCGTTGCCCAACTTCCTTTCATCCGTTAAATCCCTTAAATCCGTCGAGCGAATCCGTTGTCCAACTTCCTTCTTCGTTAATTACACCTTTCCCAATAACTTCGAGCCACCTTATCCCCCGGATTTTGTCGCAAACAATCCGCAAAAAGTCCCGCAGCTTCCCTAAAATTATTCATATTGTACAAAGACAAAGCCTCAGTAAATAGTTGCAGAGTCGCTAACTTCCCCCCTTTAACTTCCGGCACATCCGCATCAAAAACTTCATAAACAGTCACCCATTCAGACTTACCCTTAACTTGAACTTCATCAATTACCCGAATTGCATAATCACCCGGATTTCTCAAGCGATCGAAAGTCTGCTGAGTAATTAATAGCGACACCCCGTAATTCTTCGTCAAACTTTCAATCCGAGAAGCCAAATTAACCGCATCGCTAATCACAGTACCGTCCATCCGGTTTTTGCCGCCCACTATACCCAGAATCAAAGAACCAGTATTGATTCCCACCCCAATCTCAACTGGCACATAACCCACAGAAGCGCGATCTCGATTGTATTCAGCAAGAGTATGCAGCATGGCAATTCCCGCTTTCACAGCATCATCCGCGCCTTCGCTAAACAAAGCCATAATTGCATCGCCAATATATTTATCAATAAACCCCTGATTTTCCACAATCAGCGGTTCCATTCGACTCAGATAAGAATTTATAAATTTGAAATTTTCTGTCGGTGTCATTTGTTCCGAGAGAGTAGTGAAATCGCGGATGTCAGAAAACAAAACCGACATTTCCAACTCCACCGCTTCTCCCAATTTAATATCAACAATACTGTCACATCCCAAAAAAGCTAACAACTCTTTGGGTACAAAGCGACTTGTCGCCTCCGCAATTTCTAATTCTGCATCCAGTGAAAGTTCCAAATTGCAATTGACCTCAAAGAGATCCTCGATGAACTTTTGGCGTTCTGTTTCAGCTTCTTGGCGTTCCGTGATATCTTGAAGAGTGGTGATAGCATAAACAATATTTCCTTGTTGATCATAGATGGGAGTAGCGACGATTTCTAGGGGAATAATCTTGTCGCCTTGATGAACTTCTGCATCGTCAGCCGTAGCACTTTCTCCCTTCAACGCGCGCACGCTGGGCAAATTTTCCGTAGGATAATTTTGATTTGTGCCTGCTTGATAGAGTTGATAAACCTCTGACAATTGCCCGGAACTCGTATCCGGCACAACTCCTTTACCAAATATCTCTTTTGCTTTCCGATTGACGTAGTAAGGTTGGCCGTCCGCATCCAGCACACCTACACCAATCGGCATTGCTTCCAAAAACTGTGTCAAGCGATTTTCGCTTTCATGGAGTTTGGTAATCAGTGCCGTTTGCTGGCTGTTTAACTCGGCTAACTCCTGATTCATTTGCTGAAGTCTGGCGTTTTGTTGTGCCAGTTGTTTATCTTGAAGATAACTATTTAGCGCTTCTCTAACCGTCAATTTCAAATCTTCCGCTTGCCAAGGTTTGGTAATATAACGATATAAGTTTGCAGAGTTAATAGCATTGGCGATCGCCCCAAGATCTGCTTGTCCTGTCAGCATAATTTTTATAGTTTTAGGCGAAATTAGATGAGCCTTTTTTAACAGCTCATCTCCCTTCATATCAGGCATAATGTGATCGGAAATAATTAAAAGAACTTCATCCCCATCCTCTAGCAATTCTTCAATTAACTCTAATGCCTCTTGTCCACCTTCAGCAATTTCTATTATATAATCATTGCCAACAGCCTCTTGCAGTTCTGCTTTGAGGCTCCTGAGTACAGTTTTCTCATCATCGACACAGATAATTACCTGTTGGCTCATAGCTTAGATAAACCCGATCTAATAGTTTCCAGCAAATCTGATTCTAGCCAAGGTTTAGATAAGCAACGATAAAGGTTAGCCTGTTTTTTTGCTCGGTCAATTGCTACTTCATCAGCTTGACCAGTCAGCATAATTTTAATAACATGGGGGTAGCTTTGGTGAATGCGAATCAGCAACTCATCTCCCTTAATCCCAGGCATTAACCAATCACAAATAATCAGAATAACGCTCGTTTCTTCGTCAGAGAGTTCGCTGATTACATCTAAAGCCTCTTCAGCATCTTCTGCTCCTTCGTAGGTGTAAGCATCCCCAAATTCTGCTGTTAGCTGCGTCCTGAGACTGTCTAATATTATTCTCTCATCGTCAACGCACAAAATAACTGGTTTAGACATCTATTTTTTCTCCTTTTTAATTATTATTAATAGCAAAAGTAGCAAAAGTAGTAAAGTGTATTAGTAGACCCCATCTTATCTTAAGATATCAGTCGATTTTAAATTTGAGATTTTAGACTTCGGCGTGAGCGCTCAGTCGAAGGATTTTAGATTGACTCCACAGATGAATCTGGGAGCTTGAACAAGGGTCTAAAATTTTTGCCTCTCCACGAATCCTGTCGGGGCTTGTATCGGTTTTTGGGCGGGGTTCCAAGTCAACGGCTCGCCGCATCCTCTCCCCCTCCCCCCAGTCGCCGAAACTAAGAAACTTATATCGGTAGTAGCTTAGCTGAGCATAGCCCATCGTACTACTGTTTTACATCCGTTTCCGGTTCGATCGGAGTTATGGGCCTCAAAACGCTTTAATTTTTGAAATCCTATCAATGGGGTAGATTGCAGCTTAGGCAGAACCAAGCAAAATCCGATCGGCTTACTACCTTATATAGTTTGCCAGTTCCTTGACCTGCTTATACAGCGCTCATTGGCACGAAAACCTTAAATGTAGTTTTGCCCGGAATTGATTCCACTTCAATTTTTCCCTGATGTTTCTCAACAATCTTCTTGACAATATCTAGTCCCAATCCGCTGCCTTCTCCTGCCAATTTAGTAGTAAAAAACGGGTCAAATATTTTCCCTTTTATCTCTTCTGGTATCCCGTGACCGCTGTCGCTAATGCTAATCTTAGCTTGGTCATCTTCAGCCGTTAACTCAATTGTTAGCGTGCCTCGATAATCCATTGCTTGCAAAGCATTGTGAATTAAATTCGTCCAAACTTGATTAAGTTCGTCGGGATAGCACAGTATCGGCGGGATTTCGGCATAGTTTTTGATGACCTCCACTCCCTGTTTGAGGAGATTTTGATACAGGGTTAAGATTGTTTCAATACCTTCTGTAATACTGGCTGCTGTTTTTTCGCCAGACTGTTCGTAGCGGGCATAAGTTTTTAAGGCAAAAACTACTTTTGATGCTCTGTCTGTGGCTGTGTTGATAGTAGCGATGCCTCTTTTTAATTCGGAAAGTTTGTAGGCGATTTCTAAGAGATGTAAACTATCGGATCTTTGCAACAACGGGACAAAGGCATCTATTTCATTATAAACCCCCATGATCACTAGGCGATCGGCTACGGTATCGGCACTATCAATCTCTAATTCTTCCAGTTTGCTTCTCAAAGCTCTCTTTAATTTGCGTTCTTCTTTTGTTGATAAGCTTGCTTCTTGTTGGAGGGAACGCTGAAGTAAACTCAAGAAATTCTGTGCTTCTGGTGGGGAGAGAGATTGAAAAAGTGGGGGCAACTGTTCTAAAGTTTGATTCAAGAACTTAGAAACATTTCCTGCCGAGGAGCGAATTGCACCCAGGGGAGTGTTAACTTCGTGAGCCACTCCGGCCACAAGTTGTCCTAAAGCCGCCATTTTTTCTGATTGAATCAATCCTTCTTGGGTGGCTTCGAGATTGCTTAAAACTTGTGATAATTCTTGAGTGCGTTCTTCTACTTTTGCTTCTAAGTTGGTATAGAGTTGGGCATTTTCGATCGAGATGGCAGCTTGCGAGGACAAGACTTTTAACAGGGCTACTCTGTCGGGAGTAAAGGCACCTGTTACCAGGTTATTTTCTAAGTAAATTATTGAAATAAGCTGATTCTGTTTGAGCAGAGGAACGCAGAGGATTGATTTAGCTTTATGGGCCTTTATATAAGTGTCATTAGTAAATTTACCTTCACAAGCAGCATCATTTAAAACAACATCTTTGTGAGTCCTGCTTACATAATTAATCACTGATAGTGACAGTAAAGAGCTGCTTTGCAATGGGATTGACTCCAATAAATTGATGCTGTCGCAATCCACTGCACCGGATGCTTCAATCAGTAGTTTACCATGAGATTCCAACAACAAGTAGCCCACCTGTGCGCCAGCATTCTCCATCATAATTTTCATCAAGTTTCGGAGTAATTTCTCTAGCACAATTTCACCAGCAATGGCTTGAGAAGCTTTGATAACTGTCGCTAAATCTAAAGCTGTACCCGCTCCTGTAGTAGTGTGAGAAGTGGCGATGCTCGTGCCTGCGTTTTTACCAATAGTCGCCGCAGATTTAGCCTGTAATTGTGGATATCTTGCTTCTAAATCCTCAACTTTTGCCCTAGCTTGCCAGCGAGTATAGCCGTAGTGTGCTCCTTTGAGATAGGTTTGGGCAATCTCCTCCATACCGCTTGCCAGATAAAATTCTGCTGCTAGCTCATAGGCTAAAGCTTCATATTGAATATATCCGCTGTCTCTTGCTCCTTTAATCGCTCGGTCGTAAAGTTTTGCTGCTTGCCAATTATCTCCCCATACTCGCGCTGTTTCTGCTTCTACTAGGTCGTATTTATGCTGGAAATTGAACGGGGCAAGCTCTGCCCATTGCTTCATTTGCTCCTGGTTTAATTCGACTCGCTCCAAGTTTTCCATGAATTGGGGAGAATACTGAGCGAGCAGGGCAAGAGAATAGTAGAAGTTATGCACAGCAACATACATAAATCCCATGAGAGAATCTATGTATTCTGCGGCTGCAATGGCATTTTTTACGGCGCCGGCACAGTCTTTGAATAAGTAAGAAAGATTTAGTTTGGCGAGGTAAACCAGACAAAGCAAAGTGCGGTTATTCGTGGCTAGCAAACGGGGAATTATTTCCTCCTCGTTAAAGCTTTCGCCCAGCAAACGAGATGGGGTGGCAGTTGTTTCCAAAAGATTTAAGGTAACTTGCCGCCAGATATTAGTCTGGTAGAGAGCATATTCCTGTTTAAGCTTCCATAATTGTTCGCAGGATTGCTGCATTTTTGAGGCGACAGATTCTAGTCCTTCCCCGGTCAAAAATAGGGTGATACAATAAGCTTTAATACAATAACAGGCGTACTCATTGTCTCCTGTGTCCAGTCCGCTTTTACTTCCATCTAGGAGCAGAGAAAGACTGCTTTTTTCGGGGTCTTTCCAGTGTTTAACGAAAGAACAAAATAAGTTATAAACTTTCGCTTTTAGTTCTGTAGCATGATATATATTTACTAGCTTCAGTGCCAATTTTCCGGCGTGATATCCAGTTTCTATGTTGCCTTTTCCCGAACAGATAACAGCATACCCAACATAAGCATAAGCAGCCAAGGCTGAATAACCTTTTTGAATAGTCAGGTTAACCATTGTCAACATAATTAACACTAAAACTCCGGGTTTCGCAAATAAAGCTGAGGGAGAAATAGACATTAAAATCCGCATGGCTGCTAGTTGAGCAGCGTCAGTCATTTGCGGGAAGCTTTCTAAGTCCATCAGTGTTGGCAGCTCTACGTTACTATCTTCCCCTGTCGATAGAGAAATTTCCAGCAATTTCAATGCTTCTAAACCCGTTTCTATAGCTTTAAGTGGCTGATTTTGAGCGGTATAAATTTGCACTTTAAGTTCGTAAGCTTTTACCCTGTCTAGCTGATTTATTGCTCGTTCCAAGATAACTTCAGCTAATGTTTCTGCCTGGTGAAATTTGGTGTTTAAATATTGAGCCTCTACAGTTTCTTGATAGAGATTTAGGGTTAAGTCATACTGCGTTTGCCAACTTTCTTCGGTTAAGAGGCTTAACCCTGTCTTCAAATATTGAACCGCCGCAGTGTAAGCCGTCGCTGCTTTGGCTTTCTGGCCGGCTATCAAATTTAGTTGGGCAATTTCGTTTCGCTCTTGTTGATGGGTTAGTAGGGGTTGTACTGCCCTGCTTGCCCCTATCCCAAGATTGAGATGATCGACAATTTCAAATATTTTTTTTGATCGTGTTTCGGGCGAACTATTCTTTAGCAACAGGCGACCAATTTGTAAATGGATGGCTTGTTTTTCTGATTCGTCAATCAAAGAATAAGTTGCTTGTTGGATGCGATCGTGTCCAAATTTATAGTTTTGAATTAACAGTTGAGTATCTAATTCTGAGAAAGTAAAAATCAACTCAGACTGAATTGCCTCTTTCAGAGCGGAGAAAATTTCAGCGGGCGATCGCTCGCAAATAATTGATAGAGTGCTTAAGTCAAACTCTGCACCTATACAAGCTGCCAAACGCAATACCTCCTGAGTGGTTGACGGCAATTTGTTGAGTTTGGCAATCATTAATTCTACCACATTGTCAGTAATTGCCCTCGCCTCAATCTGACCAATATCCCAGTGCCAAGTGCGATCAATAAAATCGAAGCTTAGCAGGTTTTCAGCATATAACGTTTTCAACAATTCACTCACAAAAAAAGGATTACCCCGGGTTTTTTTCAGGATTAATTCTGCTAAAGAGCGAACCGAAGAACCATCGCATTGTAACGTATCAGCAATCAATTCATTGATATGTTTTTGCGCTAAAGGTACAAGGGTAATCTGGTTAACGACAGATACTTGATCAGAGCGAATTGCTTCCAGAGTCACCATCAAGGGATGGGTGGAATTGACTTCGTTGTCTCGATAAGCTCCAATCAAAAATAGATATTGGGTATCTGCATCCGCCATCATCAGTTGGATTAATTTGAGGGTGGCAGTATCTGCCCACTGCAAATCGTCCAGAAAAATGACTAAAGGATGCTTTTTTGAGCAAAATACCCGAATGAAATTGCCACAGATAAGATTAAAGCGATTTTGCGATTCAATTGCGCCTAATTCCGGCAATGCCGGCTGTTGGCCCACAATCAATGCAACTTCGGGAATTACATCAATAATGATTTGACCGTTAGCACCAAAAGCATCTAATAATTTTTCTCGCCATTGATTAAGCTGTTCTTCGCTTTCGGTCAATAATTGTCGCACTAATCCCGAGAAAGCACTGACAAGAGCAGAGTAAGGAATATTGCGCTGAAATTGGTCGAACTTTCCCGCGATAAAATAGCCTCTAGCCTTGGTTATCGGTTTATAAACTTCGGATACCAGTGCTGACTTGCCGATGCCAGAATAACCAGCAACCAGCATTAATTCTTTACGGGATTGCTGATTATTTTCGGTTTCGCTAACTCGATCGAAGGCTGCTAGTAAATCTGCAACTTCTGCCTCACGTCCGTAAAGTTTCTGGGGAATCTGGAACTTGTCGCAAATATCTTGACTGCCAAGGGGGAACGATTCTATTTTGCCCTTTGTCTGTAATTGGTTCAAACATTTTTCTAAATCTGCTTTGATTCCGCAGGCACTTTGATATCGATCCTCGGCTGTTTTTGCCATCAGTTTGAGTGCGATATCAGAAATAATTGGGGGAATTTCTGGATTAACCTGATGCGGCGGTACTGGTTGTTTGGCGATGTGGCAATGTACCAACTCCAAAGCATCGTCAGCGGCAAATGGAAGTTGCCCGGTGAGGAGTTCGTAGAAGGTAACGCCCAAAGAGTAAAAGTCGGTTCGATAATCGAGAGAACGGTTCATCCTTCCAGTTTGTTCTGGAGAAATATAGGCTAATGTACCTTCTAAAATATTGGGGTTTTTTAGGGTAGGATTTTCACGGGTGAAGACGGTAGCAATGCCAAAATCGATAATTTTGACTTGCCCGGTTTCTGGATTGAGCAGGATATTGGCGGGGTTAATGTCTTTGTGGATAATTTTGGCACTATGAATTTGAGCCAAAATCTCTGCTGTTTGAATAGCGATGCGGAGGAAGTGCTGTAAAGATGAAATATTTGGCGTTTCTACAGGGTTATCCTTCAACATTTCTAAAGAAGTGCCGCCATAATCTTCAAAGATAATGACTAGGGTTCTTTTATACTCATGTAGGCTATAAACTTTGACGAATCCTTCTAGATTTTGGAGATTGCAAGTAATTTCGTATTCCTGCTTGTAGCGGGTAAGTTCAGCAGGATCTGGATAATCTTCATCGAGCATTTTGAAGATAACAAGTTGATTGTCCTGTTCGCGAATGCCTCGATAAACCGTTGAATTGTGGCTTTCGTAAATTCGCTCTAGAATCTCGTAGCCTTCAATTTTTAACATTTTGGGTGATTTGGAGAATGTTAATTTTTATGTAAAGTATGGTAATCTGCACCCTCTTGAACAGTCGCTTTTTTTGAGCGGAATTATGTCTATTTAACCTGACTTGTATTATTGACTACAACTAGCTATCTTCGACAGGGATTAAAAGATTGTCGGTGAAAAGCCGATCGCCCGTAACGTTCCAACCCCAATTTATGTTTAGCTGTACCATATCCTTTGTTGTTTGTCAAGTCATATTCAGGATACTTAATAGCCATCCGCAGAATTAATTCATCGCGCCAAACTTTCGCCACAATACTAGCAGCAGCAATCTGAATCGATCGCGCATCACCCTTAATCATCGTCTCTTGCTCGATCGCCAAATTGGGAATCCTTTGATTCCCATCAACCAAACACAAATCCGGCGTCACCTTCAACTTTAAAATCGCCCGTTTCATCGCCAACAAAGAAGCCTGTAAAATATTGAGGCGATCGATCTCCCGCACCGAAGCCGCACCAATTTGACAGTCAACCGCCACAGCCCGGATTTTCACAGCTAACCGACTCCGGGCTGTGGCACTCAACTGCTTGCTGTCGCGCACCCCGCAACTGGCTAATTCATCGAGAACTTCGTCGGGCAAAATGCAGGCAGCAGCCACCACTGGCCCGAACAAAGCGCCTCGTCCGACTTCATCCACACCTGCAATTACTAGAGTGTTCGAGGGAGAGGGGGAAAGGGGAAGATGGAAAGATGGAAAGAGAGTAAAAATTTCTACTTCTTCCTTCTTCCCTCTTCCCTCTGACTTCTTCCCTCTTCCCTCGGACTTCATATCACTCATCCACCACGGCTGACGAGCGGCGGCGACGGCGACGGTTGATAGCAGGCTCCTCGGGTTCGCTGGGCTCGCTGGGTTGGCTGGGTTCGATCGGCTCATGGGATTCGATCGGCTCATTGAGTTCGATGGGCTCATAGGATTCGATCGGCTCATAGGATTCGATCGGCTCATAGGATTCGATCGGCTCATGGGATTCGATCGGCTCATAGGATTCGCCCATCACATCGCTGGGTTCCTCTCTCCGATCAAAATCATCAGTTTCGTCTATCGAACTCTGGCCATAAATTTCAGCCTCATCCTCATCCTCATCCTCAGAAAAAACAGGCTCAACTACCGACCTTTCTGGGTAATAATCTCGTTCCTCAACCTCCTGTACAGGCGCCGCCGCTTCAAATTCAAATTCGAGCTGCTCGAAAGGCGGCTTGTTCGGGGCCACTCCGGGGAGAGTCACCGAAACGATCGCATTCTTAGGATTTTTCACGCTGCGATCAGTAAGCACCAAAGGAGAAACTCCCATCAGAGCATAAACATCCTGCTCCTCCGCCGTCATTTCCACCGAAATCACCTCCGGAGGCTCCACCATCGGCTTCATCAACTCAGACTTAGCTGGACGCACACGCTCGAAGTCCTCGCGCCTGCCAACAGTCGCCATATTCACCAGCCCGAAGCCCTCCGAAGCCGCCCGGATCCCGGGGGGCGCCAGATACTCAGAGCGCGTATCCGCTACAGGCGCGCTCGAAGTATTCGGCAGCCGCAACTTGCTGCGTACCGGTTCCTCTTCCACCGGGGGGGCAAAAGGCTCTTCACCAATCCGGCGGCGGCGCCGCCGTCTTGTTCCGTTCCCCAAATCCTGATAGCTGGGATGGTTGAGCAAGTCCAAAGGCGAGGCGTTGCTGCCAGTCTCAAAATCGACACTTTCGCTCTGAGGTTCCCAAGCAGCCCGAGCAGGTTCGGGGGGGCGTTCTTCCCGCACCGGGGCAGGAGTTGCAGCCGGCACAGGCGTCAAGCTGCGACGTTCCAATCCTTCTGGCAAATTCAACAAAACGCGGTTCGAGGTAGCAACAGTGCGATCGCCCGATTCCCGCACCGCTGCGGCGAAGTCTTCTTCCCCGGGCAAGTGCACCAGATGACCCAACCCGCTGCAAGTCGGACAACTGTGGCCGAACAACTCGTAAATATTTTGACCTTGGCGCTTGCGAGTGAGTTCTACCAGTCCCAATTCCGACAGTTGAGCGATTTGCGGCCGAGCTTTGTCAGCTTTGAGAGCTTTATTGAAATGTTCCAGCACCTGCAACTGATCGCGACGGGATTCCATGTCAATAAAGTCAACAATAATCACGCCGGCAATATTGCGTAACCGCAGTTGTCTAGCAATTTCCGTTGCTGCTTCGCAATTTGTCCAGAGTACAGTTTCCCGAGCCGTCGCCGATCGAGTAAACGAGCCAGAGTTGACATCGATCACCGTCAGCGCCTCAGTCGGTTCGATAATCACATAACCGCCCGAAGGCAAATCCACCCTTGGTCTGAGGGCTTCTCGAATCGCAGCGTTAACCCGGAAAAATTCTAAAATCGAGGCGCGCTCTCGGTGGTGGTCAATCAAAACTCCCGCAGGAAGTTTACCGCCGTTCCAGCTCATCAACTGCTGCTTCACCCGCTTAATTCCATTTTGCGAGTCCACCACAATCCGATTCACGTCACCGCTGAACATATCTCGCAGCACCCGCTGGATAAAATCGTCATCCCGGTTGAGCAATGCCGGCGCCCGCGAAGTACCGCCTTCGAGTTGAACGGCTTCCCACTGTTTTTGGAGGACTTCCAAATCTTCCATGATCGCTTCTTCCGTCATCCCTTCAGCTTCAGTGCGTACCAGCAGCCCCATCCCGGCCGGTTTCACCAAAATAGCCAGGGCTCTGAGGCGGTTGCGCTCGGCTTCGGACTTGATCCGCCGCGAGAGATTGACTCCCCTGCCGTAGGGCATCAGTACCAAATAGCGACCCGGCAGGGTAATGTTGCCTGTCAGCCGGGGGCCTTTGCTGCCCGTCGGTTCTTTCATTACCTGTACCACCACTTTCTGCTGGGGGGTCAGGAGTTCTGTAATTGCTCCTGCCGAGCGTTTAAGGCGCAGCGGGCCGAGGTCTGTTACGTGCATGAACCCGTTACGTTCTGGGTCGCCAATATTGACGAATGCCGCATCTATCCCAGGGAGTACATTTTCAACAATTCCCAAGTAAATGTCACTGACTTGGTGGCTGCCTGTGGCTACCACAAGTTCTTGGATTTGATCTTCTGAAAAGACGGCAGCAATGCGATGCTGCTCTGCTATAACTATCTGCTTTGTCATTCAATTTCCTCACAAAACTGGCAGCAAGTTAGAGACACTTACGCACTCATAGTGCCTCTGACTTTCACTGTAATTAGTAGTGGCTTGAAGAGTTATTAGCTGTGAGTTGGTGCAGGGTGGAAGAAAATTTAACTGTTGACCGTTCACTGTTAACTGTTGACTGTTCACTGTTAACTGTTACAGATAAAGTAGTTAAACCCGCCCTTACAGAGTTATGAGTTATGCTCAGCAGATAAATCTGAGAGATTGAAATAAGGAGGCTTTTATCGAGTTAGCACTATTGAGATTTGAGTTGAGAATTGCGAAATCAATACTCAAAATTCAACACTTACAACTCTTCCTTTGAACTCAGCGAATAAATTCATTGACACCGTACCAATTTCTTAACACACAACTTAACACTACGAACTGATAACTCCGCTTGCGTGGTGGTAGGGGGCTGGTTTTGAGCGAAAGTAGGTAGGAGTGAAAGCGCCTAGACTTTTGTTGAATTCTTGTGCGTTCGCACTCAACATACCCCAGCTTGGCATTCGACTGCAACCTCCGCCCCTGCCAAGCCTAAAACCTCGTCAGTCGATTTTAGATGTTAAATTTTAGATTTTAGATTTACTCAACAGATGAATCTCGGAGATTGAACTAGAGTCTAAAATCTAAAATTTTTGGTTCTGCACGAATTAAGTCGGGGGCTTATTTCCGTTTTTTGACGGGCCAGTCGATTTTAGATGTTAAATTTTAGATTTTAGATTTTAGATTTACTCCACAGATGAATCTGGGAGATTGAACTAAAGTGTAAAATCTAAAATTTTTGGTTCTTCACGACTTAAGTCGGGGGCTTATCTGCGTTGTTTGACGGGTCAATCGATTTTAGATTTTAGGTTTTAGATTTTAGATTTACTCCACAGATGAATCTGGGAGCTGGAACTTTAATCTAAAATCTAAAACTTTTGGTTCTCCACGACTTAAGTCGGGGACTTATCTCCGTTTTTTGACCCGTCAAAAACATCTATTGTTGAATACCCGCTCTGCGGTTTGAACCGTGAGATTTTTGAATAAGCCGACCACCGACAACCAGTCGATAGATCGAAATTAATCGCTAAATTTGGTTCAGACCCCGCTCCTGCGGGTTTGGCGCTAGATTTAGCCCGTGAATGTACAACAAAAAGGCTTGAAGTCTTGAACAGAAGCAATTTGCACCCAGCCCGCGTTGCTGGTTGACGAGGGCGGCGAGCGACTAAAGCGCTCGAGCCGCCGCGGCTTCCATAACAAGCGATTATAGCGTGAAACGACACATCCCGATCGAGAGCCGAAGGTGAAAGAAATATTCCACCACGGCTTCCCTATCTTAACCATAACCCAGGATTAGCTGACTACGCTCAACCTGCAGAAGCTGAATTTCCTGCTGGCTGACTTGTTCGAGCATGAAAACAATATGTTCTGGCTTTAGCAAGTTGCCGTCGCTGCGACAACTCCCGGTAAAGCGCAAGACGGCTCTACCTTCCGATGTAGCACCAGAGGCTCTTGTGCTGCTGTCTGGTTTCTGCTCTACAAGTTCTAGTTTGTGCAGCCTTTCGCGCAAATTGACATTCTGCGTCTTTCCCGACTTAGTAGTATGCACCCGCCAAAAAGCCTCGGTTTCGGCGATCGTCTTGACCCAAGCTTCCCAGTTGGCATCAGGAGCCACGGAGACAGGAGCAGCATTTTCCCCGTCTAATTCGCCATTTTCTGTCAACGAGCCTGCCGAGGCCACAGTAATTACGTACTCGGCTGCTTCTAACAACTGGTTAGCAGAAGGAGCCTTGAGATCGATCGACTCAACCTTGTAAATCGGAATATTTTCCGGCAGCTTAGCCGCCAACTTTTCCCGAAAACTCTCAATATCGATCGACTCAGTGAGCTCAAAGTCGGCAATTTCCCCAGTGCTGGTCACACCCAGAGGCAGAGCATTTGCCAGAGAAATCCGAGGGTTCGGGTGAAACCCGCCGGTAAACGAAATCGGCAAATCGGCTCTGCGGACTACTCGATCGAACAATCGGATCAAATCCAAATGACCAACCAAAGCCATATCGCCCACCTTCCCGAACCAAACCCGTAAACGCTGTTTCCGCTCCGTATTCGGGACAAACTCCCCAGCAAACTCAGGAATTGGCAGCGCTTCCACAACCACATTGTGTCCGAAATCGGTGCCGCAAACCCCGCAGCGCGAACACCCTTCAAAGGAACAGTCGGGAACCGTCGCTGCTTCTAAAGCCTTTTGCAAGTCAATTTTCAGCCAGTTTTTGTCGATCCCTGTATCTAAGTGATCCCAAGGCAGGGCCTGATCGAGAGAGAGGGAGGGGGACAGGGGGAGATCCGGAGAATTGGGAAAATCTTCCTTGATTTCTCTTCCTTCTTCCTTCTTCCTTCTTCCTTCTTCCTTCTCCTCTTCCTTCTCAAAAAGATTCCACTCGCCGCTTTCGACTTGGCGGTATTTCCAGGTAAGGCCCGATTCATCGATCGCCTGAGTCCAAGCTTTGTAAGCCTGATCCAAGCTTTCCCACCACGCATCCATACCCGCGCCAAGTTCCCAAGCGCGGCGGACTACAGCAGCCAAACGTCGATCGCCCCGTCCGACAAAATCCTCCATTGCCGAAATCCGCACATCAGTGTAATTCACCTTGACGCCCCGCATCCCGCGAAATTCTCCCTTCAGGAGTTTTTGCTTGCGGGAAAACTCAGCAGTAGAAACCGAGTGCCACTGAAAAGGAGTGTGAGGCTTAGGCGTAAAATTAGAAATTGTCAAGTTAAAAATCAGTCCCCGGCGGCCATCGAGCCTGCATTCCCTGTGCAGCCAGCGGACTGTTTCGGCGATGCCCACAACATCAAAATCTGTTTCTCCGGGCAAACCGATCATAAAATACAGCTTGATTTTATCCCAGCCGCGATCGACCGCAGTTTTGACACCCCGAAGCAATTCTTCATTCGTCAAACCTTTGTTAACGATGTCGCGCATCCGCTGAGTACCAGCTTCCGGGGCAAAAGTCAAACCGCCTTGTCGCGTACCGCCGAGAATGTCGGCAATATTATCGTCAAATCTGTCAACCCGCTGACTGGGTAGAGACAGAGAGATATTTTTATCTTTCAGGCGATTTTTGATTTCCATCCCGACGGCTGGGAGTGCCAGATAGTCGGAACAACTCAGGGAAAGCAGGGAAAACTCGCTGTGTCCGGTGGCTTGCATCCCCTGTTCGATCGCCTCTACGACTTGCTGCGGTTCGACATCGCGCGCGGGGCGAGTCAGCATTCCCGGCTGACAGAAGCGACACCCGCGGGTGCATCCCCGGCGGATTTCTACTGTCAGTCTGTCGTGTACTGTCTGGACGTAGGGAACCAGGCCGGTCGAATAAGCTGGTATGGGAGTTGCCACGCGGCGCAGAATTCGTTCTGGAACTTGGGGGCGGTTGGGATGAACAGAACCGTCGGCCGCCATATCGTAGAATTGCGGGACGTAGACGCCGGGAATTTGCGCTAAATCCAGCAGCAATGCTTCTCGGCTCAAATTATTTGTTTTGCCTTCTGCCAAAATCAAGCCAATTTCTGGCAGCAACTCTTCTCCATCTCCCAAAGCGATGAAGTCAAAAAAGTCCGCGTAGGGTTCGGGGTTAGAAGTTGCCGTTTGCCCGCCAGCAAAAATCAGCGGCATTTGACCGTTTTGGCGATTTGTCGCTCTTTCTTGCCAAGTTAGTGGAATGCCGGCTAAATCCAGCATTTCCAGAATGTTTGTGGCTCCGAGTTCGTAGCTGAGGCTGAAGCCCAGAATATCAAATTCTGTGAGCGATCGCCTTGATTCTACGGCAAACAGGGGAGTTTTGGTCGATCGCAGTTTTGCGGCCAAGTCGGGCGCGGGCAAATAAGCCCGATCGCACAACTGTCTGGGCCCTGCGTTCAAAATGTTGTAAAGGATGATGTGTCCCAGATTGGAAGCACCAACTTCATAAACTTCTGGGTAAGTGAGAACCCAGCGCACCAACGCCCCGTCCCAAGGCTTGTGCGTAGCCCCCAATTCGTTTCCCAGATAACGAGCAGGCTGATTAATGTCTGCTGTAAGTAATTCTTCGACTTTTACTGCCACGGCTCGACTCGCTAAATATTTGCGACTCTTAAGCAGCCTACCTTAAAATCTGCCAACACGCCAACGACAGTCGTCTGTCTTTTCGGGCATTTAACCGAATTTGCTTTGTTTTGTTGCCTGTTCTCGTCGCCTAGGAGGCTCTATCAGTGTTGTTTTACGCACGAGTTTTCGGCATCAAAGCTATCGACATTTTCAAATATTTCAAACACTCGATCGAGTTGGCTGAGTTCCAGAATCATCCTAATCCCGGGGGATACCGAGCAAAGACTAAACCTGCGGCCCATTTTTTTCGCCTGCTTGAGGCCTGAAACCAATGCCATCAAACCGGCACTGTCAATAAATGTTATTGCGCCCAAATCTACGAGTACCGCTACCACTCCGGGGGCTGAAATTGCTGTCGTTAGTTGCCGTCCGAATTCTCCGCAGGTGGCTGCATTCAGGTAGTCTAGGGGTCGAATCACCGTAATTGGTTTATGGGCAAGAAGTGTCTGCATATGTCAAACCTATGATTGCTACGTATTTTCAACTACTGTGCTGGACGGATGTAAGCCTAAACCTACTTGATTACTCTGAGCCTAACTTAATCCGAGGCAAACCGACCAGTTGTTTTCAGTAATTTTACGTAATCTTTATTTATTGACTCTTTTTTATGAATTTTTGCGTAAGATTTGGCTAGGAAACGTAAGCTACTATACTATTTTTTATTTATGCCAGCAGGCGCAAGTCTTGGTAACTGTAAAAATTGCGATCAACTTTGCCCTAGCTGTTAAATAAAACTGAACAATGTAATTAAAATCACTGGTTAGTTCTGATCTAGATCACCTGTTTGCTCGACACTTCAGAGGAAAATTAAAATGTACGGAGTTCTCCGACTTACTATGCAAGCAACTCATGCTATCCGTCAACTTGTAGAAAAAGCCCTCTACATTAAGCAGTTGACGCCTGACATTGAAAACGAAATCAACTACGAGCTCACCCGTTTGGGATACATCTCGGATATTGATTATGAGGCTTTAGAGTTATTAATGGATGAAATGGATGCCGGCCGGGTGCAATTGGTATCTAGCCGTCGATAGTGGGAAGCGGGCGACCAGCCCACATTCAAGAACCAAAAAATCCTTGCACGGCGGGCAATAGAGGAGTGTTAGAAGCATTCACGTCGGCCGAATATTTTTTTAATGAAGCATCTCATTGCTGAACTTGATATTTGAGGAAATAGTGTTAGGGGCGATCGTCCCTGCACCTCTGCTCAAAAGCTAAAAACTTTGACTTATATTAAATTTCTAACTTTTGGGGTATGACAAATTAGGTTAATTTTAACCAAGAGTCATGCTTAATTAAGCAGCTAATTGCTGAACTTGATATTTGAGCAGAGACTGTTAAGGGCGATCGTCCCTGAACCTCATACAATTTTAGATTTTAGATTTTAGATTTTAGATTTTAGATTTTAGAAGTCGGACTACTGATGATTATCAGGGTTTGGAACTTTTCTACAGTTGCATTCTTTTTAGAAACTGTTATCAGTATCAAAAACTACACACTGTGCTCCAAATTAAATTTATAACTTTTGGGACTTGACAAATTATCTCTAAGTCTAATTCATAATAAAAAAAGTTTTTCGGCAGGATTAGGACTAAGGGCAACTGTCACAAATAAAGCTTAAATTTTAAGTAAGTATGTAGTTGCGCTTGTACGCTCTTTCCTAAGCTAATAGCGCACAAGCTCAACTACATATTTTTGTTTAATCTACGAGTTGGCCTTAGTCCTAAGAACTATTATCCGATCGCTCGAATGCAAGGAAAATTGGTTTGTAGTTAGGATTTCCGTCCTCGCGGAGTCAATCTAAAATCTAAAATCTAAAATCTAAAATCTAAAATCGTTCGATCGCCCCACCAAACTTGCCACCACCGCCACCAACTCAGCAGGCTCGATCGGCTTGGGCACGTAAATTTGAAAACCTTGCTGCAGTGCCCGTATGCGTTCCTCTACCCTACCAACCGCCGTGAACGCCAACGCCGGAATTTCCCTGTCCACCATCCGCGATCGCACTTGTTGCAGCAGAGCCTCTCCGTCAAGGGCCTGTATCCCGATATCGATCGCCAACACATCCGGATTCAGCCTTTCAATCGCCTCCACCGCACCCTTTTCAGAGCTAGCAGTCTCCACTTGGGCCCCGCAATCTTCGAGCACGGTACAGGCAAAATCCAGGGAATCCGCGTCGAGATCGACCACCAATACCCGCACTCCAGAAAGATTGCTGTTGACAAAAGAGTCCTTTACAGGGGCTCGCGCCTTGCTTTGAGGAATCGCCAACTCCCCGAGTCCGGCAACAGAAAATCCGCCGTCGCCAGGAAGCTGTTGAATTGGCAATCTCACTAAAAACCTCGACCCTTTTCCCTTCCCGGCCGATTCGGCTTGCACCGTCCCCCCGTGCATTTCCACAAAATGCCGCACTAGGGCCAAACCCAAACCCAATCCGTTGTACGATCGCCTTGTAGAGCTGTCAGCTTGGCTGAACCGCTCGAAAACGTGCGGCAAAAACTCTTCTGAAATCCCTTGTCCCGTGTCGCTAACCTCAATTTCGACACTAGCGGGCGACAAATTTTTACAGCAAGCGGATTCCTCAGGGGCCAAAGTCCCCTGCATCTTTCGCACCTCCACCTTTACCTGTCCGCCATTGGGAGTAAACTTAATCGCATTCGACAGCAAATTCCAGGCTACCTGCTGCAAGCGACCAGAATCGGCAAAAATCCGCCCTGCATTGGGGTCGAAATCCGTCACCATTTCAATATTTTTGGCGGCAATCGCGGGCGCGAGAGTATCGATCGCAGCCTCAACAGTCGAAACCACATCCACCCACCGCAAATTCAGCGACAGTTTGCCGGTAATAATCTGCGACACGTCCAACAAATCCTCGATCAGAGTTGCCAGCGATCGTGTATTGCGGTCGATCGTTTCCAGAGCCCGAACAGTTGTTTTTTCGTCAAACTTGCGGTTTCGCAGCAGTTGCGCCCATCCCAGCATCGAATTCAGCGGCGTCCGCAATTCGTGGGACAAAGTTCCCAGAAACTCGTCTTTAATCCGGTTCGCCCGCGCCAATTCCTGGGCTCGATCTTGCAGTTCTCTTTCCAACTGCTTGCCAACCGTCAAGTCGAGAATAAAAGCCACAGATTCTTGCCGCTTGTGTGGCAGCAAAACATATCCGATCAACACCGGAATCCGGCTGCCGTCTTTCCTCCAGAATTCCTTTTCGTAGGGAGTACAAGCCCCTGTTGCTTGTGCCTCTGCAATCCCCTTCTTGTCGAGAGGCCGGTACTCCGGGGGCGTGATGTCAATCCAGTTTAATTCCCCGCGCTGCAAGTGTTCCCGAGTGTAACCAACTATCCGCAAAAATTCATCGTTTGCCTCGATGATACTGCCATTAACATCCCCGAAGATAATTCCTATCAAGTTAGCTTCGGCTAACATTCTCAGCTTTTCTTCGCTAGCTTGGAGTGCCGCTTCTGTTTGCTTGCGATCGGTAACGTCTTGGATGTAACCCGACAAACCAGAATCGGAAGGATAAAAACGCATCTTCAACCACTTATTCCATAACGGTATGAATTCTTCATACTCGATTGTTACTTTTTCTGCTAATGCTTTGCAAGCCATTTGGTAAAACGGTAAATCGACAGCCCAGGGAAATATATCCCAAATTTTTTTACCAATCAGTTCGGCTTTTGGTCTGCCTAACAGCTCAATAGCTTGGTGGTTGACATAGGTATACTGCCAATTTAAATCAACAGCAATAAAAGCATCGGTAATGCTTTCGAGAATGTTAGTAATTTGATCATTTGCCAATTGCAGCGCTTTAGCAGTTTCTTCTGCTTGCAACCTCGCTGCTTGTTCGCGGGACAAAGCTGCCGCGCGTTCTTGTTCTGCCTGTTTTCGATCGCTAATATCGATGTAAGAACCGATGTAACCTGCAAAAGTGCGATCGGGTCTGTATCTGGGTACGCCTGTACCCAAAACCCAGCGGTATTCCCCGTCATAGCGCCTCAAACGGCATTCGACCCGATACTCGCTGCCAGCTTTGAAGGCTTTTTGGTAAATATCCAGAGATTCTGACAAGTCATCTGGGTGCAAGTTTTCCATCCAACCCGTGCCCATTTCTTGCGCCAAAGTTCTACCGGTAAACTCCAGCCAAACTTTGTTAAAGTAATCGCCAAGTTGGTCAGTGTCCGACATCCAAATCATCACCGGCGCCGTATCTGCCATAATCCGAAATCGAGCTTCGCTCTCCTGCTGCTGTGCTTCGGCTTGCTTGCGCTCGTTCCGTTCTTGAACTTCCCGCAGGGCCCGCTCAATCGACGGCACCAGGCGTATCAAACGGCGTTTGAGAACATAATCAGTAGCGCCGCTTTTCAAAGTTTCGATCGCCACTTCCTCGCCCAAAGTAGCCGAAACAAAAATAAACGGCACTCCCGGACAAGTAGTATGGGCGATTTCCAGTGCCGCTATCCCGTTAAAACAAGGCAGCATATAATCTGCCAAAATAATGTCAAAACTTTGTTTTTCCAGCGCCGTGGCAAAGTCTTCTCGAGTTTCCACACACACCAGAGAAAATTTGAGTCCGCCATCCATTAGATATGCCTCAATCAGTTCGGCATCTAGGGGACTGTCTTCTACTAAGAGGATACTGAGCGTTTTCACAAAAATTCCTTTTACTTAAATATTAATTATCGGATACAAAATTTGATCGGGCTGCGGCTTTCAGTGAAGCCCAAAAAATTCTTGGGTTTTGAATCGCATAAAAAAATGTAAAAATCAATTGGTTTCATGAGTTGAGCATTCATATCTCAATCCTAACTTCTAATCAAGTCTATTGCTGCTTGCCGCGAGGTGAATCCCCGCTCTGACTTGATTGGCTAGTACGCTTGTTTTTCCTTAACTTTCGTCGGCTTCCAAGGAATCGGCACCGCTGGAGTCTTGCTTCTATGCAGCAGTTTAGCTATACGCTGTTGAACAAATAGTTTCCCGCTTCTGGCTAGAAACAACTAGCTATGTAGTAATTTATCTCGCTTGCTACTAACTACTGCTACCTCGTTTGGCAGATTCTTTATTTTGTAGTGATGCCCGAGTTAATTCTATATTGCTTAGCCACTTCTCTCAAACTCGAATTCGCTTGAATTGTGCCCTTATTTCCTGAATATAGATCGATCCTGTCAAAAAAAGTCAAAGTTGCTGGTCTGTCTGCTTTACTTTTTGGCGGATTTGCCTAACATTCAACACTTGCATGGTAGGCAAGTGTTGCCTTGTTGAGCGCTGTCGTCCCTCAAGAATAAGGAATTTTATACTAAAAAATGTCATACTGCATCTAGCGAAAGATAGATTTTTGGATAGACACTGCACTCAACCTGCATAGATTCGCCTGAATTCGGTACAACGAAGTGCCACCCAGCCGAAAATCTGAGAAAGCTCGATCGAGCAATTAATTTCCTATACAAATAACAGAAAAATTTCTCTGGACTCGCTAGACTTGCACTCCCAGGCTGCCTCTGACCGATCGGCTTATTGATTGCACCGACCCAAAGTGTCTTAAAATATACAATACGGTGAGCTGCTGCACAGCCTGCATATATTAAAACCCAGCGCCAACTTGCAATAATTCTTTAAAATAGAGGTACAGCACCGGCGATCCCTAACTCTTCCCCCTCAGAAAGGGTAGGGTTTAGCAGAATTGAAGACGATCGTCTATGGTGACTTCCGGTAAAGCCCGTGCAGTTGCTTTAGTCTCAGCTTTATTCAGGTTATTGGCAACCAGTTACGAGGAGATTTGACCCGCCGTGCTCCAACGCATCAAACAAGACTTAAAAAACGACCTGATCGCAGGACTATTGGTAGTCATACCCTTAGCTACCACCATCTGGCTGACAATTACCATCGCCAGTTGGGTTATCAATTTTCTCACCAAAATTCCCAAGCAGATCAACCCTTTTGACGGACTCAACCCGATTTTGGTGAATCTGCTAAATCTCTTAGTAGGCCTGGCTGTACCCCTGCTAAGCATCTTAGTCATCGGTTTAATGGCCCGCAACATTTTCGGCAAGTGGCTGCTAGACTTTGGCGAACGGCTGTTGCAGGCAATTCCCCTAGCCGGTTCGGTTTACAAAACCCTCAAACAACTGCTGGGAACCCTCCTCAAATCAAACGACAAATTTCGCCGCGTGGTGTTAGTGGAATATCCCCGGCGGGGAATCTGGACGTTAGCATTTGTGACCGGTACGATCGAGAGTAACGATATCCCACCTCACCTTTCTGGTGAAACCCCGATCGGCATTTTCATCCCCACCACTCCGAACCCCACTACCGGATGGTACGCTATAGTTCCCGAGGCAGATTTAGTCAATTTGTCAATGTCGATCGAAGATGCCTTTAAAGTCATCATCTCTGGCGGCATCGTCAACCCCAGCAACTCAGTTTCAGTAACCCCCGAAAAAATCAAGGGCAAAACACTCGAACCCTTGGTATCCGAATCAAGATACCAGGCTGTCCCAGTCGAAGAAGATTGAATCAGGACATTAATCTGTAGGTCAGCTTTAGAAAGCATCTCAATCAGAATAAAAAGCGTTTTTTAGGAGTGCGAGCGGGACGCCCACTATATGTATATATGTAGCGGGCGTCCCGCTCGCACTCCTGTAAAAGCAAAACTCAGATGCTCCCCATTTTTAGTGGGTTTCAAACTCTAAACTTTACTTTGCGAATAACAGATAATATTTGTCCAAAACCTACCCAGAAACAATCGTGACTCAGGGCGGGTTTTTTGCGAGTTTTTCTGCTAAAGTCCAAGTCTATGCTCTGAACCAGCGCCTAGCAATCTCAAAAATTCCGAAATTCCTAAAGTCCCAATTCCTATCTAACAAACTATGAAAAAAGCCCGCGAAACAGCACGCGAACTCGCACTCCTCGGCATCAGCCAACTGCCGACTAATCCAGAACTCTTAGAAGCCAAGAAACTGCAAGATGTTCTCCTCGCCGCCATCCGTGCCCTGACAACAGAAGTTCAAGAAGCCCTAGAAGCAGCAGCATCCGAAGTGCAGCGGAGTAGCGACAAACTGCTTGCCAGCGAAATCCGCGCTGCCGATATACAAAGTGCTAGAGCAATGGTGCGGGAAGCAGTCGAACTCACCCAAACCGCCATCAACCGTCTCGGTTCAGCAATGGAGTTTCCAGAACAGATCCAGCTAGCCAACCAGCAAGATGTCCGCACCTATGCTTTGCAAATCCTGACCAAAGTCAGCGCCAACCGTGTTCAAATTGACGAATTACTCTCAGAAGCCCTTGTAGACTGGCAAATAGAACGGTTGGCCCGGATCGATCGAGATATCATGAGAATCGCGATCGCCGAAATGCTATATCTCGCCTTACCCGAACAAGTCAGCGTCAACGAAGCCGTCCAACTGGCAAAACGCTACAGCGGTGACGAAGGACATCGCTTCATCAACGGAGTCCTCCGCCGAGTAGTCGATAAAATCAAGGCAGAAGTTGTTAGTCAGTAGTCCTTAGTCCTCAGTCAAGAGTCTGTAGGGTGCTCTTCGGCGCACCTTACCCAGAGTCATTAGCAATCCACAATCCGCAATCGGCAATCCGCTCTAAACTAAGGACTAATAACTATCTTCCCAATTTCCTATGGTATTTAATTGGTTTCGTCGCCAGTACAGCGAAAGCAAATCTTCTGAAACAGAGGGAACCCCCAAACACCCGCAAGATGAGTCGGCAAAATCCGCACCGGTTGAGCCTCAAACAGATGCAACAGAGCAAAGCTCTCCTGCTGTATCCGAAGATTATCTCAATTGGGCAAAAGCTGCTTACAAAAATATTCAAAAACAGCAAAAACCCGAAACAGAAGTTTCCGAGACAGCAGGGCCCGAGGTTCCCGCGGCCGAAACAGAAATCGCGACAGTTGCGGAAGTTGCAGCACCGGCGACTATTGAAGCAACGGAGCCGAGCGAACTTGAACCAGCACCCACAGCACCAACTGTTGCAGAAGTTACAGAAGTTGAAGCACCAGCCGCATTTGGAGCTACCGACACGATAGAACTCGATGCAGCTAACCCAGCCGCAATTGCAGAAACTCTGCAACCAACAGCCGGGGCGATCGACATTGCACCTATTGCTCAAAAATTAGAAGTTACAGCAGAAAATATAGAAATTGCCGAGCCTGCAACGGAGGTTGTAGAAACCGAATCACTCGCATCCGACGGCCAAACAGAGGAAGCCCTGCCGTTTTGGGCCAGAGCTCAGGCCGAGCGCATGGAGCGCATCGAACGCCTCAAAGAAACCGCAATTGAAGAACCCGACGTAATTGCAGCCGCCGCCGAGAGAGCCGCCATTATCGAAGAAATTCCCGGTTTCGCCTTTGACGAAGGCTTCCTGTGGTCCTCAGAAATCTTAGCCAGTCAAGGCCGCCGGCCAGACCAAGTATCAGTTGAAGAAATCACTTGGCTGCAAAAACTGCGGAAAGGCTTAGAAAGAACTCGTCGCAGCTTAATTAATCGACTAAAGGCGATCGTCGGTCAAGGCCCGCTCAATCAAGACGCGGTAGCCGAAATTGAGACTTTGCTGCTGCAAGCCGATGTCGGAGTCGCAGCCACCGACATCATTATTACGCGCCTCCAAGAAAGACTCACACAAGAAGTGCTCCCACCAGAACAGGCTCTAGCCTACCTCAAAACCATCCTGCGGGACATTCTCGACGCTCCCTGTGCCGAAACCGCCGCAGGCAATCCCGCCTACAGCCTGACATTTGCCCCGGAAAAAGACACTTTTAACATCTGGTTAATCGTAGGAGTCAACGGTGCGGGCAAAACTACGACGATCGGCAAACTTGCCCATATTGCCCAAAAATCCGGCTACAAAACCCTAATTGCTGCCGCCGACACTTTCCGCGCCGCCGCCGTCGAACAGGTGAAAGTTTGGGGTTCCCGCAGCGGGGTCGAAATTATTGCCAACCCAGGGAAAAATACCGATCCGGCTGCTGTCGTGTTTGATGCGATCGCCGCTGCCAGCGCCCGAGGCACAGAACTCCTGATCGTAGACACCGCAGGCCGCCTGCAAAACAAAAAAAATCTGATGGACGAATTAAGTAAAATCCGTCGCATTGTAGATAAGAAAGCCCCTGGGGCTACCGTAGAATCTCTACTGGTCTTGGATGCCACACTGGGTCAAAATGGTTTGCGACAGGCAGAAGTGTTCGCAGAATCAGCAAAATTAAGCGGAGTAGTATTGACAAAACTCGACGGTTCTGCTAAAGGTGGTGTTGCTCTAGCAGTAGTGCAGCAGCTTGGTCTGCCAATCCGCTTTATTGGAGTCGGGGAAAGCATCGAAGACTTGCGCCCGTTTTCTAGTTACGAATTTGTGGAAGCCCTACTCGATTTTAGATTTTAGATTTTAGATTTTAGATTGATCAGGTATCTGTGGTCGTCCCAATTTTTGGAGGCGGATACAGAGGTTCAAAATCTCAAATCCTTAACCTCAAACTACCATCGCAGGACTTGTGCCGATCGCCACGGGCGGCGAGTGAAAACTAAATACCCCTAGAAACAATACCTTCCCCTGTTCTTGCTGGTTGGGGTTCAAAGCGCCATTAGTGTGTCAAATTAAGCTCAAATTTAGTATCAGTCTGCTGTCTGATTGCACAGTCTTCCCGATCCCCTTGGCCCTCCCCTTAAGAAGGGCGACAGCAAATCGTTAAAGTCCCCATTCTTAAGGGAAGCCGCTGCGGTCTTGGGGCCCCCCAAGTAAAGCAAGCGGCGTGGATTTAGGGGGTTCTAGACTCAGCTATAAACGAGATTGCTTAAGAATTTCAGAGTTAAGTTGATACGAATGTCCGAGTACCGAACCTACTTGCTCAAACCAAACTACTTGTTCTAAAAAAAACGGGTTTCTGTTCCAGTGACCCCTAAGTCATCAATCATTCCTCCTCCCTCTAAGATCGAAAATCACAAATTTAAAATGACTGCTGTGCCTTTGCCTCGCCCCTCACCTCAACCTGCTGACCGCCCTCCCGGTCGCAATTCCACCGACGCGACGCCAGTATTTGCCCTCAAAGAACTGGTGGCGCGTTTGCACCGATATCAGCACAACGTTCAAGATATGTTGGGTTCGCTGGGATTTGCCCTGCGAAGTTTTAACAATCTCAACCAATTTTTGGAGTTGGTGCCTTTGGTGGCGACTCGCGTTACTGACGCCGACGGGGGAGCTTTAGTGCTGTTCAAACCCAACGGTCAAGTCAGGTTTCAGCAGTTGCATTGTCAGGAAGGACGGCAGTGCCAAGATATGCGAAAAGCGTTGGAAATAGCCACCAGGCAAGCTACAGCAGGTGCGGGCGCTACTGCTGCATCGTTTTCTGAAACCTCTGGGCAAACTTCTAGTCTAGACCTGCAAGTCGGTCGTTATTTGGGCCCGGATGTTCATTTGTTTGGGGCGCCAATTTTAGTCAACAATTTGGAACGCGGACGCCTTTATGTTTTTAGCAGTGATCCGCAATATCTCTGGACTCCCAGCAGACAGAAATTAGTTCGGTTGGTGGCGGATCAAACCGCTGTGGCTATTTGCAAAGACGAACTTACTGTTAAGTTGGCGGAAAAAGACCGCTTAGACAGAGAGTTAGAAATCGGGGCGGAAATTCAATTGCGGCTGCAACCCCGCAGTTGTCCGAAAATTCCCGGTGTTGACGTGGCCGCCCGCTGCCAAACTGCTAGCAGAGTCGGCGGAGATTATTATGATTTTATTCCCGCTGACTATGACCCGATCGGCAAGGAGAATGAGGGGGAAAACCCCCCATCCCTAATTAAAAATCTCAAGTCCAAAATCGACAAGGGCCGCTGGAGCATTGTGATCGGCGACGTGATGGGCAAAGGAGTACCGGCTGGCCTGTTGATGACGATGACACGGGGTATGCTGCGGGCGGAGGTTTTGAACCGCCACTCGCCGTCGAGAATTTTGCAACATTTAAACCGGGTTATGCACGCGGATTTGGAAAATTCCCATCGTTTTGTGACTCTGTTTTATTCGGAGTATGACCCGAAAACTCGCGTTTTGTCTTACAGCAATGCAGCTCACCACCCGCCTTTGCTGTGGCAAGCTGCAACTAATTCGATTGTTCAGCTCGATACTTTGGAGGGAATGTTAATTGGCCTGGATGCTGATTCGCATTACCAAGAAGCTCAAGTGCAATTGCAGCCAGGAGATACTATTATTTATTACACAGACGGATTTACTGATGCTGCTAATCAAAGGGGCGATCGCTTTGACGAGGATAACTTGACCTCGGCTTTTCAGTGGGCCTGTCAAAATTACGAGCAGTCTGAAGAGATTTTGGATTATTTGTTCGATCGCGTACACCAGTTTATCGGCATCGGCAATCGTAACGAAGATGACATGACACTGGTTGTACTTAGGGTAAGACCTTTAGCAGGAGAAAATCACCATGATAGTTAATTTAATGCCGGAAATTACTGCTGGATTAACCAGTTCAATTAATTGGAACGATGTCGCTCACGTGTTAGTTGTGAAATCTCATTTGAGATCGACGGTGGTTTTGGGTCAAAGCTACGAACTTTTTACAAATTTCCAGAAAGCTTGGAACAATTTTGTTTCGACTGGTCAAATAGGAGCTTTTTTTATAGGTATTTTTGTTGGCTGGTTCTTTAAAGGGATTTTTCGTTAGATTTTTTGTCGAAGGAGGTATCTGGAACAGATTTAAAAGGTTTGTAGCCAAAACTTCACTTCTTTCTGATGCAGCAAAAGTTTCACAATTTGGTAGTCAAGACTTCAGTTTTTTGGGGTCAAAAGATGTATAAAAACTTTGTAGTCAAAACGTGAGTTTTTTCTTACAGAATTTGGGAGGGAGGATTAAAGTCCCGACTACAAACCGGAGGAAGGACTAAAGTCTTTGCTACAAACCGGTTTTTATAGACTTCTGCAACAGAGATATAATCTAGTTTTAGCTTGAGCAATGACAACACAACAAAAAACTTGGAGTCAAAGATTTGAATCGGCGCTGCACCCAGCGATCGCCCGATTCAATGCTAGTATTGGCTTCGATATTGAATTGATTGAGTACGACTTGACGGGTTCTGTCGCTCACGCGAAAATGCTGGCAAAAACAGGGATTATTTCCGCAGCAGAAGGCGAACAGTTAGTCAATGGTTTGGAACAGATCCGCCGCGAATACCGCCAAGGACTTTTTGTTCCGGGAGTTGATGCAGAAGACGTTCACTTCGCTGTAGAGAAGCGGCTGACGGATATCGTGGGAGATGCCGGGAAAAAGTTGCACACGGCCCGATCGCGCAACGATCAAGCCGGCACTGATACTCGCTTGTATTTGCGCGATCGCATCGCAGAAATTCGCGAGCAATTGCGGGAATTTCAAGGAGTTTTGCTCGATATTGCCGATCGTAACGTGGAAACTTTAATCCCCGGTTACACGCACTTGCAGCGCGCTCAGCCGATCAGTTTGGCTCATTACCTGTTAGCTTATTTTGAAATGACAGATCGCGATTGGGAACGTCTCGGCGATATCTGCAAGCGGGTGAATGTTTCGCCTTTGGGTTGTGGCGCGCTGGCGGGGACAACTTTCCCAATTGACCGACATTATACGGCAGAACTATTGCAGTTTGACAAGGTTTATGCTAATAGCTTAGATGGAGTGAGCGATCGAGATTTTGCGATCGAATTTCTCGCCGCAGCTAGCTTGATTATGGTACACCTGAGCCGCTTGTCAGAAGAAATGATTTTGTGGTCTTCTCACGAATTTGGATTTATTACGCTCAAAGATAGCTGCGCTACGGGCTCTAGCATCATGCCACAGAAAAAAAATCCCGACGTGCCGGAGTTGGTGCGGGGCAAAGCGGGGCGGGTGTTCGGTAACTTACAAGCCTTGTTGGTAGTAGTGAAGGGACTTCCTTTGGCCTACAACAAAGATTTACAAGAAGATAAAGAGGCTTTGTTTGATACCGTAAGAACGGTACAGGGTTGCTTGGAAGCAATGACGATTTTGCTGCGGGAAGGAATCGCGTTTAACGGCGATCGCCTTGCTGCTGCTGTTACGGAAGACTTTTCTAACGCTACAGACGTAGCCGACTACTTGGCCGCCAAAGGCGTTCCCTTCCGGGAAGCTTACAACCTTGTCGGCAAAGTCGTCAAAACTTGCCTTTCGGGGGGCAAACTCCTCAAAGATTTGACACTTGAGGAGTGGAAAGACTTGCACCCAGCCTTTGAGACAGACATTTACAGCGCGATCGCACCTCAGCAAGTGGTGGCGGCTCGCAATAGTTACGGGGGTACCGGGTTTGAACAAGTGAGAAAATCACTTATCGCTGCGCGCGATCGGATCGCCTAAACATCGTTGAATTATTGGACAAATTCCGGCTGGCTATCTCTACGAAAGAACGATCGTGTTTTCCACTCTGGTTCTAAGTTCGGCAGATAGCCTCAGCAATTAATCTTCAGCAGCAGCCATGTCTTTGTCTCTGCCACCGCTCATGGCGCCCATGCCACCGCCGTTGCCGCCGTCAAATCGTCTTCTCTTGTTGGAGAACATATCTTGATTTCTCCGCTTGCGAAACTTGCGAGCGTATGCTTGATTTCGTTGTGCCTTCTCTTTCTTGAGATTGCGGCGCTTAGCCATTCTGACCTCACTAATAAACATTGACAGTCCCCGGGCTTTCACGCCCAGGGATTCTTAAGTTTGACACTCTGTGCACTCTGGGTGACTAAGATTCTTGGTTCAGCGAAGTCACTTACTGGCGACAGGATTGCTCCAGCCAAAATATAGGTGTCTTCTCCCCAAGCGTAAATTCCGGTATGCCATACCGTACTCGATCAGTTCTCTTTATGTAGTTAGGTTTTCTTCAAATTTAGCTTTCCTAAACCGCAACACCGTTAGGTGTGACTACGCACTCAACTAATCCAGTTAAGTTTTTACGTTGTCTAGTTATACTCAATTTTAGACCGATGACGATCATAGCACACCCGGTACAAGACCCAGAAAAAAGAATACGGGGATTCAAGTCGGTGGGAATGCGGGCCCGATGGGACGCAATGTTTTCGCTCTTGCGGAATATTTCTATAAACTCTTGACAAAATACGACAAATGACGATTTATTCCGGTGACGTAGCTCCTGTCTTCAGCCTGCCCGACGCGCAAGGCAATGTCGTCAGCCTTGCAGATTTTCGAGGGCGGCGAGTTGTACTTTACTTTTATCCTCGGGACAATACCCCAGGCTGTACCAAAGAAGCTTGCGGCTTTCGCGATATTCACTCAGACTACGAGTCGCGCAATATTGCAGTCCTCGGCGTCAGCACAGACGGGGCCGAGTCTCACGCCAAGTTTGCAGCTAAATATCAACTGCCCTTTCCCTTGCTGTGCGACTCTAACGCCGAAGTTGCTACCGCCTACGGCTGTTACGGACTCAAAAAATTTATGGGAAAAGAATTTATGGGAATTACTCGATCGACTTTCGCGATCGACCCAGATGGTAGGATTGAAAAGGTTTATCGGAAAGTCAAACCAGAAACTCACGCGGCGGAAATCCTAGCAGACTTGCCAGACCTCTGGCGTGAATGAAAAATTAAAAATTAAGACTCCGGAGCTGCAAGCTAGGAGGCCTGAAGTTATTATCTCCTAAACAAGCTTTTGAGTTTATGCGTCGATTGTGGCAAATTGTACAAACTGTGCTGGGACTGATTTTTCGACATCCTGTGACTGGTACTGCGGTGATCCCCGTATTGCCTGACGGGCGAATTGTGTTAATTCGCCGCCGCGACAACGGTCGCTGGGCACTGCCGGGAGGTATGGTGGATTGGGGAGAGGATATTCCGACAACTGTGCGGCGGGAATTAGCAGAGGAAACAGGACTCGATTTAGTCAAAATCCGTCGCTTGGTGGGTGTTTATTCGGCTGCCGATAGAGACCCTCGCCTGCACTCGATTTGTATCGTGGTGGCTGCAGAGGTACAGGGCAATATGCAAGTTCAGGATACGCTTGAAGTCAGTGAGGTTGAGGCTTTTTTGCCCGAATCACTGCCCGAGGGCGCGCTCAGCCACGATAACGACCAACACTTACAGGACTATTTTCAAGGCCTGACAACTTTGGCGTAAATCGGCGGGGCATCCAAATTTGAGAAAAGTCGGAAATTACCTCGCCGTCAAAAATTGTCTGTGATGACTGTGGAATTAATTTTTAATGTTTTCCTACTTTAATTCACAATCTCTGAAGATTAAATTAATCATCTTTTTATTACTAAATATTTAACCGGATGTACTCACCGCTACGCAATTCTCGGGTCAAACTCTCTGTAGGGCAAATCTTCTGGCACGAAGTCGGTCAAGGCCCGAATTTAGTATTTTTACACGGTTCTTGGCAGGACAGCAGTCAGTGGCTGAGGACGATCGAACATTTGAGCCCCTACTACCACTGCTTCGCACCGGATTTGCTGGGGTTTGGCGACTCGGAACGCCCGAATCTTCATTATTCGATCGACCTGGAAGTAGAATGTCTCGCTCAATACCTCGATACTTTGAAACTGCGAGAGGTTTATTTAATCGCTCACTCTCTCGGTGGTTGGGTGGCCACCAGCTACGCTATCAAATATCCCGATCGAGTTCAGGGTTTGGTTTTGTTGGCCCCAGAAGGCCTCAAGGTTGGCAACCGGCGGGGGCGGTGGCAGACGGCTAGCTGGCTGATCGGCAAACCACCCCTCGGTTTTTGGTGGCTGCGATCGATCTATCCAATTGCTAAGTTGCTGGGTACTCAAAACAAGATTGACGGACTGCTAAATTTCAGACAGCAGTTGATTCACTCCCCAGTTGCGGTGCAGTTGCTCTTCCGGCGGCGGCGGGCTGAAATTACAGCGGAGTTAGTTGATGAGAATTTGCCTTTGCTGAAAGCGCCTGTTTTGGTGTTGCAAGGTTCTGAAGATACCTCGGCAGCTTCGTCTCTGTGTCAATCATATGCTGCTCTAGCTCCTAATGCCGAACTGCAATTGGTTAGTCCGGGGGAAAGCAATTTGCCGCAGGAAGTCCCGGATGTTGTTGCTAAGTATATTCGGGAATTTGCTAAGTGAATTGGTAATTGGTAAGGAATAAGAAAGAGGGCAGAAGGAATAATAATTGGGAGCATCTCACTTTTGCAGCAAAGCTAGAAATTGGAGTTTTGAGGCCGAAGGAAACAGTAAAGAGGGAAGAGGGAAGAGGGAAGAGGGAAGAAGAATTCCCTATTACCCATTCCCCTTAACAATGAGTCATAACTTATGACTCATAACTCATGACTCATTCCCAAAAAAATAGCCTCGGGCGCGTCAATTACGCCTGCGGCTGTATCAGGAAAGGCTGCGGTGAGGTATTTTAAAAGCATAGCGCGATCGCCCCCCGTGACCGCAATTTTGCTATCAGGAAACAAACACCGCCAATCTTCAATAAAATCCCTAACTCCTGCCACCGTCGCATACACAACTCCGCTTTGAATTGCCCCAGCAGTGTCTTTCGCCCAGCGGTGCGGCAGATTTTCTGGTAAACTAATTAAAGGTAATGCAGCGGTTTTTTTACTTAGGGACGATAACTGCAAACCCAAACCTGGTAAGATTGCGCCCCCAACTAAATACCTATTGACATCAGCCCCAGTAAATGTTAAAGCTGTACCAGCATCTATAAGTAAAATCGGCCAACCGAATTGGTTGCCAGCGCCCAGTACAGCCAAAGCTCTGTCAATTCCCAGGGTAGGATAGACTCCCCCGATCGGCAACTGGTTTAAAGTAATAATTCGGACATCAGGATAACTCTGCCAAATTGCTGTTTGCTGGGTAACTACTGAGGCCAAAATTAGAGGCAGCGGCACTAAAGAAAGTGTGTGAGGACTAGAAAAAGCGGGAGCAGCAGGAAGACAAAGGAGATTTTGAGAAGATACTTCCTCGATCGACCTCATTACTGTTTGCACCAAATATTCGGCCTTTTCCTGCTCGGAGAGCCGGGAAACAGTATCAGCATTGAGATGCTGTGTATCCCATGTTTTCTCCAGAGTTTTGCCCGCAAATAATCCCCAGTGCAACCGAGAATTGCCGATCGCCAAAGCTATTTTAATCTGGCTTTTACCTATTAATCCAGATATAAGGTTGTCGCTCCTTGCTGGCGAACGAAAATTGTCGGGAATTGAGTTTTCCATATTTATCGAGCGCGCGCAAACATTGAACTAAAGATAGATTTTAGATTAATTTTATTAGGTTAAGCGGGCAGCTAACTCTATTTGACATCTGACCAAGTTCAATGGCGCGCGCCAATTAGTATTGTGGGCGTCTGAGCGCATACTTGCTAAATATAAATATTTGTAAAGCAAATAATTGCTTTGCTCAGGCTGCATCCTTTATAATGTCTTAAGATATTCCAAAAGTCCTGGTAGCTGCGATGGGGCTGTTGGCGGGGTAAGCATAGGTTTAAAAAAGCCGACTCAATCAAAATACTGTACCACTCCTGAGTAAATATGTCTTTAAAAATACAAGAACACGAAAACCCCTGGCAAAGAGTAACTTCGCGGTTGCCTGAATCTGAAAATTGGAGACAGGAAGAAAGTCTTTCGCTGCCGGAAGTAGACCAACAAAAAGCCCTAATCGTGCAGATGCAGCAGCAAGTTCAGTTATCAAACTTGCTGAACCAAATTAATAACGAAATTCGCAGTACACTTGACATAGAAGAAATTTTGACATCGGCCTGCCGATTACTGGGGCAAGCGTTAGAGTGCAATCGCGTAAGCATTTTAGTCAAAGAATCAAATACAGAAAAAACTTTAGTCACGCGCGGAGAGTACAACGCGGGGGACTATCCGATCCAACTGGGAATGAAAGTACCGATGACTGACAACCCGCATTTGGCTGCCGTCGTGTCTCAGCAAGAGTCGCTAGCAGTGACGAAGTTTCTCGATTTTCCGGGATTGAATCCACAAACCCGAAAAATTGCCGAAGCTTTGGAGATTAAGTCAATGCTGGCAGTAGCTACTCGCTATCAAGGTGAAGTGAATGGCATAATTGGCTTGCATCAATGCGATCGTGTACGGGAATGGACTGATTGGGAACGGCAGCTTTTAGAAGGGGTAGGATCGCAATTGGCGATCGCGATCAATCAAGCCAAACTCTATAGCAAAACCAGGCGCCAAGCCGAACGAGAATCGCTGCTGCGGCTGATAGGCAACCAAATTCGCAGTACCCTAAATCTGGAAACTATCCTACAAACAGCGGTGAGGGAAGTCCGCCAAATGTTGCAGTGCGATCGAGTAATCATCTATCAGTTTCAAGACAACTGGCAAGGAAAAGTTGTTGTTGAAGATATGGTCATCCCTTGGCCTTCAATTTTAGGAGATATGGGGGCGGATAAGTGTTTCCGGGGAGATTACGCGGATCTTTACCAGCAAGGGCGAGTCAAAGCCATTAATGATATTTTTAATGCTGGTTTAGAGCCTTGTCACGTTGATTTCTTAGACCGTTTGCAGGTAAAAGCTAATCTGATCGTGCCGATTGTTACATCGAGAACTGAAGAAAGTTCCCCCGAAACAGCCGGAAACTATAATCCTAAATTTCCCGGTAGGCTGTGGGGTTTGCTTATTGCTCACGAGTGCCGGGATACCCGCAATTGGCAGCGACAAGAAATGGAGTTGCTATCCCAGATAGCCAACCAAATGGCGATCGCCATTCAGCAAGCAGAACTTTACAGCCAAGTCCAAGATGCTGCGGTAAAATCTCAAGCTCAAACCCAGCAGTTGCAGACTGCGTTAGAAGAATTGCGATCGGCGCAGCAGCAATTGATTCAAAGCGAAAAAATGTCAGGTTTGGGGCAAATGGTAGCCGGAATTGCTCATGAAATTAACAACGCCAACAATTTTATCCACGCTAACTTGTTTCACGCTCAAGAATATTTTAAAGCCTTGAACGAAGCTCTAGAACAGACCGGAAATGCCTGCCCGGAAGCAGCAGAGGCAATTGTCAGAATCAATGAAGAACTAGAACTCGATTACATTCGAGAAGACTTTGGTAAACTGATCAATTCAATGCGAGAAGGCAGCGGCAGGATTCGCTCGATCGTGATGACGCTGCGAAATTTTTCTCGTTTAGACCACGCTGAATTAAAACCAGTAGATTTGAATGAAGGTTTAGAAAGCAGTTTCTTGATGCTGCAAAATAAGCTAAAAACCCATATCAAAATACACAAGCAATACGGCAGTTTGCCGCCCGTCCAATGTCATGCCAGTCAAATCAACCAAGTATTTTATAATTTGATTGACAATGCTTTAGATGCCCTCCAATCAACGAGCAAACCGGGGGAATTAACCATTCGCAGTTGGCAAAGCGAGCCGAACTGGGTAACAATCTCTGTCCGCGACACGGGAAGTGGCATTCCTGCAGGAATTCAAGACAAGATTTTTGACCCCTTTTTTACTACTAAACCTGTGGGTAAAGGTACGGGTTTAGGACTTTCAGTGTGCTATCAGGTAATTGTTCAAGGTCACGGTGGCAAAATCAGTTGCGTCAGTCAGGTTGGCGAGGGAACGGAGTTTATTGTAGAGTTGCCCGTAACAAATCAGAGGGTTTGACACTTGAATAAGACTAATGCCACTGGCACACTCGAATCGACTTGTAGGGTGCTCTACTACTTTGATTATGAATGGATGATCGGGGGTTTCATATAGTAGAGCACCTTAGTAATGGTGACACAAATGTTCAGGACTGTTGAAGTAATATCACATTCGGGTTAAAATCCCTTTCTAAGACTCGGGGTTGAAACCAATCCGACACGAACTTTCGTGCGCCTCCGCAGATTAAATAATTAACCGTAAAATTGCAGTTTTGTCAAGACCTAATTTGTAGATTTTTGCAAAAACCTGGTCGATCGCCCCCTTCACATATCCATAACTTTGAAGTTACTTAACAGCCTCATAAGAAATTTTATAAAGATTTACAAAAAAAACGTGTCAGAATGGAAACAATAAGGTAATGGGTAAAAGACAAGGAGGCACTGATGGTAGCGCTGACTGAACGAGTCCAACGCAGATTGACGGTGGAAAAAGTCGAAATTGCCTCTGACACAACGGCAATTCGATGCCTGGACTGGGATAGAGACCGCTTTGACATCGAATTCGGGCTCAAAAACGGTACAACTTACAACTCATTCATCATTCGCGGTGAAAAAACCGCCCTCGTCGATACCTCGCACGAGAAGTTTCGCCAGCAATACATGGAAACTCTGACGGGCGAAATTGACCCCCAAGAGATTGACTATCTAATTATCAGCCACACCGAACCAGACCACAGCGGTTTAGTCAAAGACGTGCTGGCGCTGGCACCCCAAGCGATTGTCGTGGGGGCGAAAGTAGCAATTCAATTTTTAGAAAACCTTGTACACCAACCATTTGAGCGATTGGTAGTAAAAAACGGGGACAAACTAGATTTAGGAAACGGCCACATTATCGAATTCGTATCGGCGCCGAACTTGCACTGGCCCGATACTATTTTCAGCTACGACAGCAAAACTCAAGCGCTGTTCACCTGCGATGCTTTCGGGATGCACTATTGTTCCGACAGCACCTTCGATGACGATTTAGCAGCAGTTGAGGAAGATTACCACTTTTATTATGAGTGTTTGATGGCTCCCAATGCTCGATCGGTACTCGCTGCGATGAAGCGGATGGCAGAGTTGGGAGAAATCGGTTTAGTTGCGACCGGTCACGGGCCCTTGCTGCGGCACAATGTGGTGGAACTTACCGGGCGCTACAAAAAGTGGAGCCAAGCGCAAGCTAAGGCAGAAACCACTGTAGCGGTATTTTACACTTCCGATTACGGATTTAGCGATCGACTCAGCCAAGCGATCGCCCACGGTATCACCAAAACCGGTGTCGCTGTGGAAATGATGGATTTGAGAATCGCCGACTTGCAAGAAGTTGCTGAACTTGTCGGTAATGCTGCCGGCATCGTAATTTGTTCGCCACCGAGTGGCGGTACTGCTGCTGTGAATGCCGAAGCCGCAATCAACACAATTTTAGTTGCAGCTAACAACAAACAATCTTTCGGTTTGTGCGAATCTGGCGGCGGCGATGACGTATCTATTTACCCGCTGAGAAACAAGTTCAAAGAGTTGGGTTTAAAAGAAGCATTCCCCAACATTTTAATTAAAGAATCACCGACAGAAGCGAGTTATCAACTTTGCGACGAAGCCGGCACCGACTTGGGACAGTGGCTGACGCGGGACAAAGCAGTCAAACAGATGAAATCCCTCGATAGCGACCTCGATAAAGCTTTGGGACGAATCAGCGGCGGACTGTACATCATCACAGCTCAAAAAGGTGATGTTAGTGGTGCGATGCTAGCTTCTTGGGTAACGCAGGCAAGTTTTAAACCGCTGGGTTTAACAATAGCAGTTGCGAAGGATCGGGCGATTGAATCGATGATGCACGCCGGAGATAAATTTGTTCTCAACGTGCTCGAAGAAGGCAATTATCAAACTTTGATGAGGCACTTTTTAAAGCGTTTTGCTCCTGGTGCCGATCGATTTGCCGGAGTTAAAACTCAACCAGCAACCAACGGTTCTCCGATTTTGACCGATGCTTTGGCGTACATGGAATGCGAAGTAGTCAGCCGGATGGAGCTTTCGGATCATCATATCGTATATGCGATCGTCGATAGCGGCCGCGTCTCCAATCCAGATGCACTGCCGGCAGTTCACCACCGAAAAGTCGGAAATCATTATTAGGTAGGAATATCGGGTGCTTATGCGGCATCTTACCTACGCAAAAACTCTCAACGTAGGGTGCTTATGGCGAACCTTACCGGCAGCTAAACTTAGGGTGCGCCATAAGCCTTTTCTTACTTTTTGCTTTTCCATTTTCACTCTTAGGAATTGCCCATGCCTGCCAATCTTTTAGAAGACCGAGATTACACAATTATTATTGCCAGAAGCGATGCCAGCCGAAACCCCCAACATCCTTGGTACGAGGAGTGGGTAGAAGCACAGGCATCTCTGATTGACTTAGCAAAAAAATGTCAGGAATTTGACAGCGACGGCATCACCCTTTACGAAGCTTCTACTCCTATGTGGAAGTATAAAAATTCAACTGTTGGCCGGTTAGCTGAAATTTTGCAGCGACAAAATACGGAACCGGATTCAGCAAAACCGACGGCAACTAATTTGGAAGAAGCTCTTAAAGCAAGTTTTAGCGATTATTTCGCAAACAAAACAGACGGCAAAGGGAAGAAAGGAGCAATAATTGTTGCAGTCCTCGATGAAAAACCCGAACAAGTCGCTGCTGTCGCCGAAATTATTGTAAGTGCGGCAAATAAAATAGAGAAAGATGAAGAAATTGGAGTGAGCTTTATCCAAATTGGGGATGATTTAGAAACCAGGGAATTTCTGACTGATCTGGATACCAATTTACAGGGTAGAGGTGCAAGATTTGACATTGTAGATACCAAGTTTTGGCACGAAATCAAAAGAAGTTCTGTAGTTCAGTTTCTCATAGGTGCAATAAATGACTAACACTTTGATTAATAGACTCGCATCTGATGTCAAACCCCGCGACGTGCAGTTTATCCCGATCGCACTCGATACTTTTATTCTGCGATCGCGCACTTGGGCTCGACTCAAATTTGAAGTCGAGTATTCGCTGCAAAAGGGTACGACAGCAAATAGCTATATTATTCAAGCTGACAAAACTGCTTTGTTCGACCCGCCGGGGGAATCTTTTACTCAAAATTACCTGGAATTTTTACAGCAACGGGTGGACTTGACCAAGCTGGATTACATAATTTTGGGGCATTTCAATGCTAACAGGTCAGTAACAATTAAAGCTCTGGTAGAATTAGCTCCTCAAGTAGCTTTGGTTTGCACGAATCCCGCCGCAATTAGTTTACGAGCCGCTTTCCCCGACCAAGAATTAAACATTATGATCGTTCGGGGAGAAGAAACTCTCAATTTAGGAAAAGGTCACGCCTTAAAATTCATCGCGACTCCGACTCCCCGCTGGCCTGACCAACTTTGCACCTACGATCCGCACACTCGAATCGTGTTCACTGACAAACTATTTGGAGCTCACGTTTGCGGGGATCAAGTATTCGATGAAGGGTGGAGCGTTTACAGCGAAGATCGGCGCTATTATTACGATTCCCTGCACGCATCTCAGGCAAAACAAGTGCTGACCGCAATGGATAAATTCGCCGATTTACCCACAGCATTTTATGCTCCCGGTCACGGCCCGATCGTCCGTTACGGCCTTAATGAACTGAGCAATTTGTATCGGGAATGGAGCCAGCAACAAAATTCAAAAGACTTGACAGTGGCTTTGATTTATGCTTCGGCTTACGGAAATACGGCTACTTTAGCGCAGGCGATCGCCAAAGGAATTACGAAAGCCGGCGTTGCTGTAGAAAGTATTAACTGTGAATTTGCCGAACCAGGGGAAATTAAAGAGGCGATCGAAAAATGCGCGGGATTTATCATCGGAACTCCCACGCTAGCAGGACACGCTCCGACGCAAATTCAAACTGCTTTGGGAATAGTTTTATCTACTGCAACTAAGAGCAAATTAGCGGGAGTTTTCGGTTCTTTTGGCTGGAGTGGAGAGGCGATCGACTTAGTGGAAAACAAGCTGAAAGATGCTGGCTATAGAATTGGATTTGAGCCGATTCGAGCCAAATTTAAGCCGACGGCGGCGACGATTCACGAGTGCACAGAAGCGGGAACGGATTTTGCTCAAGCCTTGATTCGATCGCAAAAATTGCGGGCACCGAAACCGCAGTTAGCAGCAGGAAGCGATCGCACAGAACAAGCAGTAGGGAGACTCGTTGGTTCGCTGTGCGTAGTCTCGGCGAAGCGGGAGGATGTCACCAGTGCGATGCTGGCTTCCTGGGTGTCGCAAGCAACGTTTAATCCGCCCGGTGTGACGATTGCGGTGGCCAAAGATCGATCGATCGAATCTTTGATGTATGCCGGAGATAAATTTGTGCTCAACATCTTAGCAGAAGGGCGACAGTTGCGGAAGTATTTCATGAAAAACTTTGCTCCGGGAGAAGACAGATTTGCGGGAGTCGAAACAATGGAAGCTAGCAACGGCTGTCTCGTTTTGACTGATGCTCTAGCTTATCTGGAATGCCAAGTGATAAGTCGGATGGAATGCGGTGATCACTGGGTAGTTTATGCGGCGATTGAAAACGGTCATTTGCTGAAAAATGACGGGGTGACAGCGGTGCATTATCGGAAATCTGGGAGTCATTATTAAGGAATTTGTCATTCGTCAGAATTTTTGATTCGGGCTTCTGATTTCTGACGAATGACTTTCGATCGCCCACTCAAAAATATGTCATCATAAAATAACTGATAACTTGGACAGAGCGTGAGTCAACCAGACAAACTGCTAGCTAAAATCTTACTTGGTAATTCCGACGCCAATATACCCTTTGCTCAACTTTGCCAACTTTTACGCAGACTCGGCTTTGAGGAACGGATTCGCGGCAGTCACCACATATTTGCTAAAGATGGTGTTGAAGAAATCCTAAATCTTCAACCCAAAGGCTCGCAAGCCAAAGCCTATCAAGTCAAGCAAATTCGTGAGGTAATTCTCAAACACCAACTAGGAGGTAAAGACGATGCTTCGCTATGAAATTATCCTCTACTGGAGTCAAGAAGACCAAGCATTTATTGCCGAAGTGCCGGAATTACCCGGATGCGCCGCAGATGGCGAAACTTATCAAGAAGCACTACAAAATATAGAGATTGTTATGCAGGAGTGGATTGAGACGGCTCAGGAATTGGGGCGTTCTATTCCTCAACCGAAATCTCGCTTGATTTCGGCTTAGTTTAACGGTAATTTCAGGCGATAGTTGTGATATTTATCAAAGTTCGATCGCCTCTTTTTTATCCAGATAGAAATGCAAACTTGCATTCACACAATTAACTTTCTCCCCCTTATGTTTCCTTTATTTCCTTTTCAGGCCACAGATAAATAGCGCCAGAAATCAAAGTTAAAGCTACAGAAACCCAAAAAGCAATAAATGCGGGAAAATTCCACGCTTCCGACAGAGGAGCAATTAAAAGTGCGATCGCCACAATCTGACTCACCGTCTTCAATTTGCCCCAAATATTAGCTCCAGAAATCGTAGTTTTATTAACACGCCACCCCGCAATTGTCAACTCCCTGCCCAAAATCAAAAACACTCCCCAAGCCGGGACTCGACCCAACTCAATCAACACTAAAAGCGGCGCGAGAACCAACAATTTATCCACCAAAGGATCGAGAAACTTACCCAAATCGGTAATTTGATTCAGCTTCCTAGCCAAATAGCCGTCCAGCCAATCAGTAGCCGCAGCTACCACAAAAATCGCGGTGCAAATCCAGCGACTTTGCGGGCTTGGGTCGTACAAACCGTAGAGCAGAAAAGGCACTCCCAGTAAGCGAGAGAAAGTAATCAAATTAGGCAAATTCATAATAGATAGGACTAAGGTTAACTGGAAAATTAAACAAAGGTATGTAGTTGCGCTTTAGCGCTCTGAGCTTAGGAAAGAGCGCCCAAGCGCAACTACATACATAAAATTTAACCCTATTTGTGGCAGTTGGTCTTAATCCTAATAGAAAGAAGTTCGGCAACGAAACAGTGTAAGGGATTTAACGAATGTAACCTATCTCAGGAAGAAGTCAGAAGCCCATCGCGCAATTCATTAACTGTCGATCCAGTTCTATGATATAATCTCGACCGTAAGATTTATTTTCTAATCCTTGTACCAGATTTTCTGGCAGGTCTTGGGCAATTTCACTGCTACAGGAACCAGCAGCTAAAGCAATAGTTGCTACTGTATCGACATCTCCCGAAAAGGCAATGCAATCTTGGAGCAGTTTGCTCATACTATCATTTCGCATAACCGCAGTAATAGCTGCTCTAACACAGACCAAACCTTTAACGCTGACTTCTCCTTGCCAAGGTATCGACCACTCACCAGCTACGTGCTTTTCTAGAAAATTTCCCAAATTCTTCTTTAAACCTAGCTGATAAATAAAGTAATGGGACATCAAAGCCGCCGCTATAGCTGCTTTAAGGCCATCAGGAGTGTTGTGAGTAATGGCAGCTTGAATGGTAGCATTTTCAATGACTTTTTCAATAGTAGGAAAAACGCCAATCGGCCCGGCTCGCATCGCCGATCCGCTTTTATCGCTAGCGGAGTGAATTTTTGCTAAGAATTCTTTGCCGTCTTGAACTTGGAGCAAAAAATTGTAAAATTTGCCAGCATAACCAACTCGCCGATCGCGGTGAAAAGCTGCAACAAATTTGCTGGCTAAAAGTTCCGGTGTCCAAGGTTCTCGGCTGACGATAGCTTCTGCGACGGCTAAACTCATCTGCGTATCGTCTGTGTAACATCCAGGCTGGATGTCGTGACGGGGATGCTGGAGGTAGCCGTTGAGATTGTTGTACAATTTGATCGTCTGCTGGTCAACAAATTCAAAACCCGCACCGTAAGCATCACCAAGCGCTAATTCTATTAACATATATTTAATCCGTTTCCTACTATTTCATCCCCTGTTTTTTCCTAAAATTTAAAATCCAATAACACCCCAAAACCGCAAGTCTATTAACACGCACCGTTTTTACTGAAGACAACCCAAATTGTTTGGCAAATCAGAGTGATGTCGTAGACAACAGACCACTTGCGCTGATAGTCGAGATCCATGAGTACAATCTCGTCAAAGTCTTTAACTCCAGACCGTCCGTTGACTTGCCACTCCCCAGTCATACCGGGTTTGACATTTAAACGTTGCCAGTGAAAATCGTCATAGGCAGCAACTTCATCAGGAGTTGGCGGCCGAGTTCCCACCAAACTCATGTCGCCGACTAACACGTTCCAGAATTGAGGCAACTCGTCCAAACTCGTGCACCGCAAGAAGCGGCCGACGCGGGTAATTCGCGGGTCATTTTCATTCTTAAAAATGTGACCCTTGGCTTGGTTCCTAACTAAATGTTTGAGGTTTTCTGCCCCGACAACCATCGATCGAAATTTCCACATTCTGAAAAGCCGCCCTTTGAAGCCGCAGCGGACTTGACTGTAAAGCAGCGGGCCCGGATTGTCCAATAGCATCGCCACTGCCACCGGCACTGCCACCGCAGCAGCAATTGCCAGTCCCAGCAGCGAGCCCAAAATATCGATTAACCGTTTTACCTTGCTCGTTACGGATCGGTGATGCTGTTGTTTTGATACACAGACTTCGTAAGTAAATTCTTGAAAAAATAAGGACAGCATTTCTGATAATGATGATTTCCACGAGGCACCCATCGGAAATTTCATATGATTTGTCTCAACTTTAACGATCTCTTACGTCCATCTTATTAGCCATCCCAAATCTGCAGAACCTAAAATGCTGAGCTTTGCACAATCTTTAAAAACCAATAACACTTTTATAAAGTTTCTATGTGTTTTTTATAAAAACGTATAAAGTTTAGGTAAACATACGTAAATATACAGAAAAAAGTTAGTCCTGACCCAAAAAAACCTGGTTTCGACTAGGACTCTTCCCGAAAGACAGGGAGGATTCTACTGAGAAACCGGGTTTTTTGCCGTTTAGCGATAAATATCGGTGCCAACATCCCAAGCAAGTGTTAGCGGCTCTAACAATTTTTGCTGGCTGCTAGAGGCGAGTTTGCCTAAATATTCGCGGACAACAGAGGCGTGTTCGAGATTCAAACGATAACCCCGTGAGACATCTTCAAAGAAAAGCGGCTCAGCCCAAATTGCTTCCCAATCAGGATTTTGCCTCGACTCCTCGGCCAGCAGCATGAAATCTTCCTCCGCAGGCACAAGTCCCGCCGGCAAATTTCCTTCCAAAATCCCCAAAATCCGGGGTTCGCAGGTGCGGGTATTCACGCCCTGACGTTCCAACAACTGCAAAATTTCCTGAAAGCTCAGAGTTTCCTGACCCAAAACCTGCATTAATTCCCACAGCAGAAAAAAGTCGCTGTACTGCTGCTGCGACACATCCAAAATGTGAGGATAGAGAGCCAAACTCGCCAACCCGCAGGCAACTCGACCAAATTTTTGGGAAAAATTTGTACTTTGAGATACCGAATTTAATGCAGAATTGTGAATCTCAAAAATATCTCGATTGACCTCCAATTCGTGGTCTTGAACCACGATCGCATTCGGCAGCTTCTGCCGCAACCAGCGGGCGATCGCAGGCCAAGCACCCATACCCCCCGCACAAATCGCCTGATTAATCCCCGCCGACGACATTCCCGCGCGGCTGAGCAAAGCATTCAATTCGCGGTTTAACTGCTGCACAAAAGGCACTAAAACCAGACTTTCCAAATCTTTGCGCTTCACATCCCAATGCTGCTGGCCAATATCCAAAGTAAAACTTTTTTGATGTTGCAAAATAACTTTTATTTGCCTTGCAGCCTCTAACAATTGCAGGCCAAAAGCAGAACCTTGTAACCGTTGCTGCAATTGATAGCGGTTCGGCAAATCAGGATGGCCAGGACGTGGCAAATCGATCGACATTCCCCACGTTTCATTTTTAGCCAACAACTGACAGATAATATCCTGATCGAAAGCATCGCCAGCAAAACCAAAACTCTGGCAAGTAAAATCAGCACGAGTTAAATCTTGAAGATTGGATGGCAACTCAACTAAAGCTAATTCCACCGTCGCCGCGCCCACATTCAAAATCAAAGTTCCCCCGCTAAAAGATGAAGCATTCACACTCAGCGGTGCAGCTTCTTCACCGCCCTTAGCAGAATCCACGGCTGGCGACTCGACTTCCATGCCATTTTTCACAGGAGTTACAGCCGCAAGCAAAGTGGCGATCGCATCTTCCACCACAAAAATTTGTGAACTAGAAGCCACAAGAGACGCGCCCAAAACCGCCTCCCGCAGATTAAACATATAAACATCCGACCAGCCGGCAGGAGTCCCCAAAACTACACCCTGCAAGTCTAAAAGCGCCGCATCGAGAGTTTCTGGCGTTAGTCCCGAAGCCCTACAGATTAAATTGGAAACTGGCAATCCTGCAAAAATCGCCCTTGGTGCAGAATCCAAAACTTCCCCCGAACCGTCAAATTTTTTTCCCCGCAAACTCGGATTCAAAGTAGCCAGCAGTGCCCGCACACCTTGCAGCGGCAAGGCGATCGAAAAAGCCTGCAAGGGCGACCACTGCAATAGCGGTTCGTACATCCCAGCAGCCTCCCGCTGATAAGGAATGCCCACCTTTAAAGGCAATTTAAAATTTTGCAGTAAAAACTCTCCAGCAGGCAAAGCCTGGGGTCGGAATCCCACCGACTTGACTGTCACCTCTGACGCTGGGCTTCCTGGGGCTGTTTCCGCCAGCACCGCAGCCGAGGGAATCCGAAAGCTGGCGTCTGCTGCCCAAGCCTCAGCCTGCGATGCTTCCCAGTAAATCGGGTGCAACTGGCCGCTGGTGCGATCGAGCAAAGCCGCAGACAGGCCGCTGGAACCAAAATCAATACCCAAATACCAGCTAGAATTCCGGCGTTCTCGGGAGGGGGCGATCGCACCTGCTGCAGAATGCCCAGCCGAGTCTGGCTGCTGTGTCCCGGCCAACTCGCTAAAATCGGTTTTCCCCTCAACAACTTCTGCTTTACTCTCTGTCGAAATTAGGTTTTTTTTTTACTTTCTGGAGGACTCGATCGCAGTTCATTAGTTTCGGCAGTTTCTGGAGGGGGAGAATCAGTCAAAGGGCGATCTGTCTCGGTCAAACTAGCCAAAATCTCGTCTAGCGTCAAATTCGAGTCGTCTTCCTCTGCAAACAAATCCTCCTCAAGTTCGTTTTCCAAAACAAAGGGTTCATCCTCAGATGAGAGTTCCAACACATCGGAGAACAAATCCTCCAGCGTGCCGAGTTCTTCCTCTGCGGCCTCGGCAAAGGGATTTTTTGCAATGTCCTCGGGGGAACTGGCCGATAAATCCAAGCTGTTAGTGGCTGAGAAATTCGATCGCCGGGAGCTAGTATTTTCCAATCCCTCCAGATTGTAGAGGTCTGCCTCCAAAAGTTCCAGAGTATTGTTGTCCAAATTTAGAGCTCGATCGAGGTCATCTTCTAATGCCTCGACCGGCAGCAAATCCTCGTCCGGCGAAGCTTGGATGTACCCATCATCGAGCCGCTGCGAGGATGAGTCGAACTCACCAGTTTGAACATCGCCGGCACTCGGCACATGGGGCCCGGCACTGGGGCGCTGAGGGCTAATTTCTACAGGCGTTCTCAACGGCAAAGCTGCTGATTGAGGCACAGTAGCGCCGAACTGCTCGCTGAGGTTTTGATCCGTTTCTAGATTTTCTCGATCGTCCGCGTCAAGTTGCATCTCAGCACTTGAGGGTGGTGCTTCTGAAACTTGAGGTACTGTTGCCACTTGCGGTTCAAATAGATCTGCACTATCTAAAGTTAGAGAGTCTACAGAATTCCCCATTACAAAGTCTGAATCTTCATCTACTAAAATCTCTTCCAGAGATTCGCCTTCCTCCAGCAGATTTACAAACAAATCTTCGGTCATTTTTAGCGAGTCGGCAGTGTCATTATCCCCCGCATCTTGATACTGTACACCTTCACTCTTGACCTCGCTTCCAGTATTCTCTACCGGGAAACTTTCGATTTGTAATTCTACTTCAGGAACCGCTTCTCCCGCGAACAAACTTGCATACAAATCCTCAATCTCTTCGCCTGTTTCTATTAATTTATTTTCCGCTTCACCCCCAGGCAACCGAGTTGCATTTCGAGATATTTCGGTTCTGCACCCGAAATATTTATCTTCCAACTCCGGGAGCAAAATTGGGGCTTGAATGCGGTCGCGGTCGCGCCTCAACTGTCTGAATTGCGGAGAAATTTCTGTACCGGCGTAGGGCAATCTGTCTTGTTCTCCGAATTCGCCGGTGCGAATTTCCTGCACCGAGTCTCCAATCTGAGTCTCTGCGGCTGAGTGCTCGATCGAAGTATTTGAAAGGGTGGGAGCGACAGGAGATTGATCTGCTGCGGTTGGGGTGACGGTTTCGAGATTATTTGCTAAATTGATCGGCTGTTGAACGTAGGAAGATGCTTCTCGTCCCAACTGTGCGGCTAAGTGGTTGACCAAAGTCGCGAACATCGCCTCGCTCTGCTGACTCAAACCGTACATATTTTCGAGTTCTTGTCTCAAGGAAGCTTGATAGCTTTGCAGATTTGCTTGCAAAGCCTCGAACACGATACCCATCCTAGAATCGAGACTCATCAGCAGACTGTCAGCATGAGATTGGAACAGTTGCATTTGCTCCAACCTCTGAGCCGGCGTCAGCAGCGGGTGTTCTTCTGAGGTTTGTGGGTTAAGTGTTACGTCAATAGCCGATTGTTCATCAGCCGCACCGCCCAAAGAGTAAGCTGCTGCGTTGCTTTGCAATAACTGATTTTCTAGGGAACTTAGAATTTGGGAGAAATCGCTAGTCAAGGTTTCTTCCAAGCGGGTAGTCAGTACCTGCAAGAATTCAGCAATGATTTGCTGTTGGTTGGCTTGTTGCTGAGCTAGGGATTGTTGCTGCTGCCGTTTTGCTTCTAGCTGTTTGATTTCTTGAATTAGAGCTTGCTGCTCTTGCCGCAGAGCTTCTATGTCTTCTTGGAGCGGCCCTGTCAGGCTGGAACGCAGGTGGCTGATTTCTCCGGTTACGGCAAGCATGATTTGCTCTGCAGCTGAGGGGCCAGGGGCGGGCAGAGGCACTTTTGGCACTGGAACTGGTTGCGGGCGGACATTTGGGCGGGCGGGGGCTTTTGCGGCCGTTAGCTTTGAGTCTGAGGAAACCAGATAAGCGCGAACTCGCTCTAAAAGTTGGCGCTGGTGGACAGTATCGATCGAACCCGTCCAAGGCAAGCGGGGTGCGGGCTTGCTGAGTACCTCGTCTATCTCAGCAATCAGTGCTTGAATTTTGTACTTCTGAGAATTCAAGGGCGGAACCTCTGGGAATGCGGCTTGGGAGAAACTTTACCGAAAAAAGACTGAAGTCAGGCGGCAGCGATGCCAATAGATAGAATAATCTGAATGCGAGTCCGTCAATAATTCACTAATATTTTCTGACAACTGTTAATTAACGTTTTGCCTTCGGATAACTTCTATTGCCTATGATAGGTTAGCCGGTACTTCCGCACCAAATGCCCGCTGCTATCAATTGCAAGTGCTGTCAAATTCTGCGGCTCAGGGGCGAGTTTCCCGACCCGGAGGCTGATTCCTGCTCGTAAGAGCTGCGATCCCGACGAACTTTTGCCTTTACCTGCTTGAACGGCGGACCGCACACTGTCGCCGCGAGTTTCGTTAGCATGGTGGCGCGCCACTGTCTCTTCATCTTTCACCGAGTTGGAAAAAACCTCAAACAATTTGGGATTTGGGATAGCGAGATTCGGGATTGTCCCCATATGCTGGGTTTGAGTAACCTTTAATTATAGCCTTTTATATATATTCATGGCTAGATACTAATGGTACAATAATCTTGGGGTAGCAGAAAAGTTTGCTGGGAAGTGGGTGGGTTTCGCTCGCCAAGAGCGCCAGTCTTTAGGCTCGCAATGGCTGTGGATTTTGCCGATCGTGCTGACCTTTGCCAGGTTTCAGGCTTGCAGTCGGATATGGGATCTGTCTACCGTGCTTGCAGGCTTGTGCTCGTCGATTCTGACTTCTCGACAGCAGGGCCTAGTGACAACAAATCTCTCAGCAGTGTTAAGCTTTCTAAGCGAAGTGCTTTCAAAGGTAATTCGAGCGGCTCAGTCGTTTGCCACATTGCTAAAATTTTGTTAATAAAATTTGCTCAGTGGTATATATCTAAAAAATTATGGTATATTCTTTAGTTTCTAGCTCCCAATCAGAGCTTGAGGCTATTAATTACCATATTGAGCCTTTGACCGCAAAACTTTAGAGGTAAAATTGCCGATTTTAGATCCTTGTTTCTCAAATCTTGAATCTCAAATCGAATGACTCGGCTGCAAGCTATTTCTAACTGCCCAGCGCAGCTCAAGCGCATAAATTAAAATGATGGCCTCATGGAAGACCGCTTTAACACCCGAGATCCGAATTCCAATATAAATCAATTGATAGTTTCTACTCCTTTTTTTGCAGGATTACCCGATCCTGTAATTGAGAGAGCAACTGTCCACATCGTTACCCGCAGTCATCCGTCGAATCAAGTGATTTTACTCGAAAATGACTGGGGAACATCAGTTTATTTTATATTGGATGGTTGGGTGAAAATTCGCACCTACAACCTAGACGGAAAAGAAGTAACACTGAATATTTTAGGGAAAGGAGAATTATTCGGGGAAATGGCCGCGATCGAAGAAGCACCCCGATCGACAGATGTGATCACCCTAGCCCCGACATTGATCGGCAATATGCCATCTCAGGATTTTGTGCAGCTCATTCATACCGAGCCACTAGCAGGGATTCGGCTAGCCCAACTGATGGCCCGTCGCCTGCGACAAGTCAACCGCCGCCTGCGTTTGCGAGAGTCGGACAGTACCTCGCGAGTAGCAGATATTCTATTATTTTTGGCCGAGGGACAAGGGAAAATCATGTCCACAGGAGGTACAGAAATTCCCAACCTGCCACACAGAGAATTGAGCAGCCTCAGCGGGCTGGCTCGCGAAACAGTAACGCGAGTGCTGAGCAAGCTGGAAAAAAAAGGAACTATTCAGCGCGAACGTGACGTTTTGTGCATTCCCGACCTGCACGCCTTAGAGCGTCTGTTAGTCTAGAAGTATCAGAGTTTGCTAATTTGAATTAGATTCAACAGCACTCTCTGTTACCTAACTGATATTAATGATTTCCCGCAGGAGGTAAAGCTGTGAGTTTTAAGAAAATTTTAGCCGCCTTAGATGATTCTGAACTCGGCCACCGCGTCTTCACTCAAGCTTTAGAATTAGCTCTGAGCGATCGCGCCCAGGTGATGCTATTTAACTGCGTTACTGTTAGCACGGTGGGTCAGACGGCAGTGCCAATTCCGGTAGATTTGGGCATGAATGTCGAGTTAATGGAGCAAGCTTATCAAGCTCAACGTTTGCGGCTGGAAAGGGATGTAAAACAGGCTTCGGGTTTGCTGAAAAATTACTGCGACGCCGCAGCAAAAAAAGGATTGCAGGTGGAATTTGACTGCAAAATGAACGGAGATCCGGGGCATTGTATCTGTGAATCCGCCGAAAATTGGGGCGCAGATTTAATAGTGTTGGGGAGGCGCGGCCGCACTGGGTTCACAGAAGCTTTTCTCGGCAGCGTCAGCAATTATGTCGTTCACCACGCATCTTGTTCGGTTCTTGTAATCCAGGAAGTCAAAATCGAAAAATAATGCTGCTGAACATTTTGGCTGAGAAAATCCATCTAAAATAAGACTTGCGTTCCTACCTAAACCCGGTTTATGCGAGCAATATTAAATTTGGCGGCGAGGCATCCAAACAGTGAAACCGGGAATCAGCCGTATGGGGCGCAAGTCCCGTAAAATCTAAAATCTAAAATCTAAAATCTAAAATCGGGAATCAGCCGTATCGGGCGCAGGTCCCGTAAAATCTAAAATCTAAAATCTAAAATCTAAAATCGGATGAGTGATTTTTTGTCAGCAGATGCTGCGTCTAATTCGGGTAGTTCACCCAGTACAAATAACGAGCCGCCAACCGCCGATATTTCAGCAATTGCTGGCGATCGCACAAATCCCGACCCGGGGAAGCGCGCCTCTGGGGAAGCGCCTTTAAGGCTGGTAGAAACGGCTTTTTTGGCAAGTACCGCTAGCTTAATTTGGCTGGTAAATTATTACTTTCCGCTGGGGCCTTTGCTGCGGGTTTTTTTCCCGATACCCATCGCCCTAGTTTACTTGCGTTGGGGCAACCGAGCAGCTTGGATGGCAGCTTTGGTATCGGGTTTGCTGCTGTCGGTACTCATGGGCCCGACGCGGAGCATTTTATACGTGATGCCTTTTGGAATTATGGGAGTTGCGCTGGGAGGACTTTGGAGGCGTAAAGCGAGTTGGTCACTCTCTATTAGTGTGGGCGCGCTAATTGGTACTGTCGGCTTCTTTTTTCGGTTTTGGCTGCTGTCAGCGTTGGTGGGTCAAGATCTATGGGTTTACGTAACCGCCCAGGTAACAGAGATGGTGGAATGGGTGTTTGTGAAGCTGGGCTGGCTTAATGTACCGAGTTTGAACACAATTGGGGCGATCGCCGCCGGGATGATTTTGGTTAACAATATTGTCTATTTATTTGTAGTGCATTTAGTAGCTTTGCTGCTATTAGATCGTTTAGGAAATCCAATCCCGCGGCCGCCAAGCTGGGTGCAAGTTTTGATCGATTATGAAGAGTAATTATGAGTCCTTATACCAATTAAATGGGGATAACTAATTATTTTAAAAACAATCGCCCTCGCACTTAAAATTTTGAAGAACACGTGCTGCGCGATCGTCTTCCACTTTATCAGCGCGATCCAGATTAACTTCCGCCATCTTACTTATACGGTTCTAATTGAATCCTGACCAACTTGTGAGCCAATATCGGGTTGATTAGTAGCGCACCCTCGTATTTGTGCAGGCACACTACATATAGTGTGCCTGCGTAAGTCCTCGATCTAACCTATGATCATTCCAGCGCAGCTTACTCATAGATTTTTCGTTTTTACCGTACTTTTTAGGACAGCTTCAATTGTAGCTTTTGTACATACATCCCGCGATCGCCCCGGGTGCATTTCAGTGAAAGCAAATCCCTGAAAAAAAGCATAAAATGAAAAAGCTAGCTAAAACTGTAAAAAAAGCATAAGGTAAAGAAAATGACACCCGAAGATAAACAGCAGCTAAAAGCATACTTAAAAGGGGCAGCAGAAATACTTTACATAAATACACATTCAACCGAACTGTCAACTTTTAAAAGTATCGAAAAATCTCTAGGTCAAAAAATATTATCAGAAGTGGAACCAGAACTAGGTCGCTTTTTTTTCAACAGTATCAGGAATTAAAACGGGAAGAACCCTAACAGTAAAATCCGTAGTGGGATTTCTCAATATTACAGATTTATCATAGTACATTGCTCATATTAGTAAAGCTACAATAATTTGAATGGCTTACCTCTCAACAAGGAGTTTAATAAAGTACCTTAGATGGAGGCAAAGCCAGGCTAAGTAACCAAAATAAGGGCGATTCGTGTTATTATAAAGATTATAAAACCCTGTGTTTGGATAATGTTTGTTGCGGAGCCTTTTTTCAACCTAATCAAGATTTAATTGATAGGAGTAATACCCAAAAATTGCTACATCCTATCTATGGTATAGGAGATGGTCATGGCGGGATTTGAAACCTATTTCAATAAATTGGATATCCTGAAAAAACACAAGCAATTTTAAATGGGTATCATCTTCAAGAAAATCTGTACAAAGCAGGGGGTTCATGGAAACGATTAAAGCAAGCAGAAAGTCTGTTATGGTGCGGTCAAGTTAATGTAGGGAGCGATTTATTGGTCTAAGTAAAATATTTTAAAACATTCTGCAATTATTTAAAAACCCATCGCCGCCGAAGAGTTAGCTACCGATTCTATAAATAATAATCCCTAAGTTCTATCGCTTCAGGAACAGTAGTTGACTCAACTATTAAACGAATTGGAATAATGGTGAAACTATTCGGATCACAGTGGAATGTGGAGAGTGTTTCCTCTCTCCCTTCTCTTCGCTGTGCTTATCTCAATGGTCAACTTTCCACTTGATGTATGTGGCAAACTGAGATGCACCCGATCGCCCCTCTCTTCCCGAAAAGCCCTCTTTTCCCCAAGCCCTTATTATAGCAACCGCCAAGGCGGTTAGGGCATAAACTGTAAGTAGTCCCAATTGCCAAGCGCGATCGCACAACTCATGCCCAAGCCCTACAGTTACGACCTTCGCCAAAAGGTTATACTCGCTATAAAGCTCGATGGCTTGAAGATTACCGAAGCCAGTCAACTGTTCAATATTAGCCGCAACACGATCGGTCTATGGCTGAAACGACAAGCCCAAACAGGGGGCTTTGAAGCATTGCCCAATCAACCAAAAGGTAATGGTCATAAAATTACCGACTGGGAAAAATTCCGAGAGTTTGCTAAAACTTACGGGGATAAAACCCAAGTGGAGATGGCAAAACTGTGGGAAGGAGAGATTAGCGATCGCACTATTTCACGGGCATTAAAGAAAATTGGCTTTACTCGAAAAAAAAGACCTATGGCTACCGTGAAAGAGATGAGGAGAAACGGCAAGCATTCATAGCGCAGTTGTCAACTTTGTCCCCATCTCAAATTGTGTACCTTGATGAGTCTGGCATGGATAATCGAGACGAGTATGATTATGGCTGGAATCAAAAAGGGGAACGCTTTCACAGCCTAAAATCAGGACGGCGCCAGGGGCGGGTCAACATGATTGCTGCCCTGTGCAACCAAAAACTGATAGCTCCTTTTACAGTTGAAGGAGCCTGTAATCGAACAGTGTTTGAAATGTGGCTGGAAACTTGTTTACTTCCAACTCTCGAACCTGGACAGGTTTTAGTCATGGATAATGCCACATTTCATAAAGGGGGTCGCATCTTCCAACTGATACAGGATGCAAACTGTCAATTGCTGTACTTACCCCCTTATTCCCCAGACCTCAACTTGCATTGAACAGTGCTGGTCTTGGTTAAAAAGTCGCATCCGCAAACAACTTGATCGGTTTAATTGTTTACGAGATGCGATCGAAGATGTATTGCGCTTTTCGTCCTAACTGCCTTGACGGTTGCTATATTACCAAAAGTGCGATCGCACTTCCGTCAATCCTAAATTTCTCTCCGGTATCCAATCCGATCAATAGTAATCACCTTTAAATCATCCTCCAGCGACGACTACAAAAAACAATATATTGACAAAAATTACACAGTATTCTAAGATAAAATACGATTCATAACACACCGCCAAAAGTTAACAAGTCGTCCCTCCAAAAGTTAACAATTTAATATAATAGGCTTTGACAGCAATGGTTCCATACCTAATATCATTCTTCTACGGTATTTGCCTGCTTTTATCCCTAATCGGTTGGGGGAAATTCCTCAACCACATTCTTTTTCCCAACCATGAAACGGACTGGGGACAAAGAGCGGGTTGGGGTATAGCCTTGAGCCTTATCATTGGCGGGGTATTAAACGCAACTTGGAATATCTCGCCACCCACAATTTTAATTTTTTTAGGTTTGGGACTCATTTATTGTCTAGTAGATTTTGTAAATCACAGACAATCAATCGCCAACAATCTCTCACAGCTATTTCAAGAAAGTCGCAAAGATAAAATAATCTTAGCAGGCATTGCGACTGTCAGTCTGCTGATTTTAATCCAATACGCGGGATGGGTGTATACAGGCAGACTCAACTTTGCCAACATGGTGTATGCTGACGGGTTTAATACCAGCGATGACTACCACGCTTACTTAGTATTTCCCCACAAAATGCTGCAACTCGGTTCTATGGGTCTAGAGCCTTTTAGCGAAAGAAGAATAGTATCTTTGGGGGGGCAGTCATTTCTCCATACTTTCATTGTCAGCGTACTTTCTGACACTAATTTAAACATCATAGACCCGGGTTTGGCGCTGATAATTACGATCGGACTAATTATCGGATTTTTTAAATAAAATTCAGCCTCGACTATACGAGTAATATTTACAATTTTAGTTGTTCTATTGATTGCTGTTCCTAAGGCAAACACTACAAGTATTATGCTGCCTGTAGCTTTATTTTTAAGTTGGTTTATAACCCTTGACAGCAAAGCAATAGACCGCAAGTCTTGGGTTTCTAATGCTTGTATTATTGCTTTAATTTCCGCCGCAATTTGTACGTTCAAATCTTCTCTAATTCCAGCCTCGGCTATTGTATTTGCAGTTAGCTATCTTTGCTATTTTATTAGTTAAAATACCAAACTAAAAGTTGTATGGGAATTCGGGCTGGCGACAGTATTAGTAGGAATATTTCTCCTACCTTGGATGATTTCTTTGTATCAATCTTCTGGTACTTTATTGTATCCTCTTTTGGGAAAAGGCTATCACGCATCCGCCTACGGCATTACTTTCAAATCAGGTTCGACACTCTTGGCGACTGTTAAAATAGCCCTCGCGGCCTTCAGAGGTATTTACGTTTTTATACTGATATTGCTCGGCTGCTTGAGCTTCAGTATCCGACCTCTGAAATCTACTAATTTACCCGCAGAATCCTCGTTCTCGCATCGGCAAGCACTTTTATCTATGACAGTTGCAGCGCTAGTGGCAACTGTTGTTGTAGGCGTACTTACCGAAAATGCCGACCCTTTTCGCTATTGATTCTCTCACCTGTTTCCGGCAATTATCATATTAATTATGATCGCCATGACAGATACAGGAGGGTTAAATAAAAACGCAATTCCTAACTTTTTTATTGCCGCTGTTTTTTGTGCAGGTCTTAGAATCAGCTACGATTGGGATCTAACTAAAAATACTTATTCAGCTTATGTGAAAAATATTAAATTCGGACTAACGAATCCATCTTTAGTTTCAGCTAAGCAAAAGTTGCAGTATGCAGCGCTGCAACAGTCTATTCCCCAGGGAGAAACAGTGTTAACCAGGCTAGATGCACCTTTTATCATCGATTTTAAACGCAATCAAATTCTCTTAGCTGACTGGCCCGGAGGAGCAAGTTTGCCTCCCGGAATGCCTGTCTTCAAAGGCGATGAAGCTTTAGCAAACTATTTAGTTTCAAAATCTATTCGATACATAGCTTATTCGTCTTGGAGTCTCAATCATCCGCCAAACGTAGATACTTCACGGCCTGGATTGTCATCTTGGTTTAGACTGCAATCACAACTTGCTCACGACTTTCGGGATAACGTGCAACAACTAGCAAAAACGAGAAAGAAGCTTTATGCAGACGGAGAAAATTTTGTGCTGGATTTGGGAGTTCAGGGTAAGTAGCAACTATTTAGACGACATAAAAGAGCAGATTAGATATCAAACCGAAAAGCCGGAAATGTTTGGTAGAAATGTGAACATCTGCTGGCAGCATCTTTAACACATCTTTCTCAGATAAAAGGTTGAGATTTTCCTCTTGGGCAAAAAAGTGTTGACGGAGCAATTTCAGCAACGCTCGAAACCAGGAGGGGGGGCAGCCAATGTATGAGGGGAACAGCGGTGTGGAATTCTAGGGGATACCAGCGGTTGGGAGTTGTGATGCAGCAAGTTTTGCCGACGCGGCAAAGTTCCATAACAAAAGCTTTTTGCTGAACCCGACTGCCAACGTGTTCGATGACGGCAAAACTCACGACTAAATCAAAGCTTTTGTCGGGAAATGGCAAGGCTAAACCGTCAGAACGGACATATTTTAAACCCGGATATTCTTGCGCTAAAAACGAAGCATCTTCCATACCGACTGCGGTGATTTTGTCCTTATGCGGATAAAGTTTCTCAAAGAAATTGCAGTCTTCCCGGCGGTCGGAAGTTACTCCTACATCCAACACGGTTGTGGCGGCGCTGGGATTGGCTAATGCCATAAGCAAATCGAACATTTGTTGACGGGCGTACCAAGATACTTTAGTTGCGAAACCGCCTAGCTTGGGGCCAACATATTCGCTGGAGTTGTTTTCAGCTACTGTCATATAATTTTAGGTTTGAGATGAACTGACCACCTGCTTTAAGACCGATTGTTCGCGATCCATTTAACACAGCATTTGGGCAATTTAAATCATCTTTCCTGAAATTTGTAACACAAGTGTAGTTTTAAGTGTTTTATCTGCGCTTTAAGCTCAGCACGCTGAGAAAAAAGCTGGACAGAACCATCTGCAAACCGACAGTCAGGCAAGTGAGCGAGGGAATAACCAAACGCAGAGTTTTAGAAGGGTCTAGAGAACCGAAAGCTGTTTCCTTCCAGATAGTTAATGACAAGAACGAGCCAACTATTCCGATTAATATCAGCGTGACTCCGACAATCAATCCTGTCTCTAGGGTGACATAGCGAAATATTGTGTTGAGTTTCGGGTCTTCGGGCAGCAGTTTTTCACTGATGGCAAAAACTTTGGTGAAGAAAGCGAAAGTTACTCCTTGAAAACCGATGATAATTGCGATCGCAGCATACAGCAGCGTATGCACGTCAAAGCTGATACTCCCGATATTTTGAGAACCGGGCAACAGCCAAATGCCCACTATTAGACCCACAATCATCAGGAAAACACCCGGATACAAGAACAGCCATCGGGGACTGTAAAGCAGCAGAAATCGCAAGTGCCGCCAGCCATCTCGCCAAGTTCGCAGGTGCGGCGGACGGCTGCGGCCATCGGGAGAGAGTACGGTTGGGACTTCTGTGATTCCCAACTTGTACAGAGAGGCTTTAACGACCATTTCGCTGGCAAATTCCATCCCCGTTGTTTGCAAGTCGAGTTTCAAAATAGAGTCTCTCCTGAAACCCCGCAATCCGCAGTGAAAGTCGCCTGCTGGACTGGAGAAGAATAACTGCCCCACCCAAGTAAGTACCGGATTCCCTAAGTATTTGTGCAGTGGTGGCATTGCCCCCGGTTTAATGCCCCCTTGAAAGCGGTTTCCCATCACTAAATCGCACCCTCCGCGCAATTTTTCGACAAAGGCGCCGAGGTTAGAAAAGTCGTAGCTGTCATCGGCATCGCCCATAATGATATAGACTCCGCGCGCCGCGATTATGCCACCCATCAGGGCGCTACCGTAGCCCTTGGCTGCCACAGGTACGACTCTGGCTCCCATTCTCGTAGCGATATCTTGAGAACCGTCAGTGCTGCCGTTGTCTGCTATGATGACTTCACCGGCAATATCAAGTTCGCCCAGCGATTTCAGCGCCTTCTCTATGCAGACTTCTAAAGTTTCTGCCTCGTTCAGGCAAGGCATGAGTATCGATAATTCGAGAGTGTATTCCCCGCTTGCGTTAGTCTCTTCTGCCATATGTTTATTTCACTATTGTTCGCGATCGACAATAGTTGCATTTCCAGTATGTATGTTTAAAATATGGGTGTCGAACAAAACTCAATAAAACTTAATCAAAGCGGTTTAGGAGAGTTTTTTGCGGGCCATTCTCGAGCTGTAGTATTATGTGGGTGAACTCATGAATAGAGGCGTTTTTCTGGTTCTGCTTGCTGCCATTTTGTGCAGCGTCTTGGGTCAATTTACTCTGAAGGCTGGAGCTAAAATTTTAGGGCCGATCGGCGCTGCTAATTTAGTAGAAAAAGTTATAGCAATGGCTACTCAGCCTTTGATAATAGCAGGTCTTTCTCTGTACGCAATTTCTTCGATTGGTTTTATCGTAGTTTTGTCCCGCGCTAACATTAGCATAGTCTCGCCTTTACTGTCAATTAGTTACTTGTTTACTGTTTTGGGTGGCAAAATTGTATTTAACGAGCCGTTGCCGCCACTACGGTTGGTAGGTGTGGCGCTAATTATGACGGGAGTAATTTTTGTACTCAGAGGTCAAGCAGGGGGTGCCCCTGGCGGCAGTTAGCGATTACTTTTGACATTGACGCTTGAGTGCGAAATTGATAACTTAACTCAAAGGGTGCGTCTAAGTGTTCTGTTATTAGATAGATCCAAGAACCTACAACTTGTGCGCCAATATTTTGAAAAATATAGAAAATGCAATTCTAGACAGGATTTGTACAGGTACACTATATTTGTGCCTGCACAAATACGAAGGCTACTAATTGACACAATATGGCCTCACAAGTTGGTGAGGATTTAATTAAAACAGTATAAGTAGGATCGCGGAAGTTTACAGAGATCGCGATCGGCGAGTGAAAGACGATCGCGCCTGCGTCACCATAAAAATTTTAAGTACGAGGGCGATGAGAGCTAAAATAATTAGTGAACTATCGAGGAAAATATGTCAATATCTCATTTAACCAGGTTGATTATTGTCAATATTTACGGTTGGAGTCAAATCAACTACGGATTAACCGATTTCTACCAGTTTTACAGGAAGTTGCATACAATAAAGATTCTGTTGAGAGGGCATCGGGATGGCAGCCAAATTGATAGGGCGATCGCCGTAAGTGCACAGGAGCAACAACTAAAAACCAGTCGGATCTAAGCTTTAATGAGCCGTTGCAAATGTTGTGGGGGCTCATAAACAAGACAAATCATATCAAGTCCGCTAGTACCGGACTTGATATAAGGGGTAAGGGGTAAGGGATAAGGGGCAAACGAATAACTAAAAACAAACAAATAAGCAATAACAAATAACCAATAATTAATTCCCAATTCCCATGACTAATGAGTAATTATGATTCATATTTATACAAAAATCCAACAGGGTCAGCGGTGGCTCGATCGCTATCGGGGACGAAAACCGATATTTGCCTGCGTGTTAGGATTTACCGCTACTGGCTTAATTCCGGGGATTTCAGCAGCAGGAGCAACCCCGCACGATCGACAATTTACTTGTTTAGCCGATGCAGAATTTTTGTATAACGGCCCCCAACCGTCGCCCCAATATCCTTTGCCACCCTTAGAAGCGGGTGCCTCGCCGGTACTAATATCTCGCGCTGTAGTCGAAGCTTTGGAACTTCCCCTTTACCTATTTAATGCTGGTTTGCCCCTCCCACCTCCGGTACCTGCAATTGATTTGGGCGGCACTCCGGCAAAGTGTCTGATTTCTGGGAATGCTTTAGAACTCGAAACAGTCAAACATTTGCTCGAACAAGGATTAATTTGGGGAGCTAAATTGGCTGCTCAAACTAATGGCAGCTATTTAATTTTAGGGGAGTGCGTAGTTGGGGGAACGACTACTGCTTTGGGCGTGTTAATGGGTTTGGGTATTGCAGCGGCGGGCAAAGTTAATAGTTCTCATCCTCGCTGCAATCACGCTCAAAAATTGGCTGCGGTGACAGCGGGACTCAATAATGCTGAGTGGGAAATTGGCGGACAAAACAGCACTCCCCTGGAATTGGTAGCGGCGGTGGGCGATCCGATGCAAATAGCGGTCGCGGCAATGGCGATCGCCGCGAGTCGGACTTGTGGGGTGCTTCTGGCCGGGGGCACGCAAATGCTGGCAGTGTACGCTTTGATGCAAGCCTTAGCCAGGGAATATGCTCTGGTATGGCGTCCCAAACAAGTTACGGTGGGGACTACACGCTGGGTGGCCCAAGACCCTACAGGAGACACTGTAGGACTTGCTAATCATATCGGCGGTGTGCCTCTGTTAGCCGCGCAGCTAAGTTTTGCTGGATCTCGCTACGGGCAACTGCAAGCTTACGATCGCGGCTATGTTAAAGAAGGTGTCGGTGCGGGAGCGTGTGCGATCGCCAGTGGCCTGACTGCAAATTGGACTCCTCCTCAACTCCTCCAAGCTGTCGAAGCTTTAGCCTCGCGGTGTGAAATTAAACATTAGAGAATCCTGGAGGCAAAAAACCAGGTTTTTACTGAAAATATTGGGGTTTTGCAGCGATGAATGCACTCCCAAACCGGGTTTTTAGTTTTCTGTGCGTCCAGGAATCTTAGGAATTAAACATTAAAAATTCAGATGCGCTGATCGAGCTGCGAACATGGTTGTGCTGCTCACCCAGCGTCGTTTGCGCTGAATAATTATATCACTTTCTGTAGCATTTCTGCTCTCAGATTTACAGAATTCCCTACACAATATCTGGCTTGGATGCAGTATTCCCCCTGCTAATTGCGGGAGATAAAAAACTCTATGCAAGGAATCTATAAGTAGATGAGCATAAATCAAAACAACTTGTATTTTTTTTTGATTAGTACCCGATCCCCGCTAGCAATATTTAATTAGGCCCGCCTAGATGTTGCGAGTGCATTCTTTTCGAGAGCAACTGTTCTTCCAAGGCGGCAATTCGATTGTAAGCTGCTGTTAGCTGAGCTGTTAAGCGCTGGATTTGAATCTCTGCGCTCAGCTCTTTTTCCAAGCTTTGAGAATTCTTGTCGAAGTAGCTGTCATCTAACAGTATGTCTTTGTGTTCGAGGAGGCCGTCGAGACTGCTGTAGCTTTGATAGGGCGAGGTTTGGTCATTTCCTAGGGTTCCAGAGCGATCGTTTCTCTGTTGCTGGGTCAGCTTCGTGTCCTTGGCAGACTCCAAGAACTTTTCATTGAGGTTTTCTATGAGTTTGTAGAGGGCATCGACTTGTTGGCTCAATACTGTAACTTGCTGGCGGAGCGCTTCCATACAATCATCCTTTGGCTCGTAACTTATATCTTTACATTGTAGGTAAATCTTTACATAACTTGGATTTATCACTAAATTATTTAATTTTTGACGTAATTGTTGTGTTCCCAATCCTGACGGTAGATTCAGGGAGCCAGCTTGAAGATAATCGCTCGCCATTCGTGAGTCGATTGTAGATTGTAGATTTTAGGTTTTACATAGTCTGGGACACAGGAACCAGGTTCGTTAACCCCCATACTTCGTTCAAACCTTCAATCAGAGTTAAAACGTCGGGTTTCTGAGAGTCGGATCGCAGAGCGTCCTATTAGATTGACTTTGCTCTCGCCAGTGCTTTCAGGATTCAGATGAATGGATTTTTAGTTTTTTTAGTTATTAAGCTGTCGCCGATTTAAAAAGGATTTTTTACTTCGGTTGTGTAAAAAGCGTCATCCAACGGCAGATGGCAGCGCTCTCGTTGTTTCGTTATATTAAAAAATGTAACACAGATGCAGTCGATCGACCCGGCTGGCGAGCAAAACTGGCTCAAAGGAACTTGGAGCAGAGAAATTAGGCGTTAAGTTGACAGAGTTTTCGGCATCGGAAAGCTCGATCAACTAGGTAGAAGGTAAAATCAGGGCAAGAGTCCAACAGACTCAGACCGCAGCAGAACCGAGTACAATGGCTCTGTGTTTGAGGAAGAAATAAGACAAATCGGCGCCAACTACCGGACTCGACAAACAATTATTTCCCGGGCTGTAGAACACAAAACGATCGGTCACTATTTAGAAAAGCGGATTCACAGGTGAAACGAAGGTCTTTGCTATTGGGGGCCGCCACCCTAACTTTAAGTCAATTGGCGGCAGGGTGCGAGTCGAAGCCCATTCTCAAAATTCGATCGCTCAAAAATGGTATTCCGGCCCAACTGGTAAGCAAATTTAGCCGCGATGTACAACCGTCTCCGCTTTTGCAGGTAACGCAAGAAGGACAATTAAAAGAATTATTCGCCCTGTTGCAGGAGTGGAAACAGGTTCCCCAATCAAAAAATCAAGCTAACTTGGTGATGTTGGGAGATTACTGGCTGACTTTGGCAATTAGGCAAAAATTGATTAAGCCGATCGATCCTGCTAAGTTTGCTAATTGGCCGCAATTGCCAGAAAGATGGCAAAAACTCGTCAGGCGCAACGATGAGGGTAAATTAGATCCTCAAGGTAAAGTGTGGGCTGCACCTTACCGCTGGGGAAGTACGGTAATTGCTTATCGAACCGACAAATTTAAGGCCTTGGGGTGGACTCCGACAGATTGGAAAGACTTGTGGCGATCAGAATTACGCGATCGAATTTCTCTGCCAGACAGTGCCAGAGAAGTTATCGGTTTAACATTAAAAAAACTCGGAAAATCTTACAATACGCAGCAATTAGATCAAGTCCCAAATGTTAAAAAAGAACTCGAAAATCTGCACCAACAAGTTAAACTTTATAGTTCTGACGCTTACCTACAACCATTAATTTTAGGCGATACTTGGTTGGCAGTAGGTTCCTCTGGGGACTTGTTGCCGCTGCTGCAAACTCAAAAGGATATTGCTTTAGTAATTCCAGTTTCGGGAACAGCACTTTGGACAGATTTGTGGGTAGAACCAGCATCAGGCAATCCAGTTTCTTTAGTGGAAGAATGGATTGATTTTTGCTTGCAGCCTCGGGTTGCTCCTCAATTATCTTTGCTGGCTAAGGCTAGTTCGCCGATAATTATCGGCATGAAACCCGAGGATTTGCCGGAAGCTGTTCGCACTAATTCTGTGTTGTTGCCAGATGCGAAGATTCTTGCTGCTAGCGACTTTCTGCTGCCGTTTGGGGATGCGGGGATTGCCCAATATCGCTCGCTCTGGCAAGAAATTCGGCAAGTAGTGAGAAGTTAAAATGTAGAGTGCGTCAGATATTGATTGATCGATTATCCAGAAAATTACTCGCGACTGACGCACCATACTAAAATCCTTTCACCCTTCCTCGAATACCCGGATTTGAGAGAGATTCTAAATCAATGCGACAGTTAAGCCGATCGCCCTTGCACGAATAAACTGCCAAAGCAGTGCCTTGACGGTTGCAAACTCGCACATTGTAACCATAATCGTTGGCGACAGTGCCAAAGCGGTTAACAAACTGATAGCGTTCCATATAATCGAGCAAACTCCAAAGTTGGCGGTTGACTATGATAATTACCCAAGTATTGCCGGGATCTACAAACCAGCGATCGAGCAATTTTCCGCCATAGAGTTTTTGAGCTAACCACAGACTCGGCACACTTTTTTCGGTTTGCGAAAGCGGAGGCGGCGGGAAATTAGCAGCGTTGCCAGTCGGGCAGCTCGGCTGCTGGGAATATGCGGCAGATTGTCCCCACAGCAAGGCTCCGAAGCACGAAGAACCCGCCATAAGCAACAAAAATAAACTTTTTGTCAAAATGCAATTCTTGCGGGGATAAACATCGTATTTCATAATTATTGTTGGCTTTTTTTTTATATGTTCTGTTGGTGCGGGTTTTACCAACCATTCATGTCGGAAACTAGCCATCTAGAAAACCAGTCCCCGCATAGGAGATAACCTAAATCAACCTTACATCTTATTAAATGGAAAAGATGTACATTGCGATTTTTTGTTGTGTGGTGGCAAGTTTATTAGATTGTTTTTTTTTGCTTTTATTGTTGGTAAAACCCGCCTCTACAGTCATGTTAAAATTCCGATCGCTTAAACAATGAAGCAGGCAGACAAGCAGTAAAAGTAGAACCGCAATCTAACTCGCTAGTAACTTCAATATCGCCGCCCATCATCTGACAAAAACGCTGGCTGATAGTCAGTCCCAAACCCGTACCGCCGTACTTGCGAGTAGTTGAATTGTCAGCTTGAGTAAAAGGTTGGAACAGTCGCTCTTGCTGTTCTTGTGTCATGCCGATGCCCGTGTCCGTCACTCGGAAAATTAAAAAATCTGCATCCAAAATTAACATTTGAGCAACTCTCGGTTGATATTTATTTTTTAATTCTTCACTGGTAATTCTTTCAACAGTAACCACGATCGTCCCATTAGCAGAAAATTTAGCAGCATTGCTGAGCAAATTCAGCATTACCTGCCGCACTTTCATCAAATCGCCGTGCATCGCGCCGATATTGTCAGAACTCAATACTTCCAAAGTATTGCCGTTTTTATCCATTAGCGGTTTGATAGTTGTTACCACCTCCTCGATTAAGCCTCCAACATCGAAGCTTTCGAGGTAAATCTCCATCTTGTCAGCTTCAATTTTGGAAATGTCGAGAATGTCGTCAATTAGGCGCAGCAAGTGTTTGCCAGCAGTGCGAATTTTGTCTAAATCCGAGACTACCTCTAAGTTGCCTAACTCTTCGGCATCTTCCACCAGCATATCGCTGTAGCCGATAATCGCGTTGAGGGGAGTGCGTAACTCGTGGCTCATGTTTGCCAGAAAAGCACTCTTGGCGCGGTTGGCGAGTTCTGCTGCTTCTTTGGCCAACTGCCACGCTTCCTCCGCATCTTTGCGTTCGGTGATATCCCGCAGTGTCGCCACTACGGCTTCGACGCTGCCGTCTGTCGCACAAACCGGACTGAGAATGTACTCGTAGTCGCGGGTTCCCCAGTTTGCCGTAGGGACAATTACTTCGCCTTTCTTGGGCTCGGCTGTCACAAATATGGCGTGGCATTCTTGGTGAACCCGCTGCATAATTGTTGGCGACCAGCCTAATTCCTGCCAGGTTTTGCCAATCATTTCTCTGGGGTTCATGCCGGCCGCTTGAGCGGCGGTGCGACTGACATAGGTGTATTTTCCCGATCGATCTACTAGAAAAATTAGGTCAAGGGAGGCACCTAGAATGCCGTCAACTGTTCTGGCGTGTCGGGCTACCTGAGCGGTCATTTGTCTGACTGTGATGGCGCCGCGGACTCTGGCGGCGAGTTCAAACCGCAAGAGTTCGTTGGCTTGTTTGAGGAATAGGGTGCGCTGTTCGACTTCTATTTCTAGTTCTGCTTTGGCTTTTTCTAGGGTGAGTTCGGCAAGTTTGCGATCGCTCACATCTGTAGAAATTGTACCGACTGCATAAGCTTTACCTTCGGAGTTGCAGAGGGGAAATTTCAGAGAAATATAAGTGTGCGGGCCGTCGTCTTGAGGAATGATTTCTTCGATGGTTAGGGGCGAGGAGGATTCGAGAACTTTCAGGTCATTTTCTCGCAAGGCTGCTGCTTTGTCTGGGGGAAAAATATCGCGGTCGGTTTTCCCTGTTATTTGCTCTTTTGCGATGTCGAACAAATTGTCAAAATGGCGGTTGGTGAGCAGGTATTTTCCGTGAACATCTTTGATGTAAATTACTGCTGTTGAGTTGTCTAAAATCGCTTGCAGCAGTGCTTCGCTCTTTCGCAGGGCTTTTTGAGTGTTTTGGCGATCGAGTATTTCTGGCTGCAATTCCAAGTTGAGGCGATTTAAGTCTTGCCAAGCTTCCTGGACTAGATTTAAGGCGATCGCGCTTTTTTCTAGTTGTGTATTTACCTGCCGCGAGTGGTTTGAGACGGAGTTTTCTGGCAATTCTAGGGGTTGGAAAGCGAGCGGGATGTGGGGATTTGCGATCGAGCGTTGGCGAAGTGATCGAAGAGGATCGCCCGCAATTTTTTTATATCGAAAATCGACTGCTACTTGACCATCTAAACTCGATTTTTTAGGGAATAAATCGGGGAATTCGCCGAAATTTAAATTGTCATAAATTCGATCAAACTTCCGGGGTCGCTGCTGCGGTTCGGCGGTGGAGTTAGATGCCCAATTCCCGTCTGCTGTTGATAAATCTGAGTTTGTGGGTTTGGCAATCCGGCGGGTGACTGCAACTGCCAAGGCGAAGGGGACAACGGCAGCCGCAGACAGTGCCAGCAGCCAGTTATTGACCCACCAAGTTTCGATCGAGGTTTTGGGGATGAATCGCACTAAAATTGCTGCGGGTTTTCCCGCTAAATTGCCAAGGGATTTGGCAGCTACTGCATAAGTTTGACTGCCTGTTTGTACGTTTCCGGCGACTGGTTTGCCGCCGGCGGCGAGTGCAGATTTCAGCAGCGATTTCTCGACCAGCAAGTCTGGTAACTGTTGGTTTTTTGTAAATGTTTGCGAAGCCAAAACAAATTTGCCGTCAGCCAGCGGTGCGTAGATAGCCTGATATCCCCCGTCTTGTAAATTGAGGGCTTTGCTGCTAGCAACTACCGACGTTTTGCTAACAATTTTTCCTAATACTAAGGCAGCAATCACTGTCTGAGTTTTTGGATCTTTTATGGGAATTGCTGCGTAGCGGACGAGAACAGGGCGATCGCCCTTTCCGGGCGGCAAAGAGCCCAATTGTTCCTGAACTTCTGATTTGGCAATGATTTCGGTAGCCGTAATTGGCTCTTTTGCAGCGAATGCTCGATCGACTATTTTTTGCAGGTTAAAACTTTTTCCCTTCTGTTTGGAGTTGACGCTAACCACAATCTGCCTGTTTTTTCCCACTAAGGCCGCGCTGTCTATTTCCCCTGTTTTGACTTGATTTTCCAAAATTTGCTTGACTGATTTTCGCAAATCTGATGTTGTTTGTTTACCGCTGTTGTAAGCTAAGGCTGTTTGGACGATCGTTTTGCTGTCAGAAGAGTTTTGCAAACGGTCGGCGGCGCGATCGAGTTGGAGATTGTAGTTAATTTCACTAAGGCTCAGTTCGGATTTAGCTTGATTTTGCAGTTGATTGCTTCCAACTGCCGATGTTAGCCAAAGTGCTGCTGCCGTTAGTCCGACGGGCAAGATTGTTTGTAAAGTCAGCAGTCCGATTAGCTGTTTTCTGGTAACAGATAAGTTGTAGGTACACGGCTTGAAAGCTGCTTTCAATCTTCTTTCGGAAGTCGCCACTTTAGTTTGCTGCAGACAATTTGGCTGGCTGTCGTTTAACTGAGTAGGAGCCATAGTAGTAAATACGGGATCGGTTGTAGATGACAGGCCATCAATTAATCGGGAAGGGAATCAATGTGAGATTTGAGATTTTAGATTTTAGACTTCGGCGTGAGCGCTCAGCCGAACGATTTTATATTTTATATCGAGTTCGCTTAATCACTCATCATAAAATTGTTAGCTCTCGCCGGGGGCAATAAAGCAAGAAAATGACTGGGATATTTTTAAATAAATCAATTTCTCGGTGTTCAATCAGATTGTCTTATTTAGTTGTTTTTCCATATACTGTCGGCTCCTATTTAAAGTTTGTTGCGAGCAGACAGGGGACATGGGTGTCAACTTCAGACTAAAACCATTTGTATCTCTCGTTTATAGCCGAGTCTCGCTCCCCGTAAATCCCCCTTAAGAAGGGGGACTTTGACGCTCTTGTCCCTGGGGGGTTAGGGGGGATCGGGAAGACTATGAACTCAAACAGTAGATTGGTACAACATAAGACGTTAAGTGGACACCAATGCCTGCAGACAGTCCGCAAGCTAAGTAGTTTTTCGATCGACTGTATCGTAAATTCACTTAAACCAAAGTTTAACGTAATTATTGCAACACTTAGATACGCTCGATCGCCTTTTCCCTGCTTGACCTTTTTTCAATCCCACAACCGCCTGCCTGCTTTGCCACCCAGTCGCTGGTGAGTATCTTTGAGCAGGCTGGGGATGTCTAACTCTTCGGGACACCGGGGCAAACATTCGCCACAATCGGTGCAGCGGTTGCCTTTGCTGCCGGGAAACCAGTGTCCGGCATTTTCAAACATGGCGTAGCGGTATTTGCCAAAGTCAGTCATGTCGCACCCGACGGCGAGATTGCGAAGTCGCAATACTTCGGGAATGTTGATGTTCTCCGGGCAAGGCAAACAGGCATAGCACTGGCTGCATTTGTCGGTTTTCAAAGTGGCTGCAATAACCGATTCTAGCCGATCGAACGCAGCGATTTCGGCGTGGGTGAGGGGAAAGTCGCGATCGGCATATTTCAGAGGTTGCTCTAATTCGGTCGCATTTGCAGCCCCCACACTCAGAGTCCCAATCCTAGTATCGCTGAGTAAAAATCGATAGTTCAACTCTAAAGGCGAGAAAGGCGAGCACAATTGTGCGAGAGTTTCCGGAGGCGTGTAGAGTTGCCCTCCTTTATCGGCTGGGGAAATGATGAAAACGCCCATGTCTTTGTGCTTGGCGAGTTCAATTGCCGGGGCGTTGCGCTGAAAAAAATAGTAATAATGCAGATTGACAAATTCAAACAAATCTGTATTGATTGCAGCCAAAATCAGATCCAAAGGCCCGTGAGTCGAAAAGCCGACGTGCCGAATGCGACCATCAGCCAGGGCTTTGCGTACAGATTCCATGCAGCCTGTGGGCGATCGCACCCAAGCCAAATGTTCCCAAGTATTCAAACCGTGAATTGCCAGACAATCGATATAGTCTATATTCAGGCGTTTGAGGGATGCGTCGATGCAGCGTTCCATTGCTGCTGCATCCTCGGTTGGGGAAATTTTTGTAGTGACGTGAAGGCGCGATCGATCGACAGACAAACCAGCCGAAAGGGCCGCGCCAAGATATTCCTCGCTGCAACCGTAACCAGCCGCAGTTTCCAGGTGATTGATTCCCTGAGACACCGCCTGTTGTACAGTCTGACAGGCAGTTTCCTCAGAAGCCAAATAGCGCATGGTTCCCAAGGAAAATACCGACAGGTGCAACTCCGTTTTGCCAAACCGTCGATAGCGCATAAAGGTTAGGAAGTTTCGCCCGGGCTGAAGCCGCTTCTCTTAATCAAATCCTCTGGACGCAGGTTTGAGATAAATTCCCGGAAGGCCCGGCGTTCGGCCTCATCAGCATCTCGATCGACCGGTATCGAAGCATCGGCGACGACTTCTTCCATCACCCAGATGGGGCAGTTCGTTCGCAGGGCTAGGGCGATCGCGTCGCTAGGTCGGGCATCGATCTCTTTTTTAACTTCTCCCTGACGGACGATCAGGACGGCATAGAACGTGTTATCTTGCAGCGAGTGAATAACTATGCGCTCCAAGGTAAGACTCCATGCCTCTAAAAAATTGACCATCAGATCGTGAGTTAAGGGCCGAGGAGGCTTGTGGCCTTCGATCGCGCTAATAATAGCCTTTGCTTGCTCCTGACCGATATAAATAGGCAAAGCCCGTCGCTCAGTAGCGTCTCTCAATAGGACAATAGGACTGCGCGTGGCTGCATCTAAGGCAATTCCAGCGACTTTCATTTCAATCATTCGATCGGCCTCATAGAATTAAGAAACTGTAAGGCAGTAGAGAACTTGGACATAAAGATCACCTAAATCCAGTATGACTTGATCTTCGCCTGAATCTGCAACAGATATGGGACTGTCGATTTTAGATTTTAGATTGACTCCGGGGGACAGGGGGACGGCAAAACCTCCTGTCTCTGGTTTGTCCCTATGGTTTGATGTAAATAAGCGATCGACTACGGAAAAATACTTATGTTTACAGGACTAATTCAATCTCGGGGAAAGCTGAAGTCGCTAGGCAACGATTATTTCCAAATTTCCTGCACATCAAACAACTCCTACCCGATTTTACAAGATTTAGCCATTGGGGACAGCGTAGCCGTGGATGGAGTCTGTTTAACGGTAGTGGAAGTTCTGCAGCAAGGTTTTGTCGCCGTCGCTTCCCCAGAAACCCTCCGCCGCACTACTCTGGGATCATTCCCCGATGCTTTGGTGAACCTAGAAACCTCCCTGCGCGCCGGTAGCAAATTGGGGGGACATTTTGTGACGGGGCACGTAGATGCGATCGGCACTTTAGCCACATCAACCCAAACCGCCAACGCTTGGGAGATGCGGTTTACTGCCCCACCAGCAGCAAATTCGGGATGGCAACGTCAAATCGCACCTTACATCGTTTCCAAGGGCAGTATCGCCGTCAATGGCATCAGCTTAACCGTGGCAGATTGCGATGCTGACGGCAATTGGTTTGAAGTTGCTGTCATTCCCCACAGTTTTGGTGAGACAAACCTCAGCTATTTACAACCAGGAAGTTTAGTAAACTTAGAAGCAGATATTCTGGGCAAATATGTCGCCAAATTTCTCCGCAGCGGCTCAAAATCCCATCCCGAACCGTGGGAAGAAACCCCCACAATCAACAGTTTGGGAACAATTACACCAGAATTCTTAGCAGAACACGGATTTATTTAATCTTCGGGTGCGCGCGGCGCACATTGCTAAGATAAAAGTCGGCGGTTGAAACCGCTACTAAACAAACGAACTCCTAATTGCAAGCTCATGAAAATTCCATCATGGCCCGCGTGGTTTCCTTATCCTATCTCATGGTTAAGGGGTTTCGTTCTTTCCAGGAGCTTCGGCTTTTTTGTAATCAGTGGCATCCCAGAAGTTAGTAACACCGGTGATTTTTTCATCTTGCTGACGGTTGCTTGGCTGGTGCAGCCATTCCTGTTTACATTCCTTCACTACCTGAGTGCCACAACGATCGAAGCAGCTATCATAGGTTTACCGAGTCAAGTCCCGAACTACGATCGCATCCATCAATGGCTTACCAGCAAGCGGTGTTCGGGAACTTGGCGGCACTGGAGAGAAGGGTTAAATGCCTTCGTGGTTCTGTTCTTCGGCTTCTTCTTCTCGCTATTCGTTGGTGCACTTATTATTGCCGCCCCTTCCGATCGAGAATCTTCAATGTGGAAATTAACAATCGCCCTCTCCTGTTTGCCTGTTGCCACCGCTTACCTCTATCAATATGATCTTTGGGCGCGTCAGCGACGGGCGGCTAAGCAAGAAAAGCGATCGCAGAATTCCACCGCACCTGCTGCAAATCCAATAGAACAAGAACTCAATCAACTCAGGGCTGACGCTGGAGCAACTCGGATGCGACCTGTGAGACAAGCGACTCCCGAAGTTGCTGACTGGTACGTGTTCCGATCGGGTAAAGCCGAGGGCCCGTATACCGCATTGCAACTGTGGGAAGTTCAGAAAATTACAGATCGCACAAAAGTTAGGCGAGGAGAGGGTGACTGGCAACGCGCTGGTGAAGTTTCAGAACTGACCAAATATCTTACACAACAATAGACCTCTTGCAAAATATTTTTGTGCTATTATCGAAAGTTTAGCCAATCTTATAATCTAGCAGGCTGGGCAAGTTTAAGGAGATGCCAATCAACCCAATAATTCAAAGTTTGACCTAAACTTGAGCAAACTTTTAAGAATAACACATATTTTTTTTGCAATAGGTCTAAAGAATAAACTTGTAATTGTAGGGTGCGTAATCCGCGAATTATTTTATCAATAATTGACGGCTCAAAGCTGACGCACCTACTAACTCTTAATTCTCTCTCTGCGCTCTCTGCGCTCTCTGCGGTTCATTAATAAAAATCTATTCCTCAACAAAATTGTTTTTCTCCCAAAACAATCCCGCAGCAATTCCTGCCTGAGAAACTAAAAACAATGCAGCAATTAATAGCTTTTGAAAGCCCGGTGCGTGGAAAAATGGATAAGTTAGCAAATTCAGATAAAATGACGGATGTTGTAGTTTCCCATTAGCCCCGCGTTTCGAGATAATTTGCTGAAACAAAAAAGCACCTCTACCATAATTGAATTGCTGTTTCCAAAATTTGCGAAGAGTTAGTGCGTGTGAGTGATAAACTATAACTTCGGGAGCGTAAATTGCGGCATTGCCCGAATGCAACCACCGATCGCAAAATTCCCGGTCTTCTCCAGCCGCTAGAGAAAAAGTCGTATCAAAGCCGCCGATTTTTTGGAAAGCCTCAGCGGGAAGAGCAAAATTGTTAGAAGTGAAAAATTGCGCGCGATCGCCAATAGCATTATAGTAACTGTAAAGGTAATCGATCAGTTGCTGGCTGGCAGTAGAATAAATGTTATCCGGCAGCGCGTTTACAGTTCGACCTCCGATTAAGCAATCTGGTGTTTCCACAAATCGCTTTTCCAGATTTTGCAGCCAATCTACCCCCACAGTACAGTCATCGTCTGTAAACACTAAAAATTTGCCTTCTGCGGCAAAAGATCCAGTATTCCGCGCCGTTGCAGGGCCGGAGTTGGGTTGTGTCAGAAGTGTGATATTTAGCTGATTTTGAAAAGGCGAAATTGTATTTTCTACAGAAATTTCGGTGCTATCGTTGACCACTATAACTTGAAATTTATCGCGCGGATATTCAATTTCAACAAAAGACTGAAGACACGCCGCTAATTTATCGGGTCGATTGTAGGTCGGAACAATAATTGAAAATAGAGTTTTAGCTTGGTTCATGGTAACTAATAACTTTTAATTTTTCAAGCGATATAGCACCGACTCAGTATTAAAATCTTTACCGAAAACTGGTTGCAGCGGGCCCTGGGCACTTGTCAGCCAAGATAAAGCTTTTCTGGTAGCTGCGTTTGTCTCAGTCAGGGGCCCGAATCCCACAGTCCTAATTTTATTTTGCCGCAGGTTGTCAATCCATGCCGAAAGTCGCTCGGCTTTAAACGGCACATATAAAACTTGTCTGTCCAAATTTCTCCCGTAAAACAGGTAGCTGCGCGAACTTAAAAAGAAGCCTATTCTTTCATCGGGTGCTGTATTTTTATCAATATATTCGTAAATACCACGATACAGTTCTGTGCGTGCAAAATCTCGCTTTTCCCTCCAATGACCAATTACTATCAATCCTATACACACACCAATTATCACTATATAAATTGATTTTTTTCGAGTGGGAAATAGATAATTCAGCCATCCGAAGCCAGGATTGATTTTCCACAATATCGCCGCCAGCGTCACTGACACAATATAAAATATCGGAGCTGGTAATATATCTTGCCAACTGGGGGCTAAAATTTTTCCGATAGTATTAATAGTTTCTACTGGGTTAGACTTAAAATTGTCAATCAACAAACTCCCCCAAACAATACTATGTCCGGTGAAAGAAGCATTTTTAATATAATCAAAAATTGTGTTGCTAGTAATTCCGAACAAACCACTAACCAAAACCACTGCCAGAACAACTTGATTTTGAGTTTTCAAGAGAGTTGCTGTAGCTGCTGCGGCGATGGCGAGTACGCTTAAAAAGGGAAATCCGTATCTGAGGTTAAAACCGAGTATAGGGCTGAGTTTACCGATCGAGTCTCCGACAGTACCGGAGGTGTAAGGTGTAATTAGATACAGAATTCCTGTGCTGGCGAGAAGTATAATTAAAATAATATTATTTTGATTAATTCTTCTGGTTTTACCTTGGATAAAAGCCAGAGGCGCTGCCAATACCTGAAGCGCGATCGCCAGAAAGGGCAGTTGCAATCTAATGAGAATTTGTAAGCCGACAGTTTGCCAGTGGGAAATATTGCTGGGATTAAATTGAGCTGCTAAAGTGCTTTGCCAAATCTTTAGAAGTGGCGAAGCGGGCGGCTCCTGTACCGGAGGTATTGGTGCAGGTATGGAAGACGGTAAGGGAACAGGCTCTAAGGGAATTTTAATATCGCCGACTTCGGCGATAGGATAATTGATTTGCAGCAAGTTCCTCGCATACCAAAAACCTGCTAAAAGCAAGCAACAAGCTATGCCGCACAGTAACACTGGTTTGAGAAAGTGGCGAATTCTAAAATTAGCTGGTGTAGATTTTTTATTAACCGCGAATCTTTTAAGTTCTAATATTGCTAATCCTCCTAAAAGTGAGGCTGCATAGACTATTCCCGTGATTTTTATTCCGGCTAGCATTCCTGTGGCTGCCAAAAATAGGGAAAGTTCGGATTGCGATCTGCTGCTATGATAGGATAAACCCAAATATAAACCGACTGTAAATATTGCAGCTAGCGGTAAGTCTGGGTGAATGGTGTTAACTTGGTTGAGCATCATCGGTACTGTCAATACTAAAGATGCTGCTGCCATACCGTGAATTCGCGTTGCTCCAAATTTTACGCTTAAGAGATAGACTGCAATTCCCTCAAGTACCCACGCAATTAGCAGGGGGAAAGCTGCTAGAAAATCTTCTGCGAAGGGAAGCACACACAAAGCAGATAAAACGTGCCAATTGTAGGGATATACTCGGGCTTGTTCTTGTTCAAAAATCCAATTCCCCGCAGCATCTAATAATGTAAAGGAATTGGTTTGATACCATCGGGCGATCGCAGGTAGGTGAAACCACAATGAATCATAATTGGTTGTGGGTTTGCTTGCGAGAGTTTCCAACAGCAAAACTCCTGCAACAGCGGTGGCAACAATAATTAGGAATTCTGAGGGGCCCAAAGGTTGCTTGAGTTGTGGAATCGGCCACTGCGAGAAGGTAAAAGTTTTGTGGTTTTTTGTATAAATCAGGATGAAGCCGATCGCACAAATCAAAATTTCTGCTATCATCACCGCAGTAATATTTAGTCGATCGGCACTTCCTAGAATCAAGCCGATACAAACTTGTACAATGCTCCATCCCGTCAGAAGTACGAGGAGAAAATGGGGAAATGAATAGTTATTGTTTTCTTTCTGATTCTCGAAGGCAAGAGACAAGCTTAAGGGAATCGGGCCGACTATAATAATCAGAAATAAAATTAATTCCCACAAATGCTGCGCTATTAGCATAAGCTGCAAGTTACCATTTTTTATCACTTTTTCCTCGTTACCCGAAAGAGCCAGGTAACGAGGAAAAGCAACGAGTTCACGTGCTGGTTGCACAAAACATTAATTTTCTTGTGGGGTGGGATTTTAGACCGTTCCACAAGAAAATTAATCTAGGCAATCCCCAATTTTTACCTGTTAGCTTGCTTCTGAATTTTGGGTTTGACAGCTTCGGCATCTTTGGGCTTAGAAGTGTCAGCTTTTAAGAGTTCCGGGAATGGCGGCTGGAGGTTGTGAACTTCGATGTCCATTCCCAGCGGCAGAGGTGGAAGCTGGGGCAGATCGTTTTCCAAATCCTTGAGTCCGCTAGCGGTTTGTATTTCCACCATTTTCGGCATTTGCGGTACTTTGGCGGTTTCCAAACTGCCGATCATTTTTGCCAGAGCGAATTCTAGCTGAGATCCCGGGTCGATCGCCACCCAACCCTGGTCAGTCATTTGCCGAACCTCGAAGTGGAGGTGAGGCCCTGTAGACATTCCCGTACTGCCGACGCGGCCGATAGTCTCTCCCTGTTTCACCCACTCTCCCGGTTTCACAAACAGTTCCGAAAGGTGGGCGTAGAGAGTTTCCTGAGACTTTTTGTTGTGGTTGAGAACCACCGTCAAACCGTAGCCACCCAACCAATCGGCGATCGCCACTTGACCGGCATAGGCCGCCAGTACGGGCGTTCCCATCGGGGCCCCCAAATCGGTTCCGGTGTGAAACCTGCCGTAGCCCATAACCGGATGAGTCCGCCACCCAAACGGCGAAGTAATTGCCGAAGCAATAGATAGCGGAAACAGCAAGCTGGTGTTGCCATTTCCGGGCAGGCCTGCGGGACGCGGCGTGAGATTGTAGTAAGCAAAACCGGTATTGCTGCCGCTGCTGACACTAACCGCACCGACTTGAACCGGCCCGAGTCCCATGCTCGGGGCTGGAGCGCCGCCACCGTAAGATGCAGATCCGGCATAATACCCAGCGTCTGCGGAGTATCCTGTGTCTGCGGAGTAGCCGATGTTTGCCGAGTATCCAGTGTCTGCCGAGTATCCTGCGTCTGCCGAGTAGCCGATGTTTGCTGGGTAGCGCGGGGGTGCGTAGGCAGATTCCGGTGGGTTTGAACCCCCCCAAACCTGGCTGCCTATTTGTTGAACGGCTTGACCGATTTTACTGACAGGATTTCCGCTACTATTTTCTGCCACAGTTTCCCGAACATCGCCCGGAATGCTTTCTGGCAAATTTCGAGGAGGAGGGGCTGCAATATAGCGGTCCTCTGCGATCGGAGTTTCCTCTCTGTAGTTGGGTTCTCCGGCATCTGCCGTCACCGGCTCGGAAACAGGAGGAGGCGCGCACAAACCGCCTTCTCCTTCGCAGCCGGTCGATCGTTCTGCAAACTCTATACTTGTTGGCGCTTCGTACTCTTGGTACTCGCTGGTAGCGCCAATGCTGTAGTCTGTTTGGTCGATTTCAGCGTGGGCTGGGTTAACGGGCGCTTCAAAAGGTGGCTCCTGGGCCGTCGCTTCTGGTAGGGGAATCAGCGCGGGTTCCGGCAGATAATATTGGGTGGGAGGTGGTTCGCTGGCGTACTCCGGCTCGGACGGCGGTGCGGCATCGAAAGGCTCGGACGCCGGAACTTCTGCCTGCGGTTCCGGGTCGGGTTCTGGCTCCACTTGGCTGTATTCGGGTTCCGGGGGCGGGAGAGGAGCTTCAAATAATGGCTGGAGGTCTGCTGCGCCGGGGACGGCTTGTTCTGCTGGCGGAGTTTCGGCTTGAGCCCAAACTAGGCCTTTGCTGAGCAGTCCCAGACTGGCAAGACAACCCAGTCCCACCAGCAGTGAGCGATCGGACAAAAGGCGCGATCGAGTCCGGGTGCCTGTAGGGTTCTTTTTTTGCTGTTTGGTGTTCAAAGGGGCTGTTATTTGCTTGTCTGGAACTGATTTCACGATTTTTTTTCCCAACTCAACAGGGGGCACAAGGATCTCGAAGTCAGGATCGAATGTATGGCAATCCTTGTCTTTATATACAGGCCTAACTGATTTTACCGGGCTTGAGGCAATTTTTTTTGCACATAGAACAAGCTCGAATGCCTTGCACATTCAGTCACGCTCGATATCCGGTTTTTTTGATCCCGATGGCACTTGCCTAGAAGTCTGTGACGGCCACACTGATGATAGCGCTTTGGCGTTCCTCTATGTTAATTAGTTGCCTATATTTCTCGGGTTATGCAAAATTTCGGCGCAGTCGGTTGTCCTAAAACCGCCTCCTTCATCGCGATTTTTTCCTGAAAGCTAGCCCTGCCTTTAAACTTCGCGGACAAAATTGTTGATTGTTTAGAATACAAGCTAAATGATGCGCTTGGGTAAGGATAGGTTTCATGACTGTAGCTGGCGATCGCTTGACAAATTTTCCTGACTCTGAATGCGTCGGACAGCCTGACGGAATCAGTTGGGACTGGCAGAGTTCTGAAGGCTTGCCCTATCTGACTTGCAGCTTGCTTTCTCGCTGGTCTCACGGCTTTTTTACTCGCGATTTCTCGCCCCGGGGGCCGATCGATCTGACGGAAGTTCTCGAACCTGGAGCTAAGGTTTACCGACTCCAACAGGTACACGGCAATGCGGTACTCAAAACGAGTGAGTTGTCCCCGGTTGTGGCTCTGGGACCGGAAACTGCTGCCCCAAGCTATGCTGAGGCTGATGGCTTGGTTGCCGAGCGAGAATTGGAGGCGCTGTGGGTTTGCTCGGCTGACTGTGTGCCGGTGCTGATTGCTGACGATCGCACGGGACTCGTTGCGGCAGTTCACGCGGGTTGGCGCGGGACTGCTGCTAAGATATTACCAGAGACGATCGCTCAACTTGTGGCACAAGGCAGTCAACTAGAAAATCTGAAGATTGCTATGGGGCCGGCGATCGCTGGAAAGGTTTACCAGGTATCTGTGGAAGTAGCAGCGGAACTGGGAGCCACTATAGCTCCTAAGAGTGCCGTTAGTGCGACAGCCGACGGCATTCTAGAGTTTTTGCACCAACTGCCGGAAACGCCTGTCTTTGCCGATCCAGAACCGGGAAAGGTACGCTTGGATGTTCGCCTCTGCAATGCTTTGCAATTGCAGCAGTTGGGGATCGATTTTTCTCAAGTGGCGATCGCTCCTTTCTGTACTTATTCTGACTCGGCTCGCTTTTTTTCCTACCGCCGCGATCGACTTAAAAAAGTCCAGTGGTCGGGAATTGTGAGTGCCTGCGGGACAAGTTCCTTCTGAGGGCATTTGGCCGAAGGTAAAATTTTAGACGGCCAAGATAAAAATAAAAATCTTTGGATTCATTATTTTTTATTTCCAAATGCCAAATGCCTTCTATCTTCTACCTTCGTAAGGTTTGCTGGTTCCTGTTTTAAAGCACTAAAAACTAGCAGCAAAACTTTTGGGAAAGCGGCCCAAGCCCCCGCCCCGCTTTCCTCTCTTGTTAAGATTACTCTATAACGAGAGTCTTCAGCGGGTTATTACAATGAGTGAGCCAACTCCCTATCAACTGCTTGAAGTCGATGAAGATGCTTCCTTTGATGAAGTGCAAGAGGCCCGCACGCGCCTAGGTGAGCAGTACAGCGGTGACAAGAAACGTTTGGAATTGATCGAAGCAGCTTACGACGCGATCCTCATGGATCGCCTGCGGCAGCGACAGGAAGGTAAAATTAAAGTGCCCGAACGCATCCGCTTTCCCGAGCGGCTGACTCCCCCACCGGCAAGCTTTACTCCGTCTCCTCCTAGTGGCAGCCCAGCTTGGTTGCAGCGGCTAATCGATACTCCTAGTCGATCGGACATTTTGTGGCCGGCTGGAGTGTATGTGGGGTTAGGCGGACTGAGTATTTATCCGGCGGCTAATGATGGTTTACTACAGTTGACTCTGGCTCTTGGGGTCGGCTCTTGTCTTTATTTTGTTAATCGCAAGGAACAAAAATTTGGTCGGGCTGTGCTGCTGACTGTGTCTGGCTTGGTTATAGGCTTGTTGCTGGGAGGCTTTTTGGGTTCTTTGGTCAGTCCGGCATTTATAACAACAGAGAAATTTATCGCTTTGTTTACGTTTTTAATTCTGTGGCTGGTCAGCGGTTTTCTGCGATAGTCAACAGTCATTAGTCAGCAGTTATTAGTCAGCAGTTATTAGTCAGCAGCCAACCACTAATAACTGTGAAATCAAGACCTCCGACAAATAACATCAGCTAACAATTAAGGACTAATGACTAATAACTAATGACTAATGACTAATGGCTAATGACTAATTTTTGTGACCTAAGATAATCTCCACTGCTTCGCTCAAATTGTTGGCAATTAAATCCGGTTGGTGCTTTTCTAGTTGGGTGCGATCGCGAATTCCGCACAAAACACCAATTACCTTGACACCGTGCGTTTTTGCTGATACAATGTCGGCCTCCGTATCGCCAACCATCCAAATGTCAGAAGCCGGCGGCAGTTCGGCGAGAGCTCTTGCCATCAACAGGGGCTTATCTTTGACATCCCCGGTTTTAACGTAATCGTTGGGGAGGCAATAGCGGCGGTTTTCTGGGAAAAATTGCCCTAAATTACAGCGGTTGAAGGCTTCGTCTAGTTCCCTGACGCGGCGCATGGTCAGGACCGCTAAGTCTACTCCAGCGCGCTGCACCTTTTCGAGCGTTTCCACAGCGCCGGACACTGGTTGATCGTAAATCATGTAAGGGAGCGTGTGAACGGTTTGACGGCGTTTCTGGGCAAAATCGCGGGCTTGATCTGCATCTAATCCTGAGAGGATGGCAATTTCGGTTTCGGGAACCCGCGCGCGCTTCATGTCCCAAAACTCGGCTTTGGGGAGTTCGCGCACTGCTTGGTCCGAACGCTTAGTCTCGGCGAGACAATACTGGTAAACTCGGTAGTAGCGATCGGACACGTCCATGATCGGGCCGTCAAAGTCGGTAATAAGTCTCAGCATTTAGCAGAGTGTTTTTAAGTTTTTATACAAATTCTTCGATACTATATCATTTAAAGGTAACACTTTCTTTACAAAAATTGACACAGATACCTAGGGGAGGTAAGGTCTATAGGAATGGTGCTAATTAAAGGAAACTTTTGAATTAAACTGTGCTGTTCCTCAACTTTAACGGTTGTAAGCCATATCGGGGAATTTAAAATTAAAATGTGTCGCACAAATAGTGTAAACCGCTACATATTCTTCATAAATCTCAACCTCAATAGAGGATGATTTTGACTGCGCTTTCTCACAAAAAGTGGGTCAAATTAATATTGGGCCCCATTTTTAAAATAAGCAAAAAACTGCTTGGAGAATCCAAAGTGTACTGTTTGCATAAATTTGCCACCGGTAACAGGTGATGACATCTGCCAGTATAAAAATTCCCATGATAAATCGCAGCCAAACAACAACTAACTTTACCGGCTAACCTTTGAGAGAGATGCTCTACAATAACGAGATGCTTCCCACATTAACTGTAGAGAGCAGCCCCAGAAGTATTAATATTCTTCTTTATAAGCTGTTATCCTTACGCAGGATTGAATACCTCACAGTCGATCGGGAACTTAAGATTAAAGAAATATCTTTGAAAGTACAAGATTTTGCCTACATTCATGAGGAAGTAGGCGAAGGAAAAGACGTGCGCGATAGTTTTCCAGAACTGATCGGAATTGAAGGACTCCTTGAAGATATTTTTGAAGAAAGACAGCAAGATTGTCAGTTAAAATCAATTAGCCGAGTTCTCGAAGACGGATCTTATTTGTATCTAAACTTGTACATATTTGGTTATAAGGGACAAGCGAATGCTGACAGATTGATTATTTTATGCGAAGATGTGACAGATAGCATTGGATCTCAGCCAACCATGCTTCAGGCTGCCAACAAAACAAGTATGAAAGGCGAGCACGTAGCTGCTGCTGGCGATTATATTGACAAAATTATTAATTCCCTAGGCGATGTTTTGTTCGTAACAGGAACATCGGGCCAAATCAAAAAACTGAATCAAGCTGCACAGCAATTATTTGGATATACCGAATCAGAATTAATCGGCCAATCCATATCCATGATTACGGCTGAGGAGGAATTGTTACGCAAAGTCAGCCAGCTACCTCCTGCACTTAAAAGCGAATATTGGCCTCAAGTAAAAGTAGCTTGCCAAACGAAAATAGGTTTAAAGGTGATTGTTGCGTTTTCATGCTCTACTTTCGAGACAACCACAGGAAGCCCGGATGCAGATAGGGAGGTTATACAAGATTTTGTTTATATCGGCAAAGACATTACCAAGCAACAACGCATAAAAAAGTGTCAAGAAGCACAGTATGCTGTTACTCATATCCTGTCAGAATCAAGTTCTCTAGATAGCGCAACTCCGAAAATTTTGCAAGCTATTTGCCAAAGTTTTGGGTGGGATTTTGGCGAACTTTGGACGCCTGCAGAGGTGGAGAAAGAAACTAGATTGGGTGAGGAAATAAAATCTGAAAAAGATCCGCTTTGGTGCTTGCCGCTTTCCTGTCCGATCGAGGAAACTCCTTGTTGGCGGCGGGTAGCAGTTTGGCAGGCAGCGGAGGAAGTTAGGCAGTTTGCCGAAAACTATCAGCAGATTACTTTGGCTGCGGGTGAGGGTTTGCCGGGAGCGGTTTCCAGAAGCGGTTCTACGCAGTGGATTACTGATCTTGTGGGCGATCGCAATTTCGTGCGATCGCGCTTGGCCGAGGAAGCGGGACTGCGATCGGGATTCGGTTTCCCCATTCACGCTAGGAGCCAAGTTGTAGGAGTAATGACTTTTTTTTGCCGGGAAGAACTGCCACCGGATCAAGATTTACTTCAGATCATAGCTGTGGTAAGTTCTCAATTAGGGGAATTTGTCAAGCGCAAATATGCAGAGAAAGAATTGCAAGAAGCTGAAGCTTCAATCCGATTCTTGTACGAACAAGAAAAACGCCAAAGTGAAGAATTAGCTCGGCAAAATTTAGCTTTAGAACAAGCCAAATTAGAATTACAAGCAGCTAACATGGAATTGCAGCGCCTCGCTTCGGTGGATGGATTGACTCAAATTCCCAACCGCCGCTGTTTTGACAAAAAATTGGAGTTAGAATGGCAGTTGATGGAGCGAGAAAAAGAGTCGCTGTCTTTAATTTTGTGCGATATCGATTTTTTCAAACTTTACAACGATCATTACGGGCATCAAGGAGGCGACGAATGTTTAAAACAAGTAGCCGAGATTTTAGCTAGCAAGGCTCAGCGGGCAGGAGATTTAGCCGCCCGCTACGGTGGCGAAGAATTTGCGGTAATTTTGTCGCGAACTGATGTGCAAGGAGCAAAGCAGATAGCTGAAGCAATTCGCAGCGATTTGAAAGCAGCGGCAATTTTTCATGCTGCTTCCAAGGTAAGTAATTTTATAACTCTTAGTATGGGTATCGCTACTACGGTACCTGCTACTGGTTTATCGATTGAGGAGTTAATTGGACAGGCTGATCGAGCGCTGTATCGAGCTAAACTAGAAGGGCGCGATCGTATAGTTGACCTAGACTTGAAAATAGAATTTCAGCGCCCGAAAGGAGTATTTTCTGATGATTGTGAGAGAAGCTAAAATCGCTGATGCACCTGCAATCGCACGGGTTAATCTAGATACTTGGCGGACAGCTTACCGAAAAATTGTACCCACAGCTTACCTCGCGCAACTGTCCTATGAAAAAGGAGAAAGCCGTTGGCAAGAAATCCTGACAAACGTCAAAAATACTGGGGTTTTTGTCTGCGTTGCTGAGAATGACTCGGGACAAATTGTGGGTTTTGCTGCGGGTGGTTGTGAGCGCACCGGCAAATATATATATAAAGGAGAATTATTTGCCATCTATATTTTGGAGGAATATCAGCGTCAAGGAATCGGACGGCAACTCGTGAGAACAGTTGCCACAAAATTGGCAGAATTAAGTTTGAACTCGATGCTAGTTTGGGTACTAGGAGACAATTCAGCCTATAAATTTTATGAATTCTTAGGAGGTGAAAAAGTAGACGAACAGCAAACAAGTAGAGCCGGAGTTGCACTCAAAGAAATTGCCTACGGGTGGAAAGATATCGCAGTGCTGATTAACACGGCTGTATGACTTAAAAACTGGAACTTTTGTCAATCGTCGATCAAACTTCCCCTCTTCATTTGTTCCCGTTCTATCGCCTCAAACAAAGCTCGAAAATTCCCCGCCCCAAAACCTCCAGCTTGCACCTGTTTGCCATTAACTAAACTAACTCGGCGCTCAATAATCTCCAAAAAGAAAGTCGGTTCTGCAAAAATTGGCTGGGTAAAGATTTGCAGCAGCATCGCTGCGGGAGTATCTTCTTGCCAATCGGCCAACACTTGACAAGCTGCAATTGCTTGCCAATCCGCAGGCAAATAGTTTTGCCGCTGCTGCAATTCGGAGTAGTATGTTGGAGGAACCGGCAGAAAAGGCAAACCGCACGATCGCAAATCGGCAACAACCGCCACGATATTATTAGTTTGCAAAGCCATGTGCTGAATTCCCGGCCCCCGATTTGCGCTCAAAAACTCTTGAATTTGAGAATTAGCTGATGCCGGTTCATTAATCGGGAATTGCACCCCACCTTCAGCGTGCACCATAACTTGGCTCCGCAAAGCTGATTTCTCAGTCTGAATGTCAAAATTTTGCTGCGGTTGAAAATTTAATATTTTTTGATACCAACTAACAGCACTTGACAAATCCCCAGATTCAACATTTAACACTACGTGGTCAATCCGGGTAAACAACGGCCGCTTATCCGAAGCCGATAGCAGTGAATGGCTGCTAATTCGCTCCACGAGTGTATGGCTTAAATCTCCCCAGCCCGAGATTTTTGCCCGCTTAAAATAGCCTCCTGCGTTTAGGTCTTCTTGAATCGGTTCCAGGATTTTAGCACCTTCAGCAGCCGCTCTAGCTACCGCTAATTCAATATTTTTTACCCGAAAGCCTACATCGGCAATCCCTGGAGGATGAAACTTCAACCAACTAGCAGCGGGACTAGCGGGTGTCAGGGGCGAAGATAAAATAAAACATACATTGCCGCTGCTGACAACTTCAGTGCGAGTGTGGCTGCTGGCATAACCTGCTATTGATTGAAAGCCTAACTTGCCGACAAACCAGTCGCGGGATACTTTAGCGTTTTCAACGTAAAATTGAATGCGATCGAACTCCATAATCAATAATTGAAAATGGAAACTGAAAAATGGAAAATCTGCTGATTTTCAAGGCGAAATTGCAAGGGAGGAATTGAGTAATGGATATTTTTCATACTTTTTATTGCGCGCCCACTTAATAATAACCTAAAAATGGAATATCCTAGCTCCCTCTGAAGGCAGAAATAAGTCGGCACTTAAAAGAAACCCGGTGTGTGCGATAACTTAGGTTTGACCGCTAGGCCTTCACCAATAGGACTAAGGCAAAAAAATGGTTTGACGTGCTATTTATAGGGGTAAGGTGCGCGAGTCCATGCACCCTACATAATTAACTGCTGTACAAGTTCTCAAACCTAAAAATATCATAATTTTTCTTGCCTTCAGCTTCCGCTGCGTTCTGCCTTCAAATCACTCCTCAATAGCTAAAAGAACAAATGACTTTCCGGCTGAATATTAATCTCCATCGGCACAGCTTGCGGGTCAGCCGAAAGAGCAAACATAATCGCATTGGCGGCAGTTTCGGTACTCAGCATTTTTGACCTGTCTACCTTCAAACTCACATTATCCCAAAACGGAGAATCCACCCCGCCAAAATAGAATAGCGTAAACTTAATGCCGTAGCGTCGCAGTTCATCTGCCATGCACTTGCTGAAACCAACTACCCCAAACTTTGAAGCGCAATAAGCCGTTCCCATCGCCATCGAATGCTTGCCCAAAATCCCGATGACATTGCAAATGTGGCCGGATTTGCGCTCTTTCATCACATTCGCCGCTGCTTGAGACGTGTAAAAACTGCCTTTTAAGTTCAAGTCAAGCATTGCATCTAAATCAGCGGGTTCTAACTTGTTCCACTGCTTGAGAATTCCGGCACCGGCGGCGTTTACGAGGGCATCAATTTGTCCGAAATGTTCCACAGCTTTGTGCATCAGCGTCTCGACTTGGGGCAAATCGGTGATATCTGTGGGTACGCAGAGTACCTCTGTTGCCGAAAGTTCGCTAGCTAAAGCGTCTAATTTACTGCTGTCTCTGGCGGCGAGCACTAGCCTCGCACCCGCATCAGCGAGTTTGCGGGCCACTGCTGAACCGATGCCGCCAGTTGCACCCACCACAACCACAACTTTGTCCTGCATATCCCTTTACATTTCTTTACGTCCCGATTGTATGATAACTCAAGTTGCTAGTAATGGGGAGGTTGATATATTTTAATTTTTAATTAATTGAGGGAAACTTGCCAGCCTTTTTCGGCTTTTTTTAGCTGGAGAGAAGCGCAGGATTGCAAAAACTTAGTAAATTTCCTACCGAGATTAAAATCTTTAATTATTTGGGTAATTTGTTTGCCGTATTGTCTGTGAAATTCGCTGCCTACATTGGAGAGAAATACAGAATTTTCACGAGAGTTGCCGGTTAAGTCGCCAACGATTTTGACAAGAGCTCTTTCCAAGTCTTCCAGAGAATTAATATCTGTCAAAGTCGCAGGTGCTGTCTGGTGGTTATTCAGAATTTCTTGGCTAAGTATTGGCGGTGGGGGCGATAATCTTACTTCAAAAAGAGTGACATAAGTTTGAGAAACTTCTGAGGGTTTGTGGAGGACAAAATCGGTGGGATATTTAAGAAAGATATCCCGGGTTTTAGTACCGAGCAAATGATGAGCAACAACTTGATTGAGGACTAAGCCGTAATTTTCCCTAAATAAAGCTGCAACAGTGGAAACTTTGATCCACTGAGTTGAGGTGCGTTTTTGCTCTTTTTTGATTAATTCTTTTAGTTGAATAACTAATTGTTCGAGGGGTGTAATTTCCGGTATGGTTACAAGGGAATGGGTTTCCATTTGTCCGGTTTTGCTGTTTAAAACTAGGATTTTATCTATTTGTTTGCGGACTTGAAATACGGTTAGTCCGTGGGCTTGCAGTGTATTGCTGAGGTGAGTGAGGGCGCGATCGGACGAACAGACAAAAATCTCTTTGGCTGTGGGATAATGTACGAAAATCGAGGCGCCGACTGTAGCCATTTTTAAGTCTGCACTGTCTTTGCCGGGGGGGACGTGAATTAGTTGATAGCCGCGCTGGTGAAATTCCGCATCTTTTTTGCCCATGCTGCGCCAGTTGGCAAAGGCGACTTTGATTTGGATTGGATAGTGGCAAATTCCCTCTAGGAATTTTTCGGTTTCGATGGTGAGTTGCAAGTTTTCGACATCTAGCAGCAAGATAGCAATGCCGATTGGAAGCGAATTTGTTTGATGGGTGGTGGGAGTGGGAGGTTTTGAGGAAACTGAGTTTTGTGATTTAGCGGGTGCTGTTTGAGATTGGGCTAGCTGCTGAATTTTGACCGATAATTTGCTGAATTGAGGTGAATTAACGAATTCTGGAACCAGCAGAATTTGTAGGTATTTTTTCGCAGTCAGCAGCAGGGAATCTGTATCGCTGGCTACTGTGAAACTTTTTGTCAATTTTCCAATCAAAACTGACTGAAACTCAGGTTTGGCCCAGGGGGTTTTCCTGTATTTTTCAGCTATCCATTCGGGATGCTGTTCCTGAATGGTAATTAGGGTTTGAGCTATATAGCGACTGATGGCGCTGAATGCGAGAGATTCTTGAGTCGCCAGCAAGGGGGTTCGATCGGGCATGGCCCTCTACAATGCGGGATGCTGTTTCAATTTATCACAATTCTAGTTTCTGGCCGGGAGTCGGACGATCGCCCGCCAAATTAAACCGGCGGCAATTAATGCCAATCCTGTCAGCCAAATTTCCCTCTCCACCCAGAAAGCCAGAAACAGACAATTCCCCAAACCCACCCAAGCCAACCACTGCGGATAAAGCCTTTCGGCGGGGGAAAGTTGCAGCGCGGCGAGGTTGGTGATAGCGTAATATATCAAAACACTAAAAGCACTGAACGACCAAGTGGTTTTGACATCGCCGACGAGGATTAAAAGTGCGATCGTAACTTCCACCACCACCACAGCCACGTAGGGAGTTGTCCCCGAAGGATTCAGCCGCGCCAAGACTCTCGGCATATCCAAGCGCCGCCCCATCGCCAGCCAGATGCGCGAGAGCCCTAAAATTAAGTTCAGCAAGACTCCCAACATAGCGGTAATTGCGCCGACGGCTAGCAGTTGAGAAACTCCTCGAATTGGGAAACTGCGGGCGATGACTTCCAGGGGTGCAGTCGTACCGCCTGTTTGTAAAGACAATTTATCGCCTCCCGGGGCGCCCGCGATAACTATTGCTACCCCCACGTAAAGCATCATTGTCAGCACCAAAGTAAAAATTATGGCTTTAGGAATCGTTTCCCTGGGTTCCCGCACTTCCTCGCTCATTGTGGTGATGCGGGCGTAACCGCTATAAGCGACAAACATCAGGGCGGTGGCTTGGAGGATGGAGCCGATCGAGCTATCATTCTGTAGGGCGGGCATTTCCCACCTTACCTCTGGCAAACCGACAGCAACAAACACCGCTAAGGATAGAAGTGTAACTGAGACTATGGCAGTATTGGCAATATTCGATCGCCTAATTCCCGTCAATACAATTAAAGTGAGAACGGCGAGGGCGACTAAAGCTGTTAGGATCAGGTAAGTGCGATCGGCTACACCAAAGGCATTTAAAAAATACCCCGCAAAACCTAAAGCAGCAGTAGCCGCAGAAGCCGTTTTCGCCAACAGAAACATCCAGCCCGCAGTGAACCCCAGCCAAGGATTGAGATATTTGTAGCCATATTCATAAGTACCGCCGCTAACAGGATGATTTGCCGCTAATTGAGCGCTGTTAAGACCATTGCAAACAGCCACTAAAGCCGCAATACCTACAGCCAAAATCACTCCCGGCCCTGCAACTTCCGCCGCAATCCCGATACTCACAAATACTCCGGTACCGAGGATTGAGCCCAAGCCCATGAGAGTTGCGCCGAAAACACCTAACTCTCGCTTAAGAAGCGGTGAAGACATAAATATAGCGGTTTTCTGTTCAGTGCCATACTGATATTAGGTTATATCTAGTAATATTTGCAAGAATTCCGGCAGGGGTCTAAACCCCCGCCTCAAAAATCAAGTCCCCAGCTAGGAGGACTGAAATACTTATTGAGAATGTTGCCCAATCTGAGTTAACATTAATATCAATTCCGCTTGCATTGGAATGATTAAACCGCAGAGTACGCAGAGAACGCAGAGTTCGAGAACAGAGAGAGAGAGATGAATAATTCCGATGCTAACGGATTTGATATAACTCAAATACTATTACTATTTCCTAGTGTTCTTAAGAGGACTTTAACTGTGAGACAGGGACTTAATCCTGTCGGAATATAGCGGCTGAGAGAAAGGAAAGAACCCTGGTATTAACCGAAACGGCCTTGAATGTAATCTCTCGTACTCGAATTGCCCGCAGAAGTAAAAATCTTACTTGTCGGCCCAAATTCAACCAGGCGGCCGATGCGACTTTCATCAGTATTAAAAAATGCCGTGTAATCAGAAACGCGAGCAGCCTGCTGCATATTGTGCGTCACAATCACAACAGTTAACTGCTGCCGCAGAGTCTGAAATAACTCCTCAATCTTCATCGTTGAAATCGGATCTAGAGCAGAACAAGGTTCATCCATCAGCAAAATTTTGGGCTTCACAGCCAAAGCGCGAGCAATACAAAGTCGCTGCTGCTGTCCCCCCGAAATCCCCTGAGCCGATTTCTTCAAATCGTCTTTGACTTCATTCCAAAGCGCCGCACTTTTGAGTGCAGATTCCACAATTTCATCTAATTCTGCTTTGCTTTTGCGACCAAAAATTCTCACCCCGTAAGCAATATTATCGTAGATGCTCAGCGGAAAAGGATTTGGTCTTTGAAACACCATCCCGATTTGGCGGCGCAAACTATTAATGTTTACTTTCTGGCTGTAAATATCCTGTCCAAAAAACTCTACTTTTCCTTTAATTTGAACCTTTCCCTCCAATTCACCAATCCGGTTGAGAGCTTTGAGAAAGGTAGATTTGCCGCAACCTGAAGGACCAATAATCGCCGTAATTTGCGGGTGAGGGATATTCATCGATAAATTTTCTAAGACTTTGTGAGTTCCGTAATAAAAACTCAAGTCCTGAACCCGCAGTGCTGGCATTGCATTGAGGTCAATTTCCGGGGTGGCATTCTCTGGGAATTTATCTGTATAGTTTTCGGCTTTCAAGTTAGCTTTAGGTTTCATTATTTCCCTGGTTATATTGTTAATATTTGACTGAAAAATGGACTTGAGTTATTGATTTATCGATTTTGCAAGCGTTTCCGAGTTACTGTACGGGATGCGACGCTAGCAATCAAAACCATGCCCAAAAGCACAGAGGCAGCAGTCCACGCCAATTCGTTCTGCTCTTTGTAGGGAGAGCTGGCGTAGCTATATATTAATACTGACATAGAAGGAGTCGGAGTCAGCAGTGTCTCGGGAATTTCTTTGAGTTTTGAGATGGTTTCTGCACCTATGGGGGACTGCATTATCTCGCCCAATTTATCAACTAAAGGAGGCCAAAACTGACTCGACAAAGCCGTTACAATCAATGGGGCGGTTTCGCCTGCGGCCCGGGAAGCAGCGAGTAAAATACCTGTGGTAATAGTTGGGAGTGCTGAGGGAATAATAATCCGAAAAATAGTTTGAAAACGTCCGCCTCCTAAACCCGCAGAAGCGAGACGGTAAGAAGTAGGCACTAATTTTAATGCTTGTTCTGTTGTCAGAGCAACAACTGGAAGCATGATGATGCCGAGGGCAAAACCGCCTGCTAATGATGAAAATGCTTTGGTGGTAACGACAATTAGGGCGTAGGAAAAGACGCCAACGACGATCGAGGGAACGCTGCTGAGAATGACGGTGATAAAGCGAATACTATTGGCCATCGCTTTGTTTTCTCTACCAAACTCAGACAAAAATATTCCCGTCATTACGCCGATAGGCACGCTGATCAATGTCGCAATTCCCACCATTAAAGCAGTGCCGAGAATGGCATTGGCAAAGCCGTTGGGCTGGTCTTCAACTCCGACGGGTGCGGGCAGAGATACTAGCACTTCCCAGCTCAAATGTGTAAGTCCTTCACCCAATATTTTGTACAGAATAGCGAACAAAGGTAGCACGGCAAGAGCTGTGAGAAAGCAGGCAATAAGTGTCATTCCCCGGCTGAACAAAGTTCTGCTCAGTGACAGGGGGTTGTAGATTTCTGCATCCAGAATAGTGTTTGATTTTTGTGCTTGAGTCATTTTTAATTTTTAGCTCCCTTAACGCCCATTAGCTTAACCAGCAATACTGCCACTGCATTCACCAACAGAGTGATGACAAATAGAATCAAGGCTAAATACATCAAAGCGCCAATGTGCAGCGGTTCGAGAGCTTCCCGAAATTGACTTGCCAAAACCGCAGGAATTGAGTAGCTGGGAGCTAGCAGGGATTGGTTTATTTGAATCGAGTTGCCAATCACCATTGTGACGGCCATTGTTTCGCCTAAAGCGCGTCCCAATGCCAAGATTGTAGCGCCGATAATCCCTGAACTAGCTGCTGGTAATAACAGCTTAAATATTGTTTCCCAGCGGGTAGCCCCGAGGGACATCGAAGCACTTCGCAAATCTACTGGAACAGATAGCAATACATCGCGACTGATGGCGGCTACTGTGGGCAGAATCATAATTGATAACAGTATTCCAGCCGGCAGCATTCCCGGACCTAAAGGTTCGCTGCTGAACAAAGGAAACCAACTGAAATTATCAAACAATGACTGCTGCAATGGCAACAAAAAGGGAATCAAAACAAAGATTCCCCAAAGGCCAACTATCACGCTGGGAATAGCCGAGATTAATTCAACCATGAATCCCAAGGGCGATCGCACCCAAGGGGGTAAGAAGTTCTCGCTAGTAACTATAGCTACTGACAGCCCTAAAGGAAGTGCGATGATTATGGCGATCGCAGAACTAATCACAGTGCCGTAAATAAAAGGCAAGGCCCCAAACTGCAACTCGCCGATATCCCACTTGGGATTCCACAAGAAGGAGAGCCCAAAATTGCTAATAGCTGGCCAAGCATCTTTAAAAATTATCGCGCTTATCCAGAACAGCGTGCCCGCTGTCGCTAAGGCAAAAGCCCATACAAACATTGTAAATCCTGACTCGATCCATAAACCTTCACCAGAAGTATCTGTCAAGTCTAAGGCTGTGTTTATTTCGGGCGATTTCCGAGTCACTTTTTTACGTTTTTTGGAAGGATTTGTCATGCCGGAATTATTGCGTAAAAAGCGAAATATTTGTTTGAGAACTAATTCTAATTAGCTGGCAGGGTGCGCTGCACGTTACACCAGTAAATGTAGCGCACGTTAGCCTGAGAAGTTATGAGTTTTGAGTCATACAGCAGATTCCACGTTTATCAAGTACAACCGAGAGCGATCGCTCCCCGTAGGGACACGGCGAAAGCCTTTGTCCCTACACTTCATAAAGCTGGAATACGCTATATATTTAACTCTTAACTCCTAACTTCCTGCGATCGCCCTAATTAACCTCTGGCAACCACACTCTGATTCACTGTTTGAACCACTTTTTGAGCTGTCGCTGAAGGAATTTGAGTAAACTCTAGCTGTTTGTTGATACCTTGACCTGTAGTCATCACCCAATTAACCATCTTTTTAATAGCCTCTGCTTTCGCAGCAGGATACTGTTTGTAGATTAACAGCCAAGTCAAACCAACAATCGGATAACCGTCGTTAGGATTGCCTTCTACTAAGCGGAAGTCTGCGGGGAATGTTTCCCCTGCTAAAGCTTTCTCTGCTTCAGCCAAACTAGGATCTACAAACCTACCAGCTTTATTTTGAATAAACGCTGTTTGGAGATTGTTTTGCCGAGCATAAGTATCTTGAACGTAGCCGATCGCACCCGCTGTATTTTTCACCAAAGCAGCTACGCCGGGGTTTCCTTGACCGCTGACAGGGCTTCCGGGCCAACTCGGCTGAGCGGCAGCTTTGATGCTGCTACCAGTTGCCTGCAAGTGGTTAGCAAAAATAAACGTTGTACCGCTGCTGTCTGCGCGTACAGCTACTCGAATTGCAGTATTTGGCAAGCCTTTAGCTTGTCCAGAAATTCCCGCTATTTTAGGATCGTTCCAGCGGGTAATTTTGCCTTCAAAGATGCCGTTCATGGCATCCTTATTTAGCCTCAGATTGGTCACTCCGGGCAAGTTGTAGACAACTGCAACAGCGCCGCCAGCAGTCGGAACCGCCATGACGCCGCGCTTTACTTCGGCTATTTGCGCCGCAGTCATCAGCGCGTCGCTGCCTGCGAAATCAACAGTCCCTGCAATTAATGCTTTGATACCAGCACCGCTGCCAGTTCCTTCGTAGTTTACAGTAATTTGATTGGCACTTCTCATCTGAGAAAAGTAGCGATCGTAAAGAGGTTTAGGGAAAGTTGCTCCCGAACCGTTTAGTGTGACAGCAGCTACAGCAGAAGTAATCAACGAGAGCGAAAATGCTGCTACCGCTAGCGTAACTATAAAAGCACGCCGCCAACGTGCTGTGAAGAAAGTCATAATTTTCGTCCTCAATATTGATAGCAGGCTTTGGGAATCCCCTACATAGGATAGACTGAAATCCCTAAGTAAAAACCTAGAAAACAATAAACTTGTTTTAAATTATGGTTAACATTAGATTAAGTTTTTCCTAACTAATAAAAGACGCAAAAACAATAAGCTTGTTTTAAATTATGGTTAACATTAGATTAAGTTTGTGAGGGTTAGGTGCAGCGAGTTCTATTGGAGTTATTGCGCGTATGATTGATGCTCGAAATAGGCGATCGCCGTAAAAAATTATTTTTCCGATCGCACTCGGCTAATTTCATACTTCGGCGGGCGATTTACAGCGCAGGTAGGGCGGATTTATAAAAAAGCTAGGAAAGTGCGATCGCCACTTCATAAATTTTACCGTTTTTCTTAATTTTAAATGTTTTGCATGACTGCAAAAAATTAATCACCTTGCTGCCCAAATTCAGCGATTGCAGTTTTTTAGTAATTGGTTGATTGTATAACTTATTAAATTCGCTGGCAACCTGGCTAATCGGAATATAGCTCCCGGGAGATTGAGCAGTTAATCCTCTGATAATTTTGACTAGAGATGCTTCCAGGGCAGCAGAGGAATGAGTTTTTGAAGGGGAGGTTTTTTTTGCGAGCGCCACTTGATGTTTCTGGTCGATTAATTTTACTTGAAAAACCTCAGATTCCGACTGCAAATATTTGATTAAACTGGATTTTTCACCCAAAAACTTTTTCACAACTAAATCAGCATGAGATTGATACTTAGCCAAAAAATCTTTTTTAATTTTTACCAGAGGAATAGCATCCTCTTTCAAGTCAAGTTTGGCAGTTTCAATTATTTCTACAAGTATTTTTTTTAAAACATCCAGCGACTCAATAGCATTTGAATTGAGAGCAGGTATTATTTCTGGCAAATTTTGCTCCGCAACATTTTGATTAACAGCAACGGTCGCCAAAGATGCTTCAGACACCGGGGTAACTTCGTTTTGTACTGACTGCGACAGTGCTGCTGCAGGGGAAGTTGTAGAATTGAAAGCAACAGTTCGGCGCTCTTGAAAAAGCTCAGCCACAGTAGAAAAACGAGCGATTCGCTCATCAATAGATTTGTGTTCAGCTTTCAACAACTCTGCAACTTGATTAGCCAATTCCTCAAAACTAGGGATTTCCAGTTCCCTCTCACAAGAATAATGATGAGTATCACCAGTCAGAGGATTTTCTACAGACAACACAGCATTTTGCCGTCGCACCCGAAACACAGTCACTCCCTGATTTTGCAACTGATTGCAAAGATGATTTAACAAACCATCCGAAGAACAGACAAACACTTGTCGCACATCCCGATATCGGTATAAAATAGCAGCGCCAAAAGCAATCATCTTACCATCAGCACTATTAGCACCGCCCGGAACGTGAATCAGTTCGTAACCGCGATCGTAAAGTTCAGCATCCAACTTGCCGATACTCGGGTTTTTCCAGCTAGCAAAAGCAATTTTAACTTGCAGGGGATAGTCGCACAAACCGGCTAAAAATTGTTCTGTATTAACCTTAAGTTTCAGATTTTCGGCATCCAACAGCAAAATCGCAATCCCGCCGGACTCTGTGGTGGTTGCAGGGGCGATTTCCTTCGGGATAGCTTCGCTTAACCGTGTTTCGGTGCATTTGCGACTGAAAGACTGCGGACTCAACCGCTCAAAAAATTGTTTGCGGCAAGCTTTGCAAAGATACCGCTGGTGCCCGTTGGGACGGCCGTTTTTACGAACTTGGTCAGATTCGCATCTTGGACATTTCATGTAACCCATTATGCAGCCTACTCCCGAACCGAACAAGGCATTACCTATCTTCTTCTTTCTCTTCCTTCGCGCCCTTGGCGTCTTCGCGGTTCGTTAAATACGTATCTTTTGAGCGGTTCAGGAGTAACTTGTGGCAGTCGATCGGCTCATAATAACAAAAGAACGTTAACAATTCTTAAAAAAAATGGCTAGAGACTTGCGGGGATTCCTAAAACTACTCGAAGAACGGGGACAACTGCGCCGGATTAGCGCTTTAGTCGATTCCGACCTCGAAATTGCCGAAATTTCCAACCAAATGCTGCAAAAAGGCGGCCCCGGATTGCTGTTTGAAAACGTCAAAGGCGCAGATTTCCCCGTTGCGATTAACCTGTTGGGTACGGAACAGCGCGTTTGCTGGGCGATGAACATGGAAAAGCCGATCGAACTAGAAGAGCTCGGCAAAAAACTGGGAATGCTGCAACAGCCAAAACCGCCGAAAAAGATTTCCCAAGCCATAGAATTCGGCAAAGTGCTGTTTGACGTAGTGAAAGCCAAACCGGGCCGAGACTTTTTCCCAGCTTGTCAGCAAGTGGTATTTGAGGGAGAAGGGGTGGATTTGAACAAAATCCCGATGATTCGCCCTTATACGGGAGATGCGGGCAAAATTATCACCCTGGGTTTGGTAATTACCAAAGATTGCGAAACGGGTACGCCGAATGTGGGGGTTTATCGGTTGCAGTTGCAGTCAAAAAACACGATGACTGTACACTGGTTATCGGTGCGGGGCGGCGCGCGGCACTTGCGGAAAGCGGCGCAGGCTGGTAAAAAGTTGGAAGTTGCGATCGCCCTGGGAGTCGATCCCCTGATTATTCTCGCTGCAGCAACCCCAATTCCTGTAGATTTATCGGAATGGTTATTTGCGGGACTTTACGGCGGTTCCGGCGTGCAATTGGCGAAGTGCAAAACCGTAGATTTGGAAGTACCGGCGGACTCGGAAATTGTGTTAGAAGGAACGATTACGCCGGGGGAAGTTCTGCCCGACGGGCCCTTCGGGGATCACATGGGTTATTACGGCGGCGTGGAAGATTCGCCGTTGGTGCGGTTCCACTGCATGACGCACCGGAAAGACCCGATTTATCTGACCACATTTAGCGGGCGGCCGCCGAAAGAAGAAGCAATGATGGCGATCGCGCTTAACCGTATTTATACCCCTATTTTGCGGCAGCAAGTATCGGAAATTGTCGATTTCTTCTTACCGATGGAAGCCCTGAGTTATAAAGCGGCAATTATCTCGATTGATAAAGCATATCCCGGTCAAGCGCGCAGGGCTGCTTTAGCATTTTGGAGTGCATTACCGCAGTTTACTTACACTAAGTTTGTGATTGTTGTGGATAAAAGTATCAACATTCGCGACCCGCGTCAAGTAGTTTGGGCAATTAGTTCTAAAGTCGATCCTGTTCGGGATGTATTTATTCTCCCGAATACGCCTTTTGATACGTTAGATTTTGCCAGTGAAAAGATTGGTTTGGGAGGCAGAATGGGGATTGATGCTACTACGAAGATGCCGCCGGAAACCGATCACGAATGGGGTGAAGTTTTGGAATCCGACCCGGATGTGGCGGCGATGGTAGAAAGGCGTTGGGCCGAGTATGGTTTGGCAGATTTGAATTTGGGAGAAGTCGATCCGAATTTGTTTGGATATGAGATGAGGTAGGAAAGGAACCGTAAAGGCGCAGAGGATGAAGGGAGAGAATTTCTCCCTTTTTTTTCTGGAGTTTGATAAACTGGATTTACGCATTTTAAGGTAATTCTCTCATTCTGAGCGAAGCGAAGAATCTGGGTCGATGCTTCGTTGATAGGACTAAAGCCAAAAATTAAAGAGGAGGAGGCATGAGTAAATTAATATGCACGTGATCACCCGCAAACGGCTGAATGAGTTTACTAAACTTCATCCAGATACAACAAATGCCTTGGTTCAGTGGTACAAACTGGTCAAACAAAATGAATTTGCGACCTTCGTTGAACTCCGTGAACTATTTCCATCTGCCGATCAAGTCGGGAAATTGACAGTCTTCAATATAGGAGGGAATAAAGTTCGACTCATTGCTGCTATTCATTACAATCGGAAGAAAGTCTACATTCGGGCGGTATTAACTCACTCAGAATACGATGAAGAGAGGTGGAAAGAATGATGCAAAGTCTTAATCTGGATCAAACAATTGCTGCTTGGTCATCCATTGCTAAAACGGTTTTTGTCCCTCACACCGAACAGGAATACGAGCGTTTAGTCGAACTATTAGATAGCCTTATAGATCAAGTGGGCGAGGATGAAAGTCATCCCCTGGCTTCGATGATGGACGTTATTGGTGTTTTAATCGAAAACTATGAAGCTGAACATATTCCTGAATTAGAAGAGGTTGGGTAACTCACTATTCCGCTTTGACCCACAAAGCCATGAAGTTTACATTTTCGCAGGCGACGAATTGCAAATCATTGTCTTCCTGTATGAAAACTGGAGTTTTGTAGATGAAGCGATGCGCCAAAAATTTGAGTGAGAAATTGGAAACAATCGCTCTAGCAGCAACAGCTACTCCGTCTCCCGAAGTTGCTGAAGCATTGCTTGCGTTGTTGGATGCTGGGAAAGTTGCGAGTCTTGACCCGGTGATATCGCCTGCTGGAGACAAGCAATGAAATTGCTCCAAATAGTTTGAGTGTTGGGATGCTCCTCTCCCAATCGGTTAGACAAGATTTCTAATGCTCGTAGATACAAAGGTTCCGCCTCCGGGTAGCGCCCCATTGCATAGTACAGCCCTGCCAGATTGTTCAAACTCCCTGCCGTATCGGGATGGTCGGCTCCGAGGTACTGTTCACAGATAGCGAGCGAGCGCACATACAAAGGTTCCGCCTCTGGGTAGCGCCCCATTGACTCGTACAGCGCTGCCAGATTGTTCAAAGTCGTTGCCGTATGGGGATGGTCGGCTCCGAGGTACTGTTCACAGATAGCGAGCGAGCGCACTAACAAGGGTTCCGCCTCTGGGTAGCGCCCCATTGCCTGGTACAGCATTGCCAGATTGTTCAAACTCATTGCCGTATTGGGATGGTCGGCTCCGAGGTACTGTTCTCTGATAGCGAGCGATCGCACTAACAAAGGTTCCGCCTCTGGGTAGCGCCCCATTGACTGGTACAACAATGCCAGATAGTTCAAACTCGATGCCGTATGCGGATGGTCGGCTCCGAGGTACTGTTCTTCGATCGCTCGCGAGCGCACTAACAAGGGTTCCGCCTCTGGGTAGCGCCCCATTGACTCGTACAGCGCTCCCAGATAGTTCAAACTCATTGCCGTATGCGGATGGTCGGCTCCGAGGTACTGTTCTTCGATCGCTCGCGAGCGCACTAACAAGGGTTCCGCCTCTGGGTAGCGCCCCATTGCCTTGTACAGCATTGCCAGATTCTTCAAACTCATTGCCGTATGGGGATGGTCGGCTCCGAGGTACTGTTCACAGATAGCGAGCGAGCGCACTAACAAGGGTTCCGCTTCTGGGTAGCGCCCCATTGACTCGTACAGCGCTGCCAGATTGTTCAAACCCAATGCCGTATAGGGATGGTCGGCTCCGTAGCGTTCCTCCGTCATCTGCAGGCAAGCTTTCAACCATTTCTCCGCCTCTGCCCACAAACTCTGGCTCTGGGCAACCCACGCTAAGACCGTGAAAAACCACATAGCATCAGTGCTATCTTCCAGCAAATGCGACCATTGCTCCGCCACCACCGCCAAATGGGGCAGCACCTGTTTCAACCGTTCCTGCACCTCCAGCGTCACCGTCTGCGGAATCGTCTTCGTCACCGATGTCAACACCACAGCAAAGCTTCTCCGCAAATTCTCCGCATCCGCCCGTTCCTGCAACTTGGTCGCAAAAAACTCTCGAATCAACGCATGAAGTTGATAGCGTACCTGCACCTGCCGAAACTCAGCCGCATCGGAGGTTTCATCCTCCACCAGCGACAGCAAACTCTGTTCCAGCAGTTCGTAATCCCGACAATCCTCCAAATCCTCCTCATCCCAATCCGGCAAACACTCGGTTACCAACTTCCAAGGAATCGGAGCCAGAGCAAACACGCTCAGCAGACACCCCAGCGTGCGCGCCGGAGGCTTCAACTCCGCCCAACTCAACTCAAAAGCTGCCGCCACTCCGCGCCTAGCCGTCATCCCAGCTTCCGCCTCCTGCAATGCCCGCGCTTCCAATCGCTGACTCTGCAACCGTTGCAGCACTGTTGCCAAGGGCAGCCTCTCCTTGCGTCGCAGATAGCGCCCCACCAGTTCGATGCCCAAAGGCAAATAATCCAACCACTGACAAAGCGCTTCAGCATCTTCAAGCTGGGCATCAATATTTAAACCCAGTCGGTTTCCCGGCAAATCCCCTGCCGTCAGCCGCAGCAAGTTTAGCGCCGCCTCTGGTTTCAACACTTTTAACGGCAAACACCCCACAGGCGACGGCACAATTTGTCGCGCTGTCAGCAACACTTTAAAGCGGGGATTTCTAGGCAGCAACGGCTGCACCGCCCGGTAATCATTGACATCATCCAATACCAGCAGAGCATTCCCAGAGGTTTGTTTTGCCCACTCTTCGTAGCAAAACTGCAACCGTTCCTCCAGATTGTCGAGAGTATCCGGCGGCTGAATTCCCATTCGCAGCGCTTTTTGCAACACCTGTGGCGCTAAATCGTTGTCCCGGACAAACAGCCACCAAATCCCCGCTGGATAGGTGTTGCAGTCGCGGTGAAATGTTGCATACTGCCATGCCAATTCTGTCTTGCCGATGCCGCCCATTCCCGACGCAGCGGCAATGGCAACGCGGCTTCCATCCTGCAACAATCCGTGCAACTGCTGCATTTCCTCATCCCGTCCGACAAAGTTTTTGGAACCGAGTTCGGAGGGAATATCGTATAGTTGGTAAAAACTTGTGAAACCTGGATTGGGTGTTTTTCGCTCCAGGTCTAGGACTTTTTTGCTAATACCTTAGACCATTTCCAAAACGTTGGGAAATGCTGCTGTAAAAAATTCTCTGTATCGAATTCTCCCTCTATGGAAATTCCTAAAAACGGCGGAATGCTTGAGATTACGCCTTTAAGTTTCGCGGCTGCTGTCGGCCCCGGTTCGTTCAGCTTGTCCCGGATCTGCCACACAATCTGAAGCACTTCATCGGGATACTGTCGCTGCACTTCAATTTGCCCAATTTCTTCGACAACCTGGGCAACAATAACCTCAGCTTCCTGTTCGGGAATTTCCACTGTTTTCGTTTGCTGAGCGAGAATCTGCCAATACTCCTTCTCGTACTCCCGGATTTTCGGCTTAATTTTTTCTTGCAACCGCTGCTCAGCTTGGATTTGTGGTAGTCCTGTTGTCAGGATAGCTTCTTGCTCTAAAGCGTGTTGCTGGTCTCGCAGAGATTTCAGGTTTTTTTCAAGTTGAGACAGACGATCGATCGGCATTGATTTAACTCCGGCAGACTGAACAACTCCTGACTTTAGTCTACAACCGGAAAATTCCAATATACGCATTAATGCGATCGAACTGATATCTTGCATTTTTTGCCAGATTCCGGCAGGGGTTGAAACCCCTGCCTCAAAGCGAAAGTCCACGCTTTTTGGACTGAAGAAAGGAGTGATTAAAAATTTCAAAAAAAGGATTGAAGCGGAGCTTGATCGCCTTTTCAGTCGTCTTTAGACGACTTGAGCTTTGAGGCGGGGGTTTCAACCCCCGACGGACTGTTGCAAGAAGTGCAAAAACTAAATCACAAATCAGTTTACCGTTCCAAAACCTCAACCAAGTCTTCCACCATCACATCGAAGACTTCAGCAAGTTTCTGCAAAGCCATGTAGTCCACGGTTGCCATTTTGGGAGCTTGGGCGTATGTTTTAACCGTGCTGTAGGGAATTCCCGTTCTGTCAGAGACTTCTTTCAGCGTCCAACCCTTTTCCTCAGCTAGTTCTCGAACTCGCAACCGTATTAACCCCATCTTCCCGCTGACAAATCAGTTTATTGTTCCAAAATCTCAACTAAATCTTCGATCGCAATATCGAACGCACGAGCCATCTTGTCGAAAGCTGTGTAGTCAACGGTAGCCATGCCTGGAGAATTGGCATAGGTAACGATCGTGGTATAGGGAATACCTGTTCTTTTGGAGACTTCTGTTAGATTCCAACCCTTTTCTTGAGCAAATTCTCGAACTCGCAGCCTAATTCGTCCCCTATTCCCAGCAAAAAATCAGCCTACTCTTCCAAAATCTCCACTAAATCTTCGATCGCAATATCGAACACGCGAGCCATTTTGTTTAAAGCTGTGTAATCTACCGTTGCCAGCTTGGGAGAATGGGCATAGCTTCTAACCGTACTGTAAGGAATGCCCGATCGCTCAGAAACTTCTTTAAGCGTCCAACCCTTTTCCTCAGCTAGTTCTCGAACCCGCAACCGAATTAGACCCATCTTGCACTTGACAGTCGATACGAACGTATCATAAAATTAATATTATCAAATTAGCGATCGCCCTCCGACCTGATAAATCAAGAGCGATCGCCTTTCATTCACCACCCACAAAAGTGGGAAGGATTTTCCTATGATACCAAAACAACCGACATATCGCGATCGACTTCAACCTTGGCATCTAATTCGCCACCTCCCCAACTGTCAGCGGTTAACAGTCGCCCGTTTCGCCCGCCGCCGTGATGCCGAATCTTACCTAAATGCACTGCGCCGCTTAATGCCCGCAGTCCCGCATACAATTGTGTTCGTAAATGCGGTGTCTGTGTTGGATGAAAACAGCGTTCCAATTCCGATGCAATTGCCGATCGAAGTTTAATTGTTGAAAAGTGCGATCGCCCTTCCACAAATAGGAATTATTCTATTTGACAGGAAGTGCGATCGCCCCTAATTTTCCCAAAACAACATTGCTAAACTATAAATAGAGTTGAGTCAAGGAGTCACATCAATGCCATCTCCCTTTCCTGGTATGGACCCGTATTTAGAGCATCCCGACTTTTGGCCAGCCCTACATCACTTGTTAATTAGTGAAATTTTTAGATTTTTGTCTCCCCAACTTCGTCCTAAGTATTTAGTCTCATTGGAAGTAAGAATCTATGAAACCGCTGACGACAATTTATCAATTGGCATTCCTGATGTAAACGTAATTCAGCCAAGAACCACAACCGAATTAATAACATCAAACGTAGCCGTTGCAGCGCCACCAACACAACCCTTGACAGTAAATATTCCCATGCCCTACCAGGTTCGGGAAGGCTATTTAGAAATTAGAGAAAGAGGAAACCAAGAATTAATCACCCTGATTGAAATCCTCTCGCCTAGCAATAAGCGCACAGGAAAAGGACGACAAATGTACGAAGAAAAGCGAGAAGAAATTTTAGGTAGCCGCACTCATTTAATTGAAATAGATTTATTGCGGCGCGGTCAAAAAATGCCAGTTATTGGCAATGACATTGAAAGCCACTATAGCGTTTTGGTGTGTCGGGGAAATCGCCGTCCCCGAGCAGATTTGTACGCTTTTAACGTGCAGAACCCGCTGCCTGCCTTTCCTTTACCACTGCGATCGGGCGATACCGAACCTATAATCAATTTGCAGGAATTATTCACTCAAATTTACGAGATAGCAAGTTACGACCTGAAGATAGATTATCGCAACTGGGAAGTCATACCACCGCTGTCAGAAGCCGATACAATTTGGGCAGATGCTTGGTTGCGCGATCGAGGATTGCGAGATTGATTTGGGGTGCAGCCATCCTCTTAGTCTGCGGAGGCAGACTTCGTTTTTGTAGAAGCGATTTCACTCGCAGAATGACTTAATTCTCAAATTGCTTGACAGCTAAACATCTTGACTTTGCATCAACCGCTGCTTCAAACGCGCCGGATCTCCCCGATCGACCACTTCGCCCTTTTCCAACAAAAAAGCCCCATCACAATAATTCAACTCATCCAAACGGTGAGTCACCCACAAAGCCGTAATCCCGCGATTTTTCACCAACCGCTGCACCGCAGCCACCAAATCCAACTGAGAATCAGGATCTAACAAAGCCGTCGGTTCATCTAACAGCAGAATTTCGCAGTGACGGGCGATCGCCCCAGCCAGGGCAATTCGCTGCTTTTGGCCCCCACTCAAAGCATAAATCGGCCGCCGCTGCAACTCCAGCAAATTCACAGCCTCCAAAGCCTCCGCCACCCTCTCCCGCACCTGAAGGTTAGAAAGCTTTTCCTCCACCAAACCAAAAGCCACATCCGCACCCACCGTCGGCATCACCAATTGGTGATCCGGGTTTTGGAACACAAAACCCACTCGCCCGCCCAGGTCAATTTCCCCCGACTGGGGGTGCAGCAGCCCAGCCATCAGCCTCAACAGCGTAGACTTGCCGCTGCCGTTAGTGCCCAAAAGCATCCAAAACTCGCCCTTAGGTACATCCAGAGAGCAACCTTGCAACACTCGATCGCCCGACGGCCAGCAAAAACCCAAATCCCGCACAGCAACGGCTGACTGGCTCATATCGGCACCAACACCCCCAGCCCTCATTCTGCTCCCATCGAGACAAAGCCAGGGGATCTGCCTGTAGATGACGCCCCCGATTTCTGAGAAACCACCACCCCAGAAATCTCGCTGCTGAGCACAGCTACCTTTTTCTCAGGATTTTTCTCGCAAGTTAGTTCCAAAATTTGCGGTTGGGAGTTGCGAATCGCCTCTAAGACCTGCTGGTAAACAGTATCAGCGTCCTCCTGCAACTTCCGCTGCACCGACAGCGATACGGGCGTGTTCTTCACAATGATGTCAATGCTGAACATATAGTCTTAAAAACCTAAATCTGGAGCTCTATCCTCAGTATATATATAGGACTTACCCAAGGAAACGCAGTTTCTTAGAAAAATAAGAGGTTGAGGCCGATATATCTACTAAGCCACCGGGCTTCTGACCCAAAGCGCAGACACTCCTATATAGTAGAAGTTCCCCAATGCAGGGCAAGGACTTCGGCGACTTCGAGGGCTTCGGGGACTTCGGCGACTTCGGAAAAATCAAGAGCCGGAAGTTTTTTAAGAAAAACTTGCTCTTGTAAAGAATTACCTCTATAATCGTTAATACGGTAAAGAAAAGTAAACTCTGTTCATAATCCAAGTTGTTTTCTGCTAAGCAGAGGCAACGGTTAGAGACTAATGACTAGAGGCAGATCCGTTGTAATTATATCCATTTGGAGATTTGCGTAAATGACAATCGCAGTCGGACGCGCCCAGACCGAAAGAGGCATCTTTGATGTACTCGACGACTGGCTCAAACGCGATCGCTTCGTCTTCGTAGGCTGGTCTGGCATCCTGCTATTCCCCTGCGCCTACCTAGCCATCGGTGGCTGGTTAACAGGCACCACCTTCGTCACATCCTGGTACACCCACGGTTTGGCAAGTTCCTACCTCGAAGGAGCCAACTTCCTCACCGTAGCAGTCTCAACCCCAGCCAACAGCCTCGGACACTCCCTGCTGTTCCTGTGGGGCCCCGAAGCACAGTGGGACTTCACCCGCTGGTTCCAACTCGGCGGCCTGTGGACATTCGTAGCCCTCCACGGCGCTTTCGCATTGATCGGCTTTTGCCTGCGTCAGATTGAAATCGCTCGTTTGGTAGGCATCCGCCCCTACAACGCCTTAGCATTCACCGGCCCCATCGCCGTGTTTGTTTCGGTGTTCCTGCTTTACCCCTTGGGTCAATCAGGCTGGTTCTTCGCCCCCAGTTTCGGCGTCGCAGCAATTTTCCGCTTTTTGTTATTCCTGCAAGGCTTCCACAACTGGACGCTCAACCCGTTCCACATGATGGGCGTTGCAGGCATCTTGGGCGGCGCGCTGTTGTGCGCTATCCACGGTGCAACCGTAGAAAACACCTTGTTTGAAGACGGCGAAGGCTCAAACACCTTCCGCGCCTTCAACCCAACTCAGTCAGAAGAAACCTACTCGATGGTTACAGCTAACCGCTTTTGGTCGCAAATCTTCGGAATTGCCTTCTCCAACAAGCGCTGGTTGCACTTCTTCATGCTGTTCGTACCTGTCACAGGCTTGTGGATGAGCTCCATTGGCATTGTCGGTTTAGCATTAAACCTGCGCGCCTATGACTTCGTATCACAAGAATTGCGCGCTGCTGAAGATCCTGAGTTTGAAACGTTCTACACTAAGAACATTCTGCTTAACGAAGGCATTCGTGCTTGGATGGCTCCTACGGACCAACCCCACGAAAACTACATCTTCCCTGAAGAAGTTCTGCCTCGCGGTAACGCTCTGTAATCAGGGCGAAATACCAAAAATTCCAACATTTTAAAAGGGTAAGATAAAGCAGTTTAGGCTTTACCCTTAATGCTCAAAAAGCTCCCGCCACCAGGCAGGAGCTTTTTGTTTCCAGGATTCGATCGAATTAGCGCCCTAAAAAAAGTTGATTTTGTACAAAAACCAACTCTGCCTGTAGCTAGAACAACTTGTGTCTTTATATCTGGTGAACTCTCCTATCTGGCAAGAAATCGAGCGGCCTTTCCCCGCCGCCAGAGTTGCAAAGCACCTGATAACCGCAGAGCCCGGATTCTGAAAAAAATATAGGCAAATGGCTGAAACTGCGATCGCCCGCTTGCTGTAGAGATCGATCAAAGACCTTGCTGCTGCAGTAATTTCACCCAATCTTGCAAAAATCTCAATTTGCATCCCCCCACTTCTAATTCCTTGTGTTATTCTAATAATTGTGACTACTGGAATGATACTCAGAACGCAAGTTCTTCTGGTAACGCTGGCAATGGCTAGCGCACAAATCATCACCTTAAATCTTGTATTTAGGTGATGTGCGTTCCAATATTAAGCCATTTAGCTAAACCTGGAGGTGATGCCCATGATAGAAAGTAGTAAACGCATGGGTCATCAGATTGGAAACTACCGGCTGTGCGCCGGGGCCGCTCACTAGCAGTCAGCCGTCGTCTCCAACTGGAAACGACTTCCACGGGGAACCAGGCTGAGCTAGGGATTCTCCCGGCAGTCAGGTTCTAATCTGAAGACCCGCTAGACCGCTCTCACCTCAAATAGTGTTAAATCTTGAGTATTAAAACTTGAGACTAAACGCTATTGGTGAGAGCGGATAGTTTTTGGTCAGGATTTCTACAAGTGGGCAGTTAATCTGCCATTGCTAATCCCAAAGAAAAAAAATTATGGCTGAGCTAATTAACAATACTGAAATTAAAGAGCGCGCCAGTCAATTGTCAGGTTGGACAATTGAAGGTAAACAACTGCGCTCTACCCGTTTATTTAAAGATTTTATCGAAGCGATCGCCTTTGTGAATAAGTTGGTCGCCCCCTCAGAAGCCGCAGCACATCACCCAGACATAGAAATCTCCTACAACAAAGTTACAGTTAACTTGACAACTCACGATGCCGGAGGCTTAACTGAGAAAGACTTTGCGCTAGCCCAAGAGATTTCTACCCTAGATTAAAAGACTTCCCGTTGGCCCAACAAGAGCGACTGCATCTAGCGCCAGTCGCAGATCGCGGAAAGCTCGCAAATAAAAATCGACTGGGGGTTAAAATCGGGTGTGAAAAAGTCGAGAGGCCCAACGTTCAATGTATAAAAGGCTATTCCCCATCATCCGACCATGATCGTATTTGAAAAGCCAGAGTTCAAGAACGAATCTGCCGCAGAAAAAACCGATCTGATAGAAAAGCTTTTAGATATTGGCGCGGCTCTGTCGAGCGCCCAAGATTTGGGCGAATTGTTAAACTTAATTTTATCCAAAAGTAGAGAAATTACCTACAGCGATGCTGGCAGTGTTTACTTAGTAGATCACAGCGACGAAACACCTAAGCTGCTGTTCAAGGTAGCGCAAAACGGTTCTAAACCCAGCCTGTCGTTTAAGGAGTTTGCCCTGCCGCTGACAGACAAAAGCTTGGCGGGATACGTGGCAATTACAGGTCAAAGTTTGAACCTGTCTGATGCTTATGACTTACCCCCGGGCGTACCCTACCGGCTAGATACCAGTTTTGACAGGGATATTAATTACCGCACTTGCTCGGTAATGGTACTGCCGATGCAAAACCGACAGGGGGAGACAATAGGGGTACTGCAACTGATCAACCGCAAAACAAAGGCAGATACGGTGCTGACAGCAGAAAATGCCTGGGAATCGACGCAGCAGTATTCGGAGTGGGAAGAAAGGATAGTTCGATCGCTCGCCTCTCAAGCAGCAATCTCGATCGAGCGCAATCAACTCCAAGACAGCATAGAATATTTGTTCGAGGGCTTCGTCAAAGCCTCGGTGCAAGTCATAGAAGCCAGAGACCCCTGTACCTACGGCCATTCAGAACGAGTAGCAGCCCTGACAGTACGCCTTTCAGAAGAAGTAAACACCGTCAGCAGCGGACTACTGCGCTCTATTTACTTTAACAACCGCCAAATTCAAGAACTTCGCTACGCCGCCCTGCTGCACGATTTTGGCAAAATTGGAGTGCCCGAAGCAGTTTTGACCAAACAGAAAAAGCTCTACCCCGCACAGCTAGAAATCATTCGCCACCGCTTTGGCTTAGCTCAACGGACGATGGAAATGGAATGCGTCCAGTCTAAATATAAATACTTGCTGGAGCATTCAGCCTACCGAAAACACCCGAGCCAGGAGCCAGAGTGCGCTCAATGCCAGGAAATCGAACAGCTAGACACTAAGCTAGCAGAGGCGAAAACCAGATTAGCAGAATACTGGGAAGTGCTGCTAGAGGCAAACGAGCCTCACATTTTGGCCGCAGAACCCCTAGCTCAACTGCGAGAAATTTCTCGACAAACTTACAGAGATATAGATGGGGCAAAGAAACCCCTGCTGAACCCAGACGAGATCGTGCAATTGATGGTGTCGAGGGGCAACCTGACGCAGGAAGAACGATCGGCAATAGAATTTCACGTAACTCACACTTACGAGTTTCTGAAACAAATTCCTTGGACAAAGGATTTGAAAAATGTTCCAGACATTGCCTACGGACATCACGAAAAACTAGACGGCACAGGCTATCCGCGAGGCCTAAACAAGTCAGAAATTCCAATTCAAGCGCAATTGATGACGATCGCCGATATTTACGACGCCCTGACAGCAGGCGATAGACCCTACAAGCGAGCCCTGCGTACAGAGGCAGCGATGAAAATTTTGCGGCAAGAAGCAGCTCACAACAAAATTAACGCCGATTTGTTAGAACTGTTCGATCACCGCCAAGTCTTTAGCGTCCTTGGACACAGCTTGAGTGTTAAAGTCGAATCAGCCTAGACGAGTCGGGCGTGCTGTGCTAAAAAGTAAATAGGCGATCGGGCGCTATCAAGTGTCATCAGTAAAATCAATCGATAGCCCAAGCTGGGTCTGGTTTTGACGCCGTTGACTACAGGTTAAAAAACAGGCTCTCTGCAGCCGTCAGTAACATCTATCTACTCGGTCAGCCCGAAAGAATCAAAAGAAAAAGTGAATTTTAGGTCTCTTTTTAGAGTATGCTAGTTGAGCAACGACTGACCACATAGAAGACTAGAAAAGTTTCTCTGTAATCGGTGTGAGGATGAGAGTGAATATGTCGAAATTTTTGTGGAGTTACTTACTAATCAGCCCAGCAGTCTTAGGAGCTACCCTAGTAGTTTCTTCGAGCGCGATGGCAGCAGACGCCCAGCAGGCTGCTGATGCGCTCAATCCCGCTGTCGCAAAAGCTGAAACCGCTGAAACCTCCGAAGCGAAACTAAATGCTTTAGCTGCTGTTTCCGAAACAACTGCAGCCTCCGAGCCAGTAGAAGAAATTTCCGAAGCCGCTGGCGGCGAAACTCAGGCAGCGACTGCAGATGGGACCACGGCTGCAACTGAAAATGCGATCGTCGGAGCCAACGCAGCCCCTGCTGAGGCAAATCCCCAAGCGGCATCACAACCTACAAGTGAATCTTTAGCCGCAGTTGAGCCAACCGTCGCTCAACCAGTAGAAAATGCGGCCCCGGCAGCCCAACTAGAAATTCCAGCCCCGGCAGCTACCGCTCTCCCAGAGCAAATCGGTGCAGTTCAATTAGAAACTCCAGCCCCGGCAGTGGCAGAGTCGGCAGAACAAAGTTTGCCAAAACCGGCTGAATCTTTAGCCCAAACTGCCGCACCGCAAGAGCAAAACCCAGCCGCCACATTAGAACAGCTCAACCAGTACACCAGCGAAGGTGCTGCCGGTGGCGAAACTGAAGGTCAAGTTACCTCAGTATCTCAACTTTCCGACGTGCGGCCCACAGACTGGGCCTTCCAAGCACTGCAATCCCTAGTCGAGCGCTACGGCTGTATTGCCGGTTATCCCGACGGCACCTTCCGCGGCAACCGCGCAATGACTCGCTACGAATTCGCAGCCGGTTTAAATGCTTGCTTAGACAAGGTGAGTGAGCTAATTAGAGGCGGCACGGGCAACTTCGCTACGAGAGATGACTTGGCAGCCCTCCAACGGCTCCAAGAAGAATTTGCAGCGGAACTGGCAACCCTGCGCGGTCGCGTCGATGCTTTGGAAGCTCGGACAGCCGAACTCGAAGCAAACCAATTCTCCACCACTACCAAGCTGACTGGGGAAGCAATTTTTGCCCTCACCGACGACTTTAGTAACTTTACTGGCGGTATTAACGTGCCGGGCATAAAGGGCAGAAGAGTCGGCAGCAACAACAACGAAGCTGTCTTCCAACAGCGGGTACGTCTCAATTTAAACACTAGCTTCACCGGCAGAGACTTGCTCCTGACGAGGCTTCAGGTAGGCAACGGTCAACGCTTGAACGTAGGGTTTACCAACGAAGGCACTCAAACTTGGAATTTTGTCGGCAATACCGACAACGCTGTTGCGCTAGACACCTTGCTGTACAAGTTCCCCGTCGGTCAGCGACTGAACGTAACCCTTGCAGCCAACGGTGTTGTGTGGGACGACATTCTGCCGACTGTCAACCCTTACTTTGAAGACTTTGACGGCGGCAACGGGTCATTGAGCACATTTGGACAGCGGAACCCGATTTATCGCTTAGGTGGCGGTGCAGGTATCGGCTTTGACTATGCCTTCGGCGGCAGGGGCTTGCTGGGCGGCGTGTTCGGCCCGACTTCTCTGTCCTTCGGTTATTTGGCGTCAAATGCAGCAAATCCTAGCAAGGGTGCAGGCTTGACGAACGGCGACTACACAGCGATGGGTCAGTTGACTTTTACCCCCGGACGCAACTTGCAAGTTGCTTTCAACTACAACCACGGTTACTTTGGCAGAGGTAACTTTGGGTTTGACAACGGTTTCGGGAACAGCGTCGAAGGCGGTTTCACCGGTACCGGCCAGGCTAATTCTCTGGGCTTGTTGAGTTCGGGCTTTGACTTCGGTGACGGCAATGAGTTCCGCGCTCGCAAAGTTGTCACCAACTCCTACGGCGCTCAGGCTTCGTTGCGGCTGAGCCCGAGGTTTATCATTGGCGGCTGGGGTGGTTTAACCCATGCTCGCATTCTCGGCCTCGGCGATGCGAGAATTTGGAATTACGCTGTCACCTTGGCTTTGCCAGATTTAGGGAAAGAAGGCAACTTGCTAGGGTTCGTGGTAGGTCGCGAGCCTTACTTGGATAAACTTGAGGTTCCGAGGGATTTGCGGGGCTTCACAAATGACCAGTCGTGGCACGTTGAAGGGTTCTACAAGTTTCAGCTCTCGGACAACATTTCTGTTACTCCGGGCGTGATTTGGGTGACGAATCCCGATCAAAATCGCAGTAATGATGACATCATCATTGGTACTCTGAGAACTACTTTCACGTTCTAAGAGCGGGTTAGAGGAGGCAGGGGGGTCATACCCTCTCTGCTGGCAACTCTAGATGCCAAGTTTAGCCCTGCCTGGTGCAGGGCTTTTTTGTGGGCGGGACGAATGGGGCGCCGAGCATCTATTAAAAATTAAAAAATATCCGTCATAGACGCAGAAACCCGGTTTCTTGAGGTAAGGCAGTGGTGGAAGGGGAGGGAGTCGAAACTAGAAACTGGGTTTGTTTGGTTCAGATTGCCGATCGTCCCAAGGATGAAGTGACGAAAGTCGATTAAGTTCAGTGGAAAACCGGGGTATAATAAAAGGTAAAGTGAGGAGTTAGAATTCGGAACTCAACATTGAGGGGAGTTTTAACATCTGACTTCGGAGTTGATAATTCTGGTATTGGAAGCAACTATGGTAGAACTCTCCTGTAAAAGCGAATACGCAATCTTAGCTTTGCTGGAGCTTGCCGATTGCTACGAAGAAGGCGAGCCTCTGCAAATTCGCCAGATAGCAGCTCAGCAAAATATTCCCGATCGATATTTAGAGCAGTTGCTGGCTACTATGAGACGCTGCGGGCTGATTCGTAGCCAGCGAGGAGCTAAGGGAGGTTATATCTTGGCGAGGGAACCGTGGAAAATTACACTCCTAGAAATTATTAACTGTCTCGAAGGCTCAGAGTTCGATCGATCTGAAAAAGACTCGCCTGCTCAAACTGTAGAAAGTGCGGTGATTTGGGAAGTTTGGCAAGAAGCCCGATCGATGGCCAACTCAGTTTTGCAAAAATACACGCTACAGGATCTGTGCGAAAAGCGCAATGGCAGACGGCAGCTCGATATCATGTATTACATCTAGTTAAAATATTGCCAACTAGGAATTAACATTTACTTTCAACCACAAACTGACAAAGATTATGCGTATTGCTGGCGACATTACAGAATTGGTAGGACGGACGCCTCTGGTGCAACTCAACCGCATTCCCCAAGCCGAAGGCTGCTTGGCTCGGATTGTGGTAAAACTCGAAGGCATGAATCCGGCAGCATCGGTGAAAGACCGCATCGGGGTCAGTATGGTCAATCAAGCCGAGGCCGAAGGACTCATTAGTCCAGGCAAAACGGTTTTAGTGGAACCGACTTCTGGCAATACCGGAATTGCTCTGGCAATGGTGGCGGCGGCTAAGGGCTACCAGTTGATTTTGACGATGCCGGATACGATGAGCACGGAACGCCGATCGATGCTGCGAGCTTACGGGGCCCAACTAGAACTGACTCCCGGAATTGAGGGGATGAGCGGCTGCATCCGCCGCGCTCAAGAGATTGTGGACACAACTCCCAATGCGTATATGTTGCAGCAGTTTCGGAATCCAGCGAACCCGCAGGTTCACCGTTCGACAACGGCTGAAGAAATTTGGGAAGATACAGACGGCGAGGTGGATTTCCTGATTTCGGGAGTCGGCACGGGCGGTACGATTACGGGTGTCGCAGAGGTGATTAAGTCGCGGAAACCCGAGTTTAAGGCGATCGCCGTTGAGCCGGCCAACAGTCAGGTACTCTCGGGCGGAAAGCCAGGGCCTCACAAAATTCAAGGTATCGGTGCTGGTTTTGTGCCGCCGGTGCTGAATGTGAATTCGATCGACGAAATTATAGTTGTTACGGATGACGAGTCGATCGCCTACAGCCGCCGCTTGGCCAGAGAAGAAGGAATTTTGTCGGGTATTTCCAGCGGTGCGGCCCTATGTGCGGCAGTGAAAGTCGCCAAGCGTCCGGAAAATGCAGGGAAATTGATAGTGATGATTCAGCCTAGCTTCGGCGAACGCTATCTCAGCACTCCCTTGTTCCAAGATCCAGAACTCAATCTGGCGATGGCCCTCAACTAGGCTAGCCTCCGGCCCAAGTCGCAGAAATAGAGAGCAGGGCGTTACAAAAGTACGCCCTGCTTTCCTTTTTGGCAACTGCTATCATCCAATGCCTACAAACTCACGCCTCTTAGAGAGTCTACACTTGAGAAAGGATAAAGCCGCGTCGCTGCATTAAAAGCTGTATCGGGAAAATCGGTAAACAAACCGTCTACACCTAAACGGTAAAATTGTTCGTACTCCAAAGCTGGATTACCGCCATACTCGGAAGCCAAAAAAGTAGGAGATTCATTGCGGAAAGTGTAAGGGTGAACTAATAAGCCAGCCTGGTGAGCATCGGTTATTAAACTATTAGCGGGCTGTAATTTCTTATCTGCACCTTCCACAACTATTGTCCGCTTCCAAGGCCCTATTCCGTCCGCATAGGTTTTGATTTCTGCCAACCCTTGGGTTGTCATTAAATCGCGGTAGGTACGGCGATCGCCACTCACTACAAAATCATAAGGTTTTTTTCCAAAGTCATCCATTAACTGCACCAGCGGCAAGTCTGTCAAGCGATTTAACTCTTTGAGATTCTCCACTTCAAAGGATTGGATAAACACGGGATCTGTGCGTTTGGTATATCCATTAGCAGACAGCACTTGCACTAACGGCTGCTCTAAAGGCAAATTAACTGACTTAAAATAAGTCGGGTGTTTTGTCTCTGGATAAATTCCAACAGTCCGTCCTTTTTCGGCACTTTTGCGCTTAGCTAAATCGATTACTTCTTGAAGTGTAGGAACCTGAAATTGACCGTCAAATGCTGTACCCCGCAACTCTGGCAACCGTTCTCGCGCCCGCAAACTTTTGATTTCTGCTAAAGTCAAATCTTCTGTAAACCAACCTTCTACTTCTTGACCGTCAATTGTCTTTTTGCGTTTGCGATCGGCAAATTCGGGTCGTTTGGCAATATCAGTCGTCCCCGAAATTTCATTTTCGTGGCGGGCAATTAACACTCCATCTTTAGTGGAAACTACGTCAGGTTCAATGAAATCTGCGCCCATCTCGACTGCCAATTCGTAGGCAGCTAGGGTATGTTCGGGGCGGTAGCCGCTTGCGCCGCGATGTCCGATAATTAAAGGGCGGCGGGGTAGTTCAACAAAATTGTTTTGGTTAATAGCTTGTACTCCATTTATCGTTGCCAACAATGTGCCGTCTCGGAAGCTAATTGCTGTATTTGTCGCGGTGCTAGTAATCAACAAATCCGAGAATTGAAGTTGACTTTCCAAAGTCAAGCTATCGCCCGCTCCAAAATCAGTAATAATATCAGCACCCTGAGTGCTACGCAAGAAAAACGTATCATTTCCGACACCGCCAGTGAGAGTATCTACACCTTTGTCTCCACTGAGAAAATCGTTACCCTCTCCGCCTAGCAATATATCATTACCTTGACCGCCAATTAGGCTGTCATTTCCGCCAACACCAGAGAGTGAATCATTACCAGAATTCCCATTAATTTGCTCTGAATCAACACTTCCCACAATATTGTCGTTACCGCTCAGCGCCGAAATCCCGCCCAGTATTCCTTTGAGCGAGCCAGGAGTAACGGTGAAATTGTCATCGCTATTGGTCAGTACAAAAGACTCAGATTGTAGCACTGAAGCTGTGCGAACAGCTTGAATCTCCTTGTCTTCTGATAAAGGTAGATCGGTATCTTTGAGGTTGCTGTCGATCGCTGGAACTCCACGCTCAAGGTTGGAAGCATGGATAATTTGCAGTTTAAGTGACATGATTTTGATTTCCCTGATTGACTCAAAGATAATTACTTTGACTTTCTGTTAAGGTCACTAAAAAACTATCACGACAAGATTAAGTAATTACTATCAAATACTTAATTTTTAGTTATGCAACGGCAAAAAAAGTGATGGGGGGATTTTCAACAAGCTTGAGGTACTCACCCGCACCAACACGCAATTAGCAATTTGCCAACCGATGAGTATAACGGATTGGAAGGATGTAATATAGCAACCGCCGTGGCGGTTAATACATAGTAATAGCAGTAGGGTGTTGCTGCGGGTGAGATTTCTCCTAATCGGATGAGATGATAATAGCGCCCACCCTACAAGAATTTTTCCTAACCGATTTGACGACTGCTATAATTTTAAAACTGAGGTTTTTTAGTTACACTTGACCTTTTTTTATATCAAGTAAATAGCTTTTGTATTAGCAAATTCTGAAACTCTTGTCAAGCACTTTTTCGCAGATTATCCAGATTTCAAGGAAATAAGAGCGTGTCTTCCGTTACCAATCACTACAAAACCCTAAAGATTAGCCCAACCGCAACACAAGCCGAGATTAAACAAGCATACCGCCGTTTAGTCAAATTATTTCATCCAGACAGCCGCAGCGACACAGCGGGTCACGAAGAGATTGTCCGCCTCAATGCAGCCTATGAAATATTAGGAGACGCCCAGCGCAGACAATCTTATGATCGCCAACTTTCCCAGCAAACCGAACAGCAATCACCAGTCCCACCAAACGTCAGTCGCGAGCAAACACAAACAGCACGGGACGCTGACGAACAAATGCAAAAGTGGCTGATTAAAGTATACAAACCCGTCAATAAAATGCTCAACAGCATCTTGAAGCCGCTTAAAAAGGAAATAGACGAGTTGTCCGCCGATCCGTTTGATGACGAACTGATAGAAAAGTTTCAACTTTATATCGAAACCAGCCGCGAGTATCTCAAAAAAGCTCATAACTTTTTTACATCGATGCCCAATCCATCTAATGTAGCCGGAGTTGCGGCCTATCTCTACCACAGCATCAATCAAGTCGGAGACGGAATAGAAGAATTGCACCTATTTACCCTCAATTATGACGATCGCCACTTGCACACCGGTCAAGAACTGTTTAGAATTGCCGCTAGACTGCGGCGGGAAGCGCAGGATGAATTAAAAATTAAAATTTAAAAAAGCAGATTGTTCTCTCTTCCCTCTTCCTTCTTCCTTCTTCCGTCTTTCTTCTTCCGTCTTTCTTCTTCCCTCTTCCTTCTTCCGTCTTTCTTCTTCCCTCTTCCTTCTTCCTTCTTGCCTCTTCCTTCTTCCTTCTTCTTTCTTTCAAATTCCAAAAAGAACTTGAATTCGCTTGCGAATTTTAATAAAAGGAGTTTGTTCCAGAGAGTCGCCATCTAACAATCCCAAATCTCTTAAAGCTTGCTGGCGTTCCGACAATTTTTGAGCAATCTGATCGGCTAAATTCGGTTGTTCTCTTAAAAGTTTTTGCAAATCGTGACGTTCCACCACAAACAAAATTGCATCTTCGCTAGTTTTAACAGTCGCCGTTCTCGGAGTACCCAACAGCAAAGATATTTCCCCAAAAAACTCGCCCTCGTGAAGCGTAGCAATATACTGGTCTGCTTTTTGAGAAAGAACTTCTACAGTACCTGAAAGAATAATATAAAAAGAATCACCCGGGTCATTTTCTTTACATACAACCTGTCCCGCTGGAAACAGTTGTCGGTAGCCATATTCAATTAACTGTCGCAGTTCTAAATCCGTACACTGTTCAAAATAAGTTACTCGTCGCAACAAATCTCGCAGCGTCCAATTATTAGGGGATTTAGGGCCTGGGTTTTTAGGTTCAGAAAGGGTGGAATTAGATTTTAAATCTGCTGAATGTTTGGCATTCTGCGGAAAAACTTTCCCGTTGGAATTATCGTCTTTGTTATTGTGAAAAAGTTGAGTTAACTCTTGCGGGTTTCGCAGCCACAAATCCCGCTGGGGAAAGGGAATTTCGATATTTCGGTGGCGCAATTCGTAATCTATTAAAAAATTTACCGCGCTTTTAATAGCATCGCTTTCCTGCGGCTGGTCAATCCAAACTAAAAGTTCAAAATTTAAAGCGTTATCTCCAAAACCGTGAAACCATACTTTAGGAGAAGGATGGGACAAGACATTCGATTCCATCCGCGCCGCAATTAATAGCGCTTCCGTAACTATTACTGGGTCAGATCCGTAAGCAACGCCGACGGGGATGTGGAGGCGACATCTGGGGTCTCTGTAACTCCAGTTAATAATGTTAGTTTCGACAAACTTAATATTTGGTATGATTACAAATAGACCGTCAATTGTTTTAATAATTGTAGAGCGGATAGAAATTGTTTCTACTGTTCCTAATAACTTGTCTATTTCAATAAAGTCTCCAACTCTAATTTGGTGTTCAAATAGCAGGGTGAGACCGCTGATAAAGTTGCTGGCGAGATTTTGCAAGCCGAACCCAAAACCAATGCCGACAACCCCAGCTAAGACGGTGAGAGAAGTGAGGTTGATGCCGGAACCTTGCAGGACGAATATACAGCCAATAGTGGCTAAAATATAGCTAATGATCGTAGAAATTGCTTCTCGACTGCCGCGATCCAATCCCATCCGAGCTAGCAGGCTGCGCTTGATTCCTTCACTGATAATCTTAGCTATAATGAAGGCAAATATAGCTAAGATTATCAGTTTGACGATCGCACTGATCGACAGATGAGTGTCCCCGATATAGAATAGCGGGGTTGTCATCGCACCCCAGAAATGTTCAAAAAAGCGATCGGCTCGTGCAGTAATCGAATTCATTAATATTGGGTAATGGGTAATTGGTGATTAGTTTTGAGCGCAACTGAACTGCCAACGGCTAACTATTGCAGAGCTTAGGCGAAAAACTCGAAATGTGGAGTGTCCCGTGTGGCAAAAAAGTCGATTCCCTACCCTTCGGGAACGCTTCGCGAACGAAATAGCTCAGCTTCACCCACTCTCTCAAAGACTCGTAACTGATGGGTTAGCAACTGATGGCGAAAAACGGTTTTGTAGCGGTATTTTCTGCCGGATATCTGTGTTGTGGCGTAAAAAGGGCCCTGCGGCGCGATCGAACAGCGACTTGTGGCCAATATTTGGAAAATTGGTAGAAATTCATTTACAGCACCCTCAAATAATCGAAAAATTCCAGCAAAAATTAGTTTATCCTTAAGAAGTAAGTCCTTTACAGAACTTAACAAGCTTACCCTACTTGACTTTTATGCAGTGCATCATCAATCGTCGGGCACAGTTTTCGGCGAGTCACCGGTACTGGCTGCCGGAGTTAAGCGAAGCCGAGAACTTTGAGCGGTTTGGCCCAACTGCCCGCGCACCGGGACACGGACATAATTACCTCCTTTACGTTTCCATGATAGGCGAACTCGACGAGTATGGCATGGTGCTCAACCTGTCTGATGTCAAGCACGTCATCAAACGGGAAGTTATCAAGGAGCTCGATTTTTCCTACCTTAACGAAGCGTGGCCGGAATTTGAGCAGACTCTGCCAACTACGGAAAACATAGCACGGCAAATTTGGCTGCGGCTAGCCCCTCATTTGCCTGTGAGTAAAATTCAATTGTTTGAACATCCCGAACTTTGGGCTGAATATTTAGGAAACGGAATGGAAGCTTATCTAACTTTGTCCACTCATTTTAGCGCCGCCCATCGGTTGGCTCGTCCCGATTTGAGCTTTGAAGAAAACTCGGAAATTTACGGCAAATGTGCTCGTCCCAACGGTCACGGTCACAATTATCATTTAGAAGTGACTGTTAAAGGGGAAATTGATGCGCGGACTGGGATGATTGCTGATTTGGGAGCTTTGCAAAAAGCCGTTGACGATTATGTTGTTGAACCTTTCGATCACACTTTTTTAAATAAGGATATTGCTTATTTTGAGAACGTTGTGCCGACTGCAGAGAATATTGCTGTTCGGATCGGGCAATTATTGCGATCGCCCGTTCGGGAATTGGGCGCAGAGTTGCACAAGATTAAGCTAATTGAAAGTCCGAATAATAGCTGTGAAATTTACGGCGCTGATTTAGAGGAAGTGGTGGCTGAACTTCAGCAGCCGCAAGCGATTTTAGCTGGGGTTTAGAGTTAAAAATCGGATCGGCTGGGGCGGGTTCACCGGGATAGTTGGCTAATTGTGCAGATTGGTGAAGCCACCCCTACCAGCCTAATGATGATTCCGAGAGTTATCCAACCGCATGAGGCGCGAGAATATATTCTTTCACAAAAGTTCCACAGCCAGAATTATTGGCACTTTTCCTGAAAAGTCAGGCTGCGCGCGTATTTTGGAGATAGTAAGTCAGCATTCCTCATGTCAGCTATTCTAACTGCTGAGAGTATGAGGTCGATCGCCCGATCGCTGACAACCAAGCACCAATTTCTCCTAAATGAGTTGACGTTTATGCGCGTCTCAAATGTAGCTCTCCTGACTCTGGCTGCCCTTGCATCCCACAATTTAACTGCTAATACTAGCACCAATCCTGCTGCACCTCCTATTTCTCCTCAGACACCGCAAGCTAGCAACTTTGTTGATGCCGTAAATAATACTGAATCGCGTCGGGCTGAGTCAATTAGTGAGCCTGAGACGATCGCCCACGAACAATTTTCCCCAAATACTACCCTATCCCGTCGGGCTGAGTCAATTAGCGAGCCTGAGACGATCGCTCACGAACAATTTTTCTCAAATACTACCCTCTCCCGTCGGGCTGATTCAATTAGCGAGCCTGAGACGATCGCCCACGAACAATTTTCCCCGCGAATTGGTGTAAAATCGCCGACTGGTTTGCTGGTAGCGACCGCTCAACCCGATTTATCTGCTAGTGCAAAAACCAAGGCGAATACTCCTGCTGCATCCGGCGATGAACTAACAAAATCTTTACAAGAAACTTGGCTGGCTAAATTAATCGAAACTGGGGTTGAGAGCAATCCTCAAGTTCGCGAGGTTGTCGCTTTTATCTCCCCGTCTAGTGGCAGTTCTGAATCGGGATACGGTTTTAATAGTACCATAACTTTGCTCAATATTTTACTAATTCTTGGTACTGTATTTCCACCAGTGACAATTGCCTTTTTTTGGATGATGCGACGGCTGATCATCAAACACTTGGTTGCTGATGCTAATAAACGATTGCAAGGAATTGGTGTATTGGAATCAGAACTCATAAATTCTAGCCAACTGACTCAAAAGTTGAGGAATGAATTAGAAGCGCAAATGACAGCAGCTAAACAATCTATTGATTTTTTGACTAGAGAAACTGAACTTTCCAAATCTTCCGTCGAGCAAATTGAGACTCTCAAATCTCAATTTATCATGCACCTGCAAGTTTTGCGGACAGAAGTTGACGAGAAAAAATCTCAAATTGTTCAAGAAATTTCCCAAGTTCCCGCAGTTGTTGCCAAAGAAGCTCTGAAAGTCGCACCTCAACCGCCCTTAAACACTTCCCAAAATTCGCAAACGGCATCTGTTAGCGACGAAAAGTTGATTGCTGACGATTATATCAAGCAAGCCGAAGGGCTTTATTTTCAAGGAAATTATGATGAGGCATTAGGCTGCTTAGAAAAAGCTATTTTAGCGAATAAAGATTTGGATGAGGCTTGGTATTGGCGGGGAAATGTGTTAATAAGATTGCAGCGCCCGGAAGAAGCACTCGCCTGTTACGATCAAGCACTATCGATTAAACCAGATAACTACGAAGTGTGGTATAATAAAGCGTACTTGCTGGGAAAAATGCACAGGTACGAAGAGGCGATCGCCTGTTACGAGCGAGCAAGTTTGAGCGAATCTAGAAAATACGGTTGTTGGCACAGTATAGCCGCTTTGTTGGGTCAACTGCAGCATTACGAAGAAGCGATCGCCAGTTACGATCGCGCCCTCGCTATCAAAGCAACGGACAGCGAAATTTGGCACAACCGAGGTGCAATGCTGGCCAAAGTACAGCAGCACGCAGCAGCAGTTGATTCTTACGATCGCGCTCTTGAACTCAATCCCAAGAGATATGAAACTTGGTACAATCGAGGCAATATGCTGTGGAGACTGCTCCGCTACAGCGATGCTATTGATTCTTACGATCGGGCGATCGGCATCCGGCCGGATAAATACGAAGTTTGGTACAATAGAGCCGCTGTGTTCGGAAAAATGCAGCGATATCAAGAATCGATCGAATCCTACGACAAAGCAATAGCCCTTAAACCGCAGGATTTTGAAGTGTGGCACAACCGAGGCGCAGCTTTCGACAAACTGTCGCAGCACGAAGCAGCAATTGCCTCTTACGAATCAGCAATTACCCTTAATTCCGAGTGTTACGAAGCTTGGTTTGGTAAAGGCGAATCTTTGGCCAAATTGCAGCGCCAGGAAGAAGCGATCGCAGCTTATGAAAAAGCGATTGCTATTAAGCCAGACTCCTACGATGCTTGGCGTCATCTGGGGATAGTCTTGTCTGAATTAAAGCGCTATGAGGAAGCAATGGCAGCTTACGATCGAGCTATTGCCATCAAACCAGAAAATGCCGAAGCTTGGCGCGATCGAGGCGCAATTGTATCAGAATTAAAGCACGATACAGACAAAATTGACTCCGCCGAAAAAGAGACTTAAACTCAGTCAAAATCCGGTTGTTCAAAATTCATAAGTGTCAGGGAATCGGGAGGCAAGCTCTAGTTTTAAGTTGGCAATGGATGAGAATATGTTGCCTGTATATCGAGCTAAACTTTTGCAACCACACTCAACTTCAACTGTATTAATAGTTGGCGATGAACCATCCCTACAGTTATTGACGAGTATTTAAACCGACTTGATAGCGGACATTTAAATGCTTTTTGTCTACGGTTTGTCATCTAAATTTTTCCTCTTTTTTCCGTTCCGTTTGGGGCGGTTTTTTTTATGGTAAATTTATGTAAGCTGCCAACAAGGAGAATAGTTATATGTCTGTTCAGCTTCAAAAACGGTTATTTACAGTAAAAGAATATCATTTGATGACTGAGGTTGGTATTCTCTCGGAGGGCGATCGGGTAGAACTCATAGAAGGAGAGATTGTTAAAATGGCTGCAATTGGTACTCGTCACGCAAGTTCTGTTAAGCGTCTGATCGCTGTGTTCTCGGATTTGGAGAGAAGACGTGCGATTATAGGTGCCCAAGACCCTATCCAGTTGACTGAGCGCACTGAACCTCAACCGGATGTTGTATTGCTGGAACCTCGCGCTGACTACTACGCCACAGCCCATCCAGTACCGTCTGAAGTTTTGCTGTTAGTTGAGGTTTCAGATAGTACGGTTGATTATGACAGAGATGTGAAAATATCCATTTACGCTCGATCGCTCATTCAGGAAGTTTGGCTGGTAGATTTAGTTGAAAATTGTTTGGAAGTCTACCGTCAGCCAGGCCCGAACGGTTATAGTTTAATGCTCAAGTTTTGGCGCGGTCAACAAGTTGCGCCGCTGGCTTTTCCCGATTTAGAAGTGAGCGTTGATTTTATATTGGGTTAGGGCGAGCTCGCCACTCGTAAACCTACTGCTATCTTAACTTACAATATATTTAACAGCCCAAATCAGCGCAAGTTCTATTAGGTGGGTAATCAAGTGCTGTATAGCACTTATATAGAATTTGTGGCTAATTGATAGCGAGAGGTTAAAGCTGAAACACAGGAATCTATAATCCTAATTAACGCTACTTTTATGCAATACTTACTATTCCAAATTTCCTAAATGATAGGACGCAATTTCTAACCTCTTCATAACATTCTCTAGGCTAGTAAGATTGCGTACTTTTTGAGCTACTCCACTAAAATTATTATCTTCTATAAGTGATTTATAGCGTTCTCCCAGTTGTTCAAGATTATTAATCTTGCCTTGTTGTAACCTGCGGGCAGTAACTACCATTACAGCTTCAAAGTAAGTAGGTATGAATAATTTTTGAGGTTTAAAAGCTTTGTTACCAATACCTTTCTGGATCACTTCAATCGTTGGGATAAATGCGTTTATTATTTGTTCTTTTGATTGGCGGGCAAGGTGCCTATTTTGGCTCATGTATTGATTAAGAAATTCTTTTAGAGAAGGCTTATAATCGTTTCCATCGAAGTAAAAAGCCAGGAATCGTAAAATAAGTTCTTGATCTTTCCCGTTTTTGTCTGGGAGACCAAATATGTCACGCCACGCTGGGTTTTTATTTAGTTGCCCTAGCAAATTATTGAGTTCGCCGTGATAGATGCAAGCACGAATTTCCTGCGGTTTAAGGATAGTACCTCCGGTATTCAGCCTTTCAAAGATATAGTAAATACTACTTTCGTCGTTTGCATAAAGTGGCTCGACAACTGTAGCCGATACAACCGAGTCATCTAACTGGCGTCGGTATGCGTCTTTCAGTGATTTATATGTCTCCTTCTCAAATTCTGTATGAACCCCTTTCAGAGCAAACGAGTGCCGACTGTTGGGAAACTTGCCTTGATAGAAATATAAAAGGCTACGTAATCTTTGCTGACCATCAATCACCAGCAGTTTTTTTGTTTCTCGCTCTTTTGCTAAAAATATGCCGGGAACTGGAAGACCAAGCAAGAGTGATTCTATAAAACGCGATGCTTGTTTTGGTTTCCAGACATAAGCACGCTGGAACTCTGGAATAAATACGTCTTCGCTTTCCAGGCGTCTAACTAGACCCGCTACATCAAAATCAATTCGAGAAACTGCTATAGAAAATCTGGAGGGAATAATGTCCTCCTCATCTTCCCCGCTATCATCTTCCCCGCTATCGTGAATATCGTTTTCCTGTTCCTCATCCGCTAGATGCTTTGGGGGAGATGTCTCGCTGTTTGACTCAAATGTACTCATCTTGTAGCCTCCTTTCTGCCTGAGTTATTAGATATTATAGACCGATCGCTCCCCTCATCTATCTCTCAATATTAAGATTTCCTTAGTTGCTGCCGTGGCGCACAGAAATCGGTGATACAATCAACAGCTTAGCTAGGGGTGCCCGAATATCCGGGCTGAGAAAACACCCTTAGAACCTGAGTCTGGGTAATACCAGCGGAGGGAAGCTGTTTATCAAGGACATAAGATATGCGTACCGAATGGATCGCGAAGCGTCAGGGGCACACCAATGTATCTCAAATGCACTACGCCCGCCAAGGTGTAATTACTGAGGAAATGCACTTTGTTGCTAAGCGAGAGAATCTCCCGCCAGAACTTATCCGCGCCGAAGTAGCGCGGGGACGGATGATTATTCCCGCTAATATCAATCACACGAATTTAGAACCGATGGCGATCGGCATTGCGTCTAAATGCAAAGTCAATGCTAATATCGGTGCATCTCCCAACTCTTCCAATATGGAAGAAGAAGTTGACAAGCTTAAACTCGCCGTGAAATACGGCGCTGATACCGTGATGGACTTGTCCACCGGCGGCGGCAATTTGGATGAAATTCGCACTACAATTATCAAAGCTTCACCGGTGCCGATCGGTACTGTACCAATTTACCAAGCTATAGAAAGCGTTCACGGTAATATGGAAAGTCTGACCCCCAATGACTTTCTTCACATCATTGACAAACACGCTCAACAAGGTGTTGATTACCAAACTATTCACGCCGGAATTTTGATCGAGCATTTGCCGTTGGTAAAAAATCGGTTGACTGGAATTGTCTCTCGCGGCGGCGGCATTTTGGCGCGGTGGATGCTGCATCACCACAAACAAAATCCTCTCTACACTCACTTTAACGACATCATTGAAATCTTCAAAAAATACGATGTTTCGTTTAGTTTAGGAGATTCTCTGCGCCCCGGTTGCACTCACGATGCGTCGGATGAGGCTCAATTAGCTGAACTCAAAACTTTGGGACAATTAACTCGCAAAGCTTGGGAACATGATGTGCAGGTAATGGTGGAAGGGCCTGGTCACGTTCCGATGGATCAAATTGAGTTTAATGTCAAGAAACAAATGGAGGAATGTTCCGAAGCACCTTTCTATGTTTTGGGGCCGTTGGTGACAGATATTGCGCCTGGATACGACCACATTACCTCAGCAATTGGGGCCGCGATGGCTGGTTGGTACGGTACTGCAATGCTGTGTTACGTGACGCCGAAGGAACACTTAGGATTGCCGAATGCTGAGGATGTCCGAAACGGCCTGATTGCTTACAAAATCGCGGCTCACGCTGCAGATATTGCACGGGGTCGTCCGGGTGCGCGCGATCGCGATGATGAACTCTCGAAAGCGCGTTACAATTTCGATTGGAACCGTCAATTTGAGCTGTCATTAGATCCAGAACGGGCAAAGGAATATCACGACGAAACTTTGCCGGCGGATATCTACAAAACTGCTGAATTCTGTTCAATGTGTGGGCCTAAGTTCTGTCCGATGCAGACTAAGGTTGATGCCGATGCTTTGACGGAATTAGAGAAGTTTTTGGCTAAGGAACCTGTAGCCCAAAGCTAATTGGATTAATTCGTAGGGTGGGCATTGCCCACCTTACTTAATCGTAAAGCTGTTTCGTTTCTTGTGGGGCGGGCATCCTGCCCGCTCAAAAGTAGCGTGCTGATGGCGCACCTTACTTAAGGTGATATTAAAAGGAGTTTCCGAAAAGGAGAATTGCGATGTTCCCTGGCAGGTACTTTTTTCTTACCAAGGAATCCAGAATTTTATCGAGATGGGGATGAGCAAAAAAAGTAGTTATTTGCTCTTTAGTTAATAGCTTATCATCTGGGTCATGCCCAAATTCTTTATTTCGCCTTTTCAATATAAAACTCTTCATCTACTCAATTTCGTCTCAACTGCACTCGCCTCGCAAACCCAGTTCCCAAGAATGAAGAGAATTGCCACCGCGAGAGTCAATTAGCCGCCTACCCTGTACTGGTAAACTAACTGAGCGTCGGGATTGATTTCGCTGCTTAAGAGGCATTCCGTTTGCAGATTCAAGGAACGAGCGGCGGATTCAAACGCTAATCTCATGCCGCCTATTTCTGAGAATAAGTCAATAAAACGGATTTTTTTCAGAGCCATTTAGCCGGCGGTAAAAACTCATATTTTGTACTATTTTTCAATCGAGGCATAGCCTCTAGATATTTATTACCAGGCAGAGCCTGGTAACGAGAAATTTTCAATTCGTAGGGTGGGTTAACGCAGCGCCAGCCTAATGCACTATTTGAGCTAAGTAAAAGATTTACCTGGATATGTTAGCTTGCGCTGTATCTTGGCACGTTGAAAGAATGCGCCGATCGTTTGAGCTAATTGTGCGAATAGAATGCAGATTTGTTAGCTGAGTATTGACTTCAACTGTTTGAATTTTTCCGGCTGAGATTGCCTTCCCGGAGAGTGTATTTCCCTGAATTTTACCAGTGAAGCACGTAAAGTCCGATCGCGGGGCGTAGATTGCACCAACCACCCGATCGTTCTGGCGTTGAAACACAATGTAGTTTTGAAGAACTTGGTTGGGCTGTGGCGAATCTCCGTACAGGTAAATACCATCTGGCAAAGCAGCAACATTAGTCTTAGATGGATTTTGTTGTGCTTGAATCGGTTGTTGCTGAATCCCAACACCAATTAGTGTCAGAGGACAAATAAAGGCTGTTGCCAGTAGTTTCCATTTCCTTTTAATAGATGCAGGTAAAATCATTACTGCTTCTCCTTGCGCGTCATCTAACATCTTAAAACAGTCTTCTCTAGTTAATATCTCACTTAGGTTATAATTTCCCTCTGCTAAAATCAGTCGATTGGTAGAGATTATGAACCTGAAAGCTTGCACTTGTTTAGCACGGAAAACTTTATTTTCCATTGTCATCCAAGTACGTGAGCTGATTTTGATAAAATTAGAGCGGGCATAGTTTCTAATCCCACCCAATAAAAGACCGATTTACTCTAGCAATACCAAGTTTTTTTGCTCTATATTATTCACTTTTTCCGAGTATTCTACTCTTAATTTTTCTACCCGCACGGCGTCGCAGCTTGACGGCCTAGGAGCGTATTTTTTTTGTTATTCCCTGCCTTTTTAAGTCTCGACACATGGCACTAGGACTTACCCATTGCCCATAAATATTCCCCCAGCTCTTCGTAGCAGGGACTTTAATCACTACTATTGAGAAGTAGCGACTAAAGTTGCGCCTTTGTCCTATTTTGGGAGGCAGAAGCTAGGGTTATTTTTCTGATTCAGCGATGCGCGATCGCCATTCCTTAAGATCCTGAATGGTAAAAACTGTTTCAAAGTCCAATCCAACAGAGCGATAAAACTCCGCACCACCTTGCTCTCTGTCAATCAGCGACAACACGCGATCGACTTTATAACCCGCTCCCCGCAACCTTTCCACCGCCTGCATCGCCGACTTACCCGTCGTCACCACATCCTCCAAAACCGCCACATTCGTCCCCTCTGGCAACAGCGGCCCCTCAATGTACGCCATTGTCCCGTGTCCCTTCGTCTCCTTTCTGACAATGAGCGCCGGAATCGATCGACCTTCCAGAGCCGAAACCACACTCACCGCAGTTACAATCGGGTCAGCACCCAAAGTCAAACCGCCCACAGCTTGCACATCCGACGACAGCATCGACAACAACAAACGTCCTGTTGCCAAAGCACCTTCAGCGTGCAGCGTCACGGGTTTACAGTTAATGTAATAAGAACTTTTCTGCCCCGAAGACAGCACAAAATCGCCTTCGCGATAGGCAAACTCGCACAACAAATCTAGAAGCCGATCGCGCAACACCTTTAAATTCCCAGCATCCATAACTCACACCTTGTAAAAAACACAAATAATCCGTCGATAATCAGTTTATAGTGGAATCGGAATTAATTAAGGAGGCTGAAATATTATGAGTCAAAAGTTAAAAAGCCTGAGCGGCGCGTTGATTCTCGCTGTCGCCTCTGCCGCAATGGCATCCGTCAAACCAGCTCAAGCACAAACAGAGCGATTTCACCCAATTGCCGACGACTTCAACCGACAATTTTTTCAAGCTTCAGGAGACTTTTACCACAACGTTAGCTTGCAAGGTTACTTTGGCGACTATTTAGGCATCGGTTCCCCCAGCGGCGTCGTTGCCTTTCCCGAAAAAGAAATCGAGAGGGATGCCAGCCGCGTCAACGGCTTCTACCGACGAGTAATGCAGCGGCAAGTTTCCAGCGACCCGATTCTCCGCGTCCCAGATGCAGTTAATCCCTTCGATGCCTCAGTCATGGCACTACCTCCAGCTTGTCAGCTAGCACCTCAGCCAAGTGGCTGTTTCGCCACTCCCGCCGGACTCCAAGATCAGTTTACACTTCCAGCACAGCAGGAAGGTTCACAGACTGATCCAGGGCCCGTTAGAGGACTTTATCAAGTATCGCCCCCTGGCCAAAATTAATCGATCGACAGTTGCGAGTTTTGAGCCGAGGCGGGTTTACTAAATCTCGGATTTGTATGAGAGAGAAAGCCTCAACCCGCCCCAAAAACTCATGTTTTGGCAATCCTTTCGCTAAACGCGCAACTGACTTTTTTTTAACTATCGCGGTTATTTTACAGGACTAAATATTATCCAATATTTATGAAACCATGCTGCCGTCAGGCATGATTGTTCCTTTCAAAATAGCTTCGCCCAGATTAGCTCCCGCCAAGTTCGCTCCCCTGAGATTTGCCCCGGTCAAATTCGCCCCTCTCAAATCAGCTTTGCCGAGGTTTGCCCACCGGAAATCGGCAGCGCTCAACTCTGCAAAACAGAGATTTGCCCTGAAAAGATATGCTCCAGTGAAGTGAGCTTCCCCCAGGTTAGCTTTAGAGAAATTGGCTGCATAACAATGTGCTTCAATCAATTCGGCTTGAGGGAGATTTGCTTGACTGAGATTAGCACAGTTGAAGTTGGCGCCCATCGCATTAACTCGAAACATCACCGCACCGATTAAATTCGCATCTCCAAAATCGGTTTGTTGGAGATTGGCACCGCTAATGTCCGCCCCAATTAAATTAGCACCGCCCAAATCAGATCCTCTGAGGTCAGCCGCTTGGAGGTTGGTTCCAGTTAAATTAGCTTTAATTAAATTAGTTTCGAGCAGTTGCGCTCCGGCAAGATTTGCTAAACTGAGGTTGGATTCGGCGAGGTTTGCCGCAATTAATTTAGCCTTAAACAAATCTGCTTTAAAAAGGTTAGACCGCCAAAGATGTGCACCTCTGAGATTTGCTTCGGCGAGGTTAGCTTCGCCCAGATCCGGTTCTATATTTGGGTTGAGATTTCTCCATTCAATCCAACTAACTGCACCTTTTTTTAACAGCGCTAAATGCTGTGTGTTTGCCATAATTGCATCTCCTTTAACGGCTATTCCTTGCGACCCAAAATTGCTGGATGTTCTCGACCCGTCACGTTTTCCACCGCCGCAATTGCTGCCTGGGAACCTGCGATAATATCTCGTTCTGCGCCGCCGAGGTAAAGCCGTCCAAAACTGCCTACAGCCTGAACCTCTAAGATGTTAATAGATGCGCCTTTTTCTGCTTCATTGGCCGCCAGCGCTGCATAAGCAGCCGGTTCTACTTCTAAGACGTAAAGCGTTTGTCCCGCCAGCAGCAACTGTCCGCGGCGGGTGCGGTTGATTAATTGTGTTTGGTGGGGGTCAATGTTGCGAATAATTTGACTGGAAATCACTCGCGGTTTGATACCTTCTTCTCTGCGGACCCCCATGAATTCTAGAATTGCTTTGCCTGCGGCCCGCGTTTCCCCCTGCTGGCCCGAGTGTACTTCCAGAAGGCCGTACAAGCGTTCGACTATCTGCACTCCCGGGCGCACGGAGGCAGATTTGAGGGCGACATCAGTAATTCGGTTAATTTCGATACCGGGGGAGATTTCTATCCACAGCGACGCATCCCCCGGCAGCGGCAAGAATCCGGCGGCGATGGTGCCGATGTATGCTGCGTGCTGTGGCTGCAAGTTGTCTAGAAATACGTAGCTGCGTAACTCTATTCCCAAAAGTTTTGATCTCCGTCGATCGAGTTCCAGCACTTGTCTGTGCAATATCTGAGTTTACCTTTTTTTGTCCACCACACCTTGTCTATTGTCGGGACTACCGCACTGCCTCACAACCTAGTGAGGTGCCAGATGCGCGCTTTCTAGTGCCGGAGTGCCTCCGCGAGCAATCTTTAATTTTGTGCGCCTGTTAAAAATTTGATATCAATCTGTAGTTATACGTGGAACATAACAATGTTTACTGCTAGAGGTGGATTTAACTTGGATAGCCGATCGATATAGTGATGATAGTTAAAGATTTTAGCCAACAGAGAGCATTTGAAGTATGAAACGTTCTGATTTATCCAAAGCAATCGGTGCAGGTATTATAGCTGCTGGTTTAGCCCTAGCACCAGCTCATCTCCCTGCTTCAGCTCAGACAGATACAACTGGCGGTACAACTTCGGGTACTAACACCACTACCACCACCACAACTCCTGGTTCCGATGTCTCCAATGCTGAAACCGATCGCGATTTTGATTGGGGATGGTTGGGATTGCTCGGCTTGTCTGGCTTGTTGGGTTTGATTCCCAAAAAACGCGAAGAAAATGTCCGCTATACCACTACAACAGGCGATCGCGAGCCCGCTGCGCGCACTGACTACCGTTAAGAATTGAGTCTTAGTGCTGTGGCCATTATGCAGGGACAGGATGTTTTAACCTGTCCGCCGATCGATATAGTTTTGATAGTTAAAGATTTTAGCCAACAGAGAGGAGTTGAATTATGAAACGTTCTGATTTATCCAAAGCAATCGGTGCAGGTATTATAGCTGCTGGTTTAGCCCTAGCACCTGCTCATCTCCCTGCTTCAGCTCAGACAGATACAACTGGCGGTACAACTTCCGGTACTAACAGCACTACAACCACCACCACTCCTGGCTCCGATGTCTACAATGCTGAAACCGATCGCGATTTTGATTGGGGATGGTTGGGATTGCTAGGCTTGTCTGGTTTGTTGGGTTTGATTCCCCGCAAACGCGAAGAAAATGTCCGCTCTACCACTACAACGAGCGATCGCGAGCCCGCTGCGCGCACTGACTACCGCTAAGAATTGAGTCTTAGTGCTGTGGGCATTATGCAGGGACAGGATGTTTTAACCTGTCCGACGATCACGAATAATCATCAAAAAACCTCCATCGGTGAGGTTTTTTTGTTTGAGATGATGCGCGATCGAGCGAGGATTAAATTGGTTACATCTGACCTATTGCACCATTTTGATGAACAGGCTTTCCGCCCTGTTCCACAAAGAGTGAATTTTCTCGTGGGCCATTGCTCCTAGCCAGTCAATAAAATCATTATTGAGCATGGTGCAATATTTCAGATATAACCGGACTTGAGATTATTAACTTCTTCCCTTCTTCTTCGCTTCTTCCTTCGCGTTCTTTGCGTCTTCACGGTTCATTAAATAAAGACTTTTCCTACACAAAAAAACCTTAAAAAATATTTTCGCCAGAACGATCGAGTACCTCCCAAATCGCCTGCACCAACTTGTCGGGGTCTAAGGGCTTACAAATGTGCCGCTGGAACCCCGCAGCCATGGCCTGCTGATAGTCAATTTCTCCAGCATAAGCTGTGAGGGCGATCGCGGGAACCCGTCCCCCTTGGTCTGGCCCTAGATCCCGAACCTGCCGCAGCAACATATAACCGTCGGTGTCGGGCATTCCAATATCGCTCAACAGCAAATCCGGCACAGACTCAGTTAAAACCGCCAAGGCATCGGAGGCGTTAGCAACTGCTGTAACACTTGCCCCACAATCCTCAAGCAGAAAAACCACCAAATCTCGCGCATCGGCATCATCATCCACCGCTAACACGCTGATACCGTTCAAATTGAAGGATTGGTCCGGGGACGCAGTTCCCGCAGGAGTGGTCTGAGATTGGATGGGCATCAGAGGTATCCTGACGGTCAAGGTTGCACCTTTTCCTTCGCCGGGACTGTCTGATTTCACCGTGCCGCCGTGGAGTTCGACGAGATGGCGGACGATCGCCAATCCTAAACCCAATCCGCCAAACTTGCGCGTCATCGTGCTGTCAGCTTGCCGGAAGTAGTCGAATACATAGGGCAGAAAATCAGGTTCGATACCTTTTCCAGTATCAGTTACAGTAATTTGGGCGTTCGTGTCCACCCGATCGAGAACGACTTGGATTTTGCCTCCTGGCGGGGTGAACTTGACGGCATTTGACAGCAAATTCCAGACTACCTGCTGAAGTTTGCCCGCATCGCCCAACACCGGGCCGAGATTCGGTGCAAATTGAGTGCTGATTTGAATCGACTTGACTTCGGCCGCCAGACGCACCGTTTCAATAGCAGCGCCGATCACCCCAGCTAAATCCACAGGTGCAATATTCAAGCTGACCTTGCCTTGCAGAATCCCCGACACATCGAGCAAATCTTCGATAAGCTGGGTTTGCAGTTTGGCGTTGCGCTCGATCGTCTCTAAGGCATAACGTTGCTTTTCCGGTGTCAGAACGTTCGATCGCAGCAGCTTCGTCCAGCCCAGAATCGGGTTTAAGGGAGTCCGCAATTCGTGGGACAAAACAGCCAAAAATTCGTCTTTGACGCGGTTAGCCTGTTCTGCTTCTTCCCGCGCCTCCTTTTCCCGCGCTAGAAGGCGTTCCCGTTCGGCTTCTGCAACTTTGCGATCGGTAATGTCAGTGTTGGTGCCACACCAACGCAGCAGCTTGTTTTGCTCGTCGCGAATCGGCACGGCGCGGGAGAGAAACCAGCGGTAAGATCCGTCTGTGCCGCGCAAGGGGAAAGTATCTTCCCAGGCTTCGCCTGTTTCAATGCAGCGCCTAAATTTTTCGACAACGCGATCGACGTGTTCCGGGTGGTGCACCTGCTGCCAGCCCCAGCCCTGCATGTCCTCTAGGGTGGTGCCAGTGTAGTCAAACCACCGCTGGTTGTACCAGAAAATCCAGCCGGTTTCATCTGTCATCCAGGCCAACTGAGCGATGTTGTCAGCTAGAGCGCGGAACCGAGCCTCGCTTTCGTGCAGATCGTGCAGGGCTCGCGCGTGCAGGATCACCGTCCAGAGGCGCGCCACCACTTCTTGCATCAGCCAAACTTCATCGGCCCGCCAGTGCCGAACCACCTTTGATGTCACCACCAAAAGAGCCACCCAGCGCCCTTCCTGAAGGCAGGGAACATCGACCAAAGCGCGAATCGACACGGCACCGTAGTTATCGACCAAATGCGTTGTATGGGGGTGATTAGCGATATCTGAGATGACAACTGTTTGACCTGCGATAGAGAGAGCTTTCAGTTCTGGCGTCTTAAAGTCTGAGATTTGATAGGTGCCGACGACGCTGGCAAGGTCGGACTGATGCCAGTCTTGCTGGACAATTACTAGGTCGGCTTCTAGATCGATTTCGTGCCACACGCAGCGATCGACCTTTAAATATTCTCCTAAACTTTTCATCGCTTCCCACAACATTTCTGCGGGGTTAGAGCGCTGTCGCAAGCGGACTTCGAGATCTGCGAGAAACTGCTCGTTGAGTTGGGCTTGTTTGCGATCGTGAATATCGGTATTCGTGCCGATCCACTCGACAACCTGGCCGCCTGCGTCGCGAATTGGCACGGCGCGGGACAAATGCCAGCGTTCCATTTGGTCTGCTGCCCGCCGCAGGCGCAGCTCAAGTTGATAAACTTCTCCGGTGATTAGACATTTTTCCCAGCGGGCCCAAGATTCTGCCAAATCCGAGGGCGGGACTAGAGATTCCCAGTTGTTTTGAGAGGCTTCCTGGTAAGACATTCCCAGATATTCCGACCACTTTTGTTGATTGGTAAAACGAATTCCCCCGGCGGAGTCTACGTTCCAAATCAGGTGGGGCAGGGACTCAGCCAGGAAGCGGAAGCGGCGATCGCTTTCTGCTAAGCTTTCTTCTGCTCGTTTGCGATCGTCAATATCAATGCCGATCCCGGCCCATTGCACCACCTGGCCCCCCCTGTCTTTGACGGGCACAAGTCGCGCTAGATGCCAGCGGTAAGTACCATCAAAGCTGCGTACCCGACACTCGAATTCGTAGGCTTCCCCTGCTTCAATAGCCTTGGTGCGCGTGCCGACAACTGCTGGCACATCCTCAGGATGAAATAATTGCAGCACCGGCGCAGCCCGCGGCAATTCTGGCATCATCCCCGTGTAGCTTTTCCAGTGTTGGTTGCAAAACTCTAACCTGCCGTCGGCGGTGTTGATCCACATTAATTCCGGGACGCCATCGGCGAGAGTGCGGTAGAGATTTTCGCTTTGCCGCAGTGCTTCTTCTATTTGCCGGCGCTCGGTTTTGTCCTGCATGATTTTCAGGAAACCTTGCACCTCGCCGGCTGCGTCGCGCAGGGGCATCACCAGTCCCGCTGCCCCAAAAGCGGCTGCCGTCTTTGCGGACGTGCCAGCGCTCGTTTACTGCCTTTCCCTGAGTCAGGGCGATGTGCATTTCTAGTTCCGGCTTTCCGGCTGCAGAGTCTTCTGGGGTGAAGATGAGTCGTCCGTGCTGCCCGACGATTTCAGATTCGGTATAGCCCAGCACTCTCTCCGCGCCTGCGTTCCAACTGGTAACGTGTCCGTCGAGGTCCTGGGTGAAGATGGCGTAGTCTTTGGCGCTGTCGAGAATCAACTCCAGGTGGGTTTCACGATCGCGCAGTGCAGCTTCTGCTTGTTTGCGCTGGGTAATGTTACTGGTGAAGCCTACTATTTTGGTCACTTCACCTTGCTGGTTGCGGATCAAACAGCCGCGCTCCCAAACATCGATCCAGCGCCCGTCTTCGTGCCGGACTCGGTACTCGACTTGGTAGCGATCGCCAGTAGTCAAGAGTGATTCCCGCGTGGGCTGGAGGCGCGCCACATCGGCGGGATGGATGCGTTCTCTCCACCACTCTGGTGTTGTCGGTGCATCGTCTGGGCGGACACCGACGATCGAGGACAGTCCCTCGGAACGGTAAACGGAGTTTGCTGCCAAATCCCACTCAAACACCAGGCCGTCGATCGCCGTTGTAGCTAATTGGAAACGGTTGTAGCTTTCTTGCAAGGCGAGTTCGGCCATTTTGCGATCGGTAATTTCCTGTACCACGATATGAATCCCGACAATCTCTCCGCCCCTGTCTCTGAGCGGCCACCAATTGTGGAGCCAAGTGCGAACCACAGTGGGTTGATCCCTGGTTGCACCGGTGAGTTCAAAATTCCGGATCGGTTGTCCGGTATCTAGAAGGTGGCCCAACAAAGGTTCGGCTGTGTCTGCCCACTCGGGGACAATTTCGCGCAGGGTGCGGCCGGTGTGCATTTCTAGGGCCAGGCCGTTCATTTGGGCAAACCGCTGGTTGATCCGCACGAACCGCAAATCTGTGTCTAAAACGGCCAAACCCACGGGAGTTGTTTGGTAGAGCGACTCTATCTCTAGAAGTTGACGGCGCACGGTTTGCTCGCTCTCTTGCAGCGCGAGTTCTGCCTTTTTGCGATCGGTAGCATCAAATAATACTCCGATAAACCGCACTGCTTCCCCTGCGGCGTCGTAGAGATAGCGCCCGAACGCGCTCAACCAGCGGATTTCTCCGTTGTCTGCCCGGATGATCCGGTATTCGGGCGAGTAGAGCGATCTCGTTTGTCGAGCTGTTTTGGCTGCTTGCATGACTTGCTTTAAGTCGTCTGGATGCACGCAGTTTTCCCACACAGTCGCGCTTGCTTCGCCGGGTATCGGTTCGCAGCCCAAAATGCTGAAATGGGTCGCCGACCAAATTACTCGATGTGTTCGCACGTCAAAATCCCAGGTTGCCATGCCTGAGCCTTCGATGGCGACGCTCAAACGTTCTTCGCTTTGTTTCAAGGCAATTTCAGTTTGTTTGCGCTCGCTGATATCTGTCAGGGAACCTACGGCCCGCAGGGGATTGCCTGACTCGTCCCAAATTACTCGCCCTCTGGCTAAAACCCATTTGTAGCGCCCGTCCCGACTGCGAACGCGGTACTCGCAGCAGTAATGTGAGGTTTCTCGATGCAAGTGCTGCTGCCAAGTGCTTTGCATTATCTCCAAATCATCGGGATGAATGTAGCTCAAAAATTGGCTGAAGTCCTTGACTTCTTCGGGCCCACGTTCCAAAATCTCTAAACAGCGATCGCTCAGGATCTGGCAATTTGTTTGCAGGTTGCAATCCCAAATCCCGTCGTTGTTGCCCTGCAAGGCTAGCTGCCAGCGTTCTTCGCTTTCTCGCAAAGCTTCTTTGGTTTGATTGGCGCGATCGATTTGTACGCCGGCAACGGCAAAGTCTGCTAGGGCGACCGCGATCTCCAAGTCTTCGGCATCGAATTGGCGATCGGAATCGTGAGATACAATCCATATTGCCCCCAGCGGTTGATTTTCTGCTTGCAGTGGCACGACTAACGCTTCGGCGATCGGCAATTCTAGCTGCTGTAAGTCGGTGAAGTATTGTTCTGGAGCGAAGTAAAGTTGCGGAGTTTGGTGCTCGATCGGCATTCCCGACAAACGCAATTTGCGGGGTGTGTTTCTATGTTCTGCTGCTTCCCACGCTCCCGCCAAGGCTTCCCAGCGAAATATTTGTTCGGAAGTTGCATTTTCTTCTAGCAAGCAGACTCCGACGCTTCCTGCGTCGCACAAATCTTTAGCGATCGCAACCAGTGTTTTGAGCAGCCTGTCGGGTGAGGTTGCCAATTGTCTAGCCAGCGTTTGCAGCGCTCGGTTTTCTGCTTTTTGATCGTGCGATCGAGGGATGCGGCGAGACAGTTCATCGGCGATCGGAATGTCGGTTAAATTAGTTGGTGGGGTTTGCCAAGCTTCCATCAATTAGTCGTCTCTACGTCTTTCGGTCTGAGCTGGCGAGCGTATATCAGCGCCCTGTTGAATCATCTGCTATAAATTATAGCATCTACCGAGAGACCGAATTAGGTATCTATCTTGGGAATTACTTTTTAGTTGTCAGGTTAGTTGATTGCCTTGGTTGCTTTTACTCTTGTCGCTACCTTATGCACAATTTTATTCCAGAATCGCGTTTTTTTCCATATCTAACTTGGACAGAAATTCAGTCTATGCCGGATAAGGAAAATACTGTGATCATTCTGCCGCTAGGTGCGCTCGAACAGCACGGCCCCCATTTGCCTTTAATTGTAGATGCGGCAATTAGCGCGGCGGTGACAGGCAAAGCGCTGGCAAAGTTAGAGGCAAATATTCCCGCGTATGCTTTGCCGCCTTTGTACTATGGCAAGTCGAACGAACACTGCCATTTCCCCGGTACAATTATGCTCAGTGCTCAGACACTTTTAGCAGTAATCAGTGAAATTGCTGACAGTATTTATCAGGCTGGATTTCGTAAATTAGTGTTAATGAATGCTCACGGCGGACAGCCGCAGGTGATGGAAATTGCGGCGCGCGATATTCATCAAAAATATCAAGATTTTTCGGTTTTTCCGCTGTTTGTTTGGCGGGTTCCGAATGTAGCTGCTGAATTATTAACTGCGAAGGAGTTGGAGTTTGGGATTCACGCGGGTGATGCAGAAACGAGTTTGATGTTGGCAATTTTGCCGTCGCAGGTAAACATGGAACTGGCTGTTACAGAATATCCGAAAAATTTGCCGATCGACAGTTTGCTGAGTATGGAAGGCAATTTGCCTTTTGCTTGGCTGACGCGAGAGTTGACGGAAAGCGGTGTGTTGGGCGATGCGACGGCGGCAACGAAAGAAAAGGGATCTCGTATTCTCGAATCTCTCTCTGACGGCTGGGCACAAGTTATCAAAGATGTTTACAAATTTCGACAGCCGGGAAGTAATTAAAAATTAAGAATTAAAAATCAAAATTTGTTCTAATCCGTGTCAAAATGAGTCTAAGAAATTTTTTGAGTTGGAAAACTAACGATGAGTGTAAATTCTAAATTGCAGCGCGCTTTTGAGCAAGGTCGCGCCCTGAAAATTATCAGCGGTTTAAATAATTTTGATGCCGCAAACGTTGCGGCTGTCGTCAAAGCAGCGGATCTCGGCGGTGCTTCCTTTGTCGATATTGCTGCGGATCAAGATTTGGTGTTGATGGCAAAACAATTGACAAATTTGCCAATTTGTGTATCGGCTGTGGAACCGGAAAAGTTTGTGCCTGCGGTAGAAGCTGGCGCTGATTTGATTGAAATTGGCAACTTTGATGCTTTCTACGCAGTCGGTCGCCGCTTTGAAGCTGAGGAAGTTTTGCAGTTGACTCGCGAAACTCGATCGCTATTTCCCAACATCACTCTTTCTGTGACAGTTCCCCACATTTTGGCACTCGACAAACAAGTGCAGTTAGCAATTGAATTAGTCAAAGCTGGGGCTAATATCATCCAAACCGAAGGTGGTACCAGCGCTCAACCAATTCACGCCGGCACATTGGGATTAATCGAAAAAGCAGCGCCTACTTTGGCCGCAGCCTTTGAAATTTCCCGCGCCGTATCCGTCCCCGTACTCTGCGCTTCCGGTATCTCCAGCGTCACCGCACCCCTCGCTATTGGAGCTGGTGCTGCGGGCGTTGGTGTCGGTTCTGCTGTCAGCCAACTTAATAGCGAAGTGGCGATGATTGCGGCTGTTCGCAGTTTGGTTGAAGCTTTGGCTTTGGTTTCGCGATCGCACTTACCAGCTTCCATTTAATTAAGAAGGAAGAAGGAAGAAGGAAGAAGGAAGAAGGAAGAAGGAAGAAGGAAGAAGGAAGAAGGAAGATTTTTCCCATCTCCCACTCTCCCCTTCTCCCGCTCTTCCCCTCTTCCCCTCCCCCACTTTTCCACTTTTCCTTAATAATTGATAAACCACACGGCATAATCATCTAATAACTGATTGTTTCGGGAGATTACATCAACTGATTCTAACTCTGATAAAGGCAACATAAACTTTTGGCGATCGCCGATGCGCTGCACTTCCACAAATATGCCTTCTTCCTGAACCACCAAATCCTCCAACCGATTAATTGTGAATCTATCAGTATAAGAAGGTTGAGTTTTTTTGAGCCTTGCATATTCTTTTTTACTGCCGGAACCCATTGTATATTCTTCTTCCCATTCAAACTCTTCAATGCCGGTAACGTGGCAGGGTAGTTGAATATTTTGCTTGATGTAATCTAGATATTTGACTAAATTTTTTAGGTTGAAATCAATATTTTTAGACCCCAAAATCTTGCTAATTTTAGTTTCAAATTGCTTGATATTAAAGGGGATATTTTTCTCGATATGCGCTAACATTTCTGGATCGAACCCCGATCTCAATTCCGTAACTTCCGCCAGCAGGCGCTGGAAGTCGTTTAGCGGTTTCGGTCTTCTGCCTGCTACAATGGTTTCATCAAGCTGAACTGGAGGAAGTTCGGATTGTGAAGGAAGGGATTGGCTTTGATCGGGGCGATCGTCCACTTTAGACTTGTTAACTTTAGACTTGTTAACTTTAGGCTGGTTAAGTTTAGGCATCGCTCGGTCTCGCTGGCTCGGTTTATCAATAAAGTATATCTTGGCAGAAGTACATTCGTGTCTGATAGGAGGAAGCTATTATGCAACTACTGAAATCGCCTGATGAATCGCCAGTCTATCAAGGACAATTCGGCGAATTTACGATTACTCAAAACGATCGCACGGGAGTGTTGATTTACCGCGCTGGATTGGGGGTAGCGGCGCTGTGTTTTGCGATCGGCACTACTCTGGTGTTGCAACAGGGCGACAACCCGATTGCAATCCAAGCTGTAACGCCTGTTTTTGCTTGTTTCTGGATAGCTTTAGGCGTCAGCTTAGCAACTATTCACATTTACATGATTGCGCTGCACCGAACACTACAGGTGTTTTGGGCGATCGGCGGCGCGGCAGCATTGTTTGTCGCCCTACAAAGCAGCCAACCTCTAGCTTTAGCAGTGTACGAACATCCCGCCACGTTGTGGGGAATTGGCTTTACTTTTGCCGCCTTAAATGGCATTTATTTTAAGGAAGCATTCTGCTTTAATCGCCTCGAAACTAAGTTTTTGACTCCGGGAGTTCCTCTCTTAATTTTAGGACATATTTTCGGCTTTTTATCAGCAGAAAATGAACAACTTTTGCTAGCCGTTTGGGCGACTTTGTTTATCATCTTTGCTGTACGCAAGTTTTTTCAACCGATGCCACAGGATATCGGGGATAAAAGCGTTTTTGAGTATCTGAAACACCAATAGTATAGAAGAAGGAAGACGGCTCTTCTTCCTTCAACATCTGCTATATGAAATTTGCAACACTGCGAAAACTCCAAATCAAAATTAGTCTAATCCGCCGCCGAGAAATGTGGGCAGTTACCAGGGAAGGCTGGGTAATTGCTCTGATGGGATTAATAATAGCAATGCTCTTAATTCTCACAAATATCCATCCGTTTTTGGCGGTAAATGCGCCAATTAAAGCAGATATATTGGTTGTCGAAGGCTGGTTGCCCGATTATGCGATCGAAAGTGCGATCGCCGAATTCAAAAAAGGCGAATACAGCCAATTAATTACCACAGGAGTTCCTTTAAGTAAAGGCTACTATCTGGCTGAATATAAAAATTATGCCGAACTGACCGCCGCGACTTGTATTGCGCTAGGATTTGATAAAAACAAATTAGTAGCAGTACCAGCGGCGAATGTTTTGAAACACCGCACGGCTGCTTCTGCGATCGCACTTCGGGATTGGTTTTCTACTTCAGGTTTAAAAGTTAACTCAATTAATCTTTATTCCTTTGGCCCTCACGCCCGCAGAAGTTGGATTGTTTTCAAAGAAGTGCTGAATCCTGAGATTAAAGTCGGGATTATAGCGGCGGAACCGCAAGATTACAACCCACAAGAATGGTGGAAATCGAGCGAAGGTTTTCGGACAGTAATCGGAGAAATTATTGCTTATATTTATGCCCGTTTTGTAGATTGGAAAACCTAGCCAGTAATTATCAACCTCCCTCTTAATTCCCTTCGCGTTCTTAGCGCCTTCGCGGTTCGTAAAAAAATATTTGTATAGCAGTTGTAAATCTGTAGAAAGACAGGACAAGGCAGTGCCCTTTCCTACCATAATCACACCAAAAATGATAAAATCCTTCTCAGATAAGTTGAGGGCAACTCGTTGTTAGAAGAACGCGCTTACTGGTTAGCCTGGTCGCAAATTAACGGTATCGGGCCGATTTTGTTGCAAAGATTGCACCATAATTTCAATAGTCTGGCAGAAGCTTGGGCGGCAAAACCAGTAGATTTAATGCGAATCGAAGGGTTTGGGAAGCAGATAATTGAAACCATTGTGCAAGAACGCAGTAAACTCAATCCCCAAGAATTTATCGAAAAACATCTTATAAAAAATCCCTGTTTTTGGACGCCCGCCGATCCAGATTATCCCCGCTTATTATTGGAAATTCCAAATCCGCCACCAGTGTTGTATTATCGTGGTTTAGTTGATGTAAAAGAGAATCAAGGAATTACGCCGACAGTGGCAATGGTTGGCACTCGCAGCCCTTCGGAATACGGCAGAAGGTGGAGTCGCAAAATTAGTACGGCTTTGGCTAGAAGCGGTTTTACTGTGGTTTCGGGATTGGCTGCGGGCATTGATACAGAGTCTCATACAGGCTGTTTGGAGGCGGGAGGAAGGACTTTTGCAGTAGTGGGGACGGGAGTAGATATTGTATATCCTAAACAAAATGAGAGGTTGTGCGATCGCATTTTGCAGCAGGGATTGGTAATTAGCGAATATCCCGCCGGCACTCAACCGAATAAAACTAATTTTCCGCGCCGAAACCGCATAATCGCTGCCTTAAGCCGCGCTACAATCGTGATAGAAGCTCCGCATAAATCGGGTGCTTTAATTACTGCTTATCAAGCGAATGATTTTTGCCGGGATGTGTATGTTTTGACGGGCAGATTGGATGATGAGCGTTCTTTTGGTTGTTTGGAATTGCTGAGTAAAGGTGCTCATCCGATTCTGCCAAATAGCGATCGAATGTTAAGCGAAGACAGGTTGTTGGAAATGCTCGGCGCTATGCCAAAATTGGATAGAGCCGAGCAGTTGTCGCTATTTCCCCCAAATCCGACGGTTGAGAAGCAAGGGCCGCCGTTGGAGCCGGAATTGGCTAAGGTGTTAAGTGCGATCGTATCTGGGCCTATTTCTTTTGATACAATTGTGGAAGCAGCGGGATTAGAAGCGGGAAGAGTTTCTAGTATACTTTTGCAGTTGGAATTGTTGGGATTAGTTTCGCAGTTACCAGGAATGCGATATCAGCGGTGCTGATTTGTAAGTAATACGGTTTAGGCCATTGGTGTCAACTTAAGTCTAAAACCCTCTTTATCTCTCGTTTACCGCCGAGGCCAGATCCCCCTAAATCCCCCTTAAGAAGGGGGACTTTGAGAAGATTCTTGTCCCCCCCTTTTTAAGGGGGGTTAGGGGGGATCAAGGCCTTGATAGTCAGCGGTTGAAACCGCATATATACAAACGAAGTCAGTCTCTAAGAGACTGAAGAATAATAAGGACTAAAGTCCTCATTACGAACCTTTAAATCAATCCGAAATTGACCGCACTAATACTGCTAGCAGAAACACCATTGAGAGAAGCTAAAATCTCCCCTGTTTGTGCCAACCGGATTAAAGTTGCACCGCTATCTTGACTAATCGTCAATTGCGAGAAACTCAACCCGTTACCCAATACTAACAAATCTTTACCGACTTCAAAATCAGTAATCGTATCAGTACCGGAATTCGTAGAGAGTAGGAATTTATCTACTCCCATTCCTCCTATTAAACTATCACTTCCCAAACCGCCATTCAACAAATCATCTCCCTTACCTCCGTAAAGAATATCATTACCATCATCGCCATTCAAAATGTCAGCACCGCGACCGGCAAACAAGGCATCATCACCGCTACTTCCCAAGATTGTATCGCTACCTTTGCCACCGAAAATAGTGTCATTCCCCAGAACTCCATCGAGGGAATCATTGCCCCTCATCCCCATCAACACATTATTCGCGCTGTCGCCAGTCAGGATATCGTCGCCATTTGTACCGAGAATTGAATTGGGAGAATTGCTGCCCAAATCTGCATCACCGCTGACAACAGGAGTTGCAATCCCAGCCGGCAATATTACAGCTTCAATTCTGCTATCTAAAGCAGTACCAGTATTGTCAGCAACTACCTGGGAAATTGGTTTATTTCCGGTACCAACTTCTTTGAAGTCTTGAGTGGTTGGGCCCAAGGCTACTTGTTGGAGGCGCGCAAGTGATTCAGGAATTGATGTTGCTGTTGGGTTGGAGACAGCCGCATCAATGCGTTGATTTACTGTTGCCATTACTGTCGCAGCTTGCGAGGTAATTTGGCTGACAGTTTGAATGTTGAAACTGGGGTCTATTTGCTGAATTTTAGTGGCAGCTTGCTGAATGATTGGTTCTAAAGCGGCTGCATTGCTGAGATTTAAGACTGTACCCGATTGAATTTGATTGGTAATTGAACTGACAACAGCCTTGACAATATCGCTATTGGCTGCACTGGAAGCACCGTCAATCAAAGCGCTGGTTTGAGTGATGAAGTTTTGGACTTTCACCATTTCTGCTAAGACTTGGACGCCACCAGGTTGGTTGTTATTGGTGGCTTCTATTGGATCTAAGCTAGTCAGGTCAACTTCAGCGGGGAGTCCAAGGGCAGCTTTGACTAAAGATTGGGCTTCTTCTGGTTCAATTCCTTTGTCGATTAAGTCGGCGACTAAGGTGGTTAGGAGGGTGACTACACTCGCATCTGGGGGTGCGGTGACGGGTGTTTCTAGGGGTAATCCGGTGGCGGTGTCAGTGCCTCCAATCGCAACTAGATTGCCTTCTGATGGGTCGATTTCTCCGTTTTTGTTGGTGTCGAAAGTCTCGAAGGGGATGTTGAGATTGAATTTACCGCCTGTGTCGGTTGTGGTGGATGGTTCGTTGGTGTCAAGGACGGCGTTTTTGTTGGCGTCGAGGAAGACAGTTGCACCGTCTATGTAGCCGTCGATTACCCAGCGATCGGTTCCGGGGTAAGTTGTTACCGTGAAAATCTGTTCGCTACTAGCACCGTAAGAGTCTGTAGCGATTAACTTTGCCCGAAAAGGTTGCGCGCCGGTTGGGGGAGTTCCGATGAACCGGATCTCGTTTGTCGGGGAGTCAAATTCAAGTCCGAGCCAGCTAGAGTATGGGTAGCTGTACAAAGGACTGCCATCAAGTAGAGTTAACTGGTAGGAAATCTGGTCGCCGTCGGGGTCAGTATATACATCCTTGATGGCTTGGTTAAACTCACTGTACCTCCCACCTAAACTAATCTTCTCTTCTGGCGGGCGATTGCCAACTGTAAAACTGCCTTCTGTGGCAAACTCTGAACCCGCCCAAGCAGCATCGATCGCTTGTACGCTCCAATAATATGTCCCTGGAGGCAAGTCTTTGAGTTGCCATTGAGTGTTTTGATTGACATTCCCCAACCCAACAACTTGCCGAGTTCCATTGTTCAAAGACATGGGGGGAAGAATATCTATGCCCCCTTCCGTAGTGCCAACTCGCAGGTTGTAGCTTAAACCGGGACTTGGAGTTTGAGCATCTGTTGCTGGGTTCCAATTAAAAGTAACATTTTGACCGTCTGGCTGGGCCGATAGCCCTGTGGGTGCGGTGGGTGGAGTGTTCGCGATCGCAGTATTGCTGCGGTACACTTGGTTGCCCAGCAAAATATCCAATTTGCCGTCACTGTCGTAGTCTCCCCAAGATCCCTGACCGTCACCAGTCACTCCAGCACTGGTATCTTCGCTAAAGCCGGTGCCAGTGTTGCGGTACACTTTGCTGTCGAGCAAGATATCGAATTTGCCATCGTTGTCGTAGTCTCCCCAAGCTGCGGAACTACCACCGGGCAAGGCGGCAGTCGTGTCTTCGCTAAAGCCACTGCCTGTGTTCCGGTAAACTTTAGTGATGTTGCCAGAATCTGAATTACCCGCCAGCAAGATATCCAAATCGCCATCATTGTCATAGTCTCCCCAAGCAGCCGAACCATTAGAAACACCGGGCAAAGCGAAAGCTTCGCTAAAGCCGCTGCCAGTATTGCCAAACACCTTAGCTATTTTGCCTGAAACACTATCGCCCGTTAGCAGGATATCGAGTTTGCCATCCTTGTTATAGTCCCCCCAAGCAGCCGAACCGTTGAGAACACCGGGGAGTTGGGTAGTAATATCTGCCGTCAAAACAATATCGCTCTTGCCAGTATTGCGATACAGTAAGCTTGCGTTTTCCAGCGTACTAAACGTACCGTCTGCATTTTCAGTCGTGATACTTTGTTGGGTGGCTTTCAGGATATCCAGTTTGCCGTCATTGTTGTAGTCTCCCCATGCTGGCGAACTACTATTATTGGGACTTATGTACTCGATCGTAGATCCATTCCAGCCATCGCCATTGTTGCCGAACAATTTGAGACTGGATGGTGTTCCGTATTTGCCTCCGTTTGTTTGCAAGAGAAAATCTAGCTGGCTGTCGTTGTTGTAATCTCCCCAAGATGCAGCAGAAGCTGACTCCCAACTTGGGTCGCCGCTTTCAGCGGTAAAGGTACTGCCACTATTGCGGTACAGCCAAGTACCAGTGAAGTCAAAAGAGCTACCGAAGCTGCTAAGTGGCTTAGGGCGGCCCGACGCGATAAAATCCAGTTTCCCATCACCGCTGTAGTCTCCCCAACCGCTAATCGCTCCGCCGTTGAAATCATTAGAGATTTCCGTATTGATTTTGTTGAAAGTGTAACTGCGTTCGAGATTAGTCACGCTGACATCTTGAGGATCGAAACCTGAGTACCGGGCACTGCCAAAAGAACTGCCACTGTCCGCAGATTCGTTGCTTATAGCCTCTCCAAGAATAATTTTGTAGGGACGATCGCCATCAGATTGATTATCGTTAATACCCTTGATTGTGACAGTCTGAGCTATATCCCAATTATCAGGAGTGAACTTCAGCGTCGATACAGAAACAGTTCCTTCTGCTGGGTTGTCACTGCTGACTGGGATGACAACATCAGCCATAGGTTGCTGAGTCAACACAACACTGAAATTAGCAGTGTCGCCTGCTTCTGTTGTAATCAACTCGTTTGTTGGGCCAACGACAATCTGAGGATATTGATTGTAGGGATCGGCATAAACGAACATATTGGTGAGACTGACATCAGAGGCATCTAGACCTGAGTATTTGCTGTCAGTGCTGATGGCAGGGGCGGTAACGATCGTGTAAGGTCGGTTAGCAGCAGCAGAGAAAGTACCACCCTCTCCTTTTACCGTTACCTCCTGGGGAATATTCCAGTTGTCAGGTGTAAAGGTAACTCCTGGAGTAGAGAGGCTACCTTCTGTGGGATTTTGAGGAGAAACGTTCAAACCGATCGTAACAGGAGCCGTCGGCTTGCTATTCAGTGCGAGGGTAAATTTGGCTTTGCCACCTGTTTTAGTGGTGATTAATCCGTTGGTGGGGGAGACGGTGATGCCTGGGTTAGCAGCAGTGTCAGAATCCAAATCTGAAGAACTCTCCTCAGATGGCGGTATGGTGTTACCCCTGTTAACAACAGTGGCATCCGGTGCGTTAAGGCCGTTGTAGCCACTATCCGCACTGACAGCAGGGGCACTCACAATCTGATAAGTCTGATCGCCGTCAAATACTCGATCGTCCACACCCGTTATCGTAATCGGCTGCCACTGATTCCAATTAACAGAATTGAAGGTAATCGATTCGGTTGAAATTACTCCCTCTGCCTCATTGCTGCTACGCAAATCAATTCTCACATCTGCAGTCGGTTGCCTGGTGAGTTTGATGGTGAAAGTGTCTGTGCCACCTGCTTCTGTAGTTACTAATCCCGATGCCGGACTAATAACAATGCCAGGGCTTCCAAGTATTGGTTCTACTACAGTGCCACCACCGCCGGGTTCTACTACAGTGCCACCACCGCCGGGTTGTGCTACAGTGCCACCACCGCCGGGTTGTGCTACAGTGCCACCACCGCCGGGTTGTGCTACAGTGCCACCACCGCCGGGTTCTACAGTGCCACCACCGCCGGGTTCTACAGTGCCACCACCGCCGGGTTGTGCTACAGTGCCACCACCGCCGGGTTGTGCTACAGTGCCACCACCGCCGGGTTGTGCTACAGTGCCACCACCGCCGGGTTCTACAGTGCCACCACCGCCGGGTTCTACAGTGCCACCACCGCCGGGTTCTACAGTGCCACCACCGCCGGGTTCTACAGTGCCACCACCGCCGGGTTCTGGTGCTAAATCGTTATCCGCGATCGCCACTGTCACCCCTGGAACCACAATCCCACTATTATACTTAGCATCCGTGCTAGTCACAGTGTGAGTGATGTTAGCGCTCTGCGCCCCTTCCACAACCGTATCGTCAACAGCTTTTACCGTAACGGTTTGAGCCTGATCCCAATTATCTGGCGTGAAAGTCAGAGGCGCGATCGTCTCAATCTGATTACCTGTTGTGAGAGTGATAGTTACAGGGGCGCTCGGCTGGGATTTGAGCACCGCACTGTAAGTACCATTTGCACCGCCTTCTGTAGCAGTTGTTGCCGTGGGAGTAATAGAAATACCAGCGGTATCATCGTCTTTATTGGTAAGGCTAACATCCGCTACATCTCGGTTGCTGTAATCTCCATCTGTGCTAACAGTAGTCCCCGTGACAACTTTGTAGCCCATATCGCCGTCAGCAAGGCTATCATCAACCCCAGTTACTGTCACCTGTTGCGGTGCACTCCAGTTAGTCGGAGTGAAAGTTAGGGTATTAGGAGAAACTGTTCCCTCGGCAACATTATCCGTGTTCAAACCGATAGTAACATTAGCAGTCGGCTGAGTATTCAGAACCACAGTAAAGTTAGCACTAGAGCCAGCTTCGCCCGTAGTTAATCCCGCAGTTGGATTCACCGTAACTCCCGGAGTTTCATTGTCACTGTTGGTGACTGTGACATCATCAGGATTGAGGTTATTGAAATCAGGATCGGTACTCACAGCAACAGCCGTGACAATTTTGTAAGGTTGATCGCCATCAACTAGCAAATCGTCAACACCTGTCACCGTTACTTTTTGGGGCTCATTGTAGTTAGCGGGAGTGAAAGTTAAGCTATTAGTTGAAACGGTTCCTTCGGCAACCTTGTCACTGCTCAAACCGATCGTAACGTTAGCAGTTGGTTGAGCATCAAGTTTGACAGTAAAATCTGCCTGGCCACCAACTTCACTTGTAGTTAATGCTGTTGGGTTAATAGTAAAGCCAGCCGTATCATCATTACTGATAGTTGTGGTAGCAGTAGCAGTGGTAATTGTCGGTGTAGAATCTAATTTCGAGGGATTGGACAGCGTAACCTCAAGGGTTTCATTAGCTTCGATCGCTGCATCGCCTAAAACGTCCAGAGTAATGGTTTTCGATGTCTCGCCCGCTGCAAAATTAATCGTACCAGTCGCAGCAGTTGCACCGGATGTGCCACCGATGTTTTTGTAGTCGCTGACGTTGCTAGCAGAACCTGCGATCGCATAATCTACTGTGCTCGCCAACTCAGTGCAACCGCTGCGGGTAACAGTAAAAGTGGCAGCAGTTGTGCCGGAGTTGCCTTCAGTAACGGTTGCAACACCAGCAGTAACCGCGTAGTCGATCGGATTAAGCAGAATTGTCACCTTGCTAGCACCCGATCCGATGCGATCGCCTGGCCCTGAGATCACTCTGTTAAATCCGGCGTAAATCTCGGAATTGACGGGCCCCGTAGCATCAACTTGACCGTTGAGGGCGTAAAGATACGGCGAATTCAAGCTATTGTTTAGCCCGTTTTTGTTATCCCACCCAAGTTGTTCGTTGCTGACTTCTAACTCGACACTCGAAGCGTTAGTCACAAAGTTAGGCAAATTTCCTGGGGTAAGTTCTCCGCCAGGAGGTGTATTATAGTCATTGCCGAAAACGCTCATATTGCCGTTAACAATGTTCATCTCGGCATCGCGGCTTTGAGTGCTGCCATCCCCTCCATAGCCATCGTTTGACCCAGAGTCGCCCAGATTTACCGTCCATCCTGACGGGGTTTGGTCGTATTCAACGATGAATTTGGCTTTCTTGATCTTGCCGTCAAAATTTATTTTTGCTACGGCTTCTAACCAACTGTCTGCGTTGGAGTCGGTAGGGGTATTTACTAGAGAAATAAACGGGTTTGGCCCACCAGTAATTGTGCCTGTTTTGAGGTCTATTTGGTACGGACTCAGGGTTGATGTACCAACCGGTGGTGGCGGTGGCGGTGGCGCTACATCGTTATCAGTAATCGCCACTGTCACCCCTGGAACCACAATCCCGTTATAATTCGTATCAGCGCTACTCACAATGTGAGTAAGATTAGCGCTGTGCGCGCCTTCCACACTCGTATCATTAACCGCTTTCACCGTAACGGTTTGAGGGTCATCCCAGTTATCCGCAGTGAAAGTCAGAGGGGCGATCGCCTCTATCTGATCACCTGTTGTGAGAGTGATAGTTACAGGGTCGCTCGGCTGCGATTTCAGCACCACACTGTAGGTACCATTCGTACCGGCTTCTGTAGCAGTTGTTTCCGTAGGAGTAATAGAAACACCAGCCGTATCATCATTACTGATAGTTGTGGTAGCACTAGCAGTGGTAATTGTCGGTGTAGAATCTAATACCGAGGGATTGGAGAGCGTAACCTCAAGGGTTTCATTGGTTTCGATCGCACTGTCGCCTAAAACATCAAGAGTAATGGTTTTCGATGTCTCGCCCGCTGCAAAATTAATCGTACCAGTCGCAGCAGTTGCACCGGATGTGCCACCGATGTTTTTGTAGTCGCTGACGTTGCTAGCAGAACCTGCGATCGCATAATCTACTGTGCTCGCCAACTCAGTGCAACCGCTGCGGGTAACAGTAAAAGTGGCAGCAGTTGTGCCGGAGTTGCCTTCAGTAACGGTTGCAACACCAGCAGTAACCGCGTAGTCGATCGGATTAAGCAGAATTGTCACCTTGCTAGCACCCGATCCGATGCGATCGCCTGGCCCTGAGATCACTCTGTTAAATCCGGCGTAAATCTCGGAATTGACGGGCCCCGTAGCATCAACTTGACCGTTGAGGGCGTAAAGATACGGCGAATTCAAGCTATTGTTTAGCCCGTTTTTGTTATCCCACCCAAGTTGTTCGTTGCTGACTTCTAACTCGACACTCGAAGCGTTAGTCACAAAGTTAGGCAAATTTCCTGGGGTAAGTTCTCCGCCAGGAGGTGTATTATAGTCATTGCCGAAAACGCTCATATTGCCGTTAACAATGTTCATCTCGGCATCGCGGCTTTGAGTGCTGCCATCCCCTCCATAGCCATCGTTTGACCCAGAGTCGCCCAGATTTACCGTCCATCCTGACGGGGTTTGGTCGTATTCAACGATGAATTTGGCTTTCTTGATCTTGCCGTCAAAATTTATTTTTGCTACGGCTTCTAACCAACTGTCTGCGTTGGAGTCGGTAGGGGTATTTACTAGAGAAATAAACGGGTTTTCCCCACCGGTAATTTCGCCTGTTTTGAGGTCTATTTGGTACGGACTCAGGGTTGAAGGTTGACCGTTAGCAGCAATAGTTAGTGTGGTTTGTTTGGTAGTACCGGCAACGCCACCGGTGATTGTGCCAAAGTTGAAGATTGCGGTTTCGGCATTTTCAACTAGGTTGTCGGGTTTGATAGTAAATGCAACATTCTGGGTGAGTGCGTCACCTGTGGCACCTGCGGGGAATGTAATGGATGTCGGCGAAAAGGTGTAGTCTGAATTTTCGGTGGCTGTGCTACTGGGGTCGATGACAATTGGCACTGTCACGTCAGCGTCAGGAGTGGCGCTGATAGTAACGGGAATATTGACTACTGTATCGGCAGTTCCTTCAGTGCCACTGTAAGTTGCAGCCCCGAAATTTACCGCCGGGGTTGTATTAAGCAGAATCGAGGTATTTTGAGAGTCAAAGTTCGCCGTAGCTAAATCGGATAAGCCATCTTTGTTAAAATCGCCTACAACAATACCTTGGGGACTGTCTCCCACAACAAAATTAGTGGCAGTGCCAAAGCTGCCATCGCCACTTCCAAACAAGACGGAGACATCGCCCGATGAATTGTTGGCTGTAGCTAAATCAATTTTTCCATCGGCATTGAAGTCACCACTAGCAATAGCAAGGGGTTGTGTTCCAACGCCAAAGTTGGTAGCTGCACTAAAGCTTCCTGTGCCAGTTCCTAACAGTATTGATACGTTGTTTGACCCACCTTCATTACTCGTTGCTAAGTCAGGATTATTGTCTCCGTTAAAGTCTCCTAAAGCAATGTAATTAGGGCTATTTCCAACAGTAAAGTTAGCGGCGGCGCCGAAAGTGCCATCAGCATTCTGCAACACGATGGATACGTCGCTAGAACCCGAGTTCGCTGTCGCAAAGTCTGACTTGCCATCCTTGTTAAAGTCGCCGACAAGCACAAAATAGGGAGTTGACCCCACGCTCAAATTAGTGGCTGTGGCAAAAGTACCATTACCATTCCCCAGCAAGATGGAGACGTTGTTAGAGGTTTGATTGGCTGTAGCTACATCAAAATTGCCGTCGGCGTTAAAGTCTCCCACAGCTACGCCATAAGGACTTGACCCCACCCCAAAGTAAGTGGCTACACCAAAAGTGCCATCGCCATTCCCTAACAGGAGAGAAACGTCGTTAGTAGAATTATTGGCCGTAACTAAGTCAGAATTGCCGTCTTTGTTAAAGTCCTCTACAGCGACAGACCAGGTAGTGAGATCGCTTGGCGGGCTGGTGTTAAGATTAGTGGCAGCGCCAAATTTGCCAGTGCCATCTCCCAGTGCGATCGAGACGTTGCGATTAACTCCAGTGGTTGCAAAGGCTAGGTCAAGGTTGCCGTCTTTGTTAAAGTCCCCAGTCGCAACTTTACGGAGACTGTAGGTTATGGGAAAATTAGTTGCCGGATCAAAAGTAGGCAGAACATACTCGTAACCTGCTAATACTTCGGCTTCAAATACCAGCGGCGTTTCTATTTCCCCGGTTCTGACTTCCAGTTCCCAGTCGCCGCCTTTTGCTACACTTCCGGTGAGGTTTTTGGAAGCCGCAACCGATGCCCCAGTTAACTCACTCAAGCGTTTGACAAATGCTTTTCCTGTCTCGCCTGCTGCTACACAGCACCCGTACAGCAGGATATTCGGTCGATTTTTGCTCCTTGAGTCGGTTCGTTGCGAAAACCATTGCTGTAGAGAATCCCGATCGCACTCTATATCATCTAAACTCAAGCGAACGTCGCCTAGTTGCAAGCTGCCCGGAGCACCGTGAGAAACGATGTGAATGCTGTCAATATTAGTACGAAGAGCTAAAATTTGAGTAATTTGGTCGATCGCATCCCGGTTCCCATCCAAAACGACTACTTCCGTACCCGGTGTTACTCCGGCAATCAAACTTTGATAATTTTCTACTTTAGTGTCGATAAAGGCGATCGCACTTGGTGAAACTTGATTATTTAAATTTGGCATACTGCACCTACTAATAGCTAAAAAAAGACAATGATTCCCCTGTTTCGCGACTTGCATCGGAAACACTTTCTGAAGGTTGTAGTAACCATAACTGTTTTTTGAGAAAATCTATATAAACTTTTCTTTATAAACACTTTTTTAGTTAAAGTTTTGATAAAGATGGGGAAATTTATTAAGTAATATTACGGATGAGCCAGCGCGAGGTGGATTACATAACACAAAAGCCGTTCAATAGCAAGTGTGATTAGACTGAAATATTAAGCTCGGGATTTTTGATACATATCTGCGATCCGGTTCCGCCCTTCGTTTCAACCCCTGGCGGACTTTCGGGCAAGGGTGGGGGCGGGTTTACGAGATAATTGGTTTTAGGCAATTATTTTTGGTAAAACCCGCCCCTAAAACTTATTCGTTACCATCTTTACGGGCGATTCGCTACGGGATAGCTTCGCTTCACGTACTTGCTTCTAACTCCGATAGAATAAGTGCTTGAACCCACACCTTTCTTAAATCAACCCGAAATTAACGGCACTGATACTGCTAGCAGAAATACCACTGAGAGAAGCTAAAATCTCCCCTGTTTGTGCAAACCGGATTAAAGTTGCACCGCTATCTTCGAGAATTGCCAATTGCGAGAAACTTAGCCCGTTACCCAATACTAACAAGTCTTTACCGACCTCAAAGTCATCAATTGTATCAATACCGGAATAGCTAGAGAGTAAGAATTTATCATTGCCTACATCCCCTACTAAGGTATCATCCCCCAAATCGCCACTGAGGAAATCGTTACCCTGACCTCCTAGCAGAATATCATTGCCTTGACCGCCGTAGAGGGTATCGTCGCCCTTTTCACCAATTACGATGTCTTCACCTCGATTGCCAGAAATAAAGTCACTGCTGGCACCACCAGTCAAAGTATCAAAACCCTTTCCGCCATAAAGCGTATCGTCCCCAATTCCACCATCTGTTAAGTCGTTCCCCTGATTGCCATTCATCCAATCATTGCCATCAAGGCTAAACAGCAAGTCATTTCCTTTTTTACCGCGCAATATATCATCGCTAGCGCTGCCCATGAGGGTATCGTCGCCATCTGTACTTTCGCTAGTATTTTCCCCATCTTTAACTAATTCAATACCGCTGCTGGGGAAGGGTTCTTCTGGTGTAGATGGTGCGATCGAGTCATCAGTATCTAAGGTATTGCGGACTGTTGGGTTGTTAGCTGTCGCCGCCTGAATTTTGGTATTTAGAGATGCACCAGTATTTTCGGAAATCGCCGACTGAATCGTTTTATTTCCGGCTGCGACTTGCAGTAAATCTTGGGCTACTTCTCCTTGTGCGACTTTTTGTATGCGGGCGATTTCTGTCGCGGCATCTGAGGGCGAGGAATTGCTGGAGACGATCGCCTTTATCCGCTGATTTCCCTCTGCAATAATAGAGGCAGCATCCGAAGCAATACTAGATACTTGCGGTACTTGCAGTTGAGTCGTCGCCGACTGAATAATCGTCTGCACTTGTGTGGAATTGCTTAAATCGACAGTGCCAGATTTAATTTGATCGGCAACGGCGGAAATTACGCTAGAGGCAATCTCATTTTTCGCGGTATTTGAAGCACCGCTAATTAAATCAGTTATCAAAACAATGGTATTTTGCACCTGAGCGTGTGCTGCATAAACCGCCAAAGCGTTCGGGTCGTTTTGAGTAATTGCCTGTAGCGGATCGTAGCTAGTCAAGTCAATTGCTGACGACAGTCCCAGTGCAGATTTTACCTGAATTTGCGCCTGATTTTGGTCAGTCCCTTGCTCGACCAACTCGGTCATTAGGGTAGTTAACGGAGTGACGACAATAGCATCAGGTGTGGCAAAGAGGGGCGTTTGCTGCGGCAAATAAGTAGAGGTATTGATGCCGTCTCTAAGTACAATTTTGCCTTCATCCGGTTCGAGGTCGCCACTGTTATTTGTGTCGAACTTGTCAAGAGAGACATCTAAGTCAAAGCTGCCATCCGCGTTAGTAATTGAGAACGGTTCGCTGTCATCTTTGATTCCATTAAAGTTGGCATCGAAGAAGACAGTCGCCCCGGCCATGTAACCGTTAATTGCTCTGCCCCTAGTGCTAGAACTCGGCCCCAAACTAAAGCTAGCTAACTCAAATGTGGCCAAGTTATTATCGTAGACTGTTTTGTAATCAAATCCACAAGGATAAGGTATGTTGATTTCAGGGGTGATCTTTTTGCGACCCCAGGGCGTCCAAACTTTTACTGCGGGAATGGTTTTCTCACAGAATTTAACTGAAATTACCTTAGCTTCAGCAGCCAAGAAAGCATTAACTTGTCCTGCTACATCAAACAGTTCTGAGGGCTGGCTGATGCGCGAAGTGATTTCCGATGTTCGGATTTTTCCGTCGCCGCCTTGTTTGGGCTGGAATTCTCCAATATCTATCAAATCAATGCCGACTTTTCCTTGAATTCCACCTTTGACATAACCCTCGACAATTTTCGCATCTATCCCTGCACCCACGGCAATACTAGCGTCAAGACTGAGTTCGTCAACATCTGGCCCTGTACCGTCAGCATTTTCGCGATCGCTCACATAAAATCCATCCAAAACTTTGTCAGCAGAACCCGCATCAAAATTTGAGTTTTTCCACTGGTTTAATCCGTAGGTATCATACCCAAATCCTAGATGAGCTGAAGCACTAAAATTCCCTTCCAGTAAACCCTCTATCGGCCCCCAGATTGGAAATTTTTGATCGATATTAAAGTCAAATCCCAGTTTGGGCATCTGATAGGTGAAGACCGGAACATCCGGTTTACCTATCAACAATTGAATTGCGGTTTCTGGTTTCGTTAATAGTGGCAAATCAAAGCCATCAATATCTTGTAAAGCATTTAAGAAGTCCTTGACAGTGGCGCTTGTTTTGGAGTTAATTTGTTGGTTAGCCGTTTGCTGTACAGCATTTGTTGGAACTGGTAAAGCATTCTGAAGATTAGCACTTGGGTCGGCAACATCTATATTACCCAGAGTGTAGGAACCCAAGTCGATTTTATCTGGAGAATTTGCTATTTGGTTTGCCAAATCCACAACTTTATCAACCTTGGCAACCGCCTCTAAAAAGCGAGTATCGATATCGCGGCCAGATATTTTTGCTGCCAGCTCTAGTACACTGACTATGCCATCCCCATTTTTATCAAACGGCCCCGCTAGACCGATTTTAGACAGTAACTTGGTGTCGGCATTGAGGAAGTTGATAACGGGTCGAAATGGTTTGATGACATCGGAAATTTTACCGATAATTGGTTTGGCAAAATTATTGACAAATGTTCCCAAATCAAGTTGCATATTGTTAAACGCAACTGTAGGCTTTTGTGGCCCTGTTAATTGACCGTTAGCGTAATTTAGGATTGGCCAATCCACTGCTAAGTCGAAGTTATACGAGGGGAATGCAGCATTGCCGTTGATGCTGGTTTTTGCTGTGAGACCGAGATTAGCATTGCTCGTTAAGTTGGCATTGAATAAGTCTTTAAACTGATAGTTGCCTTGCAGTTCTGGCAAGGTGAGGCGAGAGCCATCATTCGGGGCGCCGAGATTGTCTAAGTCATTAAGCTTAACTTCGAGGTTGGCATCGACTTTAGTAGGGTTGTTGGTATCGTTTGCCAGGTCAACTTGGAAAAAACCTAAGTTGCCTTTAGCCTTGAATTGGTCATCTAGGTTCAAGTCAATGTTGGCGGTTAATTTGGTTTTGTCAGTATCTATGTAGCAGCCAAAATCTTTACTAACACCAACTCCTAGGGACAAGTTGTAGTTGTATTTTGATTTGGCTTTTCCATCTACATCTAAGCTTAAGGCTGGTACTCCTAAATTTTGCGAGAGATTGATCTCGGGAAACTGATATTGCTTGCTCAGAGTAATTAGCAAGCTACTTTCATCAGCACTAGAATTCTCAGTTAGAGCAACATTGAAGTCAGATCCCAGTGCCGTGCGGAGGCTACTTTCTAACTGACTCAGACTTTGATTTCCATGATTTTTAATCGTATCGACTAACTTAGTCTTGAAGTTGCCAATAAAATCTGGGGAAATGTCCTTGAGGGGGCCGACAATGGGTAGGTTAACTGCCTGTAATTGGTCCTCAAGAATTTTCTCAAGTTTATCCAATCCAGCTTCTACGCCGCACCAATTCTTCTGCGTGTCGATGTTACCAACAGGCGTTGGCGGTGTCGGCGTCGGCGGTTCTGGTGTCGGCGTCGGCGGTTCTGGTGTCGGTGTCGGCGGTTCTGGCGTCGGCGGTTCTGGTGTCGGCGTCGGCGGTTCTGGTGTCGGCGTCGGCGGTTCTGGTGTCGGCGTCGGCGGTTCTGGTGTCGGCGTCGGCGGTTCTGGTGTCGGTGTCAGCGGTTCTGGTGTCGGCGTCGGCGGTTCTGGTGTCGGTGTCGGCGGTTCTGGTGTCGGTGTGGGTGTAGTGTCGTTATCCGCGATCGCCACCGTCACCCCTGGAACCACAACCACATTATACTTAGCATCAGTGCTAGTCACACTGTGAGTAAGATTAGCGCTGTGTCCCCCTTCCACAATCGTATCGTCAACAGCCTGCACTGTAACTGTTTGAGCGTCGTTCCAATTATCTGCAGTGAAAGTCACAGGGGCGATCGCCTGAATCTGCTCACCTGTTGTGAGAGTGATAGTTACAGGGGCGATCGGCTGCGACGTTAATTTGAGCTCATAACTGCCATTTGCACCGCCTTCTGTAGCAGTTGTTGCCGTGGGAGTAATAGAAATACCAGCGGTATCATTGTCCTTATTGGTAATGCTAACATCCGCTACATCTCGGTTGCTGTAATTGGCATCGGTACTAACAGCAGCCTCCGTGACAATTTTGTAGTCAATATCGCCGTCAGCAATGCTATCCTCAACCCCTGTTACTGTCACCGGCTGCGGTACACTCCAGTTAGCCGGAGTGAATGTTAAACTATTAGTCGAAACTGTTCCCTCGGCAACATTATCCGTGTTCAAACCGATAGTAACATCAGCAGTCGGCTGAGTATTCAGAACCGCAGTAAAGTTAGCAGGAGTGCCATCTTCACCCGTAATTAATCCCGCCGTCGGATTAATTGTAATTCCAGGAGTGTCATTGTCAGTGTTGGTGACGGTGACATCATCAGGATCGAGGTTATTGTAATTAGCATCGGTACTCACAGCAGCAGCCGTGACAATTTTGTAAGGTTGAGGGCCATCAGCTACTAAATCGTCAACACCACTCACTGTTATTGTTTGCGGTTGATTGTAGTTAGCCGGAGTGAAAGTTAAGCTATTAGTTGAAACTGTTCCTTCTGCAACAGTGTCACTCCTCAAACCGATGGTAACGTTAGCAGTAGGTTGAGCGTTGAGTTTGACTGTAAATTCTGCCTTGCCACCAACTTCACTTGTAGTTAATCCCGATATTGGGTTAACTGTGAAATCGGCTTTGTCATCATTAGTAATAGTTGTGGTAGCGGTAGCAGTAATAATTGTCGGTGTTACGCCCGGGCTTGTGGGACTTGAAAGGGTGACGGCTATGGTTTCGTCGGGTTCAACTAGGGTGTCGCCTAATACATCCAGAGTAAGAGTTTTGGATGTTTCACCGGCGGCAAAATTAATGGTGCCAGTAACAGCAGTTGCGCCAGAAATGCCACCGATGTTGTTGTAATCGCTGACGTTTGTAGCTGTTCCTCCAATGGTATAATTGACGCTACTTACCCCGCCTGTGTCGCCGCTGCGAGTCGCAGTGAAAGTCAGAGGCTTTGTGCCGGTATTACCTTCGTCCATGGTTGCAATATCGGCGGCAATGGCATAAGAAACAGTACCGTTAGCAGCAATAGTTAATGTTGTTTGTTTGGTTGTACCTGCCACGCTACCGGTGATTGTGCCCAAGTTGAGAATTGCGGTTTCGGCGTTTTCAGGGAGATTGTCAGGTTTGATAGTAACTGCAACATTCTGAGTGAGAGTAGTAGTGCCGGCGGGGAAAGTAACAGTAGTAGGCGAAAAAGTGTAGTCTGAATTTTCGGTGGCTGTGGTAGTGGGGTCGATGACAATTGGGACTGTTACAGCAGCGTCAGGAGTAGCGCTGATAGTAACGGGAATATTGACTACTGTATCCGCAGTTCCTTCAGTGCCACTGTAAGTTGCAGCACCGAAATTTACCGCCGGGGATGTATTCAGCAGAATCGAGGTGTTTTGAGAGGCAAAGTTCGCCGTAGCTAAATCGGATAAGCCATCTTTGTTAAAATCGCCTACAACAATACCTTGGGGACTGGCTGCCACAAGAAAAGTAGTGGCAGTCCCAAAGCTGCCATTGCCACTTCCAAACAAGACGGAGACATCGCCCGCTCCATTGTCGGCTGTAGCTAAATCGACTTTTCCATCGGCATTGAAGTCACCACTAGCAATAGCAAGGGGTTGTGTTCCAACGCTAAAGTTGTTAGCTGCACTAAAGCTTCCTGTGCCATTTCCTAACAGTATTGATACGTTGCTTGAGATTTGATTGCTGGTTGCTAAGTCAGGATTGTTGTCCCCATTAAAGTCTCCTAAAGCAATGTAATTAGGGCTATTTCCAACACTAAAGTTAGTGGCGGCGCCGAAGGTGCCATCAGCATTCTGCAACAGGATGGATACGCTGTTAGAACCAAAGTTCGCTGTCGCTAAGTCTGACTTGCCATCCTTGTTAAAGTCGCCGACAACCACAAAATAAGGATTTGACCCCACGCTCAAATTAGTAGCTGCGCCAAAAGTACCATTACCATTTCCCCGCAAGATGGAGACGTTGTTAGAGGTTTGATTGGCTGTAGCTAAATCTGAATTGCCGTCCCCGTTGAAGTCTCCCACAGCGACGGTATAGGGCCTTGACCCCACACCAAAGTAGGTGGCAGTACCAAAAGTGCCATCGCCATTTCCTAACAGGAGAGAAACGTTGTTAGTCGCATTATTAGCCGTAACCAGGTCAGAATTACCGTCTTTGTTAAAGTCGCCTACAGCGACAGAGTAGGTAGAGAGATCGCTTGGCGGGCTGGTGTTAAGATTAGTGGCAGCGCCAAATTTGCCAGTGCCATCTCCCAGTGCGATCGAGACGTTGCGAGCCTCTCCAGTGGTTGCAAAGGCTAGGTCAAGATTGCCGTCTTTGTTAAAATCGCCAGTGGCAACTTTACGGAGACTGTATGTTATGGGAAAATTAGTCGCAGCACCAAAACTATTCAAAACATACTCGTAAGCTGCTAATACTTCGGCTTCAAATACCAGCGGCGTTTCAATTTTCCCGGTTCTGACTTCTAGGAACCAGTCGCCGCCCTTTGCTACACTTCCCGTGAGGTTTTGGGAGGCCGCAACTCTTGCCCCGGTTAACTCACTCAAGCGTTTGACAAATGCTTTACCTGTCTCGCCTGCTGCTACACAGCACCCGTACAAGAGGATATTAGGTCGAGTGTCGCTGATTGAGTAGGGCACTGGCGAAAACCACTGCTGTAGATCCTGCCGATCGCACTCTATATCATCTAAACTAAAGCGAACGTCGCCGAGTTGCAAGCTGCCCGGAGCACCGTGAGAAACGATGTGAATGCTGTCAATATTGCTGCGATCACCTAAAATTTCAGTAATTTGGTCGATCGCATCCCGGTTCCCATCCAAAACGACTACTTCCGTACCCGGTGTTACCCCGGCAATCAAACTTTGATAATCTTCAACTTGAGTGTCGATAAAGGCGATCGACCTTACTGAAACTGGAATATTTAAATTTGGCATAATCCACCTGACTGCGGTTTCAAAAAAATACAAAAATTCCCCAATTTCGTGACTGGCGTCCGAAACTATCTATCACTTTTTATTTATACAGACACACCCGTTCTCCGTAAAAACCCGGTGAGCGATCATCTTTCGTCCTCAAACTAACAGTTTTTTTACGGAATATATGTAAAGTTTTCTTAAAAAATAACTGATTAATTAAAAGTTTGATAAATATACGGAAAATACTTAAGTATTTTTACTGTAAAAAATGCGAGATTAATTTACCACAAATATTTGTGAAACGTAAGTGCAATTGTACAGAAATTTCAAAGTCAGCAATTTTGATACATACTTTAGGGTGCGTAAGCAATTAGTCGTGCAAAAAATACCGTCTTCTAACGCACCCTACTAAACTTTTGATTACTTCAAACCCCCATCTATCCCCGCTAAAATCTGCTCAGCTTGCCCGCACAAAGCAGCGTGACAGCAACCGTTACTCGCCAACAATCCCCCCCACTGACTCACATCTCCCCGGTTATATTGCAAAGTAGAACCGTCAAAACGAGTAAATCGGCCGCCCGCTTCAGTCAAAATTAATTCCGGTGCCGCTAAATCCCAATCTTTCGGTGCAGACTTTCCCGAAAGAGCAATATAAACATCAGCCTTTTGTTCGACAATTGTCGCAATTTTACAGCCGATACTACCGACAGCTAGTTGATTTTGACAAGGCAGTTTTTGTAACAATTGATTAAAGCGATCGCCCCGGTGACTGCGGCTAGTTACTATAGATAAATCTGCCACTATATTTCGCGCCGAAACTTGCAACTTTACCGCAGAACCGTCCCGAGTTTCCATAAAAGCGCCAGCATTTTGCACCGCGTAATAAATCTTTTGCTGCTGGGGCCAAGCCACAACTGCCAATACTGGTCTTCCCTCGAATGCTAAAGCAATGTGAACGGCAAATTCCCCTGTCCTGTCAATAAAATCTCGCGTTCCATCCAAAGGGTCAATAATCCAAACCCAACTTTGAGGTAAGGGAACTTGACCGTTGGTTTTCAAATAAGATTTGTAAGTTTCTTCGCTGAGATAGCCAAATTCTGCATTCCCTAAAGCCGACTGCAATTCGTCGAGAATGTAAGAATTGACTGCGACATCGGCGGCGGTGACGGGGCCATCTTTTTTCTCTTGGATGTCGAGGTTAGGAGTGTTGGAATCCTGGCGATAATAGGATTGTAGGATATCTGATGCACTCCAGGCGATCGATCGGGCAATTTCGCTGATTTCTTCGAGAGTTTTCATGAATTCCTTTTTTTTGAACTGCAGATGAACGCCGATTAACGCAGATTTCTGTAGGGGCGGTGCCCCCGTGCCCGCCCCTGGAAACCATACATTAGCAATTACCAATTAATATGAGGATATTTCCATTCATAATAATTGGGAAAAACAAAATTAGTAAACGAAACCGAAATACTAACCTCCAATGATTTTACATGATGCCACCAACCGACCGGAATAAAGATAGCCTCTCCCGGTTCCAAAATTACTTCAATAATTTTCGCATCTCTGTAAAGCGGGTATTTGTCATAATCGGGATTTTCGCCGTCCACCTTGCTGAAAACTCCGACGTGATTGTAAAGCAGAGGGGTTTGTTGCGGAGAAATCAATTTAATTAGTTTGCGACCAGACACTTGAGCTAAAATTAAATTAACTGGGTCATGGTGCAGCGGTGTAATCGTGCCTTTCGGGCCGAACCAAAAGAAAACTCTGCCTTTTGTGTCCGTTGGATTTAGGTATTCTGGGAAAATTTCAATGTCGTCGAATAGGGATTTAAATTCCTCTCTTTCTAGAGTTTTGTTGTTAGCAACCATGTAGTAGTCGTTGCTAGGCCCGCCCTTGACCACCATCTCTACATATTTGCGAAACAAAACAATTTTTTTGTGATTTTCTATCTTAATTTCGTAATTCGGGTCTGAGTTGCGGTTAGCTTGAATTTGTACCTCTACATCGCCATATTTTTGCTGCAAATACTCCGGCGTCCACAACTGCAACGCTTTCCAGTTGTGCATAATATTGGTAATAATTACTGGAGTATTTTTTGCGTAGTAATTTTCGAGAAAATACTCTCTAGAAAGGCTGCTTTTGCGTTCGATTGTGCCAAACTTGGAAGACAATGCAGCTAATTGATTGCTAATCCTGAGATGCGATTCTAATTTCTGCAATAACTGCACGTACTGACTGCCTGCTTGAAAGTAGGGATGAGATGATATTTCCCTAACTTCTGCGGTGGCTGTTTCCGCATCTATGCCGGTATTTATTAGTGTTTGAATGATTTCTGCATCGGGTTGATTTAATAATTTGTTAGCCGCCACCCACTGTTTCATATTGTCGGGAAGTTCTTGTTTGCTTGGGGTGAGTAGATTGGGCAAATTTTGTGTCAGCCATTCTAGGTTAACTTGCTGTTGTTCTGTGAGGGTAATCCGCAAAGGGGGAAGGGTGATACTTAGAGGTTGGGTGTCAGGCATGATTCGGGTATGTTGTTTTGGAAGTGTTTTGTGTGACTTTAACTTGTCTTACTAATATAGCAATTTTGTTAACGAACCGCGAAGGCGCTAAGGGCGCTAAGGAAGAGAAGAGGGAAGTTCACAAATTTTGTCGAGGTTGCTGTCAGGATTTTAACTTAACAAGTGTTGTCAGTTAAAGTTTTCTAGCTTTGAGCGATTTTAACCGGATAGTTTGGTTAATTTTAATTTTAAATTAACCCTTATTCATCCAGGCGCGGGTTCCGAAGTTTTTGCAGGAATGGGAAGCGATTTTAGCCGCTGCGGTGAGAGTATCGATAAAGTTGTTTTGCAAAATATAGTGACAGAAAGCCCCGTGAAAGATGTCGCCAGCGCCTAAAGTGTCTGTGGCTTGAATTTGAGGTACTTCTACAGTGCCATAACTGCCATTGCTGAGGTATAAAATTGATTTTTCGCCGCGAGTGATGGCAATATGGGAAATTCCGGCTGCTGACAGGTAAGCAAAGACTTGTTCGGAATTGTCGCAGTCTGGCGGATGAAAGTTATCCGAACATACGGCCCATTCTATAAAAGGCAATATTTCCTCTAATCCGGGTTTCCAACTGCCACCGTCGAGGACAATGGGAATGTTTTTTGACTTGGCAAGTTGAGCAATTTCTTTGCTGGCTGCGATTTGATGTCCGTCAACCAGTACAATACTAACTGATGTTAAAATATCCGGGTTAATTGTTTGACTGTCAACTTGCGATTTCGTAGCATTGATGGAAATTACCGATCGATCGCCCGTTGCTTCAGTTACAATAATCGAGGACACTGGTGGCGAGTGCGATCGCCCGGGTTCCAAATCAATTATCCTGACATTATACTCCGCTAAGTCTCCACGAATTAATTGGGCGATCGCGTGAGTGCCCAAAACGCCAGCCCATACCGCCGCATTCCCCAAATAGCTAAAAGTGACCGCAGCATTGGCCGCCGGCCCGCCCGCAGCAATGGTACAATCAGAAGCAACAACTTTCTGATTTTCACGCGGAGGCTTCTCGGCCAAATAAACTAAATCTAAAGTTGCCAATCCCAAAAACAATCCGGTTTTCATATCTTCTTAAATATGTGGCATGGGCGTGTGGCATGGGCGTCCCGCCCGTGTCCCATCTGCGGTTAAAAACTTCAAAATATCAAAATGCAGCCAAATCCCAATACAGGAACACTTTACATCGTAGGAACCCCGATCGGCAACCTCGAAGACATGACATTTCGCGGCATCCGAATCTTGCAAACAGTAGACTTCATCGCCGCCGAAGATACCCGCCATACCGGCAAACTTTTGCACCACTTTCAAATCCAAACGCCCCAAATCAGCTATCACGAACACAACCAACACCAGCGACTTCCCGAACTTATCGACAAACTGCATTTAGGCAAAGATATCGCCCTCGTCACCGATGCCGGAATGCCGGGAATTTCTGACCCCGGATACGAGTTAGTCAAAGCTTGCGCCGATGCTAATATTAACATTATTCCGATTCCCGGCCCGACCGCCTGCATTGTTGGCATAACTGCATCAGGATTACCCACAGAAAGATTTGTATTTGAAGGTTTCTTACCCGTGAAAGGTCAAGAACGCCAACAAAGTTTAGAAGCTTTGCAAATAGAATCCCGCACTATAATCTTATACGAATCTCCCCACCGATTGCGGCAAACTTTACAAGATTTAGCAAATACTTTGGGAAGCGACAGACAGATTGTGCTGGCGAGAGAGTTAACTAAAATGCACGAAGAGTTTTGGCGTGGTAGTATGGAAAGTGCGATCGAGCTTTACACCAATCGCGAACCCCAGGGAGAATTTACCCTCGTAATAGCCGGCATCCAAACAGCAGCCCCAATATTTTCCGAAGACGCCATTAAAGCAGAATTGCAAACATTAATTGCAGAAGGCATAAGTCGTTCCCAAGCCAGCCGCCAGCTAGCGCAACAAACATCCCTCCCCCGCCGCCAAATCTACCAACTCGCCCTCACAATAGGCGACAATGAATCGCTAGAACAACCCTTAGATGACTTGTGAATAAATCTTTTCTATTCTCCTCTGCGCCCTCTGCGGCTTCTGCGGTTAAATAAAAAAAGCTAGATACTCACACTCAGAATTATATGGTACGCGGAAACTACGATCGACAAAAACCATATTTACGCAACCCCCACATCAACAAACCAATCGCCGAAATTTATGCAGACTTAGACGCCTTTAGCTGGGAGATATTTGAAGACCAACCCCACCGCTTCGATACCGTCAGTTTCTACGTCTTGCTTCCCCCGCTGTTTTACGAAGGCCGTTTCATTAAAGGGATATATTTCAGCGAAGCAGTCGAACTCATCAACAAACTCTTTCCCCAACTTTCTTCAGTATTTTTATCCTTCACCTATTCCCCCGGAATCTCCTACTCCTGGGCCCCCATAGCTGACGCCTACTCTAGTTTATACAAAAACCCGCAGCGGGATAAATGGTTTCGGGAAACTTATGTCGATCGCGCCCACAAACCAATTATACCCCTACAAGACACCGACTTCATCAACGAATACTTAATTTCCCCGCGCAACGTCCCCGCCAAAGACATCGACTTGCTAGCTGTGGCCCGAATTTCCGAAGAAAAAAATTTGCCAATCATAGCCAAAGCCTTAAAAGTTTACCGCCAAAAATATCCGCAAAAACCGATAAAATTAACAGTAGTCACCGGCCACGAATTTGATGCTAGCAACCTGAAAACTCTCGACCAGTACGCCTTACAAGAATGGCAACAAGTCGAGGAAATTTTAACCAATCCCTCCGACTACATTAACTTAGTGCCGAGAGTTGACTACTACAGCGAAATCCCCACATATTATTCGCGGGCGCAAGCATTCGTCCTCGGTTCCCTCCTCGAAGGAAAAAACCGGGGCATTACCGAAGCCATGAGTTGCAACGTACCAGTAATTTGTTTTGAAGAATTCAACCAATACGCCAGAGGAAACTCGCCAGTTTTCCCCGAAGGTGCCGGTCTTTACGCCAAGTTTGACCCGGAATCTCTCGCAGATACTATTTATACAGTATTGGAAAATCAAACAGAATTCAAACCGCGATATCAGTATTTAAAGCATTGCGGGCGCAAGAACTTTTTCAATACTTGTATAGACAGTTTTCCTTACTATCAGCACAACATTCCCGACTACAAGTCCGGAGATGCGATTAACAATTTGTGGCTGGATTTAGCAGTTCAGCAAAATTATCAAGTTAGCTTAAACAGCTTTTTGTACGGAGGTTCTCCCTTGTCTCATATTCGCGGGACAAATGCGATTCAGCACAATCTCGGCGAGTTAACAAAGTTTTTGTGAGCATCTGTACAGCAAACTAGAGTTATTGCATAAATCTTTGATTGATATGGCAACCGCAGATAAACGCAGATAAACGCAGATAAACGCAGATAATTTATAGTAAAACTCGGCGATAGAAAGCAATCCTACACAAACTTTCGACCGCCTAATGGGACTTAAACAAGTTTTAAGCCCAAACAAAGCCCAAACTGGCTTTATATAAAGTAAATAGGTCCCTGTTTTCTTGCAACCAGCCAAAAAACCTGTAAGATATAGCTGTTCTAAAAGCTGACAAAGCTTCAGTAAATGTTGTTAAAGGTTGGTTAGCCCACTGCCGACGCAATCCTCCTGTTAACTGATGCCAAATGATAAAAGTATAAGCACAAAATACTAATATTAAATGTCGATAAAGGCTTCTCTTTCCTCGGATTTGATATTCTTTTAACCCTAGCCATCCTTTAGCTTCACGGTAAAACACTTCTACCCAATTACGTTGGGAGTAAGTTGTTACTATCCATGATGCTGTTGCCCGCTCACTGGCAGCGTTAGTCACTAAATAATCAACTTCTGTGGCGGTAGAACAAGTCGGAGCATTCATGACGATAGCGACTGTTTTTGGCCCGGACATGGTTGAGAATTCTACTGTGATAGTTGCTACCCACACAGTTCTGGGCTTTTCCCGATTTAGTGTAATAGCACTTAAAGCCTCTGCTGGTAAACGTTTTGCTAATTCTGAGAGTTTGAGTTCTTCGGGTTGTCGCTCGGGTTCTATTTGACAGACTACTTTTCGATTTTTGGCTAATCCTCCTACATAGGTTAACTTCCTTTTCTCTAACTCCTGCAAAAATCTACTATTATTCCCATAGCCTGCATCGATTAAAACTACTGCTGGTCGCTCTTTCCTTTCTAAGCATTTGTCAATTAGTTTGATGGCTATATCGGGTTTTTTAATAAATTCTGGATTTTCTTTTCCTTGAGGTAACGAATGAGCGTGTTGATATAATTCAACATCAAGTGGTAGGCTTTTCACTCCATCATATAAGTGTGTAGTTACCACTACTACACCATTATCTGTTTTTCCGATTTCTCCAATATATTGCCGACCAACTCCTGCTGTTAAATTGCCACTTTTTCTGTGACCGGAATCATCTATTATCAGAGTAAACCCTCTGCTGATATGAGTCTGCCTACACTGCTGCATCACCTGCAACCGTCGTTGGTTAACTTGCTGGGCATTCCAAGGAGCTTCTGTCAAAAAATGATGCAATCGGTTGTATGTAACTCCTATACAGTCTCTTGACATCTGAGTCAGGTTTTTTCGCTCACTTTCTCCCAATAATCCCCCTAAATAGTGCTTAAACCCTGTTTTTTGGGCTTGATGGCTAAAAACATCGTCAAAACGACGACACCATCGATCGAAGCATGGTGGCATGGCGCTAGGAGTTGTTTCTTTCATTGCGCGTTTTTGACGTAAAAAGCTTAACCTGACTACATTATACTATTTTTAGCACAATTTTTTTGTTTAAGTCCCGCTAAGCGCTGCCGCGCTGGCTTCGCCCACGCGGACTAAAAAATCAACATATAGAGATTCGGGATAAGTTTTGTTTCAAAAGGCAGAAATATCGGCAAAAATCTTACTTGCCAAAACTCTTGCTAAATTCACAGGAACAGCATTGCCGACCATTTTGTATCCATCAGCAATATACTTGTACTTAAAAATAAACTCATCCGGGAAAGTCTGAACTCTCGCGCACTCTCGCACAGAAAGCCGACGGTAAGGCAGAGGCGAATTAGGGTCAAAAATGCGCTTATCTTTGCCAACCAAAATCATTTTACTAGCTTGAGGATGGAGAGGTGCGTGTCTGCCGCTGGCCTGAATTGTAAAAGAAGGTTCTGACCAACTTCGCACTCGATTGCGCGACATATAAATGCTCGAAAACCCCAAATCCGCACATTCGTGATTTGGGACAGAATCGTGATAATTATCTAATTTACCCTTAACTGACATAGGGGCGGCCTGCAAATCAAAAATCGCATCTTTCAGCGTCAAAACATCGGCTCCAGGTTCGGGAAACTCAAAACCAAAACCCAGAGTTTCCCGATAGCCAACAACAATCACCCTTTGCCTATCTTGGGGAACACCAAAATTTTTAGCATTTAACAACTTGTACGAAACCCGATACCCGATTTCCTCAAACTGCGATAATATATAAGTGAAAGCTTCCTTGTTTCTGGGAGCTAAGATTCCGCTAACATTCTCAGCTAAAAAAAACACAGGCTGCTTGTCGCGCACAATTCTGATATACTCCCAGAAAAGTTGACCCCGACTGTCATCAATTCCGCGTTTCGCCCCCGCTTCACTCCAACTTTGACAAGGAGGGCCGCCGATAATCCCAATACAATTGGGAATTTCATCAGAATTAATTTTTCTGATATCTCTGCGATCTAAAATGGTTTCAGGATGGTTAAACTCGTAGGTATCCCAAATAGACTTATCATATTCATTCGCCCAAACCGGATTAAACCCAGCTAAGCGAAAACCCAAATCCAACCCGCCACAACCCGAAAACAGAGAAATAATATTCATACCTATCGACATCTGTCTCCTCTCTTCCTTCGCGCCCTTCGCGCCTTCGCGGTTCGTTAAAAAATCCAATAATCCTCAATGAATGCAGAATCCATCCTTCAATCTTACCAACATTTCGGCGTCCATCTTGGACTTGAAAGAATTCACCAACTTCTCGAAAAACTAGACAACCCCCACAAACAAGTACCCATTATCCACGTTGCCGGCACCAATGGCAAAGGTTCCGTTTGCGCTTATCTCTCTTCCGTACTAACAGAAGCAGGCTATCGAGTTGGACGCTACACATCTCCGCACCTAATTGATTGGACAGAAAGAATTTGCATCAACCAAAAACCGATTTCCCCAACAGAATTGCAACAGTGTCTAGAACGAGTTGTAGCCGCCACCGAAAACAACACCGAAACTCCCACTCAATTTGAAATAATCACCGCAGCAGCTTGGCTGTATTTCGCCGAACAAAAAACAGACATCGCAGTGATAGAAACTGGATTGGGCGGTAGATTAGATGCGACTAACGTTTGCGAAACACCTCTCGCTAGCGTCATTACTTCTATCAGTCTCGAACACTGGCAAATACTAGGCCCCACCCTCGCAGATATTGCTGGGGAAAAAGCGGGAATTCTCAAATCAAAGTGTCCGGCAGTTATCGGAGAATTGCCAGAATCAGCTAGAATAGTAGTAGAAAAACGCATTCAAGAATTAGACGGTCCGGCAACTTGGGTAAAACCAGCAATAGATTTAGGACAAGGGTTCGCCGAATATCAGTTTAATCAAAATGCGGATAAAATAAAATATCAATTGCCGCTGCTGGGAAAAATTCAACTAATGAATTCAGCAATTGCGATCGCAACTTTGCAAATTCTCCAAAACCAAGGATGGCAAATTTCCCAAACCGCCATCGAAAACGGTATCGCCAAAACCCAATGGCCCGGAAGACTCCAGCAGACAACTTGGAAAAACCGCAACCTATTAATTGACGGCGCGCACAATCCAGCCGCAGCGATCGCCCTGCGTGAATATGTCGATAATCTTAACAGTTCCCAACCGATTAACTGGGTAATTGGGATTCTGGCTACCAAAGACTGCGACGATATTTTGAAAGCATTACTCAAAAAGGGCGATCGACTTTACCTAGTACCCGTACCCGATCACAACTCATCATCCCCCGCAGAATTAGCCGCCCTAGCTCAAATTATCTGCCCCGAATTAACTCTCTGTCAAGCCTTCTCCGACTTAACAACAGCTTTAGATGCTGCTGTTACAGGCGACAACCTAACAATCCTTTGCGGTTCGCTTTATCTCGTCGGCTATTTTCTGCAACAACAACAATCCCAAGCTTAAACGCATCAGAATTGTGTTTCTTCCTCAGTAAAGATAGGAGGCCACAATTCCGAAACGGGCAATTCCCAACCGGGAAAAAGTTCTGCTACTGTTAAAATATCGCCATTTCCTAAAACAGTCGGTTCACCTGTAGAGCCATAAATAGTCACTGTCTCTTCATCAGGATCGATCAGAATTCCGACGATCGCACCCAATTCTATAAACTTCAAAACCTTGGTTTCTATAAGCTTAATGCGATCGCTCTGAGATTTAATCTCAACCACCAAATCGGGGACAAGTTCTCCAAAATAACGCGGACTTTGGCGCAACCGGGCGGCCCGCACAAAAGAAACATCCGGTGCTTTGACATTCGTATCCGGCATGATGAAACCGCCTGCGGAGTCAAAGACTCTCCCCAAGCGACGGGGATAAACCCAGTTACCCAGCAAGCGAATCAAAATACTGCTGATTTCACTGGATACGATGTCTGATGGCCCCACAATTGAAAGTCTCCCGTCTTCTAGTTCAATTTTGTAATCTAAACCCGCTTCGGAAAAAAGGGTTTGAACTTGGTTTAAATCTTTGAGTGTCATCGCTGGCATAAGAATTTTCTCCTATTCCGATCTGAGCTTTGATTTTAACACGAGTCAAATTACTGAATATTTGAGGAATTCAGGCTAGATTTCTACAACTCATCAATCAAGCTGAATTTAGAAAGGCGATCGCACGGGATAAAGAAACCCGGTTTTTGGGATGAGCGATCGTTTTTATCAACAAACATTTACCTCTAAAATAGTCGAGATAGACTTATCCAGAGTTCTCCTCCGACTCCGCCTTGTGAAGAGGCGGTAATTTCATCATTCGATAATCACTTAAAAGCTTATATATACTTATTATATATGGCGGCACAGATTCCCATTATTTAATAATACGTCAAGTCGCAGAAAAAAGCAAGAGGCGAGATCAAAAAAAACCCCGCCCAGCTTCAATTAAAAACTACCTTTGATCCCAAGCCTTAGCCGCATCAGCAACAGCTTGGTCTACCGACTTCTCATCCAACATCGCCGCCTGCAAATTGTCATAAATCGCCTTTTGCAGCTTCTTAACATCCTTGAGAGGCGGAATCAATAGCTCGGCGGAACTCAACCCAGAAGCACTAACAACCCGAGCTCGATCGGCTGCAGGAGCATCAGCAGGAACGCTCTTAAAATAATCGTCCTGCAAAGCCTCAACCGTAGAAGGCAAAACATTAGCAGCCTTAGCAAAAGCCAACTGATTTTGAGAATTAGTCACGTACAAAGCAAACTTGACAGCATCATCAGGGCGCTTGCTGTCGCGGGGCACAACCAAATTCATCACCGCTACAGTCTTCTTGCCGGTTTCCCCCGTAATTTGAGGCGCAGCAGCCGAAACAGCACCAATACTCGGAGCATTCTCAGCAATCGCTTTCAAAAACTGAGGCCCCGAAGCCAACAAAGTAGTTTCCCCAGCTTGATAAAGCTCGATCGCCCTACGATGTCCCTGCACCAAAACATCCTGCGGCAAAAGTCCGTCCTTGTACAAATCTACCCAATACTGAAAAACAGCTTTGCCCTTAGCAGTATTAAAAGCAGCCTTGCCTTTAGCGTCAACCAAAGGCACACCCATCTGCACGAAAGATTGCAAAACTTCCGCCGAATCTTCCGGCACAAAAGTCACAAAAAAAGCAAACTTACCAGTCTTTTCCTTCACCTGCTTGGCAACAGTTGCCAACTCGGCATAGGTAGCCGGAGGCTTAGCAATTCCAGCCTTCTTCAACAAATCAGTATTGTAAATTGTCACCCCAGTCGTGAGGTACCAAGGAATGCCAAAACTCTTGCCGTCGAGTACGCCAGCTTTCCAGATATTTGGCAGATAGGTCGATCGAACTTGCTGCGGAATGCGAGAATCCAAATCCAGCCAAGCATTGCGTCCCGCCAACAGCGAAGCAAAATCGGGATTTAGGTTCACCACATCCGGCGCAGTTTTCGCCGAAACCGCCCCCAAAATCTTGCTTTCCATCGCCGACCAAGGAACGTCCACCCAGCGCACCTTCACCCCCGGATTTTCCGCTTCAAAACCGGCGATCGTCTTGTTGAAATACTCAGTAAACTGAGGTTGAAGCTGCATAGTCCAGAACTCGATTTCCGGCGTATTATTTGCCTGGGAATTAACAGCAGGCTTGCCGCAACTCACCACCGCAGCCAGCAGCAGCCCCACCAGTCCAAAAACAGCAAACAGTTGCCAAGATTTACGTTTCATAGAATAAAATTTGAGAGTTATGGGAACCGTTAGACAAAAAAGCGTGAAGCGAAGCTATCCCGTTCCCCGCAGGGGTTCCCGAAGGGTAGGGAATCGCCCGAATCAAGCGCGATCGAGTCAGTAACAGAGTTTTGTACCTGGGCACGGCGATCGAGAGAGTCGGTTTTTGTGCAGAATCGGCAGGTTTTCGGTCGATCGAGCTGGAATTTATTGACATTCGCAGCAGAATAGCTATTGTCAAGTAAATTGGATAGCATAAAATCGGAACTAGCGATCGCGCAACACAGACGGATCTGCGTAGCTACGGCGGGATACCGAGATTACAGCACTCTTGCGACAGTTGGAAACCAACCCTCCAACACCGGGCGCGCTTAATCAGGCTGGCCAACTACAAAAGAAAAAAATAGCAATTACCGGCGACCCAATCACATGGTTAACTTTTTCAAAGGTCTACTTTCCCAACGCCAGCCAGGAATCGGGATCGAAATAGCCCCAGACCGCATCAACATCATTCAGCTCGAAAAGAAAGCTCAGGCATTAAAATTAGGCATCCTAGCCTCCATAGAAGTTCCAGAAGACTATGTACAAGAAGGACAAATAGTCGATCCGCCTGGAATGGCAGAACTAATAAAAGCCGTCCTCGCCGAAAACAAAATCAAAGCCAAGCGAGTAGCCACAGCCATTCCCGGCCGCGAAGCCGTCATCCGCCTCATCCCAGTTCCCGCAGAGCTCAACGAAGAAGAACTGCGGGATTACATGAATGCAGAAGCAGGACTGTACTTGCCGTTTCCCAGAGAAGACGCCGACGTAGACTATCAAAAAATAGGCCTATTTGTAGATGACGACGGAGTAGAAAAAGTGCAAGTCGTGTTAGTAGCCACCCGCAGAGAAGTTACCGACACATACATCGAAACCTTCAAAGAAGCCGGACTGATTATAGACGTGCTAGAAGTAACCAGTTTTGCCCTAATCCGCACCCTCAAAGACCAACTGCAACAATTTTCGTCCCAAGAAGCCGCAGTTCTCACCGCCATAGAATTTGACAGCACCGAGTTAGCTATAGTAGTGGACGGTATACCTCAGTTCAACCGTACCATCCCGATCGGCACCTACCAAATCCAGACCGCCCTCAACCAAGCCATGAACCTGCCGCCAACCAGAGACACCAGCGAACTGCAAGGCATGACCCTGCCAGTCACAGATACAATGGGGGCATCGGGAGACGCCAATCCCGGCACAAATGCGATGATAAAAGTATTGGGAGAACTAGCAGACGAACTGCGCCGCTCAGTAGACTTTTACCTCAACCAGAGCGAAGAACTCGAAGTAGCGCAACTGCTGCTAGCAGGCCCGGGAGCTGCGATCGGCAAACTAGACGAATTTTTTATGCAAAGATTAAGCTTGCCCGCATCTCAAGTCGATCCCATCGAAACCCTAGGACTCGAAATCAGCCAAGAAATTACCCCAGAACAGCGAGCAGGTTTAGGAGTCGCCCTAGGTTTAGGACTGAGGGAGGTTATGTGAACTAACAGTTTTAGATGAGAGAAAAACCGATTTGAGAATTTTAGGTAAAAGCCCCTTCCAAAAGAAGAAGGCAGAAAGCAGAAGGTAGAATATTGGAGGTAGAAGGTAGAAGGTAAAAGGTAGAATATATCTGAGGTAGAAGCAGCCCCTTCCTTCAGTAGAAGGCAGAAAGTTGTTTCTTTCTTCCCTAAATAAATCCTTCACTTGTACCAGCAATCTTGGGTTCTGTCTAAAATCTAAAATTTCAAATTTAAATCTATAGCAACAGCCAAGACTGTTAGGACCTTCTTAATTGCTGAAACATAAGCGGTAGATCACTTTTTCCTTCTACCTTCTACCTTCTACCTTGTGCCTTCTACCTTCTTCCTTCTGCTATAAAATCCAGTGAAGCCATGTACAGCCTAGATATTAATTTTCTCAACGACCGTCCGGACTACAAACCCGTTGCAGCAGCCAAAAGCTCAACTAAAAAAAGTTCCGGTGGAGCCAAAGACCAACTGCCCATATATGGGGCGGTACTGTTTGCCTTTGGGATCAACGCCGCAGTCATGGGCGCCTGGTGGTGGGCGACTAACGAAAATACCAAATTAGCCGCACAACAAGCAACCATCGACCAAGAACTGGCAAAGTTAAACACTCAAGCCAGCACCATCAAAGCCATCAACGCCGAAACTGACCAAGTTACCGCCGAATACAAAGCATTAGCTGGAGTATTCGACCAAATTAAACCTTGGTCGGCGATGCTGCAAGACCTCAGTGCCCGTACTCCGGCGGGAGTGCAAATTGGCAAAATCGAGCAAATCGACCCGAGTCCCTCCCCCGTTGCAGCAGCACCCCCTCCCCCCGCAGCTACCCCCGCAGCCAGCCCGTCCCCAGGGGCGAGTCCGTCCCCAGCCAGCCCTACTCCGGCTGCTGCTCCCCCCCCCGTCGTCCCGCAGCAGGCAGCAAAAGTACAAATTTCAGGGATAGCCAGTACCTTTGCCCAAGTTAACGACTTTATGCTGCTAGTCCAGCGCTCTCCTTTCTTCCTCAACACCGATACCAAACTGGTAGCGGCCACATTAAAGAACAACCCCGCACAATTACAAGTACGCAACCAAAACGCAGCACCACCAGAACTTCCTAAACTGCGACCGGTGGTGGAATATAAAATTGAAACGACGCTCAGCCCGACTGGGGCCTCCGAGTTGCTCCCCGAGCTCCGCAGCAAGCAAGCAGACGGGCTAGCAATACGGATAGAAACACTTCAAGAAAAAGGAGTGCTAGAACCACAAAAATCAGAGGTGAAAAAACAATGACAGCAAATCAGTTTATTCCCAGCGGCGCACAAGCAGAAGAGACAGGGGCTCAGGAAATATTCGGCATTAAGCTGACACCCCAAGTCCAAGCAATCGGCATCGCCGTTCTCGGTCTCGGAATTGCGGGGTACCTAGGCTACCAGTTCGTACTGCCAGAATTCCAAAAAAGCGGCGAATTCAAGCAAAAACTTAGCGAAAGCCAGCAAACGCAACTGCAATTGCAAAGTCAAATTCAAAAAAAGGCAGAAGCAGAAGCAAAGCAAGAAGAAGCAAAACAGCGTCGGGCAAACGTGACGGCAATGTTTGCCAGCGACGCCAGCGCCAACACGCTTTTGCTTGACATGACCCAACTGGTTAATAGAATCAACGCCGGCGTGCAAGGAGATGACCTCAAGGCTAAAATTACCAAATTTGAGCCGGATATGCCCCCAGCAGCAGCAACCGCCGCGCCCGGAGCTCCAGACCCTGATATTCTGGCGGATACCTCCTTCGGGCCGTCCCTGGCTGGCAAGCTCAGACGCAAAAAATTTAAGGTAGAGTTTGAAGGCACTTTCGCTCAAACCCGCAATTTTATGCGTAACTTGGAGTTGATGCAGTCGCTGTTGGTAGTGAGGAATTTGAAATCTGAATTGCTAGCATCAAATCAGCCAATTGAAGTTGATTTTTTGAAAGGTAAAATAGTTCCTGTGGAGCAGCCACCAACTAAAATTAAAACTGCTTTTGACTTGCACGCCCTGCTGCCGTTAAAGCAAGAAGAAAAACCGCCAACTCCAGCTCCAAGTCCTGGTGCTAAGTAGCTGTAGTTGGGCGGATATTAGCTATTGTTCCAAACTCGCTCTTTCACCAGAAGGGAGAAGGCAGAAGGTTGAAATTGGATGATTGAAGGTAGAAGTCAAAAAATTATGAATGCCACAAAATTATTTTTTTATATGGCAATCAACAATTTGCTCTAAAACCTACTTTCTTCTAATACCAGTTTCAAAAATTAATGGAGCTGTAGAATAGCTTCTAACCCTTAGGTCATCAGTTATTCCCAAGCGAGAATCTTTCAGTCAGTTTAGCAGCTAGCGACAAAAGACTGCGAACAACAAATAACACAGTGTAGTGGAGGAGAGAACGTGAAACAGCATCTACGGTTAAGTGGAGGACTCTTATGCAGCGTTGCAGGAGTTCTGATCGCCCAAGCCCCCGTCTTGGCAGCGCCGACTCAAGTCACAGGAGTGCAAGTAAGTCAAGGTAATAATGGCGTAAATATTGTGCTGGCGACAGAAAAGGGCGATCGCCCGCAAGTTTTCGCCATCAATAACGGCAATACTTACCAAGCCACAATTGTTAACACCCAGCTCCGCTTGCCACAAGGCAACAGCTTCCGTCAAGATAACCCCGCTCCGGGAATTTCTTCAGTAGAAATCAGCCAGGTAGAGGCTAACAGCATCCGCGTTGTGGTAGCCGGCACCAACGGAGTTCCCAACGGACAAATTGTGCCGGGACAAGGCCAAAGCATCGTCCTCAGCGTTGCCGGACAGGGTGGTACAGTACAGTCTGCCCAAACAGCACCTCCGCCGCCTCCAGGCCTGCCACTGAGCCAAACAGCTCCCCCGCCGGCTCCCCAAGTCCGCACCTCCCAAAACCCAGGCGTGCTGCTGCCCAATCCCGAAGTTAGTGTTACCAGGAACGATCGCCCGCCCCTCCCCAGCGAAATTCAATCCCAGACAAATCAGGCTGCCCCTTTCCAGCCGCGGGCAGTTGCTCCGCCCTTGGGAGATATCGCGGTGTCTAACATCGCCCCCGGCGCGGGAAATATTGAACTGAGTTCGGGAGAACGCATCCCCCGCTTGGTGCTGCGGGATGCCCCAGTCCGGGACGTTTTGGCTCTGCTGGCTCGCGCTGCTGGCTTGAACATTGCTTTTACAGGTGGCGGGGCCCCTGGTCAACCCGGCCAGCCCGCAGTGCCTGGTCAGCCGGGAGCCTCCGGTTCAGATGAAGGGCCGAAGATTTCTTTGGACATCGAAAATGAGTCGGTGCAAGATGTCTTTAATTACGTGCTGCGGCTCAGCGGACTGCAAGCTAACCGGCAGGGGCGGACGATTTTTGTAGGGACTAGCTTGCCTATCGACTCGCGCAATATTATCATTCGGACTTTGCGGCTCAATCAAGTTCGCTCTACGGATGCAGCTAACTTTTTGAGCGCTCAAGGCGCGGAAAGTCAACTGCCGATTACTCGGGTGACTATTCAAAGCGTGGGTCAGGGAAATGCGGCGCGGGATGTGGAAATTAGGGAACCGGACATTAAGGCGATCGGCGCTACCCAAGGCACCGGGCCGCTCTTGCTGAGGGGACTGTCGGTGCTGGCGGATGCGAGGCTCAATTCCATCACTTTGGTGGGCGACCCGCGCAAAGTTGACATGGCTGTGGCTTTCTTGACACAGCTAGATTTGCGGCGCCGTCAAGTCGCTGTCAACGTCAAGGTGATCGATATCAACTTGTTGGGAGACAACAGAACTAACAGCAGCTTCTCTTTCGGAATTAATAATAATTTCTTCGTCAATGACAATGGGGCGGCCACTCTCAATTTTGGTGGCATTAATCCACCCACTGGCGATGCTGCCCGACAGGGGATCCTCGCTCGACCGATCACCGGCAATCCAGTAACCGGGGATGTTTTCTACGATGCGAACGGCCGGCGTATCGTGCCATTTACAGGTCAAGGTCTCGAAGGTCCCGCCAAAGGTGTGTTCCTCCAGCCGACAGCCCCAGTTACTAATAACCCCACGCGAGTGGGAATTACGGATTACGAGCCAGGCTCGGCAACCGCCTCAGGAAGTGCAGAGTTCGGCCTGTTCCCGCTGTTCCAGTATCCGAGGAGGTTCCTGTCGGCGTTGCAGGCAACTATTCAGAGCCGGAATGCCAAAATCCTGACCGATCCGACTCTGGTGGTTCAAGAAGGAGAAACGGCGAATGTGAATATTACTGATGAAGTGATTACTAACATCACGTCGCAAACGCAGAGTACCGGAAATACAAGTACCCAAACGGTGACGGCTGTCAAAGACAGGGCTGGTTTGCAGTTGGGGGTGGCGATCGATCGAATTGACGACAACGGTTTTGTCTCTCTGCGGGTAAACCCGATTATCAGGACACCCGGCAACACTCAAAACCTTTCCACTGGCCCGAATACCAATAGTATCACTCTGCTGGGCGAGCGATCGTTGCAATCGGGGCTAATTCGCCTGCGGGACGGTCAGACTTTGATTGTTTCGGGGATTATCCGCGACGAAGAACGGGTTACAGCGAACAAGATTCCGATTTTGGGAGATTTGCCGATTATCGGTTCGCTGTTCAGGAGCACCAGTAAGGCTAACCAGCGGGCGGAGTTGATTGTATTGCTGACACCGCAGATTTTGGATGATAGCGATCGATCGAATTTTGGCTACCAAAACAGCATCAGTCCCGACGCGCGCCAACTGTTGCAGCGCAGTCAGCCAGTCCAGCCGAGACAGTAGGAAGTAAGGAAAAATTCCTTGCTGTCAACTTTCCACGCTCTTTACTCTGAGTCCGACAGTCCGACAGGAGTTGAAACCCCTGCCTCACAGCTAAAGTCCTCTAAAAGAGAACTAAAAATTAGTATTTGAGTCGGTTAAAACCGACTTCAGCTATGAGACAGGGACTTCCGTCCCTGGCGGGTTTCGGGAGAATGAAACAGCCCTGCCCCACGGGGGAAAGAAAGAAGGAAGAAGGAAAAAATTTTTCCTTTAGCCCTTGACAAATTACATTTTATTCCTTCAATTTCTCCTTTTTGTTTGCTCGCAAATCCACCGAGGCGAGAAATCTTCTTTCCAAGGTGGTATTTTTTTACCTAAATTTTGGGATTAATTAAAAAAATTGTCCAAATCCATATAAATTAAAGGTTCCACCGATCCATAACGGTCGGCAAGACTTTAGAATAATGCAGTGAAAATTAGATGCTGTGGGGTTTTCAGCAATTAGAAACAAAAATTCCTTTTCTGACCAATTACCCTAGGGTAATTGGTATTCAGCAGGAGTTGTGATTCGGGGAAGCGGACGGGAGCAATCGGGAACCACCCAAACCTCCCAAGCCACGCCTCAATCCAGTTGATAACTCACGGCTAATAGTTGAACTAACTCTGTTTAACGTAATTTTGCAAATCCAGAAGGAGTTCGCAATGAACAAAGGTGAATTGGTTGATGCAGTCGCGGAAAAGGCTAGCGTGACGAAAAAACAGGCAGATGCTGTTTTGAGTGCCGCCCTTGAAGCAATCATGGAAGCTGTCTCCGATGGCGACAAAGTGACGCTGGTCGGTTTTGGCTCATTTGAGTCGCGGGAACGCAAAGCCCGCGAGGGTCGCAATCCCAAAACTGGCGACAAGATGGAAATCCCGGCAACCAGAGTTCCTGCATTTTCCGCAGGGAAGTTGTTTAAGGACAGAGTTGCACCGCCGAAAAACGCGGAATAGCTGGCGCACTGAGTCTTGATTAGACCTGTACACGGTGGGAATTTAGCTTGGGCAGCCGCACTGGCAGGCTGCCCTGCCTCTGCTATTCTCGATTTTTCGGCGAGTATCAGTCCTTTGGGCCCTCCTGAGTCGGCCCTGGATGCGATTCAAGCACACTTGAGCAGTCTGACGGCTTACCCTGATCCGGATTATGGGGAGCTCAGGACTGCTTTGGGTGAGGCTTTGAATGTTGACCGGGATTGGATTTTGCCGGGGAATGGTTCGGCGGAATTGTTGACTTGGGCGGCTTGGGATTTGTCGAAGCTGGAGGCGACTTATTTGGTGACTCCGGCTTTTGGCGATTACTCGCGGGCTCTTTCGGCTTTCGGCGCGCAGGTGCTGAAATGCCCTTTGGAACTGCAATCGTTGGACGCGGAGGCTGGAAGCCGGTTAGTAACGGATGATTTGTCGGTTTCTAACCGTTCCCTTGTCTCCCCTTCTCTCTGTCTCCCAGTTCCTCTTGCTATCGATGCCAATCGACGAGGTTTACTCCTGAACAACCCGCACAATCCTACGGGTTTGCTGTTTGCTAGGGAGGCGATTTTGCCTTATTTGAAGCAGTTAGGTATGGTGGTGGTGGATGAGGCCTTTATGGACTTTCTACCGCCTTCTGAGCAGGAAACTTTGATCGATGATGTTGAGGAGTTTCCGAATTTGGTGATTTTACGATCGCTCACTAAATTCTATTCTCTGCCGGGACTGCGCTTGGGCTGTGCGATCGCCCATCCCGATATTCTGCGTCGCTGGCAGCAGCAGCGCGATCCTTGGCCTGTGAATGCTTTGGCTGCTGCTGCTGCTGCTGCTGTGGTGCGAGATGCGGCTTTTGAGCGGCAAACCTGGGATTGGCTGCCAGTTGCTCGCCGAGAGCTATTTGAGGGTTTGGCTAATTTACCGGGTTTGCAGCCTTTTGCAGGAGCGGCTAATTTCTTGTTGGTTGAGTCGTCGATGTCGGTTTCTTCTATTCAAAAAAGTCTGTTGGAACGACACCGAATTTTGATTCGGGATTGTTTAAGTTTTCCTGAGTTGGGCGATCGATTTTTTCGGGTGGCTGTGCGCTCAAGGCCGGACAATCTGCGGCTGATTGCTGGACTTGCCGAAGTTATTCATTAGGTGACTGTTGATTGTTGATAGTGGACTGTTGGTTGACTGTTTTCAGTTGTCAGGTGACTGTTTATAATAAATAAATAACTCATAAATAACTCATACATAACTAACAAATAACTAACAACTGACTTTTTTATTTATGCTTGACTATGATTTAGTGATTATTGGTGGAACTCCGGCGGGACGTTATGCTGCTTTGACTGCAACTAATTTCCCGGCTCGCGTTGCTTTGGTGGAACCGCTAAGTAATTCCCAAGATTTGCCGACAGGGGGGAAAGAGTCGATCGACCTTGGTTTGAGATACAGCCAAACTTTGAGGGAGGCGGCTCGTTTTGCCCAGCAGATCAGCCGTCAGCAGTTGGGGGTGCGCTGGGAAGTCGCTAATTCCTCTATGCCGATCAAATTGCGGTTTGAGGGGGTTCTAAAGTGGGCCGAGGGTGTTGTTTCTAATTTGTCAGAAATTGATGATCTCGGCGTTTTGGCTGCTCGCGGGGTCGATGTTATTTTTGGCAGTGGCGAGTTTGTGGCGAAACCGGATTTAGCTTTTGTCGCGGGCGGTAGGAAATTGCGATCGCTATGTTATTTGCTAGCTTCTCCAACTCTGCCGGCGATTCCCAATATTGAAGGACTTTCGTCGGCTGGCTTTTTTACTTCGGAAACTGTCGGGGAATTAGCAAAACTTCCACAGTTGCCTAAAAGTTTGGCTGTAATCGGCGCCGATCCCAGCGGGGTCGAAGTGGCTCAGACTTTTGCCCGGCTGGGGGTTGCTGTCACTTTGGTGGTGAAAAGTGCACATATTTTGGCTAAAGAAGACCGGGAGGCTGCTGGTTTGGTGCAAGCTGGAATGGAAGCTGAAGGGGTGCGGATTCTGACTGCAACTGAGGTGACTCAAGCTAGGGTGATTGAGGGTAAAAAGTGGATTCAAGCTGGGCCAAGGGCGATCGAAGCTGAGGAGATTTTTCTAGCCGCCGGTAGAGGGCACGATTTTTCATCGTTAAATCTCGAAGTGGCTGGGGTTAAATTCAGCGATCGGGGGGTGATTTTAAATGAAAAGCTGCAAACAACTAATCACCGCATTTACGCGATCGGCGATGTGGCTGGGGGTTATCCGTTCCCTCACCTCGCTAATTACGAAGCTGCGGTTGCTGTGAAAAATGCTTTGTTTTTGCCGCTGTTTCAAATAGATTATCGTGGGATTCCTTGGGCGATTTTTTCTGACCCGCAATTGGCGAGGGTTGGCTTGACTGAAGCGCAAGCAAGGCGCCGTTTTGGAGACGATCTCATTGTTTGTCGGGAATATTTCAAGAATGTTGAAAGAGCTCAAATGTGCGGGGAGACAACTGGTTTTTGTAAGATTGTCGGGCGTCGCAACGGGGAGATGTTGGGAGCGAGTATTGTGGGGCCGCAAGCTGCTGAGTTAATTCACGCGATCGCTTTGGCTGTGCGTCACGGCATGAAGGTTGAGGCGATCGCCCAACTTCCTTATATTTGGTCGAGTCTTTCGGCAATTAACGGTCAAACTGCTGCTGTTTGGGAGTCGCAGCGCTTGGGCAGCAATACTTTTATGCAGAATTTGTGGGAGAATTTGTTTCACTGGCGCAGGTATTGGAAGTGAAACAATCAAAGGGGTAATTGGTAATTTGTAATTGGTAAGTATGTGAGTGGCAAAATATAATTGACTTGGGCTAATTCCACAGTCGGCTTGTGAACTTTGGCATTTAATTCCTGATTCACTTATTAGAGTGGGGCAGCTTGTTGTGGCATCTGGACAAATAATTTAGCTTGGAGTCTATGACTCCCTACCCATGCTTCATCTAGCCCACAAACTCGATTTCCTCTGCTTCCTGCTTTAAATGCAGAGTCGCCCGAATTGTAATGATGAGATTAAATTATGAGCTAAACTCGACATTAGATTTAATAGGCAATCGCATTCAAGCATCGGTTTCAAAAATAATCTTAAGTACCTGATTAGCCTCTTAAATTCCTCTTCTCTCAACTGCTGTCGTTTAATCAGCCTTAGCCTCCTTCCTTTTGTACTTAGTCTTAACTCAAGTATCAACAGCTCTTACATGAAAAATTCAACTATTGTTTTAAACTCGTGTTTTCATAATTTGAGCCACAAAGTATATTAAGAAAAATGTAATTCCCTGAATACCACAGCAGAGCGAGCGAAAATAGTAGATAGTAACTCTCAGAAGGTTCTGGCTTGACAGAAGCAGTAGGAATACGTAGATATGACTAACATCACAAAACTTTTCCTAGGATATCACATTAACGAAGAAATTTACGCAGGCAATCGAACTCTAGTTTATCGTGGCATTCGCTCTTCAAAGGGCCAACCGGTCGTCATCAAACTACTGCGAAATGAGTTTCCCAGCTTCAACGAACTCGTTCACTTCCGCAACCAATACGTCATTGCTAAAAACTTAAATATCCCCGGCACTGTCAAGGCATACAGCCTGGAAAACTACCATAACCGCTATGCTCTGGTGATGGAAGACTTTGGCGGAATTTCCTTAAGTAGCTACTTTGCTAATCTAGCAGAAGCTAGCAACGAAACCCTAGAAGGCTTGCCTGTTAACGAGTTTCTTCCTATGGCGATTCAAATTGCCAACGCCCTTGACGGACTTCATCGCCACCACGTCATCCATAAAGACCTCAAGCCCGCCAATATTCTAATTAACCCCACCAGCAAAGAAGTGAAGCTGATTGATTTCAGCATCGCTTCCATGCTGCCGCGCGAAACCCAAGAAATTCAAAATCCCAACGTCCTTGAAGGCACTTTACCTTATATATCTCCCGAACAAACGGGGCGAATGAACCGAGGCATTGATTACCGCACAGATTTCTACTCGCTAGGAGTAACATTCTACGAATTACTAACAGGAAAGTTACCATTCCAAACGGATGACCCAATGGATTTGGTACACTGCCACCTCGCTAAGCAACCTATCCCAACCTCAAGTGTCAACAAAAGCGTTCCATTTTTGCTGTCGGAGATTGTCAGCAAACTGATGGCGAAGAATGCTGAAGCTCGCTATCAAAGTGCCCTAGGACTCAAGTTTGATTTGGAAACTTGTTTATCCCAGTGGCAAGAGACAGGGGCGCTAACTAACTTTACCATAGGGCAGCGAGATTTGTGCGATCGCTTTACTATCCCCGAAAAATTGTACGGTCGAGAAAGCGAAGTATTTTCGTTGCTAGCCGCCTTTGACCGGGTGAGTGCAGGTAGCACTGAAATGATGCTCGTTTCTGGTTTTTCTGGTATTGGTAAAACCGCTGTCGTCAACGAAGTTCACAAACCTATTGTCCGGCAGCGTGGCTACTTTATTAAAGGCAAATTTGACCAATTCCAACGCAACCTTCCCTTTAGTGCCTTTGTCCAAGCTTTTCGCGACTTTATGGGACAATTGCTATCTGAAACAGATGCTAACATTGAGCGATGGAAATCAGAAATTTTGGCTGCTTTGGGCGATAGTGCTGGGGCGATAGTTGAAGTGATTCCCGAACTAGAACGTATTATCGGACCGCAACCGCCCGTCCCCGAACTTTCTGGCAGTGCCGCGCAAAATCGCTTTAACTTGTTGTTTGAAAAATTCATTCAAATCTTTACCACCAAAGAACATCCTTTAGTAATTTTCTTGGACGATTTGCAATGGGCAGACTCAGCATCATTGAAATTGATGCAACTGCTGATGAGCGACATTGATAACTGCTATCTATTTTTAATTGGAGCTTATCGAGATAACGAAGTATTTCCAGCGCATCCCTTGATGCTGACTTTATCGGAAATTGAAAAGGCTGGAGCAAAGAAGAATACTATTACTTTAGCTCCTTTACAACAGTCACATATTAATTATCTGATTGCAGATACTTTAGTTTGCTCGACAGAGTTAGCCACACCTTTGACACAATTGGTGTATCAAAAAACGCAAGGTAATCCCTTCTTTAGCACTCAGTTCCTCAAGTCATTATATGAAGATGGACTGATTGAGTTTAATTTCGAGATCCGTTATTGGCAGTGCGATATCTCTAGAGTGCGATCGCTAGCAATCACCGATGATGTGGTTGAGTTTGTGGCGCTTCAGTTGCAAAAGTTGCCAAGTCAAACGCAAGAAGTTTTGAAGTTCGCAGCCTGTATTGGCAATCAGTTCGATTTAGGGACTTTAGCAATTGTTGATGAAAATTCGCCAGTAGAAACCGCAACATCTTTATGGAAGGCACTACAAGACGGGCTAATTTTACCCGTTACCGAAGTTTATAAGTTTTATCAATCACAGGGAGATAGCGAATCGGTAATCGGTAATGGAAAGGAATCTCAGCAATTATCAATTACCCCTGACCAATTACCCAAATATAAGTTTTTACACGATCGCATTCAACAAGCTGCTTATTCCCTCATTCCTGACAACCAAAAGCGATCGACTCACTTAAAAATCGGTCAACTGTTATTACAGAATACGTCTGAAGCCGAACGAGAAGAAAGAATATTTGATATTGTCAACCACTTAAATGTGGGAGTTGAGCTAATTACCCAAGAGGCACAACGGGAGCAATTAGCACGGTTAAATCTGGTTGCCGGAAAGAAAGCCAAAGCTGCGACGGCCTATTCTGCTGGGGTTGAATATTTCAATAGTGGCAGAGAATTACTTACAGCAAATAGTTGGCTCCATCCATACGAACTAACATTAGCGCTGTATACAGAAGCAGCAGAGGTGGCATATCTAAGCGGTGACTTTGACCAGATGGAAAAATTAGCATTAGTGGTGGAAAACTGCGCCAAAAGGCTACTGGACAAAGTGAAGGTATATGAAGTACAGATGCAAGCTTATATGGCGCAAAATAATCTACAGGAAGCACTGAATACGGGACTACAAGTTTTAAAGCAGTTGGGGGTAGAGTTTCCCTCGGAGCCAAACTCGTCAGATATTGGGCAGGCACTAGGGGAAACTTCGGTAATTTTGAATGGCTTGCGAATTGAAGATTTAGTTGACCTGCCTCAAATGAGCGATTCCTATAAACTAGCAGCTATGAGACTTTTATCAAGTATCTTTGCTCCTGCATACATTGCTGCTCCTGCACTGTTGCCTTTGACGGTGTGCAAACAAGTGCAATTATCCGTCCAATATGGGAATGCTTCTGTTTCTCCCTTTGCTTACGCCAATTATGGTTTTCTTCTTTGTGGAGTTGTGGAAGATATTGATTCAGGTTATCAGTTCGGTCAATTGGCTTTAAGTCTAGTGTCAAAGTTAAATTCTCAAGAAATCAAAGCCAAGACAGCCTTTATAGTAAATTTATTTATCCGACATTGCAAAGAGCATCTGAGAGAAACCTTAGAGCCTTTGGTGTCAGCTTACTCTAGCGGAATGGAGGCAGGAGATTTAGAATATGCAGGCTATAATTTATTACAGTACTCCTGTTCAGCTTACTATAGTGGCAAAGAACTGACTGTCCTGGAAAGAGAAATAGCAAGAAACAGAGATGCTATTCATAAAATCAAGCAAGAAACAGCCCTAAACTATATAGAGATATATTGGCAGGCTATCTTGAATTTGGTGGGAAAAAGTGAGAATTACTGCCTTATAAAGGGTGAAGCCTGCGATGAGCAGATGAAGTTGCCATTTTACCACCAAGCGAACGATAAAGTGGGAGTTGCATACATATATTTAAACAAACTTTTACTTTGTTATTGGTTGGAAAATTACTCAGAAGCGATTGAAAATATCGCTATAGCAGAGAACTATTTAGATGCAGTGGTAGGAATGCCCGTTGTTCCTGTTTTCCATTTCTACGATTCTTTGGTGCGGTTGGCGGTGTATTCTGACACTCCAGAGTCAGAACAACAGGAACTTCTCGACCGAGTACAAGCTAATCAAGAAAAAATGCAAAAGTGGGGGCATCATGCCCCCATGAATTATCTGCATAAATTCTATCTCGTAGAGGCAGAACGGCATCGGGTTTTAAACCAAAAAATAGAAGCGATCGAGATGTACGACAAAGCGATCAATGTTGCTAAAGAAAACGAGTACATCCACGAAGAAGCACTTGCTCACGAACTCGCCGCCAAATTTTATTTGGAATGGGGCAAAGAAAAAATTGCTAAACCCTATTTAATTGATGCTTACTATGCTTACGCTCGTTGGGGAGCAAAAGCAAAGATTGACCATCTAGAACAGCGTTATCCCCAATTGCTTGCTGTGATCCTGCAACAGGCTCGAAGTCGCCAGTATCCGAGCGAAACAATTGACACTTCCAGCAGTGAATCATCACTATCTAACACGACTAGAACAATTATCGGTAGCACCAGCAGTTCGGAATTAGTAGATTTGCCGTCAGTTATCAAAGCTTCTCAAGCTCTCTCCCGTGAAATCGAGCTTGAGCAATTGCTGACGACTTTGATGGAAGTAGCAGTTCAAAATGCCGGAGCACAAAGCGGAGCATTAATTTTGGATGAAGGTGGAAAGTGGAGAGTGGCCGTACACTGTACAAATCGCCAAGATTGTCATTTGGAATCGCTTCTAGTTGAAGAAAGCAAAGCAATTCCTCTGAGCATAATTAACTACGTCAAACGTACAAAAGAAATCCTGGTATTCGATCGTGCCAGCACTCAAACCACCTTCGCGGCAGATCCTTACATCATTGAGCAGCAACCCAAGAGCGTTTTATGCACTCCGATTCTCCATCACGCTAAAGTAATGGGCATTCTGTATTTAGAGAATAATCTCACAACGGGGGCGTTTACGCGCGATCGCGTCGCCATCCTCAACATCCTCTGCTCCCAAGCAGCAATTTCCTTACAGAACGCCCGACTGTATCAACAATCTCAGGAATATGCCCAAAAACTAGAGCAGTCTATCCACGATCTCAAACAGATGCAGTTGCAATTGGTACAGGGTGAGAAAATGTCTGCTCTCGGAAATTTAGTTGCAGGGGTAGCCCACGAAATTAACAATCCCGTAGGCTTTATCGCCGGCAACTTGCAACCGGCTCAAGAATACGTCGGGGATTTATTCAACTTGATTGATTTGTATCAAGAAAGATTTCCCAATCCGGGAGGGGAAATTGAAACAGAAATTGAGGATATAGACTTGGAGTATTTGCGAGAAGATTTGCCCAAATTGATTGGCTCAATGAAGGATGGAGTTGAGCGCATCCGCAATATAAGTACGAGTTTGAGAACGTTTTCCAGGGCAGATAGCGATCGACCAGTTTCTTTCAATATTCACGACGGACTCGAAAGCACTCTGCTGATTCTCAAGCACCGTTTAAAAGCGAGCGAGTTCCGCCCTGCCATTGAAGTTGTGAAAGAGTATGGTAACTTGCCCCTAGTGAAATGCTTTCCCGGACAGTTAAACCAGGTATTTATGAACGTACTGGCAAATGCCATTGACGCTCTGGAGGAGTCAAATAAGGAGCGCACTTTTAAGGAAATTAAAGCCAGACCTAATCAAATCACGGTTCAAACTGCTCTGAGCGAATCCAAAAATCACGTTTTGATTCGCATTAAGGATAATGGAGTGGGGATGTCGGCGGAAGTCAAGGAAAACATCTTTAACCACTTATTCACTACTAAGTCTGTGGGTCAAGGAACTGGATTAGGATTGTCTATAGCCCACCAAATTGTTGTGGAAAAACATGGAGGTACATTAGTGGTGAATTCCTCCCTCGGTCAGGGTTCGGAGTTTGTGATTTCTATTCCCTTGTGAGCAGTTCCTAGTAGGTCTTTAGCGCAATTAGCGCCGCCTCGCAATTACAAGCCTCCTTATTAGAAGAAAGAGGGAATGGAGAACGGGGAACGAGCAACAGGCTAAGGGTTCTTTTGCTAGGAAATAGCGACCTACGGACTAGGGAAAGAAAGAATCTAGACTAATTCCCCCGTCCTCCGCCCGCACCTTATTCGTGCTTGAGACAGCGGTTTGCAACTGCCCGCTTTACCAACACTCTTCCCTTTTTTTGTGCCCTGTTTTGAGTTAAGAGTTTCCTTGAGATTTTAAGCCTCTACCTTACCCAAATGAAAGCAGCTATCATGCTACTGAGATTGTGGAGTTAAATTTCATAAATAATATGATAAGGTGCGCGCACCCTAGGTTAATAAGGTGCGCGCTTGCCGCTTGACGCTGAGATGTACGGAGAGGGTGGGATTTGAACCCACGTTAGAGTCACCCCTAAAGTAGATTTCGAGTCTACCGCATTCAACCGCTCTGCCACCTCTCCAATTGATTTGAGATGTGAGCTAAAAGTATCTTACCGCACAGTGCGCCACATTGTAAATCTTTATAAAAAAGAAGTTTGATTTTCTTCAGATTCCAAAGTGGTCTTAAATCCCCCTGCAGGAGTCCACTGAAGAGCTCCGTCGCGCCCTGTCCAGAATATCTGGGTTTTGGTTTGGCGCAGTTGGGCTGCGGTTTCTGGGTCGATTTCGTCAGCAGATGCGATCGCCACTTGCGGCCCCACTGCGCCCAATAACTCGGCCGTCAAGGTTTTTCCCGACCACCACAGCACTTGAGCCGGCTTCAAGCTTCCCGTTGCTGCCAATTTTTTTTGCGCTTCCGGTGTCATTTCACCGACTAGCAACCAAGTTCTATTGCCCACGAGCAATTCTACCACCGGAATCTCCGCATTCACGAACTGCAACCGCGTCGAACCCAGATCAACTGTACTGTTAGTTTCTAAAGGAATGTAAACGCCTTGGCGTGATTGCACAGCCGTCATAAATTCCTGATTGCTGCCACGGTGAATTTGTTTCGGAGCATTCTTATCATAAAATGTTTTAATTGGCAAGCGTTCTAGCAATTTTCCCCAACCTGCGCTCAAACCTAAATCACCGTGAGTGGCGATCGCAAAATTCACAGAATTGACTCCTTGCTGCTGCAAAAAAGGCAACACTGTAAACCTTACGGTATTTTCATCACCGCTATTAATTAGCGTCACTTTTCCCCTATCTTGAATTACTAAAACAGGTTCGCCAGATGTCGCCAGCAAAGTAACTTGAAATAAAGATGATTGAACGTGCCAAGCTGGCAAAACTATGATACTTATTCCCGCCACAAGCGCCAGCGGTAAAATCCAAGCCGATGAAAAACTCGGCAGCGAAATAACTCTACTTTTCCCCTTCTTATTTCTTCCTTCTTCCTTCTTCCTTCTTCCCTCTTCCTTCTTCCTTCTTCCCTCTTCCTTCTTCCTTCTTCCCCCAATCCACACCCAGCAAATTAAACTGTAAAGTGCGATTAATTGAAACACCGATACTTGACCGACAGCTACCGAATTACCGGGTAATTGCGAGAAATATTGGGCGATCGCAATTAACCCCTTTGCCGGATAATCGAGCAGTTGCGCTAAAACACTGCCAGCGGGCGGAAAAATCAATCCAGCTAAAGCGCTAACCATCCCCCCAATACTCAAAATCCACAGCAAAGGAGCCGCAATAATATTGACTAAAATGCTGTAAGGCGATACCACACTAAAAACATAAAGTAGCAGCGGCAGCACCCAAACGGAAGCGGCGATTGGAACCACAACAATCGAAGCGATCGCGGGAGGCATCCAGTCCAACTTTGCCATCAGTGGCGGCGTTGTCACGATTAACCCCAAAGTTGCCAAAAAACTCAGTTGAAAACCTAAATCCCAAATCCACAAAGGGTTAACCAGCAGTAAAATAGTAGCAGCGATTAACAGCAATCCCAGCGGCTTAACTTGGCGGTTCAGCACCAAAGCAAATAGTGTTCCAAATCCCATCAAAGCCGCGCGGCATACTGAAGCTTCAAAGCCAGTTAATCCGACGAGCAAAAATAAAGCACCGACGCCAAAGCTAAATTGTAATTGTTTGGAAAAACGTCTGGTTAAAGCTAGAACTAAAGCCAAAACCATCGAAACTTGAGTGCCGGAAGCTGCGATTGCGTGGGCTAATCCAGCCTGCACAAAATAGTCGCGGATGTTGTAAGGTAAATCTACTGCTTGTTTGCCGAGGGCGATCGCACTGATTAAGGGCCCTTCGGGAACATTTAACTGCGATAGTTGCGATCGCACGATCCGCTGCCGCATCGCTTGAATTTTCGATGCCTGCATCCCGCTGGGCTCCAAGAAAGCAGCCGTTTGGCTGTTAACTCGATTTACATCCGCGATCGCATTTTCTCTCCTCCAGTCAATTTGACGCCCTTTGATCCCTACAAAAGCTCCTTCTCTGGCTAAATATGTTTGAAAATCAAAAGCCCCCGGATTCGACGGCGGCTGCGGTTTGTACAAGGAACCCACAACTGCGATCGTATTGTCGGCGTACAAGCCAGTTGCTTGCAGCAGCGGCACTGTAACGTAGAGTTTGCCGGATACTGGGCGGTTTACAACTGCTCCTCCCTCGCCGCCGTTGATTTCGCTAACTAAATCTGTTTCTAGCCAAAATTGCGATCGACCCGATCGAGTCAATCGAGGCGTACTGACAACTCTACCGCGAACTGTCACCGCCACTTCTTGAGTGTTGCCGCCAGCCGGAATCAGTTTGCTGATGTCATCTATTGCTGGTTGGGGCGATCGAACTGCAAAATAAACGCTAGCTAGAAATGCCACCAAACCCGCAACTGCCCACACCCATTTCGCTCTCGGCAGCATCTCCAACAAACTCAACTCTTCCCTAGCATCTAAGGGTGCTTCAAGAGCATTTTCTTTTTGTCTGCTGCGTCTTTTCTTGGTGACTTTGACAGAATTTTTAGTAAATTTTCGCAACAATTTTGGCAGGGCGATCGCCACCGCTATTCCCAAAGCAAGTATCCCGTATCTACCCCAAGAAACCGCTGTAGAAATCAATCCCAAAATGTAGGCAAGACAGAAGATAACACCCGTTGCTTGATTCATTAATTAGTAATTTAGAGGGGGAATATTTCAGGGAAACCTATGCGGGACGTATGCACTCCTTACCAAAAAAACCGGGTTTTTAAACCTAGATAAAAAGCTAAACGCGGTGTATTTAGATAAAAAACCCAGTTTCTGGCTACCCGTGCGTAAGTTATGGCAAAATTTCTTTCCTTACATTCTTTCCCTTCCCCTTCCCCTTCCTCTTCCTCTTCTAAATAGACAGCCCCAATTTTAAACCGAAAGCCGCGTGCAGCACCATAAGTGCAAGGGCTGTTGTGCCTAAATAAGCGTGAACCGCGCGCAGTGCCAGCTTATTGCCCCCAAAACCCGTTAGCGATATCAAGCTGCCAACAGCCAGTAAAACCAGCACTGCCGAACCTGTCCAAAAATGCGGACTTTCCATGACTGGCTGGTGCTGCATCACCAGCGACAGCAAGCCGCCTGTATAGCCCAAAGCTAGAAACAGAAACATCCACGGTGCAAGCTTGCGGTGATCCGAGCGACTTTTGAGTGCGACATCTTTATCGGTGGCCAAACGTCCCTGCCATCCCGTATACCCGACAAAACTGCCCATCGCCACCACCACTATCCCCATCATTACAGGGTGTCCCCAATGGGTAATTGGTTCGGGAATTCCCAGACTGCGAAATTGACTGGCGATGGGTTCTAGTAGTTCGCTGAGATTTATCATTTGCTTGAGATTCCTAACTTTGCGATCGCTAATTTTGATTTAACCAACAACTTACTCTAAATAGCAATATATCGATCGCGATTTTCAATCACTGTTTCCAGCCAGAAGTCTGTATAAAATAAAAGAGCCGGACACAGGAGAAGTGGATTCCCTAGCCTCAGCCGGGGAGCGGCCATTTCAGTTAATTTGAGCTGAGCACTATCCAGTTTTTTGTCCTCACACCCGTAAGAGGATGCTATTGCAGACGGCGCTATGATTAAGCCTTACCGATTTTTGCAGCGAATTGCTCAACTCCTCGCCTACGCTTACTCCGCACTGATTGTCAGCTATCTGATTCTGAGACTGATCTTTTGGGACAGGCTGTGGCCGATTGCCTTGATGGGGGATTTTGTTCCTTGGATTTTATTGCCAATCTTCCTGCTGCCACTTCTAGGGTTTTTTATCATAAAGAAACGCTGGTTCGCGATTGTTTCCTCTGTGGCTTGCATCTGTTTGCTGGGTTGGCTACACGTCACCTACTTTTCTCCCCAGCCGACGAACATCAGTGACTCCCAGCCAACCCTCAAGGTTTTTTCTCTCAACCTCGGCTGGCATCACAAATCCCCACAAGCTTTGGTTAACCTAATTCAGGAAGAAAAACCAGACCTCATTTGTTTGCAAGAAATTAAGGAGGATTACGCCAAAGAAGTCTTCTCTAAGTTGGCCGCATTATACCCGCACCACCTGGGGCGCGGATACCATGTGATTCTCAGCAGATATCCCATTCGCTCTTTCCAAAAGTTAAAGCTAGCCGGTGGGAACGAACCACAGGAACGAGCTATTATCGAAATGAACCAGCAAGATGTAGTTCTTTATAACATTTCAACAACCCCACCGTGGTTTCGCCAGCATAAAATTTTGCCTTTCCTCAAAATCCCAGTTTACGAGTACGGCGACCGACCGGCACAAATTCAAGATTTAGTGCGGCGACTCCAGAAAGAAACGCTGCCGACTATTGCTGCCGGGGACTTTAATCTGACTGACCAGTCTCAAGACTACTATTATTTGAGAGCGGTTATGCAAGATGCTTTCCGAACAGCAGGACTGGGTTTTGGCTTTACTTTTCCTCACGGGTGGGATCTGAATTTACTGGTTAAACAGTTAAACTGGAAATTAACTTTTCCCCTGGTGAGGCTTGACTATGTTTGGTATTCTCAGCACTGGGGGGCGAAATCAGCCAAGGTTTTACCGCCAATTGGTTCAGAGCATCTGCCGCTGTCGGCCCAACTGCGGATGCAACCGGAATAGGGACGAGTGTAGGGGGTACGCAACACTTTGGTGGGGCTTCCACAATGGAATTAGTGTCAATTAAAGCTCCGGGCGAAGATTCTGATGCTGTTGGCGAATCCGTGAAGCGTGACACCCCACATTTGCTCCCGTCCCACCCCTGTTACATCATTTCCGCTAATTACCCGCAATTAATTTTTATTTCCCTGTTTCTCTTTCTTCTTTCTTCTTGGCGTACTTGCCATCTTGGCAGCTCATTATTAAACCCCCCAAGGAAACAAAGTATTGATTCGCCAGCAGTCTCATGGAATTCGCGGCTATCCAAACAAGGAATTTTAGACAAATGAAGATGTTTTCACATCAAGCACACACTAATTGCTCGAATTAAGCCTTACCGGCTTTGCAGTTGACTGCTGAATCGCCCCTAGGCGATAGCCCCCGGTATGCGCTTCACCCAATCTTCACAGCCTCACCCTCACTCTGGATGTTAAATTCTACCTGCCTGCTCAAAGTTAATTTCAATTCCTTGACTTTTGAATGCCAAGTGAGAAATTAACATCGCAGCCGACGAGCAGTCACACTTCTAAATTTTGCTAATCGCTCTCAAGGGAGAATCAACTGCTGAAAAAAAACTAGAGGTTCCAAGTTTGAGACTTCTGGCATAAAGTATGCCGTCTGCCCAGGCTCACTTCGATCGACTCAGCGCTAAACCGTCTGAAGGCACCCTGATAGCACCCTTGTCTGTTGAGCAGCCATCGGTGTGCACCTAAATGAACCCTCTCAACTAACTCGCTGGGGATTCGGTTTTAGCAGACAAGCACTGACTTTCTTGCGTCGCCTTCCTCGGAACCGTGCAATCGCTACACTCACTGCGCCGTCGCTAAAGTAGCTTCCGAAGGTTGGATTTGATACTTTACGAGATTTGCCAGTTCTTGTAACTGACTAATAGCTTCTGCACCTTCTAGTTTCATGAGTTCGCGGTCGTCCCGCATCTCAGTCCAAGTGATACCGTAATCTGACACTAAGAATCGAATCAGATGGTTGTCCGTCAAACTGACCATAAATGAGGCACTGTTCATCTGACCCCCGCAAGTGTAGCAGGATGCCAGATAACCCCGATGCTCTAGCACGATCGCTAAAGCTTGGAGGTTCATTACCAAATCTTGAACGAATTTACGGTGTTGTTCTGCAAGTCTCAGAAACACAGTTCTCCTCCTATCACCACACCGTGTATTTTACATCCCATTTAATAATTTCTTAATAAATGGGTATTTAGGTGCTGGTTTAGTATACGTTTAGTATGCTCAAAAAAAATCGGATTAGCGACCTCTTCAGCCTACCTATACTAGATTAACCGAGTTGTGGGCGAAACGAAGTATCAGCAGCGACATTCAGCCAAAACAGGCTCTCGTGGGGGACTCCAGCCGGAAAATTTGCCTGCTGTCAGGGCTGATTCAGCCGTCGGAGAACCCAAAGATACAAATAACTAATGATAGTGATGAAATTAGTTAAGTATAAGAGTTCAATCGCCTTGGGGATACTCGTCCCAAAGCGTTGTAGTCTGCCGCAAGCTCCGAAAATCGCCATTCCCCAAAATCAAGTGATCCAGCAGGGGAATCGACAAAAACTGCGCTCCCGCCAGCAACTGTCGCGTCAAAGCAATATCTTCCGGGCTTGGCTCCACAATCCCCGAGGGGTGATTGTGCGAGATAATCGCCCGCGTCGCCCCCTGGCGGATCACCTCGCGAAAAATATCCCGTGGGTGAGCCAAAGTTTCCGTTGCTGTGCCGATCGTAATTACCTGAGTACCCAGCAGCCGATTTTTCACATCCAGCAGCACTACAGCAAAACGTTCCTGAGACTGCCACATCAAATCCTGACTCAGGGCGTCCGCCGCCGCTTGGGGAGAGTCAACCACAGCCATTTCCGGTGGCCGCGACTGAAACACCCGCTTCCCCAACTCCACGGCAGCCAAAATCGAAGTCGCCTTAGCAGGGCCAATCCCGTGAATCTGCGTCAACTCTTGAACGCTAATAGTGCGTAGCACAGCCAGAGGATCACGGTGGTGCAAACTCAACTGATTTAAAATATACTGTCCGAGCCCGACGGCGGAAAGTTTGCCTTGTCCCTGACCAGTACCCAGGAGAATCGCAATCAATTCTGCAGTCGCCAAACTTTTCGGGCCACCCGCCATCAACCGTTCCCGTGGCCGTTCACTCGTTGGCAAATCGACAATTCTCAAGCTGTAAGTCATAGCTGCACCCGCACCGCAAGCTCAACAATTAAACAATTTTAGCCGATCGATTTGCGTTCTTCAATTCGTACAATCACCGAAAAAAGCCTTGATCATTAACCGAGGCTGTTGGCAGAGCAAATCTAACCTAGCGTTTCGCAAGCGATCGAGTCTCGATCTCGATCGAGCTTAAACGGATCGCCCGGATATGCCTCTAACACTCGCTGCGCTTCGGCTTGACTCGCAAAGTCAGAACAGTTGCAATCCGAGTTAACGCAACTCGGAAAATCGGCACTTTTAACCTTCGGTTTAGAAGACTCATCAATAACTTTCTTGGTATCTTCCTTTGGCGGCTTTGCATCAATAGCAATCTCTGCGGTTCCCTCAACAGATTGGACTGAAGATGGCAATTTGCGATCGGGCCCTGGTTTGGCAAGTGCAGGTACCTTCGCAGAAATTGCAGGTTTCGGTGTTGGTGTCGGCGTTTTCACAGTCTCCGGCTTGGGTGTCGGCGCTGCCGAAAGCGGTGACGGCTTAGCGGTTTGAGATGATACTAGCGGATCGGTTGGGGTCGGAAGTGCCACTGAAACTTCCTGAGACGGAGGGGGTGCGGTGACGCCAGCAAGCACAAACGAAGCCGCCATCAACCCGCCGTATATCGCGATCGATCGCTTGGGGGTTGGTGCGCCCACCCATTTCGGATTAACAATACCCAGAAAGAAGGCAGGGATAGACAAGAGAAAGCTTAAGACGAAAAAATTAAACATAGCGATTTCTAGCAGTAAAAAAGAGAAGTCATCCAGGACGCAGAAACCGGGTTTCTTTTACCAAAATCCGAGGTGAAGCACGAAGGATATCTGTTTAAACAACCTGAGTTCTTTAATCCCTGTGCGTAAGTCCTGAGAAGTTAACTTGCTTATTTATCCGCCGGCCAACTCACAAATCCCTATGATTTACGAAGTAAACTAGAACGTTGGACACCCGACCCTAGTGCCACCGGGTTTCTGAGTGTATTTGTCCTTACTAAACCCACGATTTTTTCCTACAGTTCGCGATCGCACTCCGACGCCTATAAACCGGGGTTTTTAATTGCAGTAAATGAGTAGAACCAAGTATTTTTCTTAAAAAACTACGTTTCTGGCCCCAACCGGCCGTAAGTCCTGGTAAAATTTCTTGTAATGCTGCCAACAAAGTGAAATGCATACCCAGCCACCTTCAGCGCAAAGGTGCGCTTACCCCAAATTCTGGCCATTCAGTTGAAGCCAGCAGCCCCGATGAAACTGGTTGTGGCGCCTTAGGTGCTGTAACCCCAAGCAAAACGAACGAAACTGCCATCAACCCGCCGTACAAGGCACTTGATCGCTTACGAGTTCCCAGCCCCACCCATTGAGGATTTAGCAGACCCAGACAAAAAGCCGGTGTGGAAAACATGAAAGTTAATACAAACAAGCTGGACATCACGCACCTCCAACTAGCGAATTGCAGCGATTAATTACTTTTATCTCCAATTAATAGCTCACAAATCCGCTTAAAAAAGTGGTAATTTAGGATTTATAACTTGAGAATTATTCATGTTTATCAAACAATAATAATTTTTTTAAAATCTCTTACTTTAGGTAGTTGTTTAAAAAATAATAGCTTTCTAGAAAGGTCAAAAATTTAGCTTAAAATAGAAACTAAATTCCTTACTCAAAATATGAAAGTCCGCTTTAATGTAGTGCGCCAAAATCAAAACGAGGCTCCTCGGGTTCACACTTACACCCTAGATGTGGAAGAGAGCAATACCATCCTAGACTGCCTCAACAGTATTAAGTGGGAACACGACGGCACTTTAGCTTTTCGCAAAAATTGTCGCAATACAATTTGCGGCAGTTGTTCTATGCGAATTAACGGTCGCTCAGCATTAGCTTGCAAAGAAAATGTAGCCAGCGAACTGGCAAGACTGCAAAAAATAGCTGATTCCAGCTCAGCAGAAAGGCCTACCGATTTCATCCCAGAAATCACCGTCGCCCCAATGGGAAATATGCCGGTTATTAAAGATTTGGTGGTTGACATGACCAGTTTTTGGGACAACCTAGAAGCAGTTGAACCCTATGTCAGCACCGCCTCGCGAGCAATTCCAGAACGCGAATTTCTGCAAACTCCAGAAGAGCGATCGAAACTCGACCAAACCGGCAACTGCATCCTCTGTGGTGCGTGCTATTCTGAGTGCAACGCCCGCGAAGTCAACCCGGAATTTGTCGGCCCCCACGCCCTCGCCAAAGCTTACCGCACGATCGCCGACTCCCGCGACAGCGAAACCGAAAATCGGCTCGAAAAATACAACGAAGGCACCGCAGGCGTCTGGGGATGCACCCGCTGTTACTACTGCAACTCGGTTTGCCCGATGGAAGTGGCGCCGATGGATCAAATTGGTAAGATTAAACAAGAGATTCTCGATCGCAAAGACGACCAAGCCAGTCGATCGATCCGCCACCGCAAAGTTTTAATCGATCTCGTCAAAGAAGGTGGCTGGATAGACGAGCGCAAGTTTGGCATCGAAGTAGTAGGAAACTACTTCCGGGACGTTAAAGGTTTGCTGAGTCTGGGCCCGTTGGGTTTGAGAATGATCGCTCGCGGCAAGTTCCCGCTGTTTTTTGAGCCTTCTGAAGGTACCGAAACCGTGCGAAATCTGATCGAATCCGTTCAAAGTTTAGAAAAGTCAGGAGATTAGCCATGGGCTGTCATTTTCCTGGTAAATTACAAGTTGTGCGATCGCAAAGCTTCCCACAAGTAATTACTCAAAACTCAAAACTCAAAACTTTTAAATGACTGCTAAAACTCCTCCCTCCCCAAAACCCACAACCCCAAATACCCCAAAACCAGAACCAGCCTTTGGGTGGAATGCCTATGCAGAACAAATCAACGGCAGATTTGCGATGGTGGGATTCGTGGGACTTTTGCTGCTAGAATTCTTCACCCGCCAGGATTTTTTTACCTGGCTGGGTTTTCGTTAAATTAATCTAAATTCAGAAGGGAAGTGGAAAATTTATCGCTCTTTCACCTTTCCTTCTACTTTTAAAAGTTATTTAAAATACAGTTTATCAAATTAAAAATGCACAATTATGACTTTTCTAGTTTCAGATAACACATAAATTTACCAAAGTCGATCGCACTACAAGTAAGTGCGATCGTCCTTGAATTATAGGGACAGGGCAATGCCGTGCCGTGACTCCCAAGTTTAGTTCAAACTAATTTCCAGTTATTTCGCGGACGGTCAAACTGTACTTGCCTCTACCTTTTGGAGGCGGCTCGTAAGCATTGACAATGACGCGATAGCGACCATTCGCAGACAAGGTAACAGTAAGCTCTGAATTGGAATTTTGCTGCGTTGCATCATCATTTTCTCCAACTATCTCGCCCTGGGAGTTGAAAATAGCGAGATAAGTATCAAACTCGGTACTTTCTACGGTAACAACCACTTTCTGGCCCTGAGTCCCTTCAAAGGTATACTCGTCGTATAAACTGCTGTCCGAGGGCAGTACAGAAGACTTAGCAGGGGTGAGTTCTCCGTTTTGCTCTAAAATGACCTTAGATGAACCCGCATCAGGACTCGGCGGAGGTTCTACAGTTGGTCTCTGAGTTGGCGAACTCTGTGGTGATGGCGACGGGTTGGGGCTTGCTTGAGCTAAAACCGCCTTGTCGGCAGGCTTTGCATCAGTTAAATTTTGAGCAAATTCTGCTGAAAGGAGGGTGGAACTACTGTTAGCAACTCCACCTAAATTTGAAACTGGCAGGGAGAGAATCGGCTTACCAGAAAAAGTAGCTAGTAGAGCAATTGGCGCGATCGCCCAAAATCTAACTTGACGCATGAATTACCTCGGTTTGCAACGAAGAAGGAAGTTCGGCAACGGATTTTGTAACGGATTTAACGGATGGAAGAAGGAAGTTCGGCACCGGATTCTGTAACGGATTTAATGGATGCACGGAAGTAGGAAGCAGAATAATTCGACCAATTACCAATTCCCGATTACCCATTACCTTTTTCCCCATTTTCACCGGACAGTTAGAGTGTAACGACCCCGGCCCGAAGCATCGTAAGCATTGACAATTACGCGATAGCGACCCGTAGCGGGCAAAGTAACGGTCAGAAACGCATTTTTAGTCGAATCGCTCCCATCGTCATTTTCTGCCACTAATCGGCCGTTAGGGCCAAAGATAGCCACATAGGGATCGAAATCTGTACTTTCGAGGGAAATGGCTACAGACTGACCCGATCGACCTTCAAAAGTATACTCGCGATACAGACTGTTGTCAGACGGCAATACTGGGCCGCCTGCGGCTAAAGCGCCTTCTTCTTGCAAAATCGCCCGAGAAGGCGCGGTAGGAGCACTCGCTTTCAGTTCTAACGTATAAGCCCCTGACTGCCTAGCTTGGTAGGAATTTGCCACTAACGTGTAAGTCCCGTCTGCTGGCAGCCTGACTGTAATTCTGGCGTCTTTACTGCCTGCCCCGTCATCGTCTTGCGCGATTTCGCGCTGGTTGGGCCCGAGCAAAATTAAATAAGGGTCAATTTCTTGACTTTTCATTTCTATGGTGATTTGCTGGCCCGCTTTTCCCTCAAAGGAGTAGAGGTCAAAAAAGCTGTTGTCGGTGGGCAGAACGCTAGACTTGTCGGTGAGGATGCCGCTGACGGCGGGCCCGTTTAACGGAACTTTTTGAGGTGATTTGTTGCCAAAGGGCGATCGGGCTTGAGCCACGCGGGGAGCTCGCCCTTCTCGTACCGCTGTCAGGAAAGCGGGTATTTTGTCTGCTGAAATTGCAAAACCGATACCGATACTGCCACCGCCCCGACCGCGAGTAAAAATAGAAGTATTAACGCCGATTAATTCTCCTGAACTGTTGAGCAAGGGCCCTCCAGAATTGCCGGGATTGATGGCGGCGTCGGTTTGAATTAAGCCCCGCTGCTGGTCGATGCGGCTGACGATTCCGACTGTAAAAGTACCTTGAAATTGACCGAATGGATTGCCGATCGCAAATGCTTGTTGCCCGACTTTCACCGAACCGGGACGGGCTAAAGGAATGGTGGGCAAATTGTTTTGACCGCGAATTTTCACCACGGCTAAGTCTAGACCTTCTTCGCCGAATCCGATGACATCGGCGACAAGTTTTCTGCCGTCTGACAAAATGATATTGACGGTACCGCCTGCCGAAACAACGTGGGCATTAGTTAACACCATGCCGTCGGGGCTGATAATTGTGCCGCTGCCGTTAGATTTATCTGTATCGACGGTAACAACCGCCGGACTAGCCTTTTCGTAGACTCGAATATTGGTTTGTTCTTCGACATTTTGGGCGATCGCACCCTGGGAATGCACCGAGTTAAATTCCGTTAAATCTGTTGATTGCCGCACAGGGGATGTCGTAACAACCGCAGTAGCGCTGGTTGCAACCCCAACCGTTAAAATTCCCGATACTGCTAAAGTTAGAAGTTTGAAATTCATGGCGATCGATTATTATTTAGCGATCGGTAGCTAGGAATTAGGTTTTGTGGCTAACCGCTAACTACCTTCTGTAATTATTTTAGGACTTGCACCAGGGTAGTGACCTTCCTCACGTCGGTTCTCCAATTTGGGAATCTGAATCAGCAGCTAAATACTTAAAATTAGCTTCTCGTACCGCAGCGTCCTCATTGCCGTAGAAAAAAGACAGCAAAGCAAAGCGCTGACCACTAATCACGGTAGTGGCTTCATGCAGCAAAGAACACGAAAAAATAATCGCCGTGCCAGAATCGCCTTTATAACCGTGCGGCGCGTACTCTGGAAACCGTAAAAATCCCCCCGTGTACTCTCCCACATTCAAGTTTAGCGTCATCGCAAACCTGCGGTGCAGCGTAGCTTTGCTAGTGTTGTCGCGGTGCGACCGAAAATAACCGCCGCTGTCAGCATCGTAACAACCTATCAAATACCGTTCAAACCTAGTGATTGTAAACTGAAAAGCTTTCTCTACTTCCGGCCGCACCCGGCGTAGAATAATCGCATTCAATTGTTGCTGGAAATCCTCGTCTTGAATAAAGAAATCTCGGCGCTTCTTAAAAGTGTCGTCGTGCAAGCCAACAGTTTTCCCGCCTATTTGCCTCATAAAGCCCGAGGGACTGCCACCATTAGCTTTGTACATATCGATCAAACTGCGGCAAGAGGCTTTGTCTAAAACGTTAGGAATTACCAACACCGGGGCGTGGCGAGTGGCTGCTCGGGCTTCCTCAATAGGGGGCAAAGTTTTGAGAAAATCTAATACTTGTTGGGCGTGTTGGTGCGGTTCGCCCATCGGCAAAATATTAATTACCTGAAGGTTTTCGTTGAGTACAAAAGTTTGGGGTGCATAGTGAACTCCGGCAAATCCATTTTCTTCGACATCTCGGAAAACACCGTACTGCTGACTGACTGTTTTATGCAAGTCCCAGAAAAAGAGGAATGACGGAGCAATTGTTGTCGGTCTGTTTTGTTCTTTGTCTGCTGGGTCAACGCTCACTCCGAACCGGGCTACTTTCAACCTTTGGAATTCTTCTGAAAGCTCTTGAAAGCTTTTGAGGATAACTTGGATTTGTTGAAAAGCTGCGCTGGCAAAGAAAAACAGCACGACTCGTCGGCCGGCAACCGTTGAGAAATAAAATAAGGGGTTATTTGTAGAAGTAATGGAAAACCAGGGAGCCGGATCTCCTATTTCGAGTAATGGCATCTTGCTGATTTAATAAGTGGTATTTTATATTAAGATTATTATACTGTCGATTAGTTCCACAGGTTCCGTAGGTCAAAATAATTTTAAAAAAAATTAGCTCTTGTTTTTGTATATCTGTGTTGGTATGGGGTTTCACACTCACAATTTACAGGCTTTTTAATCACTTTAATATCTCAGAATAAGTAGATGGGGCTCAATAAACGCAACTTATTTTTTTGCCTGCGGGCACGAGAAAAGTTTAGTTTCACCCATCTACTTAGTGTTTGCCTATTTGTCGAAACTGGGGGAATTATCCGGTTGGTCTTCCGGGTATTCTACAGGTCGATACTCCACGTAGTCTGACGGCGGTGCTTCCACGTCGCGGTTGCTGGGGCGAGACCTGGATGATTCCGTAGGACGGGTTTTTTTGGTTCTCGGCGGCGTATCGGAACTGCGGTTTTCCGAAGCAGGGGGGCGACCGCTGCGGCTGCGGGTCGGTCTTTCTTCGGGGTTGTCTGAAACGTCCCAGTTGTCAGACTCTTGGGCAGGGGGGGCTTCTGGGCGAGAGGGACGTTTGCGCGACGCTCGCTCGGGCGACTCAGGCCTGGAGGTGTTAACGCTGCCGTTGCGATTCGAGGGGCGGCGGCGGGGTTCGTCGTCGTAGGCTTCCCGAGAGGAACGGTAGTCTTGGCTGCCTCTGATCCGGGGACGCTGCGGATAGTCTTCCTCTGGTTCTAGCTGTTCCATTTCGCCATCGTAGCCCTCGTAACCGTAGGCGTTGCTGACCGGTCGCTCTTCATCTACGTATTGGGCGCGAGTTTTGGCTTGGGCTGTGGTCGCTCCTCGCAGTTTAATGCTTTCTGCTGCAAAAAATATGGCGGAACCAGCGAGCAGAAATTGACCGAATGCCAGAATTGGGTCAAGCCGCCATCCTTGAAATAACAGAATACCGCCGCACAGCAAGCCGACTGCTGCAAAAAAAATATCGTGGTCTCGGGCTAGTTTGGGACGCCACGATCGCAGAAAATACAGTCCTGCCCCTGCTACTGCTAGGATAATCCCTAACAGGCTGCTCCAGTTCAATCCTAAATTGACCATTAGCCTATCTCCTATGTCTTTCCTATGTTAGCGAGTTAGATTTTACATCTATCATTAAGTCTGTCAGCCCGACTGTGCTTTCTGGGGCAGCGTCCGGTCAGGGTTTCAGCTTGGGAAGTGAGTATAATAATGAGTTTAACGGGAAAAAACCTCAGCTTGGCAGTCAACTGAAGGTTTTGCCTTGACAGTTGCTGGCAGCCGAGGTTTATCGGATCGGGGAAATGCCCGACTTGTAGCCCACAATTGACTTGCAGCGCCGGACATAGAAACCCGCTGACTTTAGGTGCGCTTGATTTTGTCTTTTTGGCTGATGAAGATCAGGCCGATCGTTGCTGGAAGCACTACAACCACCACGCCCACCAAGAGGCTGTACAAAAAGTTCGCGAGAGAAGGAGTCATAGATTCAAAGCCTTTGTTACAACAATTTGATTTTTATTAATTTTATACTTTCGATCGCACCTGTGAAACGGTTAAAATTATGAACAGCAGACTTAACAAAACTTAAAATTTCGAGATAAGACCCATGACTGGTATTACCGTTGCAAGTTGGATTCTGGGCTCTGTCCTAGTCGTGATGACTTTGCTGTTTATTTTTCGCATCGTCCTGACTTGGTATCCCGAGGTGAACCTGAGCAAATTGCCGTTGAGTCTGATTGCTTGGCCGACGGAACCTTTTTTAGCTGTAACTAGAAAGATTGTACCGCCGATCGGCGGGGTGGACATTACGCCGATTATTTGGGTGGGTATCTGTAGCTTGCTGCGAGAAATGATTCTCGGTCAGCAAGGGCTGTTGACCATGATGATGTAGAAGTTGGCGGTTGACTGTTGACAGTTGACAGAAAGCAGGCTGGGTACAAACCCCCGGATTGATCCGTGGGGTTGCTTTCTTCAATTCTTCAATCCAAAATCCCAAACCCAAAACCGATTGACTAATGACTGTTTTGGTTCAAGAACTGTTCGACGAAATTAGTGTAAACTTCGCCGCTGAGAAACTCGGGGGAATCGAGAATTTTTTGGTGGAAGCTGAGGGTTGTAGGAACGCCAGTGATGGCGCATTCCCGCAATGCCCGTTTCATCCTGCGGATGGCTGTCGGTCGATCGCGCCCCCATACAATTACTTTACCGATTAAAGAATCGTAGTAAGCGGGTATTTCGTAATCGGTGTAAACGTGAGAGTCCATCCGCACGCCGGGGCCACCGGGAGGCAAATAACCGCTGATTCTGCCGGGGTGGGGTCGGAAGTTGCGATCGGGATCTTCGGCATTGATGCGGCACTCGATGGCGTGGCCGTTGAGAATTACTTGGTTTTGCTTGATTTGCAGTTTTTCTCCTTGGGCGATGCGAATTTGTTCGGCTATCAAGTCGAGACCTGTAATCATCTCCGTGACGGGATGTTCTACTTGGATGCGAGTGTTCATTTCCATGAAGTAGAACTTGCCCGATTTGTCAAGCAAAAATTCGACAGTGCCCGCACCCGTGTAGTTGATGGATTTGGCGGCGGCAATGGCGGCGTGACCCATTTGATCTCGCAGTTTCTGACTGAGGGCTGGGCTGGGGGCTTCTTCCAGCAGTTTCTGGTGTCGCCGCTGAATCGAACAATCTCTCTCGCCGAGGTGGATGACGTTACCGTAGTTGTCGGCGAGGATTTGGATTTCGATGTGGCGGGGTCTTTCGATGAATTTTTCGAGGTAAAGCCCGGGATTGCCGAAGGCTGCATCGGCTTCGCCTTGGGCTGCTGAGAATAGTTTGGGGAGTTCCGATGCTTCTTTGACTAGCCTCATGCCGCGGCCACCACCGCCTGCGGTGGCTTTGATCATCACAGGATAGCCGATGTCGCGGGCGATCGACAAAGCTTCGTGTTCGTCCGCCAGCAATCCGTCGCTACCGGGAACTGTGGGGACTTTCACCCGCTGCATAGTTTCTTTGGCGGTGGATTTGTCGCCCATCGCCCGCATCGCGGCAGCAGAAGGGCCGATGAAGGTAATTTGATGGTCGGCGCAGATTTCCGCAAATCGGGCATTTTCCGAGAGGAAGCCGTAGCCCGGGTGAATGGCTGCGGCGTTGCGCGTCAGGGCGGCCGCGATGATGTTGGGGATATTTAAATAGCTTTTGCTGCTGGTGGGGGGGCCGATGCAAACGGCTTCGTCTGCCAACTGGACGTGCAAGGCGTGTTTATCTACGGTGGAGTGAACGGCGACCGTGGCAATCCCCATTTCCTCGCAGGTGCGCAGTATGCGGAGAGCTATTTCTCCCCGATTAGCGATTAAAATTTTCGAGAACCCCATCTTCGCTGCTTAATTCACTCAATATTCTGTACAATAATGCCTTTCGGTATGTTCTGGATAATCGTTTTCCAGAAATTGTTCACAAAAATTTATTTTACATTTTGCTGGTAGTGGTGCTATGATTTTAAATCGGCGGTCTAAAAGGGCAAGTCACAAGTTAAATGTCAGGAACCTCAACCTGTGAATCTTTAACTCGTAACGCAAAAATCCCAGAGAGTGCTAGAAAGAGCGGATGTGGCGGAATTGGTATACGCGCACGCTTGAGGTGCGTGTGGCATTATGTCCTTGCGAGTTCGAGTCTCGCCATCCGCATTGAATATATAAAACAACTGTTGACAGTTTTTGCTGTTGGCAGTTGTTTTATATTGACTGGTTTTTCTAGAAAGTCGATCGAGTTTTAGATCGGATTCTCGAAAACTCGATCGAACTAAGCATTCTTTAACTGTCGATCGACAATTGTGTTTGAATTGGAACGCTGGTTTCGTTGACGCACAGCCCATTTACAAAAACAATTGTATGTGGGAGTGCGGGCATTAAGCGACGCAGTGCATTCAAGTAAGCTTCGGCATCAGGGCGACGAGTAAAACGGGCGACTGTTAACTGCTGACAGTTCGGGAGTTGGCGAATTATACACCAAGGTTTAAGTCGATCGCGATAAGTGAGTTCTTTTGGTATCATAGGAAAATCCTTTCCACGAAAGTGGATGGTTAGAGAGGCGATTGCCCTTGATTTATCAGGTCTGAGGGCGATCGTCTTTGTGATTACAAATATTAAACGATATATACTTATCGTTTGTCAAGTAGAATGGGGTTAGTTAGGTTCCGAATCCGAGAGTTGGCTGACGAAAAAGGATGGACGCTAAAGGATGTGGCCGATCGATCGGAGGTTCCGTACAGCACAGTCAGGCACTATGCTCGATCGGAAGGACTAGCAACGGTTGATATCACATCAATTCAAAAAATAGCTCGCACCCTCGATGTTTTGATTGAAGAGTTAATGGAAGTTGTCAAAGAATAGTCGCTCGATCGGATAATTAAGAGCGAGGTTGATTTTCGGAACTAGGTAAACTTGTGCGATCGTCCGATCGTTTGAACAGTTTACGCGCTGTCAGCAAAGCGATCGCTCCCAAGCCTCCACCGCAGATGCAACTAACTATAATGGCACTAAAGAAAGGATGAAGCGGCAGGGGATGCTGGAAAGAAGGTGATGCCCAAGGTTTGTCTACAGCTAAGGTGTAGCTGCTGGAAACAACCCCCGCAACGCCTATACCTACACCGACAACGGCTATGGTGATTTGTAAATTGCGATCGCGATCTTTTTCTTTTTTGTCATACTCTACCTGTTGTTTTTGAGCATCAACTTCCACAATGCCCCGGATTGTTTCAATCATCTGTTGAAACAATTGCCGTCCTACGGTAAGATAACTCATATTGACTTTAATCTGTTCCTGAAATTTCGGGCAACTCCGGTCAACAAATTCTTGTATAAAATCTAAGTTATCCATTTCTTGGACGCTGAAATCGCCAAGTGTTTTGAGCCAATGACTATAGTTTTTAGCATTCGTTTCAATTGCAATCTGGTGAAGTTCTATATCTCGCAAATACCGCGCATAATTCAATCCGATTTTAGGGAGTTCTGTCAGCCAGCCTTCTAGTTGTTCCAGACGTTGCTCTCTATCTGATTTCAAACGGCTAAATTCTTCTACTTTTTCCTCTAATTGACTGTACAGTTTTCTCGCTTCCTCGTTGCAAAGATACGCTTGGTGATAAACATAAAGAATTTTACTGCGGCAGCATAACAAATTGAGCAGCGGACGGTAATAATTGCCTAATTCTTCTATCTCGGAAGTTTTTTCATCAGTATCTAACCAGACTAGGATATGACACTTTAAGCTCGGATCTTCTTGACTGTTGTCAAATTCAAAAATGGGACTACCTAGCAGTTTACCGTCACCGATTAAATAGGGTTTTGGCTGTTTAAGCTCTGAATTTTGAAACAAAGCGTCTACACAAGCTACTGCTAAATCTTGATGATTGCCAGCAAAATCAACAGGTTTAGCAAATAATACTAGGGTTTGTCCCAGTGACGCTTGGATTTCGCAAGGTAGCAGACAACCTTGAAAGTTTAGGTTGCTCAGTTGGTTGATTTCTACTGTAGAATTCGGGGAACGTAGCGTGAAGTCAAGTGCGTAAGTGTCGTGGAGTTGCAGCGGGTAAATTTCGCCTGTTAGGGGCAGTTGATCCGGTTGGCTAACAGTTGTAAATGACACAAATTTATCGCCATCTGACTCGTAAAGTTCAAGATAGTCAACCTGTTGGCTATTTTGGCTGTTTCTATTGCTCAGATTTTCCGGTAAAAAATCGAGCTGCGGATTTGTTTGCAGCAGGTGTCCCAAAGCAACGCATTTCTGCCATAAATGCTCGGCTTTGTCTACAAGTTGTTTATCGCCTTTAGCAAGGTTGTTGCACAAATGAAAGGCAAACAGCGTTAGTTTGGGGTTGGCAAGTTTGCCTATCAATTCAGGATTGTTCATCACCTATAGCCTGAGTGCTATTTTGACTGGTTGGGGAAACTTTCTTGGATGGCATTTAATAGCGTTTCTCTGGAGACTTTGGGAGGTGGAGGCGGTGGAGGAGCTATCGGTTTGGTTGTTCCCGGAAGGCGAGCCTTATCAAGATCATCGTGCAGCTTTATCAAAGCCTCTAGTATTTGAGGGCGACTTTCACAAGCGCACCAATTTGAGACACCATCAGATATTTTCTCGATGTCATCTGAAAAAGTAGCCGCTAGCTGGTGTAATTCAGCCTCGTATTTAGAAAATAATAGAGGTTCGGTAGTAATCAACTGTTGAAATGCTCTAATGTTGTCTTCTGCAAATGACATTTATAGACTCCTATTGACCGATAGCACAGAAAGCAGCCCAGTGGTAAGGCGACTGAAAAGGCTTAGCATTAGCTTCCATCTTATTAAATAATGCAGGTAACTGTATAAGTTTTTGGGTGGGAGTCAAGGTAAGTTTGCTTGTCCATGTTTGCAAATCTTCTTTAGTGGCATCCCGCAGCCAAAGTTGAGCAGAGTTAAGGGCAAGGGAGACACTTAACCCGGCTTTGAGAAGCTGATAAAATTTTATCATCAAAAATGAGGTAGACAAATCGCTGACTGTCCACAGCGTCGGGACTACACTGGAACTGCCCGCTACCAGGAAACCGCTAGGTAAGCTGATATATTCATCGCTGATGCTGCTAAAGTCGCTGATGCCGGTTTCGCAGGCGGAGATCACAACTAGGCGGCATTCTCGGAAGTCGAGGGCAAAGATGTCTGCTAAGGTGAGGCATTTCGTGAGGTCGAGGGTTTTGCCATTTCGTAAGGGTAGATAGCGAGAGGGGTTTTCTTCTGGAGGAGGCGGGGGTAATTCGCTGTCGGCTAGCAGCAATGCTGATAGCAAAGGTTGTTTAAAGTTAAAATAGCCGTGACAGCTAAAGTGGGCGCAGTGGGCGATGCGGAGGCGGCTATCATCTATGACTGATTTTTTGGCATCATTTTTGACGAGGATATCTTTGGGGTGGAAATGCTGACTAATCGCTGGCACTTCTAAGTCTGTAAATAGCAGGTCATTGGTGGGGTTTTGGACGGCAAATAGGTGAGTGAAATTGGGGCGTTTTCGCCTTTGTGCCTGTTGCAGCAGTTGACAACTGGGGGAATAGCGGACACCTTGTTTGAAGCAATCTAGTAAGCAGGGATTGGTGGGTTCAGGAGACTGGATTTCTGGGTTAAAGCGCTTCCAGATTTCATGGCTAACCGGCAAGGCGTGAAGGGGGAACAGGTGCAGGAAACGGTGGGGAATTAAAATTAGTTGATCGCAGTGTTTGGGTACTTTCCCCAGAATTTCATTGATATGCAATATTTCAGATAGGCTTTGGAGGCGAGGGGCTAGGTTTTCCCGCCATTGGGTTTTGTCTTCTTCTTGGTAATCTCTCAGATATTCCTTGCCCCAATTTACCAAGGCTTGAAAGTCGGTTTTTGAAGATGGCCAGACTATAGGAGTTGGTGATTGAGGAGTAATGATGAAGGTGAGGAATTTGTCGCCCAGGATGTACCACTCAAGGATAGCGGTGTTTTCTACTGTGAGGGCTTGAATATCGCTGTAGAGGATGCTTTTAACTTCTTGAGTGAGCAGGAAGTCGGGGTCGATGGGTTTGATGTCACGGACGAGCAATTCGTCGAGTTGTTGCCGCAATTGGGTGAGATTGGTAGAATCGCGGCTGGTAGTTTGTAGGGTGTCGATTTGGAGGCCGCGTTCTCCCGATATTGTGCCGCCGTTGCTGTTACGATTTGTCTGTTGGATTTCCACTCGTCGCTGTTCGGCATCAATTGCTCGACGCAGGCGCGAAAGTTCGTTGATAACAGCTTCGGGAATATCGCCTTTGGGGTATAAGTCGCGGGTAGCGAGGAGTTCGACTAAGTTCCGGGCTTTGCTGCGTTCGACATACTCAATCGCTTTGTCTGGTTGATTGATCTTGATGTATGCTTGCACTATTCCCACATAAACATCTATCACTTCTGAAATAATCTCTTGCTTGCGCCGATCAGTGCTAGCCCATGTCCGACTTTGCTCGACAGCTTGAATGGCAGTGTCATAACCTTCAATAACTTCTATCCATAGTTCAGCCAAGGAGGCTATATAACCTAACCTACCTGCAGCTTGGAGGCATTCAATGGGAAAAGTCCTGGGTTGATAGACTTCTATGGCTGCTCGAAAACAAGCTATTGCTTCTACTACCTGTCTTTGTTTCTGATAAATAGTACCCAAGGTAACTTGGATTCCAGCCCATCGTTCTGGAAACTCTTGACGAGTAAGGATTTGCAATGCGCCTTCTGTAGCAGCAATGGCTTGTTTCAAGTTTTCAGTGCGCTCACCTTTAAGGCGATTGTGATAGGTATTAGCCAAGTTAATGTGAACTTCAGCCCATTGTTCTGGATATTGTGCCTGGGTAATAACTTGCAAACATTCTTGATATAAACAAATAGCTCGCTCTTGGTTTTCTTCACGATCACCTCGTAGTCGATGTTGATATGAAACAGCTAAATTCATGCAAGTTGTAGCCCATTTTTTTGGAAAAGCTTCACGATTATAAATTTGTAATGCTTCTTCATATGTAGTAATTGCTTGTTCTAAATTTTCTTCCCGAGTTCCTCGTATACGATCATCATAGGCACTACCTAGACATATTTTAGTTCTAGCCCACTCTTGTGGAAAAGTTTCAGGTTTATAAACTTGTAAAGCCAATTGGTAATAGTCAATGGCTATTTCTAAATTTTCCGATCGATCTCCCTTGACCCGATTACTGTAAGAATTTGCTAGATTCGTCTGTGTTCTAGCCCAATCTTCTGGAAAAGTTTCAGGTTTATAAACTTGCAAAGCAGCTTGATAAGCACCAATAGCTAACTCAACATCTTCCAATCGGTTGCCTCGAACTTGGTCGTTGTAAGCATTTCCTAAATTACTCTGGGTTTTTGCCCATATTTGCATTTGCGAAGAGTCTTCTAATCTCAATACTTGTAGGACTGATTGATATGCAGAGATTGCCAAGTTGAGATTTTCAGCGCGACTCCCATAAATTCTATTGGCATAAGCATTTCCTAGATTTTGTTGAGTTGCAGCCCAATACTCTTTGTATTTATCTACAAAAAAAATTTGTAAAGCGGATTGATAAAAAGCAATTGAAAGTTCTAAATTAATGGCTGGATTTCCCTGAACTCTACTGCAATAAGCACTAGCTAGATTCATTTGTAACATTGCCCATTGAAGGGGATAATTTTCTTTAGTAAATAAAACTGAAATTACATAATATCCTATAATAGCTATTTCTAAATTATCGCGACGTTTACCCAAGGGAAAATCTTTAATTTTACTAATGAGATTTCCGATATCCGTAGCCACAATGTGCGCTTTTTGAGGATCTCTCTCAAACATTTCAAGTATTGCCCATTTGCGTAATACTTGAGCAAATAATTTGTCTAATCTATTTATGCCCGACTTAAGTATCACAGCCAATTCTTGAAAATCATTATTTGACGTTACTTGTAGTAATTCCATTAAAAAATCTTCATATTTAAGATATTCTTCAAAAGTCTGAGGCCATGAATCTTGATCGGGTAAAATTTCTTGTATAAAAAAAATTTGATTTGATATAAATCCTGCCTCTTGTGCATCTTTTACGATTTTCACAACAGGGCGTAATAATGCTAATGAGTATTTCATCATCGCCCACTTTTCTGGATAAGTTTCACGGGTGAGAACGGTGGTTGCTACCTCGTAACCTACAATAGCAATTTCCAAGTTAGCTACCTTGTCACCTAAAGAAAAATTAATTATTAAACTGCTAAAATGGCCAATAATATCCGCTGAACCTGCTTGCGGTATTCCTTGCTCCATTTGTGCGAAAGTAGCCATTGCCCATAGACGTAAAAATATAGCAAAATTACTATCTAGTAGATCAATATTATTAGACAATAATGGATATACTATTGGCTCTAAGTTTTGAGAGTTATCTACAATATTATCTAAAATTGTCTGGAATATTTTTCTCCATAAACCGAAATATTGTTCTTCTCTCCCAAAAGAAAAATATTCATAATTATCGCGCTCTCCCTCATCATTGAGCGCAAAAAAATCCCGTAGCTGACTGGCCAGATTTCGTAAAAAATCAGCCGGATTTTCCTGTCCTTCCTCTGCGAAGTTTTCTGCTACTACCTCGCAAACTTGCAAAAACCCTTGATCCAGCAATTCAGAGTTAGCCCGTAAAATCTGCGGTTCCTCACCGTTGGGGCAATTCAGGAGTGTCTCAATCAATTGCAGATAAGCTTGGGCGCGGGTTTCGTCCATTGTGGGGAGTTGTCAGTAACACCGATGTTTATTTTACCATTATTCGATGAGTGGCCAGAAACCTTTCTAAAGTTTGGGAACCGCAGATGTCGGCGGATATACGCTGATGGACGCAGATGAATTTAGTTGATAGGGGCGGGTTTATGAGTTTGTTGGTTTTCGGCAATTATTGTGAGTAAAACCCGCCCGTACAGGATAAATGGTAATAAACGGGGTTTCTTCTAATTTTGTGCTAATTCTGGCGGCCGGCCCATTAAACCGGTCATCAAGCGCAAGGCTAAAAACCTCACTGGGGGAATTGTCCGCAAACACCACAATCCAAAGCGGCGAAATGCCACAATTGGCAGCCAAGTATTGGAAAATAATCTGTCTAGAAAATCAGTAAATCCTAACACGATTAAATTCTCTTTTTTGCGCCAGTTGTGATACCGTTTCAATACTCGCAAATCGCCGATATCTTCGCCTTTTTGGTGCGCTTGCTGCAAGATTTGGGCGATCGCCCCTGCGTCTCGAATGCCCATATTTAATCCCTGGCCGCCGACGGGATGGCAGCAGTGGGCGGCGTCGCCAATTAGCGCTAATCTGGGCAAAACGTAGCGATCGCTCTGCATTAACTGCACGGGAAACAAAAAGCGATCGCTCTCCAATTCCAAACGCCCTAAAAGCCCGCCCGTGCGCTGTTCCAACAAAGTCAAAAACTCTGTTTCATCCATTTGTTGCAAAGCTTTAGCTTCCGCGTGGGGTGCTGTCCAAACTACTTGACAACGGTTCCCTGGTAATGGTAAGATTCCCATCGGGCCGCTCGGCCAAAAGCGCTCAAAAGCGATATCGTTGTGCGGTTTTTCTGCTTTAATAGTGATAGCAACGCAGGATTGCCAGTATTTCCAGCCGCGAGTGCTGATGTTGGCTTCGGTGCGAATGCGCGATCGCGAACCGTCGGCGGCGACTAATAATTTGCTGCGAATTGTCCGAGTTTCGCCGTTTTGTTTGACTTCTATTTCGGCGCAATGAGTTAAATATTTTACCTCGACTACTTCCGCCGGACAAACCCAACTAAAATTCGGGTTTTTTGCCAAAGATTCTTGCAAAGCTGACAGCATGACTCGGTGCTCGCCCACATAACCTAAAGCTGTTTTTGGTACGGGCAATTTGCCAGTATTTCCCAAATCGGGGCGGTGGAATTCGACGACGCCGGGATAGTCGCCGTCGCAGAGGCTAATTTGCTCGAAGGTGGTGATTTGCGGCAAGATTTGCTGCCACACGCCGATACCTTCTAAGATCATTCCTGATAGCAGGGTGATTGCATAGGCTTGTTTTTTGGCTGCGGCGGCTGCGGGGAGTTGGGTTTCAATTATAGCGATTTTCAATCCAGAATCTTTTAAAGCGCTGGCTAAGGTGGCCCCGACTATGCCGCCTCCGACGATGGCTATGTCAAAGTCAAGTGTCGGTGTTTGCGTCGAGGCTGTGGTTGGAGAAAGTTGGTTTACAGGCATTTTCAAGGGATTTTGTCAAAGTTAATTGCATTGTTACTTTGTTATTGTAAAGAATTATTTCGATTTAGGGCGATCGAGAAAGGGAGAGTACCGACATCCGTGAAAATCAAGGTTTTCAGACTACGAGATCCAAATCCAAGTCCTGGATGCACTCGCTACCTCAGAAACCCGGTTTCTTCCTATATTTCTCGTCACTAAACGCAAAACTCGTAGAAACCGGGTTTCTAGCCCCCCCCGATGGATCAGCCCTGAAACTCAGGACTAATGACTCATGACTAATGACTCATGACTCATGACCATTTCCTTTGTGTTTTCGGTAGCCAACGCTGATACTTCCTGGCAAATGGGAATCTCGATGACAAACTCTGCACCTTCCCCGGGCGTGGAAATACACTGCAATTTGCCTCGGTGTTTTTCAACTATAATCTGATAGCTGATTGACAGTCCCAAACCTGTGCCTTTGCCGACTGGTTTAGTAGTGAAAAAGGGGTCAAACAACTTGCTAATAACTTCTTGATTGATTCCCATCCCGTTGTCGGCAATGCGAATTGTTACTGTGTCTGCATTCGCACAGGTGCTAATCCGAATTCGGTTGTGACGAGCATATATTTCTTGGGAAGAATGAGTGCTGTTGTAGTCTTCGAGGGCGTCGATCGCATTTCCTAAAAGATTCATAAATACTTGATTTAGCTGACCTACATAGCACTCGACTGGTGGAAAAGTCCCGTATTCTTTGATAATCTCAATCGCGGGACGAAGTACATTAGCTTTGATCCGGTGCTGCAAAATTAGCAAAGTGCTTTCGATTCCTTCGTGAATGTCTACTCGCTTCATCTGCGATTCGTCGAGTCTGGAAAAGTTGCGTAAGGATACAACTAAGTCGCGGATGCGATCGGCTCCTACTTTCATTGATTCCAAAATCTTCGTAAAGTCTTCCATTAAGAAATCAACTTCAATATCTTCGGCTGCTTCTACAATTTCCGGGACGGGATTTGGGTATTTTTCCTGGTAAAGATTGAGCAAACCGAGCAAGTCTGTGGCGTATTGGCTGGCGTGGGTGATGTTGCCGTAGATGAAGTTAATCGGATTGTTAATTTCGTGGGCTACACCGGCGACTAGCTGCCCGAGAGAGGAGATTTTTTCGGTTTGGATTAGTTGAGTTTGAGTTTGGTGCAACTCGTGGACAGCTTTTTCGAGCTCGGCTGCTTGCGATCGATACTGTCCCTCGGACTGCTTGAGTGCTTCCAAAACTTGGACTCGATCGCTAATGTCGGTGTGAGTTCCCACCCATTCGCGAATGCTGCCGTCTGCTGCTAAAACAGGAACTCCGCGCACCCAGAAGTGTCTGTAGCTACCGTCTGCTGCCCGCAAACGGTGCTCGACTTCGTAGAGACTTTTGGCTTCTACTGCGCCCATCCAAGCTTGCGCCGTGATCGGGCGATCGTCTGGGTGAATTGCCGAAACCCAGTTGTCTGTAGCTTCCTCGAAACTTTGACCTGTATATGCCATCCAGTCGATCGGTGCGATCGGCTTTCCCTGGGCGTCTGTCATCCATACCAGTTGCGCGGTGGCCCTTGCGAGCGATCGGTATCTTTCCTCGCTCAGACGCACAAATTCATCGGCTTCTCGGCTGGCTGTCACGTCGCGCAAAATTGCTGTGAATATGATTTCGCCTGCAACTTCGAGTTTGGAAATAGAAGCTTCGGCGGGAAATTCTGTACCGTCTCGGCGGCGGGCGAAAATTTCTTTGCGGCTGCCCATTTTTCGGGCTTGTTTAACGCCGCCGCCGAAATTGCTGACGAGGTGACGATGATCCGTGGCAAAAGCTTCGGGCAACAGCAAGCTCAGGGATTGCCCGATCGCCTCAGCAGCCGTCCACCCAAAAATCCTTTCTGCACCTTGGTTGAACAAGATAATTTTTTGCTCCGCATCCACCGAAATAATCGCGTCGTCGGCAATTTCTACAATGCCGGCGAAACGAGCTTGAGACAGTTGCAGCGCTTGTTCAGCTTGTTTGCGATCGCTAATGTCGCGGGCGATCGTCGAAATGTATGTGAGTTTGTCGTCCGGCGCGGAGTGGGAGATGAGGACTTGGCTGACGGGAATTTCTAGTCCCGATGTTGACAGAAAGGTTGTTTCTCCGCTCCAAAAGCCCCCGGAAACAGCGGTGGCGATCGCTTGATTCAAATGGCTGCGACCTGACGCTGGCGTGAATTCTGCAACTTGTAGGTTGGATATATCTTCGTTTTCGTCTATACCCACCATTTTTCTGCCTGCTTTGTTGATGTAAACGGCGCGTCCTTCGAGGTTGCAGATACCTACAAAATCCGGGGTTGCTTCCAGAATTGCTGCCAGACTTTTGTTGGCGATTTCGGCTTTTTTGCTTTCAGTAATATCCCGCGCGATGGTAACTATACCGCTAATATTTCCTAGTCCGTCCCGGTAAGCACTTTTTGTAGAAAGAAATGTCCGCAAATTTCCTTTAACTGGCAGCTCTTCTTCGATCGCTTGCGTTGTTCCCGTTGTCATAATTGGGCGATCGGTTTTTTTAATTTTGTCGGCAATTTCCGGGTGAAATAATTCGCTGTCATCTCTGCCAGTAATGTCGTCTACAGACTTGCAAATTATACTGGCTCCTGCAGCATTGAGCATCAGGTAACGGCCCTGAATATCTTTGACAAATAAGGCTGCTGGCGTACTATTGATGACGGCAAGCAAGAGGTTGTAGTTGTTTTGAAGCGCCTGCTTTGTTGTTTGAGAGTCGAAAATTTGCTCCTGCAATTGCTCATTGGCGAGTTGCAGTTGGATAGTTCGTTTCTCAACTTGAGTTTCTAAGTCTGATTTAGCTTTCCTAAGTCCCACTTCCGCTCGATAGCGCTTCCGGTCTGCGCTGCAAAGAGTTTTGGCATTCTGCCAAATCATAATTGTAAAAATAATCACGTTCAATACGCTTAACAGCGATATCCCTACCTCTGGCGTGTAGGCTTGTAACCGCTGTCCCGATAGGATGAAATAACCGACTAAAGGCGGGATAATGATTGCCCGTGGCAACAAGCGCCTCGCCATGATGCCGCCGGCGCGATCGCTGGTCATTACTGCGATCAATCCTCGCTCTGGACTGGCAAATAAAATGCCGAAGCTCAGCAACATAAATGCTGCCGACGTGTGCAAAGCCATTCCTGTATAATTGCCAATTTGGTAAAATAAAGCTTTGTCGTAGATGTAGCCTATCAAACCCATAAATGCAATTAAAAATGCACAACAGCTTAAGATTTGAATCCGCAGGTATTTAGGGCGACGTTCTGACAGCAGCAGCAAGGCTATTCCCACCAATAAAAAAGCACCAGCAGTATTCGGAGCCATGCGTCCTGGTATTCCGGCGCTTGTCAAGGTGTAACTTTCTTTAAATAGCAGTTTGTCGATGCCTAAGTCTACATTAAAACTATATTGAACGAGGGTTAATAGACTAATTAATATAATTAAAAATGAACAGCTATAAATTAAAAAATTAGTAATTTTTTGATACTTTCTTGCCCTTAATTCGGCGCGCCGCCGCTGTTGGATGAACAGAGAACACCCGCCCAAAATAAAGCAGATCGCAGTATTGGCTTTCATCGTCACGAGTCCGGGCAGAATGCTTTTTAACAGTTGCAGATCGAATATCCAACCCAAAATGACTGTACAGCCGATCGCCATTACTGCAATACTCGCTTTTTTGGAAAAAGACTCGACAGCAGCCATTCGGGTGGAGGGCGTTTGCAGTTGTTGTGCTCGTTCAAAAACTTCCAATTTCTCGCTCCCTCTAATTATTGGGTTTCTACGTATCTAAGGTAACAATAAACACTTTAGTGATATTGTTGTCCGCTATACAAAGCTGCTTAAAATTTTCTCAAAGCTCTTAAGCATAAAATATTAATTATATTATCTAACTTTAGATAGATAGTCAACTGAAGCTTGAAGGCTCTTATGTAGAAGGCATTCGGCAGAATATAACAATTTTTCTTGCTTGTAAGTTAAAACAAAAAATTGCTTGTTGCTTGTTGCTTGTTGCTTGTTGCTTAAGCCGTCAGCCTTGTTGCTTAAGGCTTCAGCCTTCTTCCTTGGCAATTAGGACCCGATCGCGCGGCAAGACCGAGTGTTTTTACTCAGTACATCAAGGCGTAATAGTAGCGGATTAGTCGATCGGCAACAAGATCACTCGCATTGTAAACCGGGTGCTGTGGCTGTGGTTAATGCGATCGGCAGAACACATAAGACTCGGCGGTTGAAACCGCTACTACACAAACAAAGTCCGCCTGCGCGGACTAAAGAGGGGATATTAAAGTCGGGTTTGGTAACTGTCAACTGTCAACTGTCAAATGACAACTCACTCCCAAGTTTTGAAGTGCTTGCAAAGCTTCGGTTGCTGACGGGTAACGCTGTGGGAAATGGTAAAGCACCATCTTGTCTAAAACGCTAGCCAACTCCGGGGTGACACTTACATTTTTCTGCCAGATGAGATTCCCTAAATTATCAACTCTGAGTTGTTTCGGGCGCATTCCTGTCAAGGCTTGAATCCCGATGATCCCGACAGCATAAATGTCGCTGCACAGTTTCGGGGAACCGATGGCTTGTTCGGGGGGAATGTAGTCTTGCTGAGTACCGCCGCGCGATTTCGTTTGACCGATGCTGTTTTGTGAAGTGTTGATTTCTTTAACTGCCCCAAAGTCAATTAATACAATCTTGCCATCTGATGTCCGCCTGATTAAGTTTTGAGGGTGAACGTCGCGGTGAATTACATCTTGTTTGTGAACAAAGACAAGCACTTCCAAGATATCTTTCAGCAAAGCAATAACCTGATCTTCTTCCCAGGGTTGACCTTCAATTAGTTCTTGATACAGGGGTTGCCCTTCGATGAATTGATAGACTAAATAAAAATATCCATCTTCTTCAAAGCGAGCTAACAATTCCGGTATCCGATCGTGGTGGCCCAATCGATATAAAAGCCGCGTTTCTCGATCGAATAGGTGGCTGGTTCTCTCACACTGGCTTTTCAGGCGCTTGACGAGGCACAAAGGTCGATCGGGCAAATTTTCATCTTCAGCCAGATAGGTATCGCTGTACTCGGTGCTGACCAAATGTTCTCTGAGTCGGTAACGCATCCGCAGCAGCTTTTGCAACATGGGATCGAGAGAATTAGCTGGTTGTGTGCCTTTTTGTACAGCTCTCATGATGCAGTCCCAAAGATTTGCTCCGACGACTCTTTCTTCTTGTCCAATAATTTCTGCTTGCTTCAGTACCTTGGTGAGGTCTTTCCACAAGTTGTAGCCGACATACCGCCCCAGGTAGCACACTGTGTACCCACGGGCGATCGGATCGTTTTGCTGAATTTCTTTGTACGTCAAACCCCCTACAACGCCTCGAATTATCGACTGTTGCAACCGACTTAGGTGTTTTTCCGTTTGTTCGTATACCAGATTGTCCAAAAACAATGTTGCTTCTTCTACTGTCATAGCTTCATATTTTAAGTGATTTGTACAGGAGCCACGCATTTTTATATCCCTAGATTTCTGTTATATATGATTTCTCTTAAATTTGCTAGATTGTCTACTTATTGAAATATATTTTTACCAATATGACTTTTATGACTTTATGTTATGAATTTTATGAATTGACGTTTTAAGTAGTTACTGCTACTATCTCAACTACAACTTTTAACGAGAGAGTACATTGCCAAATTAGGGTCTCGCAGATTCGACTTTACAACTGCAAACACCAGAAACGACTGTTGTCAATTAATAGGTAAATTAATCATGTCTATCTTCAGTACCGCAACCAGCTTCCCTGTCGGCGAAGGGCCGAGTGACGTTGTTGTAGCAGATTTTAACAAAGACGGTAAGCCAGATATCGCCACAGCGAATCAAGTAACTAACAACATCTCCATTCTGTTGGGGACAGGCACTGGCAGCTTTGGCACTGCCAACAACTTTAAGATCGGCTTTATGCCCATAAGTCTGGCATTAGGGGACTTTAACAGCGACGGCAACCTCGACATAGCTTCTGTAAAGAGGGACAGCGCAGATGTAGGTGAAGTAGCCATCCTGTTGGGAAATGGCACAGGTAGCTTTGGCACTCCCACGAGCTTTGATACGGGGGAAGCTGATGGGAAGTCAAATTTTGGCCTTGGTGTTGGTGCGGGTGACTTTAACAGCGACGGCAAGCTAGATTTAGTTACGATAGGCAATAACAATCTATCGATCCTGTTAGGAACTGGTACAGGCAGCTTTGGGGTTCCTACTAACCTTAATGTTAATGGGTCGAATTCGCGGTTTTTCGCCGTGGAAGACTTTAATGCTGACGGCAAGCTCGACTTAGCCTTCATAGACTCTTCTGATAATCTATCGCTCCTGTTGGGGACAGGGACAGGCAGCTTTGGGACTCCTACTAAATTTAAGGCGGGGAACGATCCGAAAGGGCTCGCCACAGGGGACTTCAATGGGGATAACAAGCCAGATTTAGCTGTAACAAACATCGACGAATCTAACAGCGTATCAATCCTGTTGGGGACAGGGAAAGGCAGCTTTGGGGCTCCCACTAACTTTAATGCGGGGGACTTTCCCAATAGCGTTGCTGTTGGGGACTTTAACAGCGATAACAAATCAGACTTAGCTGTGACGAGCGATGGTGGTATCTCCATTTTGTTGGGAAATGGTACGGGCAGTTTTGGTGCGCCCGCCAACTTTTCGGCTGGGGAAGATCCCTTTATCATTGCTGTTGGGGACTTTAATGCTGACAGCAAGACAGACTTAACTACGACAAACAATAATGAAGAATTTTACAGCGTCTCGGTTTTACTCAACAACGATGATGTAGCGGAGGGTAGCGGAAATGAGGACAATGATACGGTTGGTGTTTCTGTTAGTCTTACCGAAACGGAAGTTACAGAAGGTGGCGCGAATGGCAGTTACCAGCTCAAATTAAAGTCGAAGCCAACAGCCCCCGTTACCATCAATCTCACAACCAATAATCAGATTCAGCCGATCGCCCCTGTGACTTTCACTCCAAATAATTGGAATGTTGCTCAAACCGTAACGGTAAAAGCTGTTGACGATACAGTTGCCCAAGGTACAGACAGCGCTAATATTACTCACACTGCAACCAGCACTGATGCTAAGTATAACGAAATTTCGGTGCCAGGGGTGATAGTGGCGATCGACGATAACGACACTACGCCGACACCGACGCCAACGCCAGTCACCCCGACGCCAACGCCAGTCACCCCGACGCCAACGCCAGTCACCCCGACGCCAGTCACCCCGACGCCAGTCACCCCGACGCCAGTCACTCCGACGCCAGTCACTCCGACGCCAGTCACCCCGACGCCAGTGACGCCGACGCCAGTCACCCCGACGCCAGTGACGCCGACGCCAGTCACCCCGACGCCTGCAGAAGTGACGCCGACGCCTGCAGAAGTGACGCCGACACCAGTGACGCCAGTGACGCCGACACTAGGGACGCCCCCACTGATACTTGCAACTCCAGACATTATTATTAATCCACCAGCGGGATTCTTAGTCACTTGGGAAACAGGTGGCACAGACCACTTCACTGTCAAACTCAACAGCCCACCTACTGCTGATGTGAGTATTAATTTTAGTACCGATAGTGTGGGAGAAGGAGTAATTGACAGGCCAACTGTTACCTTCAATTCTACTAATTGGAATCTAGAGCAGATCGTGAGGGTAAGAGGCGTTGATGATTTTGTATTTGATGGAACTCAAAATTACAGTATTATTGCCGACCCTGCTGTTAGCGCCGATCCCAATTACTCCGGGTTAACTACATCAATTGTTTACGCTTACAATACTGACGATGACGATCCTCTTCTTCAGACGACCGTTATTATGGGCGAAGGCTTTGTTATTGATGGTTACATCTCCGGTGCAACCATCTTCCTAGATGCTAACAAAAATGGCATTAAAGATAGTAACGAACCATCAACTACTACTGACTTTAACGGTGCATATCAGCTCGATATTCCCTTGGAGACTTTCGACAAAAATAAAAATGGGAAAATCGATGCAGATGAAGGCAATTTAGTTGCTTTTGGCGGGACGGATACTGCGACAGGTTTGCCGCTGGAAATGCCTGTTTCTGCACCTGCGGATGCTAATGTTGTCACTTTGTTAACCAGTTTGGTAACTGATTTGATGGCTGGGGGAATGACGCAGAGTGAAGCCGAGTCAAAAGTTAAATCTACTCTGTCTATTCCTGCGGGAGTTGACTTGAGCGACTTAGATCCGATCGCCTCTACAGCAAAAAATGAGCCTGGGGGCGTTGAAACTCTAGTCGCCATGACAAAAGTCCACAACGTCATCACCCAAACCAGCAGCCTCATAGACGGTGCATCTACGGCGGACAATGCTGCGATCGTCAAAGCTGTTGTCGGGGCAATTAACAGTAAAATTCAATCCGGTGGTTCCCTGGATTTGAGCGATGCGGCACAGGTAGAAAGCATTATCCAGCAATCTGTTGCCAAGGTCAAAGAATTTGACACCAATCTCAACACTGAAAAACTTTCCCAAATTGCCCCGGAAGCGGCGAAGGTAATGGCTGAGGCAAATCAAAGCACGGATAAAGTTAAATCTAACTTTTTGCCTGAGTTTATTCCCTCGGAAATTGCTAAAGTCCAAAAGGTGACATTGGGTGAAAGTTCGATCGCCCTGGAAGAAGCGGGCGCTGGCACAAAACCAATCGCACAGGTAGTTTCCGAAAATACGGGCGAATCTTTGAGTGCCAAAATTCAAGGTAATCCAGCACCTTCTCAACCCGCTGTTCCGGTTGTGCAAGGTGATGTGGAACTCGTCAATACTTCTCCTGAAATTCTCGGCGCTGAGGGCCAAAATCTTGTCGGTACTGATGATAGCGATACTTTAATCGGCGGCAGCGGTAACGATTTTATCACTGGCAGAAAAGCTAGCGATTCCCTTGATGGTGGCGGCGGCAATGACACTATTTACGGTGGGCGGGGACTCGATACGCTGACAGGTGGCAGTGGTGATGATATCCTATTTGGAGGCCGCGGTGCTGACAGTTTGGACGGCGGTATCGGCAATGACAGTTTGTACGGTGGCAAGGGAGATGATACTTTGCTTGGCGGTTTGGGAGATGATTTTCTCAGTGGCGAAAATGGCAACGATTTTCTGATTGGAGGTAGCGGGAGCGATCGCTTTTTGTTAACTCCAAGTATCGGCTCGGATACGGTGGTTGATTTTGAGGTGGGTATCGATAAATTTGCCCTCGATAACAGTTTGACTTTCCAGCAGTTAGAAATTAGTCAAACTGCGGGAGGAACAGTGCTGAAAGTTATATCCACCGATCAAGTTTTGACAACTGTGACTGGGTTGAATAGTTCTATTACTGCATCGGATTTTGTGTTGGTTTAGATTTACCTCCAGCGTAGGGGCAATCCTGTGGTTGCCCTTCTAAATGAGGTAGGCACTAAAAACGAATCATTTGTTAAATCACTTTTACCCGGAGGAGCATCATGTTTAAATTTGGAAAAATGACCCTAGTATTCATCACCGCATCTGTTGCTGTTTTGCAGCCAGCTTTTCTGGCTCACGCACAAGAAACCAGCAGCGAACTCAGGCAACTACAAACCTTATTAGAAGCTAAGAAATGGGACGACGCCGATCGCGAAACCGTCTCTTTACTCCGCAACAACCCCACGTCTTGTCCGAACCTCCGCGCGATCGACCAATTGTGGATGCAACACAGCAATAACAAATACGGTTTGACCCCGCAGTTAGAGATTTGGCAGAAGGCGGGCAAGGGTTTAAATTGTCAAAGTTGCGAAGGTGAAATTAAAGAATTTAGCGAAAAGGTAGGATGGAAACTAGGCCAGCAAGTAACTCCTATGCTAGGGGATTTTCCAGCTCAGTACCCAACTGTTGCTGCATTAGGTTGGCAAAGCTACGTGGATGGAGATGCAACTATGCATATTCTTTTTGGCAACCGGAATACATGGCAAGCGTGGAAAGTTCAAGGTTATAACTTGTTCTCTACTTTTGCTAATTGCGGCAAGTAAGTAGACCCACCTAAAAAAACAGAGCACCCAGATACCCGACTTCTTTAAGAAGTCGGGTATCTAAAGGGCGAGATCGTTTTACGTTCTTTTGCTTTCATACTTCTGCTTCCTTTAAAAAGCTATTATGGTTGAAGGGATTGGCAATTTATATGTGCTGCGAAATATATGAGCCAAGCAGATTATCAAAAGGCATTAGAACAGATAGAAACTGGAGATTTAGCAGGATCTCTGCAAAGCCTCGATCGCATTTTGAAAAAAAATCCCAAGTTCGCACAAGCTTATCCGCCCAGAGCACAAGTGCGCGCAAACTCCAGGATTTGAAAGGTGCGATCGCCGATTACAAGGAAGCGATGCGCTTGCAGCCGAGGGCGATGTAATTTGGGGAACGGGTATCAATTCAGTCGCAGATCGTTGACCTCGAAAATGCGATCGCAGACACGCGCTTGCTAAATTCAGCAAAACACCTGTCGTCCCCGCTTTTCTTCGAGGAAGCTCGCGAAGCGGTCGATCGGGGCGAATATTCAGAAGCTTTGTCCGACCTTAGCAGGCATGACGCTGATTACCCGCAGGATGGCTGATGCGCTGACAATCGTGCCGTCTGGGCGCTGCCAGGAGGCAGTTGCTGACGGTAGGGTTGTGGAATTTGATTTAGGTTCGGTGCAATCTTTAGCAGTGCAAACCGCTGTTGTGTACCACATCCAAGTGGCGATCGGCGATCGAGCAGCCGAAGGACTTTTAGGGCAAAATTTCCTTGCTCGTTTTGACGTGCGGATTCTCGAAAACGAAGTAGAATTTCACCGTCGATAATTTATGGAAATCGGCAAGATTCCTGTTCCACAAATATTAGCAACACGCTTTCGGGCCTGTTCCACAAATATTAGCAACAGGCTTTCGGGCTTATTCCACAAATATCAAATTTTCTTGTGGGGAGTAGGGTTAGGTTCTTATAGCCCACCCTCAAAGGCTTATTTACAAATGAATCAGCTTAATTTTTAATCTTATTCACATAGCCCCACAAACTATAATCGCGACTCAGCCAACCCCGGAAAAAAGCCATCTGAGTCGGATCTTCTTGCACTCTTTTGTAGCGGTAAATAATTCGTTCATTAATCATTTGCAGCGCGGTATTTCTGTTATTTGCCCCTTTTAGCGCTTCCTTGGTGCGGGCATCAAAAACTCCCGTTTGTGGCAATCCTAAGGCTTGCTGAAGAAAGGTAATTGAGTTATTAATACCGAAATTAACGGCGGTGTCAAACATGACGATCGCCAAAGCCGGCTGCATCGTGCCCGAGAGGCTCGAATCCCAGTAATATTTATAAATTTCTAGGAGCTCTGCTTCCGACATCTGCGTCACGTCGAGGGGCGGAAGCCCACGACTGTAGCGGTAGGCGTTGTATTCCGTTTGCAAAACGCCCCGATAAGTTCTGCCGCCCTTATCGGCAGGATGATTGCTGAATCCGCCCTCAAAATAGAGGGTGAAATAAAGAGCAGTTTGAAATAATTTCTGCCGAAAGCTGGCTGTTTGCTGCTGCTGTGCGAAAGTCTTTTGGGCAAAGGGTAAGGGGATTGCTAAGGTTAACAAGAGTATCCCCAGCAGGAGGTTTGGTTTCCACTTGATGTTATGTTGGCGCTGTGTCGCTTGCTTGTCGCTCATAAATTCTGTGTGACGATCGCCCGTAATTCCGCTAAAACTGCTACTCTTCAAAATAATATAGATTCAACCTTTAACTTGATAGCACAGATAGGCCGCCAAATGAAGTCCGATTTTCCCAACCAATCCGAAACACCCCAATTTGAAGATGCTGCATCGCTGACAGTCGTTGCAGAAACCTATTACTCTCAAGGCAATTTAGCAGCAGCCGTCGCTGCTTGTCGCCGAGCTCTGGAATTGCAACCGGATTGGGCGGCGGCTTACGTGACAATGGGCAATGTGCAGCAAGCAAGCGGCCAAATTGAGGAAGCGATGCGGTTTTATTCCGAGGCGATCGCTCTGAATCCCGATTTTGCTGAGGCTTATGCTAATTTGGGCAGTATGCTCTACAAACAAGGGCATTTGGTGGAGGCTATTGTCAATTACGAAAAGGCGATCGAACTTAAACCAAATTTGGCGGCTGCTTACTGGAATTTGGCAGGGGCACTGAAACAGCAGGGGCAGTCGGATGCAGCGGTAGCATACGAGCAAAAAGCTCTCGAACTCAATCCCCATCTTGCTGAGGTAGATTTTCACTTAAATTTAGGAGATAAATTAGCGCGGCAAGGGAAATTAGATGAGGCGGTGGCTGCATGGCAACAGGCGATCGCATTTAAACCCGATTTAGCCGAAGCATACTGTCAAATTGGCCGAGTTTTGCGCCACCAGGGTCAATTTAAAGACGCAATACCCAACCTTCAAAAAGCCCTAGAAATTAAACCAGATTTTATTTCTGCCCACCAACATTTGTGCGGCATCCTCAGAGATACTAGCAATTTAGCTGCCGCGCGGCAAGCCGTGCACCAATACAGCCAAATGTGTGCCGAAACAGATCCAATTATGACCGCGATTTACTTCATCAGCACCTATCAAGTGTCGGGATTAAATCAAATTGCGGGCGATCGATTTTTAGAGCTAGAGTCGTACTTGCAGCAAAAATTAGAAACCGCTAGCCCGGTGGAAATTAAATCGCTTTATGCAAACTTGTTATTCAGCACGCCCTATTTGCGAGATGACTTGGCAGCCAACTCAAAACTTTCCAGATTAATTGCCCAAAAGTATATCGACCAATGTATTAAACCTAATTTTTCTCAACCCGCAAATTACAGTTTCAAACCAAGTGTTCCATCCAGCAAGTTAAAAATCGGCTTTTTGTCCAATCACTTCAGCCGCCATTCAGTAGGTTGGTGCAGCGCTGACATCATTCGCGAATTGTCCGCCATCACACCCAATGTGTATTTGTACGCTTCCGAAAGAATTATTCCTGACGATCGCACTCAGCAATTTGAAACTTGGGGCAAACTGACTTTTCCGACAACCTACCCGAACGGACTTGCCAATTCCGCAGAAATTATCGACAAAATTCAGCAAGATGAACTGGACGTTTTAGTCGATTTAGATTCTCTCAGCGTACCAGTTCACGCTGACATTCTCTACCAAAAACCCGCACCAGTTTGTGTTTCTTGGCTGGGATTTGACGCCCCTTACCTATCGCCGGAAAATTACTTTCTTACAGACTGGCACTCCCACCCAGCCGGGCGGGAAAAATATTATGAGGAGCAGCTAATTAGGATGCCGGATTCCTTTGTAGCGGTGTCAGGTTTTCAGAGATATGGAGTCGATCCCGTTGCATTGAGAAGGTCGAATCGGATCGGTTTGGATCAGATAGTTTACCTGTGCGTTGCACCCGGCAGAAAATTCAATCACGAGTTAGTAAAAGCCCAAATTGCCATTCTCAAACAAGTGCCAAATAGTATTTTAATTCACAAAGCTTTAGGCGATGCTGCGGTGTTTGAGGCTGCATATCACCAAGCTTGCGAAGCTGAAAAAGTGAGCAAGCACCGAATTAAGTTTTTGCCAAGGTTTGCTACTGAGGAAGAACACAGAACTATCTATTTGCTGGCCGATGTTTTGTTAGATTCTTATCCTTACAACGGAGGAACTCACACTTTAGAGGCTTTGTGGTGTAATTTGCCAGTGGTGACTCGCACAGGAGAGCAATTTTTGTCGAGAATGGGTTATTCATTTTTGCAGGCTTTGGGAATTGAAACTGGTGTGGCTTTGTCTTGGTCGGAATATGTGGAAGTTGGTGTAAAATTGGGTAAAGAACGTGAATTGAGAAATGCAATTAAAGCACAGTTGGTGAAATCTAAACTTCCAGCCCATTTGTCGCCGCTGTGGAATCCTAAAAAGTTTGCTGGTGATATGTATGCGGTGTTTGAAAAATTAGGTAAAATAGGATAAATGCTGACTAATGACTAATGACTTCAACACTGCCAACTATTAAGTTTTTAAAACAGCCGACTTCGGAAGCTTGGGTAGAACAGGCGATCGCCCATTTGGATACAATCTTATTAGACCATTCTCACTGCGAACGGAAAGCGGCGGGAGTAGCGTTAAATTTAATGTTTCGCTACCCAGCAAGGGAAAAATTGGTGAGGATGCTAACGGCGATCGCCCGCGAAGAATTAGAGCATTTCGAGCAAGTCAACCAGCGGTTAGAAAAGCGCAGCATTGCTTTAGGCCCTTTGGCTGCACCTCCCTACGGTGCTGGCTTGTCCGCCCAAATTCGCAAGCAGGAACCCGATAGGCTTTTAGATTCTTTGTTGGTTTCGGGTTTGATAGAAGCGCGCAGTCACGAACGGTTGGGGCTGCTGGGCGATCGCTGTCCCGACGCGGAATTAGCTAAATTTTACCGCAGTTTGATGGCTTCGGAAGCGCGTCATTACGGTGTATATTGGATTTTGGCAACAACTTATTTCGATCGGGATATTGTGATGCAGAGGTTGGAGGAATTATCATTAGTAGAGAGCGAGTTGCTGGCAACTCTTCATCCCGAACCTAGAATTCACAGTTAAAATCTATGGGCATTTAAAGACTGTAAAATACAAAAAATCACTAATTTTACAGTTGCTCAAGTCAAAAAAAAATATACGTTGCAACTACCAATGAAAACCCAACATCTGGATTTTTTAATTCGTTCCTGGGAAACGCGCGATCGCGCTGAGGCGTTCTATTTAATTAGGGATGTTTTAGCAGAATACGGTTTAAAATGCGAACCTCACGGGGCCGATCGAGATGTCTATGATGTAGAACTACATTATCATAATCAAGGCGGCGAATTTTGGGTAGTGGAACGGCAGGGTAAAATAGTGGGTACGGCGGCTTACTATCCGATTGAGCGCGGAAATAATGCTGTGGAAATTCGCAAAATGTATATTTTGCCCGCAGCAAGGGGACAGGGTTTGGGGAAATTTTTACTGCAAGAATTGGAAAGTAAAATTATCGCTCGCGGCTTTGAAGAAATCTGGATAGAAACTGCCAGCATTCTCAAAGAAGCTGTTAAGATGTACGAAAATAGCGGATATATACCGACAACTGGTGTGGAGACGCAAAGGTGCGATCGGCTTTACGTAAAATCTCTCGGTATAAAAAAGCTACAATAAAGTTTCTGTAAACAATGATTAATTTACCCAGTTTCAATCAACACCAGCAAATAGTTGTTTGGCGAGGCATTTCTGCCTTGATCTTCTCCCTTACTTTTGTAATGATTGGTTATTTTGTGATAGCGCTGCCCCTACCGCTATTCAATACCCCAGAGTCACGCCTAATTTTCACCCTTCGCTGCCAAATTTTTCCGTTACTGATGTTATTTGCCGGCATAGTTGCTGTTGGTAATGGGAGATTTAGCAGCCCAGCCATAAACCCTTTAGCAAATGCCGAATCAGAAGCAATGCGGATTCATTTGCGTTATTTAAGCAACACTCTAGAGCAATTTTTGCTGTTTTTTGTAGGCAGTTTAATCCTTTCTACCTTTTTAGATACTTACAGCATCAAGCTGATTCCTATTTTGGCAAGTTTGTTTGTTGTCGGAAGAATAGCGTTTTGGATAGGCTATCTCAAAGAGCCAATCGAACGAGCTTTTGGCCTGGGAGTTACTCTGTATCCTACTATTGCCGTACTAATTTATGATGTTTACCGCGTACTATTTTTCAATAGCTGAGGGATTTGATAGTTTTGTGAAATAAGACGTATGCTTTCATTAGCCCTGTGAAACCCTAAAACTAAGAGAAAAACAAATGACTATTTCCACAGAGAACACTCACTCTCAAAATCATGCTACCAACAAATTGCTAAACGGCCCTAAAGACGCTAGATTTGTTCAGACAGTGCGGAGAAGTTTAAATCCTCTGTATTATTTAGATAGTAATTATCAACGCTACGGCGACATTTTTATCAGCCAATCCAGCATCTTTCCGCACCAAGTAATTATTAGCAATCCTCAAGCTATTCAAGAAATTTTTACAGCCGATTCCAAACTCTTTAAATCCGGTACGGTAAATCACATAACGCTACCTTTAGTAGGGTCCAGTTCCTTATTGTTGTTAGATGGCGCTCGACATTTGCAGCAGCGCAAACTTTTAATGCCACCTTTTCATGGTGAACGCATGAAAGCTTACGGACAAATCATCCGCAATACCACCGAAAAAGTAATTAATAATTGGACTCCTGGTAAGTCGGTTATCGCGCAATCAACTATGCAGCAAATTTCCTTGGAAGTAATTTTGCACACGGTTTTCGGGCTGAGCGAAGGAGAACGCTACCAGCAAATTCAGCAACTAATGATTAATATGTTCAGCCTGTTTAACAATCCATTAAACGCTACCTTTTTGTTTATCAAGTCGTTGCAAAAAGATTTAGGTGCTTGGAGTCCTTGGGGAGGATTTCTGCGACAAAGACAGCGTTTAGATGACCTGCTTTATCAAGAAATTCGCGAACGCAAAACTCAGTCTGAACCATTGGGAGAAGACATCCTGAGCTTGTTAATTTCAGCTCGTGACGAAGCAGGACAGCCGATGAGCGACGTTGAATTACGGGATGAATTAATGACAATCTTATTCGGAGGACACGAAACTACAGCCACAGCTTTAGCCTGGGCTTTATATTGGATTCACTACATCCCAGAAGTCCGTGAAAAACTGCTGCAAGAACTCAATTCTATTGATCTCGAAAATTGCGACCCGGCGGAAATAACTAAACTCCCGTATTTGAATGCTGTATGTTGCGAAACCCTGCGGATTTATCCGATCCTATTTTTTACATTTCCGCGCCTTGTGCAAGCTCCGATGCAGTTAATGGGTTATAATATTCCCAAAGGAATGGTACTTTCTCCCTGTATTTATTTGGTTCACCACCGACCGGATATTTACCCGGAACCAAAGCTTTTTAAACCAGAACGTTTTCTAGAACGTCAATTTTCGCCTTACGAATATTTGCCATTTGGCGGAGCAAACCGCCGCTGTATTGGCACGGCATTTGCAATGTTTGAAATGAAGTTAGTATTAGCGAAAGTGCTGTCTCGATACTCTTTAGAACTTGCAGAAAATAGTCCGGTTATGCCAGTACGCCGCGGTGTGACAATGGCACCGGCTGGTGGTGTGCGTTTGGTGGTAAAGGGTAGGATTTGAATCCTATCAAATTCGGTCGATCGAGCACAGATGATATGATACCGATACAACGGGTTTTAATTTATTTTTTGCCGCAGAGGAATCTCGATCGCAAATTCGGAACCTTCTCCCAATACAGAATTGCAAGAAAGCTTGCCGCCGTGTTTTTCTACTATAATAGAGTGCGAAATCGCCAATCCTAAGCCAGTTCCTTTGCCAATGGGTTTAGTAGTAAAAAACGGGTCAAACAAGCGCTTTTTCACATCTTCGCTCATCCCGGGGCCGCTGTCAGCTATCCATATTGCAACGCTGTTATTGTCGGTTACTTGGGTGCGAATTGTAATTGCGAGGTTTTTGGCGGTGCGATCGGATTTCTTCATCTCCATGTCCAAGGCGTCTAGCGCATTGCTCAACAAATTCATAAATACTTGATTTAACTGACCGGGATAACATTCAACTAAAGGCAAAGTACCGTATTCTTTAATCACATTAATTGTCGGGTGATCGGCTTTATGTTTCAGACGGTTTTGCAAAATCAGCAGCGTGCTTTCAAGACCTTCGTGAATGTCAACTTGTTTCTTTTCGGCTTCGTCAAGTCTTGAGAAAGTCCGCAGGCTCAAAACTATGTCGCGGATGCGATCGGCTCCGACTTTCATAGATGCTAAAATTTTTGGTAAATCTTCAATAAGATAATCAATTTCAAAGTCTTCCCTTGCATTTACAATTCTTGCGCTAGGCTGCGGGTATTCTTTCTGGTAAAGTTGCAACATTTTTAGCAAGTTTTGAGTGTATTCGCTGGTGTAGCTGAGATTGCCATAAATAAAATTAACCGGGTTGTTAATTTCGTGGGCCACACCTGCTACTAACTGGCCCAAACTAGACATTTTTTCACTTTGAATTAATTGAGTTTGGGTGCGTTGGAGCTCGTGTAAAGTTTGTTCTAGCTGTTGAGTTTGAGCTTGAGCTAATCGGGCCGCTGTGCGGGTTTGGGTGTAGAGTTCGGCGTGGTCGATCGCGATCGCAATTTGAGCCACCACCGCTTGCATCAGTTCGACTTCCGATTCGCTCCAATGTCGCATGGATAGGGTCTGATAGCAGGTAATCACCCCAATCTCGCCGGAAGCAGTATGAATGGGCAGCGACAGCACGGATTGAAATTTTGAAGCCTGGAAAAGTTCGCGCAATTCTACATCTTCAAAAGTGCTGACATCATCAATTCGCAGAATTTCTCGTCGCAAAATCTGTCGCACTGCGAGACTAGATTTGTAGTCTACAGGATAAGTGCCGAGTATACTCGGCAAATCTGCATTCTTCGCTTCGTAAGTTACGTCCCAAAGCGGAGGATTGGTGTTGGGGCGATACCAAGTGAAGATGCACCAATCTAGGTGCATCAGATTGCGAATTTCTTGAACGGCGGTTTCTACAATTGTATCTAAATCTAAAGAAGTGCGGATTTGGTTGGCAATTTGATTGAGCAGTAGTTCTCGCTGAGCTTGTTGTCTAAGCGCTTGTTCCGATCGCACTAAAGTTTCTTCTGCAAGTTTGCGATCCGTTAAATCTTGGATAACTGCTTGGATGATTTTTTCATTTCCAACCTCGATGATTGTCAGCACGACTTCTGCGGGAAAATCAGTACCGTCTAAGCGCTGATGAACCCAATCAAAACGGTGGTTTCCCCGCTCAAAGGCGAGATCCATCATTTCGTTAATAAAGCTCAAAGAATCTCTGCCGTTAGGTTGAAAAGGAGGCGACAGTTGGCCGGGGTTTTTGCCGTACAACTGTTGGGCGGTAGTACAGCCAAATAGTTTTAGGGTGGCTGTGTTGGCATCAGAGATGTCATTGTCATATAACATCAAAACTGGCAAACTGGTTAATTCGTAGAGCGATCGAAATTTGGCTTCCGACTGCTGCAATGCGGCTTCTGTTTGCTTGCGAGCGGTAATGTCGGCAACCATTGCCAAAGCCCCCACATAGCGTCCCTGTTTGTCGGACAAGGGATTAGTAGAAAGTATCGCCCACAAGTCGCTGCCGTCTCGGCGAAGGAACTTAAAATCGTGTTGTTCGCGAATTCCTTCACGGCGGCGTTCGAGACTGACTTGTGCGAGCGCCATGCCTTCTGCATCCATGAAAGCAAATAGCGACTTTCCGATCATTTCCTCTGGAGTGCAGCCGAGCATATCGGTCATTTTTTGGTTGACAAAAGTAGTTTTACCCTCCGTATCTACGATCCAAATTCCTTCGTCTGCTGTCTCGACAATACACCTGTATTTTTCCTCGCTTTCCCTGAGCGCTTCTTCTGCTAAGTGGCGAGCCGTAATGTTTTGAGTCATTAGCAATCCGCCGATAATTTCTTGTCGTTCGTTTCTGACTGGCAAAGTATAACCGAGGTAAACGCGCTCCCTGTAAATAAATTCTGTAACAACTGTTTCTCCTGCCAGTGCCGCCCGATAATTTGGCTCGAGAGCGGCGCAAAAATCTGGCTCGAATACTTCCCAGATTGTCTTGCCTTCCATCAATTCTTTGGAAAGCCCCACTGCTGCTAATTCTCTACCTTCTACCAGGGTGAAGCGCATTTCTCGATCGAACAACATCACCGCACCGTTAGGAAAGTTGCTTGCCATAGTGCGGTAAAGCTGTTCGCTTTTTTGCAGCGCAGCTTCTGCTTGTTTGCGATCGCTAATGTCAATTATGACTGCACCGATGCCGAGAGCCTCGCCCTCTTTGTCTAGCAAGGGAAAATAAGAGCCTGTCAGGTGTCGGACAAACCCAGGCTTTCTGGGATTGTCACCACTCATCTCGATATTAATTAAGGGTTGTTTTGTCCTCAAAATTTGTTCGTACAAAGGCTCTACAATTGGAGCGATATTCGGCAATATTTCGCGTACAGTCTTGCCTATGTGCTCTTCAGGGTTCAGGCAATTTATTTCGGCTAGAAATTGATTAATTTGCACGTACCGCAGTTGGGAGTCTAAAATGCAAAGTCCCGCAGGCGCCTCCTTCAAAAAGGCATCAAATAGTGCTTGTCTCTGTGCTAATTCTTGTTCTAAAGCTTTGCAAATACTGAGATCTGTTAAAGAGCCAATCATCCCCACAACTTCTCCTCTTTTGTCTTTCAAGAGCGAAAGCATGAGGTGCGAGGAAAATTTCTCTCCCGATTTATGGCGTGTGATAACTTCTATTTCATGCTCGCCTTTTTCTTGTAGCGGTTTGATGACTTGCTCTAATAAAAATTCGTGCTGTTCTGGCGGGTAAATTAGAGAAACGTGCTGTCCGATAGCCTCAGTTTTTTCATAGCCGTATAACTTTTGGCAGGCTTGATTCCAAATGGTGATCGAGCCGTTCATATCTGTAGAAATCATCGCTTCGTGAATTTGGTCGATAATTTGACTTTCGAGACGCAGCTTTTCTTGAGTCTGCTCCAGTTCGGCGGTTTTTTCTGCGAGTAGTTTCTGAGTTTTTTCCAGTTCGGCAGTCTGCTTTGTCAGCAATTTTTCCAGATGTGAATTGCTGTGCGGCGGCGCTGATTCCAGCGGATCGCTATTTTCAGGCCCAGGATTAAAAATTTCTTCAGCGCTCAGCCAAATCGCACGCTCTCCCCCTGTTTCAATTGCCCGCTCAGAAACTCGCACGGGTACGAGATGGTTGTTTTTATGTTTGTATGCTGCTTCGCAGGGGCCGGTGCAGCTATTTTTTGCTTGACTTTCTAGATATTTTTCTCGGCCCGCGCACTGCGTTTGCTGAATTTCCCAGTAGTTGAGGTGAAGAGTTTCTGCAACTGTGCGGCCGATAATACTTGCAAAAGCTGGATTTACGTCGAGAAAAGTCCCGTCCGTCCGGCACAATGCCAGCCCGATCGGGCACAGTTCTAACAATTGGCGGCGGGAGCGATCGCGCTTGGCTTTTCCTAACTGACTTTGCATCTGACCTAGCGGGACGTGGGTGATTTAATTATATCTTTTTATCTTGTTTATTAAGTAGGTAAGCGGGATTAAATAGAGCTATGTAACAGTATGTAAACCGCCATAACTTAGCCACGTTTAGGGCATTGGGATACTTTACAATCGTTTACATAATTGTGTTTTACATCGCCTACCTACTTACTGTGACTTTTATCCTTCATTAAGGAAGAGAGAAGAAGGAAGTTCGGCAACGGATTGTATAACGGATGTAACGGATGTAACGGATGGATGCTGAGGTTCGAGGGAAGAAGGAAGAGGTTGGAGGTTGGAGGTTCGAGGGAAGTTCGGCAACGAGCCCTGTACTGGATTTAACGAATGGATGTTGAGGAAAAAGACAGGATGGGGAAACAAAAATGAGTAATAATCAACGGGGAGGAGGAAAGAGGGAATGAGAAGAAACCAGAAAAATCACAAAAGAAGAAGTACAAAACTGGTACAAAGACCATTAATTTATACATGGTATCTTCCCTCCAACCTTCTTCCTTCTTCCTTCTTCCTTCTTCCTTCTTCCTTCAATTAATCGCGGGCAATACCTTCGGATCTAGCGGCCAACTGCACTGCACCGGCGACAGCAATGGCAACTCTTTCGTCAAAAACAGACGGTATAATGTGCTCTTTGTCAAGCTGGGAAGGACTGACTAAAGAGGCGATCGCATAAGCTGCTTCCAAATACATAGTGGGCGTAATCGTGGTTGCTTTGCAGTCCAAAGCACCTCGAAATATTCCCGGAAATGCCAAAACATTGTTAATTTGATTCGGGTAGTCGCTGCGTCCGGTTGCTATGATTGCCGCATCTTCCATAATTAATTCTGGCTGAATTTCAGGAATGGGATTTGCCATTGCAAAAACAATGGGATTTTCGGCCATCGAACGCACCATGGAGCGGGTGACTACGCCTGGGGCGCTGACGCCTAAAAATACATCGGCACCGGCGATCGCATCTTCCAAAGTACCGCTCGATGGCACAGCAAATTCTAGTTTTTCTGGGTTCATATCCGTGCGGTCTTGGGAGAGGACGCCTTTGGAGTCGCACATGATGATGTTTTCGGCACCTGCTTTACGCAGCAAGCGGGCGATCGCGACTCCGGCGGCACCGGCTCCGTTAATCACGATACACACTTCTTCTATGGATTTTTTCACGATTTTCAAGGCATTAATTAATGCTGCCAAACTGACAATTGCAGTGCCGTGCTGGTCGTCGTGAAAGATCGGAATATCTAAGCTTTCCCGCAATCTTGCTTCGATTTCAAAGCAGCGGGGAGAAGAAATATCTTCGAGATTAACGCCGCCAAAAACCGGGGCGATATTCTGCACTGTGCGAATAATTTCCTCGGTATCTTGGGTATTCAAACAGATAGGAAAGGCGTCAATACCTGCAAATTCTTTAAATAGCATGGCTTTGCCTTCCATGACTGGCAGTGCGGCGGCAGGGCCGAGGTTTCCCAGTCCCAAAACTGCGCTACCGTCGGTAACAATGGCAACAGTATTTTGTTTGATTGTGAGGTTGTAAACTTGTTCGGGGTCATTAGCGATCGCAGTGCAGATGCGGCCGACTCCAGGGGTGTATGCCATTGCCAAATCTGACTGGCGTTTGAGGGAAATTTTGCTAACTACGCTGATTTTTCCGCCGCGGTGCAAGTTGAAAGTGCGATCGTACACATCGATCACTTTGATATCCGGCAGCGCTTTCACTGCTTGCAGTATTTCTTCGTTGTGTTCGAGGCTGTAAGCATCGACGGTGATATCGCGAATCGTAGTGGCGCGGGTTTGCTCGATCAAGTCGATTTGACCGAAGTTGCCGCCGACAGATGCGATCGCACTGGTGACGCTTGCCAGCATTCCCGGCCGATTCGGCAGAGCAACCCGAATTGTTAAACTAAAGCTAGGGTTCGGTGTCAGTTTTACCATGATTCCTTGATTTCAGATTTGAGAATTTCAATCTTAGATTTTATCCCCAATGTTAGGCATAAAATTTAATAATTCAAATTTTCAACTGAAATTTTTAACAAATTCTATGAGCCTGTGGTACGATCGCTCTGCACTGCCAGGGGTGTCGCTGGAAAAGTAATCTTTTTTTGAGTAAAGCTTTGCTCTGTTTCTAGCTTGTGACTCTTCCACAAACAGCTTATTTTTTGTCAATTTCCCAGCGAACCGCGAATATGAAGCGCGGGGCTAGAAACCGGGTTTCTGAGGTAAACCTGCGGAACTATTATCTATTTTTGAAAATATTTCTGCTTATTCTGAACATCAGCAGATATTTCGCAAAAATCTATTTTCCAGGGATACCGCCTAATTCCTGCTGCTGTCTTTTGAAGCGAGACACCCAGGAGAGTTGATGCGGCTTTTTGGTGGCTTTTATTGGGGAGTTAAAAAGTAGATGCACGGCTGCTTGAGCCTGCAGGTAAAAATCTGAGCGACTGACAAGCGGGCATTTGATATATATATGTTGCCTGCTTGTTTAACACTTGCCAAGGATTGCGAGTGCAACCTTGCAAACGATCTAATTACCTGCACGCTTTGCCCGATAATTCCAGCGACTGTAACTAACAGACAATATACCCCGCGCCGGCACAGGCACAGGTTCAGCCGAACCGTGCACAGTTGCTGGTTGCTAACTGTCAATTTTATCGATCGGCCGCAGCATCGGCCCATATAATTGTAAAGAATTTGCAAGCCAGACAATCCGGGGGAACTTTTTCTAAGTCTTGCAGATCGACCGGTTGCTCTGCTTCGCTGCCGGGAGGAACTATGCACAGGGCAACTTGTCCGACTCCAGCCATAAGTTCGGCAACTCGCTCCAAAATACTGTCCATTTTTTCCATTAGTTGCTCTGCTGCATCCAGACTCGGCGCGATGATGAAAAAAGTTTTGACTCCATCGGGACAAGGAGCGAAGCCGAGGGTACACTCTCGTAATAGTGCTTGGGTGGAGAGACTGAAACCGTCGTAGAAGCGATCGATTACTGCTTGATAAAAGACTTGGGTCAGAGAGCGATCGCCAAAAATAGGTTGAGATAACATAACTGCTTCCTTTCGTAGGATTTTTGGGTGCATTGAAAAAATTTTAACATACCTTAATGTAAGGGATTTAACTAAACGATCTAGCGATCGAGATCATGGACTTGATGTGACATTTTTTAATTTGTGTAGCGATCGCAACTGTGATAAAATGTACTATGTGTTAGCGCTGCCAGTGATTTTTATCGCATCAGCAGCTCAAAGCTAAGTACAAAATTTCCTAGTAGGTGGGGAGAGGGCCAGAGGGCCAGAGGGAGAGGGGGAGAGGGTAATTACCTAAGTAGTAAGAGTATTATTGGCAAAAAGTCCTGAATCTAGAGTTTAAAATAAACATCCAATCAAAATATTAAAGATGAACTCGATCGCCCAACAGTTAAAAGCAAAATTTGAAAAAGCATTCACCGCTGCATTCGGCGAAAGTTATGCAGGTGCAGATCCGATGCTAGCCGCCGCCAGCAATCCCAACTTTGGGGACTTTCAGTGCAACGCGGCGATGAGTTTGGGGAAAAAGTTAGGAAAGCCCCCACGGGCGATCGCCTCAACAATCATCGAAAACCTAGATATTACTGACATCTGCGAAACCCCAGAAATCGCCGGGCCCGGTTTTATCAATTTGAAGCTGAAACCGGCTTATTTGGAAGCGCAAATTAGTGCGATCGCCGGCGACTCGCGTTTGGGGATTGAACCGGCGAAAACGCCTCAGACAATCGCGATCGACTTTTCGAGTCCGAATATAGCCAAAGAAATGCACGTCGGACATTTGCGATCGACAATCATCGGAGATGCGATCGCCCGCACCCTCGAATTTCAAGGCCACGACGTACTCAGAATCAACCACATCGGCGACTGGGGCACCCAATTCGGAATGCTGATCGCATACTTGCGCGAAGTTCACCCCGAAGCCCTCACAACCGCTGACGCCCTAGACTTAGGCGATTTAGTCGCATTTTACCGCCAAGCAAAACAGCGCTTTGACACAGACGAAACCTTCAAAGAAACCGCCCGCCAAGAAGTAGTAAAACTGCAAGCAGGCGCCGAAGACACCCGCCGCGCCTGGAAATTGCTGTGCGATCAATCGCGCCGCGAATTTCAAGTAATATACGATTTGCTCGATATCAAATTAACCGAACGCGGCGAATCATTTTACAATCCATTATTGCCCGCAGTAGTCGAAGATTTAACCAATCTAGGTTTGCTAGTAGAAAGTGACGGCGCAAAATGCGTTTTTGTAGACGGTTTCACCAACAAAGAAGGCGAACCACTCCCACTAATTGTCCAAAAAACCGACGGCGGCTACAATTACGCTACCACAGATTTAGCAGCAGTGCGCTACCGCATCCACAAAGACAATGCAAAGCGCATAATTTACGTCACCGATTCGGGACAAGCAAACCATTTTGCCCAAGTATTTGCAGTAGCGAGAAAAGCAGGTTGGATTCCTGAAGATGTCGAAATTGTCCACATTCCCTTCGGTTTGGTATTGGGAGAAGACGGCAAAAAATTAAAAACTCGTTCTGGGGAAACGGTGCGGTTGCAGGATTTGTTAGATGAGGCGATCGTCCGCACGCGCCAAGATTTAGAAGACAGATTAAAAACAGAGGAAAGACAGGAAACTGAGGAATTTATTGCTAACGTATCTCGAACAGTTGGTTTGAGTGCGGTTAAGTATGCCGATTTGAGTCAAAACCGCGCCAGTAACTATATTTTTAGTTACGACAAAATGCTCGCTTTGCAAGGAAATACTGCTCCTTATATGCTGTATGCTTACGTGCGCGTGCAGGGAATTCGCCGCAAAGGTGAAATTAATTTTGATAACTTAGATGCTGGTGCGAAAGTAATTTTGCAATCCGATGCCGAGTTGGTATTGGCAAAGCATTTATTGCAGTTGAATGAAGTTGTAAATGCTGTGGGCGGTGACTTGTTGCCGAATCGAATTTGTCAGTATTTGTTTGAATTGAGTCAAAAGTTCAATCAATTTTTTGAGCAGTGTCAGGTGTTGAAAGCTGAGGAACCGTTGCGGACTTCGCGGTTGATTTTGTGCGATTTGACGGCGAGGACTTTGAAATTGGGTTTGGAGTTGTTGGGGATTAAGGTATTGGAAAGGATGTAAGTTTTTAACTCTTGTGAAACAGGCAAGATTCCAGGCGATGTAGGGGCGGGTTCGCTAACAATAATTGCCTGAAACCAACCATCTCGAAAACCCGCCCCGGCCTGATTACTAGAAGAAACGTTCATAATCATCGTGGTTTCCAATCCAAAACCATGTCACGGTATCTCCTTGTAAAATCCCCACTGCTCGATAGCCGCGCGTGATTCTCGCAGACCAGATATTTTCTTCCTGGTTGATGCACTTGAAGTGCAAAGATCGATGAAAGGGATTTTCCAGCCAGAAACGATAAGCTTTTCTAGCTTGCTCTTTTACTCTACTGTCAAGAGAATTGTATCTTTCCCAAAAGGAAGGAAGGGTGGCAGATTTCATAACTCATTCAGTTTCATTTCCTGTGCCTTTCCTTCAGCAATTTCTTGTTTTGCGCGTTGGGCAGCAGCCACAAGTTGCGGTTGCGTTTTCTTGAAAGATTCGTCCCATTGAAGCTCATCTTTTAAGTCTGCGATATACTCTTTCAAGTATTCCGCTACTTGCTGCTGTAAAGTTTCTGGCAGAGACTGCATCATCTCGATCGCTGTATCAATTTCTTCCCACAGTTCAGAAAGCGGTACAGTGTCTCCTGTCATTGCTTCCTTCCATCCTTGACGAAAACAGTCTTCGGCTGACTTCAGCGGTTCCTCATCAGCAAGAACGATAATGCGAACTCGGCGATCGGCAAATTTGGCTGATTGGGCGAGAATTTCTTCCCACGTTCCCTCTAATTCTAACAATTCTGGTGTCATTTTTTTGATGAAATTGTGACTAAGTTTATTTTAGCGTGTGAAGAAGTGCACTCTAGTACAATGACAGTAGCTTAAGGAATTATGGAGAAGAATTTAGAATCACTTTAATACCTTTTTCCACTCTCTGAATTTCTGTCCATTGCGAATCAATCCAGGCTCTTTCAGCCTGACGTTGTGCAGGTGTTTCTTTCTGATATCTATCTTGCTTTTCCAAAAATTTATTGTAAAATATCATGGCTTGAACCAAAGCTTGACTTCCTACTTTTAATCTGTCATCAAAGATTGAATTGATGAAATTATCGATTGCGGTTGAAACCTGGTTTTTGAAATTTACAACCTCTTCCCAGAAAAGATCACCTAAACGGTATTTGGATAAATTATCCAGATCCGAAATAAGTTCAGACCTCAGTGATTTGGTGTTCTCAGGCAAGTAAACTGTCGGCTGCTCAAATTTATTTGCTATCTCGCTAAAAGTTAAATTCATCTGATGTTTCAACACATCTTTTGTCTGCTTATCTAAATTTTGGAAATACTGGGTAAGCACTTTTAAGTTAATCGTGCTAAGGTCTTGATAAACTAGACCTAGGCTACGCTTAATGATTTGATCAATTTCCATACAAACAAGATTCATAACGATGGGAATATCTTTAATAAAATCATCCTTTTCTTTCCAGCCAATTCCTTTTTTTTGTTTCTTTGCTGCATCAATAAACCACTTTTGTTTAACGCGCACATCAAATATTTTATCCCAATAATCTTGAGATTTATCAATCGCCGAATTTTGACATTGCTCGCCTAGTTCATTAATTCTGACATGACAGCCGCTCAGTTCCCCAAGCTGTTGCCATATTTCCTGTTTTGAAGCTTGGACAATCCCAAGTTTGCAAGTCCAAACGTCTTCAGCATGATCGATATCGTTCCGGCATTTTTGCACAACTTTATCAAGTCTGGTAGCTGATCCAATCAATTCGTCAAAGCCAGGCTGGACTGACTTAATCATGGTTGTAGCAGATTCCTTAATCTCTAAGGATTTATAATCATCCGCCGCGACGAGAGCCGCATATTGGGCGATGTTCTGAAATGCTTTCATGAATTCGTTCATTTAAGTAATTCCACTGTAGACTGACAGAGTTAACCATAATCATATAATATATTATAATGTGTAACATAAATCGCTATTCAGGTAAAAAAATATGGTTTTTGTGTTTCCTCCTCACATACAGGCTGGTATCATCTCCGGCACTTATGAAGTCGTGAAGAATAGTGCAGGAGTATTATTGGGAATAGCTAGAGACAGAGCAACAGGTCGCTTTGTAGGTTCGGCAATTGGTATGGTTGCCGAGCCGTTGTTCGCTATTCCAGATTTTGTATTAGGTGTAGCGCAAATGGTTCAAACAGATCTGGGTTTTAAAGAAACTTACAAAAGACTAGATGTGATTGAGTATGGCTTAAAATCTCTTTCGGCTAATGTGGGCATTCTGTCAGCATCTACTGCCGTCATTGGTGTCGGCGTGGTGGCCATAGCTGCAATGTCAGCCGTCAATCTTCATCAGACTTTGAAAATGAGGGAAGATATTAAGGAATTGAAGCTAACAGTTACACATGGCTTTATTAGTATAGAGGCACTGCTGAGAGACCAAAAAGCAGAAGTTATTGCTGAAATTAAACTGTTAGCTGAAAGCATTAATTTTGAGCAACATCGTTTAATCTTAAGTCAAGCTTATCAGAAATTTGCGATGGCACAGAGACTAATTCAAAGTGCTTTATTAATGGAAGATAAACATACCAGAAATTCTACCTTAACAAGTGCACAACACATTTTAGCTAATGCTTTAGCTGACTATAATAATCCTGAATTATTCAAAGCCACTTGTGCAGTGGGCTATCTTCGTAGAGTTGAATGTGCTTGGGCAATTGAGCAAACAATTTCATTAACTTATCAATTGCTGAACGAGCCTGCGTCTGTAAGTAATTCCCTTTCCCACCTCCAAGAAAGAATACGCCAAGACATTCTCACCGTGATTGAGCGCTGCACAAAAGATGAAATTGATTTTATATTTCCAGAAATCACACGAATTTACAATCAGGATCTAGCAGTTTTAAACTCTTGGCAAAATCAGGTAGATTGGATGCTAAGTTTATCGGCTGATGAGCGTAAACAATTGGCTAGTTTAAATATGGAAACGACACCAGTTTCAAATACTAATCAAGAAGTTGCTATAGTGGCAGAACCAGAAGAAATTGCGCTCTACGAAAACTTGCAGCAAAAATCCCACTTCAAATCACTACGCGATCAATTGCGATTTTTGATAAAACCTAGCTTGCGTCAACAACATGAATCTTATATCAGTCAGAAAGCAACTACCTCTGGCTATAAAGCTTTAGCCCCCTCAAGTTGGCAAGAAGTCAATGATTTAACTGTTGCTAACCTCTACTGGTATTTTCAAGGAATGGAGGGAAGTTCAAAATATGTAGGTTGGGTTAAGGTTCTCGTTACTCAACTCTTCATTTCAAATAAGGCGTTTTGTTAACAACCAAGCTATCCAGAATGCCTTTAAACATTGTTACGACAATTTGGCGATCGTTATCTCTGACAAAAATATCGTAATTGGGACTTGAGTTAATTTCAATTAACCAATATGCTCCGTTTTTATCTAGCGCGATGTCAAACCCAGCATAATTAATCGCCATTTCGGCAAAAACAGGTTTAACAAAATCTTCAATCTCAGACATGAGGTTTGGGTCAATTATATGTTGGGCTTTTGCACCTTCCCAGTGCAGCGGGCTTAAATTGCCCGCAAATTCAGCCTGAGATTTGTCTTTTTCGTATAGCAAAACTAGCTTTTCTTTGCAGAATACAGCCCGATATTCGTGGGCAATTTCGATGTATTCTTGAGCTAGCGCCACATAGTCATAATCTTTACTGTTGACGTTAAATATAATTTCTAGGGCTTCTTTAATTTGCTCTCTAGTTTTACACAAAAAAACATTATTGCCACCAGCACCGCGATTTCTTTTGAGAATCACCGGGAAAGCAAATTTTTTGTTTACTTCTAAAACTATTGATTCAATATCTGGGAAACTCAAATACTTTTTATACTTCTCCTCGCAGTGAGGCGAGACAAAACCGAGAGTTCTGGGAGTATTTATTTTGCCGTTTAATAGTTGATATGTATATTCTTTGTCTTTAAAAATCTCTGCTACTGACGCGCTGTTAAATGGCGTCATGTAATTGACAAAATAATATTCTGCGCCGCTCTGTTTGAGTCTAATCAAGTTTTGGGAAGGATGCAGGATTTCGTAAGGGATATTTAATTCCTCACAAGCTGCCAGCAGGATTTCAATATTGGTTAGCATAAAATGTAACTTAATTAGAAATTAATTTTAAAGATTTGAGATTTGAGAATCGCTTCCAAATCTCAAACCTCAAATTCGTTAGCGCAGCCCTCGAAGAGGATCGCACTTTTATCCAAACAACCGCTGCTGCCCGTTTGCCGCATCTTTCCCGGCATAAATCTCGCGCGTTCCCTTGGGAATGTAAATCCAATCGAATTCTTGCAAGCGGTTTGTCAAATTGGAAATGCTCACTCCCAATTCATCTCTCATTTTGTATAAATGCGACCACTTAGTTAAATCGCGTCCCTGTCTTTTTTCCTCCAAAATACACCGAGGCATCAACAAACAGCTTGCAAAATATTGCGCTTGCCATTCGATCGACAAAACCTTATTATCCGCACTCGCACCCCGGCAAACAAACGGTTCCTCGACATCCTGGGCGGTTTTTCCTTCATCGCCCAAGTTTAATTCCAACTGTTCCACAGTGCCGTCTGCTTCGTCTTGATTGACGTGTAGCACCCAGTGTCCGATTTCGTGGGCGATCGTCGATTCGATGAACCCCGGCGGTTTTTCGAGAATCTGTTCGTTGATTTCGATTAACCGCTGCTGCGGCAAAATCCTCGCCGCGATCGCACCTTCTTCATCCGGCTCAATGCACTCCCAAACTACGCCCAAATCCAGAAAATCAGCAACCGTTGTCGCATCAAAAGGCCATCTCGGAGCAAAATTTTGCGTTTTCTGCATCTGCATCAAGATGTCATTTGCCAAACGCTCGATCGTTTCTTTGGGATAGAAGCAATACGGCTTAAAGATACTCACTATGAGGGGCCTCTCTTACGCTTCAAAAGACTGTTTGAGCCAATCTGGATTTTCTTGCATTCGGCGGAAAAGAGCCTGCATTTCCTTCGGATTCTGCTTCAGCAGCGCTTCGTACTGCTGCGGCAGCCTCCCCGCCAGGAAAATCAATTCCTCTTCGTTTATGTCTAGATTTCGCGCTAATGCTCGGATTACCTCCTCTTTTGGCGCATAATCCGCTCGATCGTTCTCCAACTTCGACAAATAAGTAAAGTCCACACTTAGCATAGCTGCTAGCTCACGTTGTGAGTAAGCTTTGTCCTTGCGAGCTTGACGGATCAGTCTTCCAAATGTTTGTTCCACGGTTTTTCGCCTCCTGACAAGCATTCTAGCCTGTTTTGATGAAAAGTTCAACAAAACACTTGACGGGAAAATCAACCCGCGCTACTATGAGGTTAGTTGACGGTTTAATCAACCCCACGAGCCTGACGGGTAGGGTTAAGGGTGCAAATTAGCCTAGCTCACACGCTACATATAGCGTCGTCAACTTCAGAGGAGTGAGAAGCGCTGGGCGTCAAAACGCTTGTACGCAGCAAATAAGGAGGAGCAGATCGCAAATGCTGAGAACCTGGACAGACACGCATTACAAGCTCGAAGACGATGACTGGCTATACATCGCCACCCACGAAGAACAAAGCTCAGCCTCACTGGTTTGTCCCGGCTACGCGCGGGATGGCGAAGGCTTCAGCATCCACTTCACCCCAGCGCACCTAGAAACGTTAGAGCATTTGCTCGCCGCGCTGCGGATTATCAAAGCTCAACAAGAGGCGATGCTTGAGTATACCTATCCAGAACCAAAAGCGACAACACATCTCATTAGTGGGACTTAAACAAGTTTTAAGCCCAAACAAAGCCCAAACTGGCTTTATATAAAGTAAATAGGTCCCTGTTTTCTTGCAACCAGCCAAAAAACCTGTAAGATATAGCTGTTCTAAAAGCTGACAAAGCTTCAGTAAATGTTGTTAAAGGTTGGTTAGCCCACTGCCGACGCAATCCTCCTGTTAACTGATGCCAAATGATAAAAGTATAAGCACAAAATACTAATATTAAATGTCGATAAAGGCTTCTCTTTCCTCGGATTTGATATTCTTTTAACCCTAGCCATCCTTTAGCTTCACGGTAAAACACTTCTACCCAATTACGTTGGGAGTAAGTTGTTACTATCCATGATGCTGTTGCCCGCTCACTGGCAGCGTTAGTCACTAAATAATCAACTTCTGTGGCGGTAGAACAAGTCGGAGCATTCATGACGATAGCGACTGTTTTTGGCCCGGACATGGTTGAGAATTCTACTGTGATAGTTGCTACCCACACAGTTCTGGGCTTTTCCCGATTTAGTGTAATAGCACTTAAAGCCTCTGCTGGTAAACGTTTTGCTAATTCTGAGAGTTTGAGTTCTTCGGGTTGTCGCTCGGGTTCTATTTGACAGACTACTTTTCGATTTTTGGCTAATCCTCCTACATAGGTTAACTTCCTTTTCTCTAACTCCTGCAAAAATCTACTATTATTCCCATAGCCTGCATCGATTAAAACTACTGCTGGTCGCTCTTTCCTTTCTAAGCATTTGTCAATTAGTTTGATGGCTATATCGGGTTTTTTAATAAATTCTGGATTTTCTTTTCCTTGAGGTAACGAATGAGCGTGTTGATATAATTCAACATCAAGTGGTAGGCTTTTCACTCCATCATATAAGTGTGTAGTTACCACTACTACACCATTATCTGTTTTTCCGATTTCTCCAATATATTGCCGACCAACTCCTGCTGTTAAATTGCCACTTTTTCTGTGACCGGAATCATCTATTATCAGAGTAAACCCTCTGCTGATATGAGTCTGCCTACACTGCTGCATCACCTGCAACCGTCGTTGGTTAACTTGCTGGGCATTCCAAGGAGCTTCTGTCAAAAAATGATGCAATCGGTTGTATGTAACTCCTATACAGTCTCTTGACATCTGAGTCAGGTTTTTTCGCTCACTTTCTCCCAATAATCCCCCTAAATAGTGCTTAAACCCTGTTTTTTGGGCTTGATGGCTAAAAACATCGTCAAAACGACGACACCATCGATCGAAGCATGGTGGCATGGCGCTAGGAGTTGTTTCTTTCATTGCGCGTTTTTGACGTAAAAAGCTTAACCTGACTACATTATACTATTTTTAGCACAATTTTTTTGTTTAAGTCCCGTTAGGTAATCGAAGTTCTGCCACCAGCAATGTACGAGATTTAACGGATTACCAATTACCAATTCCCCGTAAAGCAATAAAAAACTAAGGAAAAACGAACAATGACTAAAACACAAGAAAGACCGACATTTTCAGTATTTGGTGCCAAACCGAGCAATGCTTTGCTAGTACCGGAAATCCCGATCGCAGTACGTAACAATTGCCAAAGCGGCCAGTGGACGATCGGCGACACCGACTACGGTTCCAAGTGTTCCATGACAATCCTCAAATTTTCCAAATTCTTCGGTTCCCTCGGTCAAACTTCCCACACACTGTGGGGTCAACTGTGGTTTGTCGCAGAAACCGGCGAACTGCCTCAAGGAGTTGTCATGGTGACATACATAAAAAACCGCAGCTTGAACGATTTTAACCGCTTGGTAGCATCAGTTCAATCTCGCGGGGTAGAACCTGCAACCGGGATTTTTCTTCCCGAATTTGTCAAGCATTCCGGTCAGAAACCAGACGATAGCGGAGTAGTAAAACCGATCAACTACTACAGCTTGAAATGGTCTTGGAACGAGCGGAAAGATTGGGCGGTTATCGACCAAGCCGCAGCAGTTTTGTCAGATTCTAGCAATCAATCGCGGATGATTGACTTAGAAGGAACAAAAGCTATGGTGTGTTTAGATAACCTGCCGGCGCAGCAAGTTGCCTGCTTGATGGCTGCTCACGCTAGCGGTGAAAGCGATGCTATTGCTTTGAATTCCAACGGCGGTATGTCGCTACCGCCAGCGGAAGACAAATCTACTGCTGACTTGTTCTAATTCTGTTGTAAAGGCGCGATTTAATCGCGCCTTTACCATAACTGTTACAACAGAGTGAAATGAAGAAATTAACAAACCTGAAAACCCAACCCAACCTGCAAGAAAGCCGTTTGAGAGAGAATCTTGAGCTGCTCGACCAAATTCGGGCAGACGCAGTTAACGACATCGAAAGTCTCACCGAAGACTTCCAACACATGACTTTAGTTGCCAAATCCGTCCAGCGGAATTACCGAGCTTTGTTAGCCGAAAATCAACTGCTAAAAGGCACACTTTTAAGTATAATTGATGAGTGCGGCTGCGGGCAAGGAAATCGGTGCGATCGCTGCTGTAAAATTCTCAAAATTCTAGCCAGCGATAATCCAGAAGAAAAACCCGACGCAGCCAGAAAATACCGAGCCATTCTCAGCCAACTCCGCAACTTAGAATAACTGAGAAAGCCTCACTCAAAAGTCTCGAAAATTTATAATCAGGAGGAGCAAAATTATGACAATAGCAACTGCCAAGGATAGCAAAGCCCAAATTTTGCAAAACTTTCAGCAGATTTTAGCCTACCACAAAAAGATCGAATCCAAAGTAGAAACCAAAGAACAGTCAGCCGAAAAAGCCAAAAACAAACAAGTCCTCGAACTCGCCTCCACCTACACAATTGACAGCATCGTCAAAGGCTTAGCAGACTTGCAATTAGATTTCGGCAGCATCACCAGCGGACTTTCCGAAAAACTGAAGGCGGAATCTTCAAAATTAGACGAATTAAAACGCGCGATCGAAATAGAAGCCGAACAATTGCAAGAGTTGCAGCAAATCAGAGTTGTAGCAGACGCCCTCCACATTTTAACTCAAGAACACCGAGAAAAATTGACCCTGCTGGAACAAAACGCTGCTAACCAACGCGAACTTATCGAAAAAGACACGACCCAAAAACGCAAGGTTTGGGAAAAAGAACAGCAAGAATTTGATGCAGCAGTTCAAGAAGAAACTGCACTCATAACTAAAGAGCGTCAGGAAGAAACAGCCGATTACCAATACGAATTACAGCGCACCCGCAAAATCGAAACCGACGAATACGAAGAAACGAAGCGCAAACTAGAACGGGACTTGCAGCAATCTACTCGCGAAAAAGAGAAAAATTGGACACAGCGCGAAAAAGTCCTCAGCGACAACCAAGCGGAGTTTGAAGAGAATCAAAGAAAAGCCGCCGGATTTGAAGAAGAACTCAAACAGGCTTATGTCAAAGCCAAAGAAGAAGCAATTCAAGAAGTTTCCCGCGAAGCTAAAGTCAAGGCAGATTTAGTGGAGAAAGAATGGGAAGGCACTAAGCAGGGATATGAATTGAAAGTGCAATCTCTACAGCAGACAATTGGGCGACAAACCGAACAAATCGCCGAAATTTCCGCGCAACTGCAAGCCACGATGAAGCAAGCGCAAGATTTGGCAATGAAAGCTTTTGCCAGCAAAGCTTAAAACCTAGTAGGGTGTGCAATACACACCTTACGAAAAAATGACAGAAATTTTCCCAAGTATTAAGAAATGAAAAGTCATGAACAAAAGAGTTAGCGACAAAAGCACCAAGGCTGAAATTTTAGAAGCGTACAAGGAAGCAGCGCAAGAAAAAGCGCAGTTAGAATCGCAAATCCAACAGCTAAAGGTTTCCCAAAAGCAAACATTAGTCTCAGAAAAACCTATTGTGGAGGCACCAAAACCAATGGCTTTAACTCAAAATCCACAAAAAATGCAGTCCACAATCGACAATTTGATTTTGCTGCAATTTGGCTTTGGCGGCGCTGTCAGCCAGTTGTCTGAGAAATTAACTTCTGAAGCTGCTAAACTCGAAGAATTGCGGCGCACTGTGGGCGAGGAAATTCAACAACTGCAAGAGTTGCACAGTTTAGAAGATGTTGCAGAAGATACGCTGGACAATTTAATTCAACAGTACGAAGAAAGCGCCAAAACTTTTGCTGGCGAACTCAGCGAACAGCGCGAAACGGTTGAAAAGGAATTGTTGGAACGTCGGCAAGCTTGGGAAAAAGAGCAAGAGCTCCAAAAGTTGGCCGTTAAAGAACGCAATGAGCATCACCAAAAAACTCGCGAGCGGGATGAAGAGTTGTATGATTATGATTTGAATCTTCAGCGAAATCTGGACATCGAAGAATACCAACAGCGCCAGAAAAGGCTGTATCAAGAAATCGAAGAGTTTCAGCAAGAACAGGAGAAACAGTGGGCGGAACGCGAAAAATCTCTTTCGGAACGGGAAAAACTTTATGCTGAGGTGAAAGCTAAGGTAGAAGCTTTCCCGAAAGAACTGGAAGCTAATATCAAGAACGGGAAAGATAACGGTCGCAATATTGGTAATTATCAAGCTAAAGTTAAGGCTGATTTGTCTGCTAAAGATATCGAAGGGCAAAAGCAAAATTATGAACTGCAAATTCAAGGGATGTTGCAGACAATTCAAAATCAAGATGCGCGCCTTGCTAGCTTGTCGAAACAACTGGATTCTGCTTTGAAACAGGTTCAAGATTTGGCGGTGAAGGCGATTGAGGGCTCATCGAATTTGAGTTCTTTGCAAGCAGTCAGGGAAATTGCGATCGAACAAGCGAAGACTCAGCAAAAAAATAAGTAATCCGTAGCGCTTTTAGGAGCTAATTAGGTTGCTTTAGATACCCGATTTCTTGAAGAAGTCGGGTATCTGGGTATTGAAGGGAGAGATTTTTGCGATCGCCCGCGAACTGTGCAAAAATATAAGTATTTAGGATTAGGACAACTGCTATGCTTGATACTAACTACTTCGATCCGCGCGACATTCCTATATATTCTATCCCTGAAGCAGCGCAATATCTCAGGCTCCCGAAGGATAGGTTGCGATCTTGGGTTAAGGGCAGGTCTTCGGAAACAAAAGCGGACAAGCCCTTCTTTGAGCCACTGATTAAGTTACCTCACCCCAAAAATTTTGAACTGCTTCCCCAGTCCAAAAATACACTACTTTCTTTCATAAATTTGGTAGAGGCTCATGTCTTGATTGCCATTTTTAAGGCTACTGGCTTCTCCCGAAAACAACTTAGCACTGCACTCGACTACATCAACGATCATCTTTCGACTCCTCAATTATATGCTGGAAAGGAGTTTGAACGCAAGGTAAGAAATCTTTTATTTAAGAAATTCGGACAGAAGCTTGCAGCATCCGACAGGGAACAGGAAGCAAAACAGATTCTAAACACTTATTTCGATCGCATTGTACGAGATGAAGCTGGATTACCCCTCAAACTCTACCCTTTCACGAAGCTACCAGGTTCCGACGAACCTAAAACAGTGATGATTGACCCCAGAATCTCCTTTGGCCGCCCAGTTTTAGCTGGAACTGGCATTCCCACAGCTATACTGGCGGAACGTTACAAAGCTGGGGATTCCATCGATGAACTTGCCGAAGACTACAATTGCGATCGGCTCCAAATTGAGGAAGGTATTCGCTGCGAACTTCCGCTAGTAGCAGCATGAATGAGATATTTTTCATAGACAGATGTTTAGGAAAGAAACTGGCAGATTCACTACGAAATGAGGGGGCTACAGTAGAAATTCACGACGCTCATTTTAAGCAAGATATGAAGGATGAGGATTGGCTGAGGGAAGTTGGAGAGCGCAATTGGGTGGTATTAACAAAGGACAAGAAAATCGCTAGCCGTCGTTTGGAGTTATTCGCCGTGGCTCAAGGCAATGTCAGGCTTTTTGCATTTGTGGACGGCGATGTTTCTGGAGTTGTAGTGGCACAAGGTTTTGTAAATGCCTTAGAAAATATGCAACAATTTATTCGGGGGAATCAAGCACCTTTCATCGCTAAGGTGCACCAGTCGGGTATGGTAAAGTCCTACAAGAACCGAAAAGAACTTTTGAAAATGCTCCCTAAACCAGTGAGTAAATCATCCCAAATCAATCTCCCTTAGTCCAGTTTTCAAACTGTCCACTCGCTGCGAGTCTTCCTTGAGCCTTAAACCCTATCTACAGCGTTCTAATTTTTAGTAAAAAGCCCGATCGCACTGTTCACTTATCGAAACTGTCCCCTGCTCTCCTGACCGCTTCACTCACGCTATCTATTCTTTAAGTTAATCAACCAAAAGATATATTGGACTTAGAGGCACTATGCAGAAACAAATCATACGCCAAAAAGATACTAATGCTTGGATACTTCAGTGCTGGCTTTCTTTTATTCTTGCCCTTTCCGCCACTACTGTAGGTATCATTTATTTACAGGTAGACCCCTGGCAAAAAGCTTTTATGGGTATGGGTTTAACTTTTTCAGTCGGCTCGTCTTTTACTTTAGCAAAAACCATTCGGGATAACAACGAGGCATCAACATTAACTGCCAGAATCGACGAAGCTAGAGTTGAGAAAATTCTCGCTGAACACCATCCTCTCAAATAAATTTGACTATACAATGTATACAAAAAACAGCCCGCGCGGGCTGTTTTTGTTGTTTGAGCCACAGGTTTCAAGCTGCGGATGGGAATTGGGGATTTCAATGGCTACCTTTGAACTTACGATCGCGCAACTTATTCTTTTGTCGCTGGCGAATACCGGCCTTAACTGTCGCCATATCCACCGGAAAACCAACGACAGGCATCACCTGATCCTTGCGTTCTTCTTCCAGATTCTTGAGTTCGGTGTAATCAACCCAGTGAATGCAATTCACCGGACAAGTGTCGATCGCCTCAGCAATCAACTCTTCAGAATCCCCGTCTTGTCGAACTACCCGCGATCGACCGTAATCCGGTTCAATATAAAAAGTATTGCGAGCAACGTGAGCGCAGTGCTTGCAGCCAATGCAGGTAATCTCATCAACATAGACACCTTTTTGGCGCAACACACCGCCCAATTCCGGTTCCAAACCAGAGCGATCGGGCGCATCCCGCAAAAATCCTCCCAACTCCGGCTCTAAACCAGAGCGATCGCTTGCTGTATCTATTCCGAGTCCAGAAAGCTCAGACATTTAGACCCCCACAATAGTAAATAAGTCCGCGAAAGCGGACTTTGATGAGACAAGATTGCAAAAATCTCGAAAAATTATTAAGCGCACCAACGTTGCACCACCAAGCGGATCGAACCGTCTTGATTTTGCTTTTGCTCAGAAATTTGGAAACCCTGCTTAGCGCTTTCATTCACCACAGTATGGTAAGCGTAGCGCTGAGTCACCTTATTCAGAAAACGGTCTACAGACCAAGCTTGCTGCCAAAACTGCAAGTCAGCCACTAATTCATACTCAGTCCCGTTCCAGCTAAAACCTACGTCGTAGCCGTTTTTTTGCTCAATCACGACCTCAGCGGTGCTGGTTAGGCCGCGATAGCCGCGCACCTCAGTCGGGCCCGACTTCCAGTCGATACCCAAGTCAGTTAAAGCAGCTTCCAAAGAATTCAAATTGCGGATCTGGGTCTTAATTTGGCTAAAATGTGACATGGTGGTTCCAAAAAAACTTAAGTGAACTCAACAAAAAAAATTACCAATCGCTAAAAGCCACTTGGGCCGTCGCTTCGGCTGACTGATGCAGCGCTTGCGTGAAATATTCAGATGTTGACTCTTGGTGAAGCACCACGCCGAGCTGAGCTTCAATTGCAGCCGTTACCTCAGCACAGGAAGCACCGACAATGCCGGTGACCGTTTCCTGTACGCGGCCATCTGGATAGATCACAAACTCTAGTGTTTCCATAATGCGGGCTGACTGAATAGGAATATTGAGAACAGACACCGACACCAGCAAGCCAGGGACGATGCCTCCTGAAGTAGCTTCTTGAGAGTTGGCTGACTGACAAAGCGCTATATCAATTTTGACCAATTGATAGGTTTTGAGTCACAACTTAACAGAACTTATTAATACGTAGAAGCAATACATCAGTTGTATGTAAAGTTTCGCGTAGATCGTGACAGCAGTCAAGTCATACATGAGTGGTGAATATTCGCAAGGGCTATTTGGGAGGGATCGGGAGGGAAGAGCGATCGCGGAGGGTGGGTATGTAAGTTAAGTGCGGTGGGAACCGAGGTACTTAACTTACATAAAGCTAAGGTGATTGACATTTGTCTGCATGATAGTGGGGATCGCCCAACAGCGAGAGGCAAATGCCGCTCAAATCAAGTCTTTGACGGAAGGGTTGCGATCGCGCTAACATCAGAAGTTTATCAAAAGCGCCTTCAGTAACTTCTGGTCGTGGTGAAGCATCGTCAGTTGACTTTTTAACCTGAAGTTCCCCGCAGGAGGGAACTTCAGGTTAAACTTTCTTGGCAGTGATACAAACCATTCCATTAATCATCTCGTTCTGAAGTACCTGTAAACCTATTTCAGATAGCCGATCGCACAACCAATTTTTATTGAGCCGCAGTTTTTGGTAAGAACTGGCACTAAATGACCACCGATCGCCCTGTTTTTGATAGAGTAAGTCATGGACTGCTACGCTGTTTTCCTGATACTCCAAGAAACAAGTGAGGATTGTAAATTCATCACTTTGTACAGGAATAAAACGCTGAGTTCCATGAAGCTCTGCTGAAACATAATCGCGGAAAGTTAAAATCAACATCCCCTTCTCAATCAGCCAGCGCTCAATGTCCAAAAGTAATGAATCGACAGCACTCAATGATTCTAGGTGTGTAAGTGTGTCGCCCATGCAAACAATGAGCTGCGCCTGTTCCTGAATATGTTGCGAGAAATTAAGCAGATCGTCGTGAATGGTACGGATGGAAAGATTTTTAGCGCGATCGCGTAACTCTGAAAGTAGGGCATCACAGAAATCTATAGCTACTACCGAAAAGCCTAATTTCGCTAAAGGAATAGATTGAAATCCTGAGCCTGCACCTAAATCAATGGCTAATCCTCGCGGTGCGGAGTCGAGCGCCAATTGACAAAAAAGAGCGTGATTTCGTTCGATCGCTGCTTCAGGATTTCCTGACATCCAACTGTAAACGGCAGCAAGTTGCTGGTTATAGTGGTCTTGTGCTGTGTTCATTATTATGCTAAGTTCTATGACTCGTTGAAAAGGAGCAAAATCATTCAACCCGATGGAAACTAAACCACCACTGCCACCTTTTACGCGGGAAACTGCTAAAACTAAAGTTCAAATCGCAGAAGATGACTGGAATAGTCGCGCTCCAAAACGAGTAGCTTTAGCTTACACCGAAGATTCACCGTGGCGTAACCCTGTCTAATTTTTCAGTGGAAGGTAACAAACCAAGGCTTTCTTAAAACGAAAGTGGGCAAAAGAACTAGACTACTGTTTGAAAAATGAAGTGTGGAGTTTTACAAAGAAGCTGATTTCTGTGCGCTTTGAATAGCAGTGGCACGAGGGTCAGAGTGCGGATTTCTTCCTTGAAATAATCCCCAAATATCGAAGGAAGAGGGAAAGGGAAGAGCTGAAAGGGTGAAAAAAATGGCTACAAGACAGTTATGATAAGCTTTGCCGCCCTTTTTCATCCTTGATAATTTGACCGTTTATTGGGGTGTAAACTAATATACTCTCTAACTTATTCTTGTTGACAAATATCCATAAAACTTAGCCAATTTTCCGCCCAGATACCCACTTGAAATGTACTGTGCGAACGATAAATACGTTTGGGTTGTTTTGGACGATCTACATATTTTGGCGCTCCCACTTTTTTGACTAATTTTCCTTCAATAATTGTCGCTGTATAAGCGATGCTTACTAACAACATTAAGGTAAATAGCCTGGGTTATGATACTTGGGCATCTTCAATGTTAGAGCTACCGCTTTTATAATCTCTAAACATTTCTTCTATTATATCAAATCTTTGTTTATAATCGCTTATAGCAGCTTTTAAGGTTTTCAATTTAGTTAATATAAACCATCCTTCTTTGAGTGTGACTCCGCGATATTTTCCTTTCCATTTACAAGCGACATTAGCTTTAAATCCTTTAAATTTTGCTGGCGGGGTGACAACCCCGCCCAAAAGCCAGACAGGGCAAAGATTTGACTCACCTGTGTTAAAAAAAGATAGGTCAAGCTAAAGTTACACTCGACCTATGCCAAAAATATTTTACCTAGATTCTATCAGACTCACTTCCAAAGAGAACTAACCCCCTCTCAATTTTTAGTTCTAGAAATAGTGCTCAATCTCTTAACATCAGGAAAACAGGTGAGATTAGAACGACTTGCTCGCGTATTTCCGTACCCCATTACCATGCTCAAGTCGTCGCCGCAAGTTACAAAGATTTTTAGATTTACCCCAGCTTACCTTAACCTGTCTGTGGTTTCCGCTAATTACCTATTGGTTGACAAATTATTGCCACCCCGGACAGAAATTATGGATCGCGATCGATCGCAGCCAATGGGGATGTATCAATCTTTTTATGGTTAGTCTGATATGTCCGCCAAGAGCAATCCCGTTATCTTGGTCCCTGTTACCAAAACGAGGTAGCAGTAATATCAATGAGCAGATCGCCGTCATCTCAACTATTTTACCCTTATTTAAAGATTATCAGCTCGTGGTACTAGGCGATGCCTGAATTCTGTTCAGTAGATTTGGCTAACTAGCTCAGAGAGCAAGATGTGTATTTTTGCTTACGACTCAAACGAAATCATTGTATCGAAACCGAAAATATGCTGCAGGCTACGGTTAGATGAGTTAGGGATCACGCCCGGAACATCTCTATATATTCAAGGTGTAAAAGTTAGAAAGACTAAGCCACGGGCAGGATTTGATGTTGCCTGCAAATAGAAAAGGAATTATCAAGTATGGACAGTTAACGAGGCGTGGTTTATTCTAACTAACTTAGGTAGTTTACCGGAAGCTATCGCTGCTTATAAGCAACGGATGGGAATTGAGGAAATGTTCCGTGATTGTAAAAGTGGAGGCTATAATTTAGAGGGTACAGGGTTAAGAGAAGACCGATTAATTAAAATGATTCTCTTGATGAAAATTGCCTATACTCGTGACCTTGTTGAAGGTACAATAGTCACAATAAAGCCTTTACAGAAGTATTTTTTTTGCATCAATAAACCCCAAAAAACTTATCGCAGACGCAGTACATTCGGGAGTGGCAATGATAGCCAACAGTGGGTTAATTATCTTGAAAAATATGCTGAACCTGTGGAAGAGTTAATGAAGTTAACTCGTAATAAGCGTCACTTTTATCACAAAGGTCTCAGGACTAGAACTTTGCTCACGCAAGGTTTCTAGCTATATTTGTCACCCCCTGGATCGCAGCACTTGCCATTAATTTGATGAATCCTAACCGTTTAAGACATTGGTTCGCTCATTGCTGCTACTGTACCTCATAGCATGGGAAAGTGCTGTAAATTCCGTGAGATCGCGGATGGCAGCGCTGCCAAAATAGGGGAAACTGATAGATAGGTTAAATAAAAATGAGCGAAATAAACAAGGTCGCTGGCAGTTTCAGAAGCTCTGAATCTAAGGCTGTATCTATCCCTAAACTCGCTTTTGGAGGACGCAATATGTTGGCTTCTTTAAGGGAAACGACTCGCGCCTCGGAATACGCAAATTCCCCATCCAAAAGCTTTGTATTCAAGGAGTCCAGCATCAATGAAGGTGGATATTTTGTTTCCAGAATTTTGGCTGGGGAATCGGACTGCATCGAGAAAATTACCTCGGCACTTCAAAAATATGCCTCTATCCTTATAGAGGTTGACCAAGTTCGCACAACTTCTGACGGCAGCTCGGGCCAACTTCAATTAGGCTCTGTTATCCTCAATTCAGATTACCTCGATCCATACAAAAGTTAATTGCCAAAATCGCACAGTTATCAAATAAGCTTGATGAGATAGCTCCGGGGCGTATCTACCAATAATGCCCTTAATGGAGTCTCCAATATGAGTTCTACGTTCGCTCAAGTTAACTCACAATCTTCTTTTGAAAAACGGCCACGGCGCTCCTTAGTCTTCATTGACTCCGGCGTGGAAGATTACGAGTCAATTGCAGCGGGAGTGCTGCCGGGACAGCAGGTAGTAATACTCGACCGCACCAAAAACGGCATCGAACAAATCACCTCCGAGATGGAAAAATACGCCTCTACTAAGGGGGCGATAGACTCGGTTCACATTATTTCTCACGGCAGTTCTGGCAGCCTACAATTAGGCAATACCGCTCTGGCTTCAGATAACCTAGAGCAATACAAAAGCCAGTTGAAAAAGTGGCAAACTTCACTAGCCCCACAAGCAGACATCATGCTGTACGGCTGCGATGTAGCAGACGGTACAGGTGCTAATTTCGTCGATCGCTTCAGTCAATTAACCGGGGCTGACGTTGCGGCATCCACCAACACAACCGGCCGCGGCGGCGACTGGAATTTAGAATTTGCCTCTGGCCAAATTGAATCTCCCTCAGCCTTGCAGCCAGAGGCTATGGCTAGTTACCAAGGTGATTTAGCTACGATCGTAGTAGCCAACAATAGCGATAGCGGGCCGGGTTCATTAAGGGCTGCGATCGCCACCGCTGTTGCAGGCGATATCATTACCTTCGCTCCAGGTTTAGCCTCCCAAACCATTACCCTCACCAGCGGTCAACTCGATATTCCCGCTGGCAAAAACATCACCGTTGACGGCGCCGCAGCACCCGGTTTAACCATCAGCGGCAACAATACTTCGCGGGTAATCCGCATAGGAGGTTCGACCAATGTTACTCTAAAAAACCTGATTGTTGCCAACGGCAAAGTTTCTGGAATCGATCCGAATAATGAGGCAACTAGCGCCGGTGGTGGCATTCAAACAGGAGGTAGCAGCACTTTAACTTTAGAAAATTGCCAAGTCAATAATAATGTTGCCGGTTTTGGTGGCGGCATTCACACGGGTTTTCGCAGTACGACCAATGTAATTAACAGCAAGTTTAGCGGCAATGACGGTTCGCTAGCAGACAATACCGAACGCGGTGGCGGTGCGATCGCCACTAAAAGCGGCGGTGTTCTGACTATCAGAGATAGCGAATTTACCAACAACAAAGGCAGCTACGGCGGAGCTGTTAATAACCTGTTGGGCAGCATGACGATCGAAAACTCTAAATTCACTGGCAACCGCACAGAGAAAGGCGTTGGCGGGGCAGTTTACGTCGATGGCGCTAATGCTTCCGGGCCGAATGCAACCCCCGGCCCCGTTGCCGGAACTATTGCTATTCGCAACAGCGTTTTTGATGGCAATATCGGAGCGAGAGAAGGAGGAGCAGGATTTTTATTTGGCTATCTTCAAGATAAGATATTTTTGGAAAATAGCACTTTTATTAACAATAAAGCTGTTAACGATCTAGCAGGAGTTGGAGGTTCTGGAGGCGCAATTCGTCACGGTAATGTGGATCTTACTGTAACAAACTCCACTTTTGCTAATAACCAAGCTGAAGATAATGGGGGCGGTTTGTGGTCAGGAGAAAATGGAAATATCAGCATTGTCAACAGTACATTTTCGGGCAACAGCGCTGCAAAGCAGGGCGGAGGAATGCTGGTCGCTAACCGAGATTCTTTTTCGACTAACATCGTCAATTCGACTTTTGCTAAGAATACCGCTGAATTTTCGGGAGGTATTGCTACTTTTAACGATCCTGTGAAATCGCCAATTACTGTCAAGAATTCGATATTTGATAGGAATACGGCAAGTAACTCTTTTAAAACTAGGCAGCACACTGGACGGGAGCTCATCGATGGGGGAAACAATATTCAGTTTCCCGCTAAACTGACGACCGGAGATCCTAATGATAGTAATGTTACGGCAAATGTGACAATCGCAGACCCCTTACTCGGCCCTTTGCAAAATATTAACGGCGCTTTTGTGTTGCCGCTGCTAGTAGGAAGTCCGGCAATTGATACCGGTACTGGTGCGGGCGCGCCGGCTGCGGATCAGCGCGGTATGAGCCGCCCTCAAGATGGTGATAATAACGGAAGTGCGATCGTTGATATTGGCGCTTATGAATTTAACCCTACAGTTACGCCGACTCTTACTGGTTCTTTGGGTCAAACCAATAATTACAGCAGTGTCAGTGACCTGATCGCACAATGGCCTACTGCCGCCCAGAATCAAGGCATCCAACTGTCTGGGATAGCTTTTGACGGCGTGGAAACTGACTATCTTAACCCGAATGTCATCAGCAACCTCACCTTAGCAACCAACGAAAACCCTAAAAGCTGGTTGAGCTACGGCAGTACTGGCGGTATTGGTGTCCCATCCTCTTATGATGGTTGGTTCACCGACGCTAAGAAAATTCGGGCGGAAATCAACCATAACCCCAACACCAATCAATCTCAGGCGCTGAAGGTGAAATGGGCAGATAACCAAGACATTACTAGCACCACGATCGACCTCAGTGGACTGACTCCCAAAACAAGTCCTGGTTTGGGCGATCAAGGCAATGAAGTTGGTTTCCTGCAAATCTTTAATAATGGGGTTCGGGTACCGGCCACCAATTTTAAGATCGCTCGCCTCAACGCTCCGAGCGCTCCAAAACCCATTACTGTGTCTTCAGATGGAGTGACTTTCATTGGCGATCGCACCGATGGCAGTTTCAAATTCCAGATAGTAGGAGACTCTCTGAGTGGCGCTACTTTTGACGAACTGCGGTTTTCCACTAAAGCCTACGATAGCCCCACCGCTGCCTACGCCGCCACCTCCTTCAAAAACGATGGTTCCGACTACCTAGTGCGGAACATTGAATATCAAGGGATTTCTAATATTGATACTACTGCTGTGGCTCCGACTTTCTTCTCTTACGGTTCATCTCCCGATCCTATTATTGATGGTGGTTCTGGACAGTTTACGATTAATCGGACTGGCGATACTTCGGTTTCGGCTTCGATCGACTATTTGATTGTTGCCCCTGGTGGTGGTCAACCTGTGAACAACGTAGACTACAACATTAGTCCATTTGCTGTGAATCCTTCGTCCGGCACGGTGAACTTTAATCCCGGTCAAACTAGCGTTAGTCTGACGATTAACAATCTACCTGGTTTGACTGGTGGGGTGGTGAATTTGGGCTTTGGCCCAGGTTCGATCGGCGCTCCGGCATCGACTGCAATTACTCTGCTTTAAGGCTGTTAGTAGGGCGAGGAATCCTTGCTCTACTAATATGTCCCGCAAGCAATTAAATGCTTTGGTAGCGATGCACAGTAATGGTTTAATATTAAATCAACATAACTTTTTGAGTTAAAAGTATGGACTGTCTTAATTGTCAAAGGGATTTTTTTAAAGGGAAAGACTTATTACAGGAAACAGCGATTTTAGTGTCAAAATTGTAGTCGTCAGGAAGATTGAAAATCCTCAATATAAGCAGATTCCAATTCTCAACTCAATCCTTATTTGAGCGGCTGATTTTAGAAAAAAATTCTTGAGCCGGAATTGCTAGAGCGACGGGGGTATCCATTCGATGGCTTAAGGATTATGTAAATAAAAAGTATGCCGAAAATTCTGGGTAAATTTTGGCGATGAAAAAACCGAAAGCTTCATTTACTTTACAGGTAGATGAAATGTTGTCAATTGTCAAAAACAAGCGAAAAAAGCAATGGCTCTGGATAGCTTTCGATCGAAATACCCGTAAAATTGTTGGACTTTATATTGAATATCGCTCAAAAAAATCTGCGTTTATGCTCTGGCAATCTTTACCTTTTGTCTATAGACAATGTGCTGTTTGTTATACTGATTTTTGGGAATATTCTTCAGAAGTGCTACCTTTTAAAAGACATCGACCTGTAGGTAAAAAATCGGGAAAAACCAGTCATATTGAAAGACTTAATAATATTTAACGGCAGCGAATTTCTCGCTTGGTTCGTAAAACCTTGTCTTTCTCAAAAAAACTGCTTTCACCATATTGGGGCAATTTTTAACTGTGGATCTCACTATAATTTTTGCATAAGAAAACGATATCCTTACTGTGCATGACTACCAACGCTAGTTTATGTAGAGAGCCAAAAGCTTGATTATCATTACTATGCAGGACTACCAAAATACTATTGATTATTTTGCCAAACTATAACTGAAAAAAGCTGCAACATGGTTCAGACCTTCGCGGTATCGCCCTCGAAGGCGTTCCAGAGGAACAGGTTAACCCCACCCCGGAAATGGCGACAATTGTGGGTCAAGCCTTTGTGAGTTGGCTGGTGCAAAAAGTCAATAAATCAGTCGCAGAATTAACGATCGCGATCGGGCGCGACAGCCGCCTATCCGGGCCAATCTTAATGCAGCCAGTCATAGCGGGTATCACCTCAGTCGGCAGCCCAGGCTACGACTTTGAAATGGCTTCAACTCCCGCCAAAAGTTTGAGCATACCTGAACAATTTTTAGAGGATGCACAGTATGGCTCAAATACTGTGCTTGCTGCGTAAGTCCTGAATATTGCTATTTCCTTGCCGCAGCATTGGATCTGGGGTCTAAAGCGTCTCGCAGCCCGTCGCCCAAAAGATTGAAACCCAGAACAGTCAAGGTAATCAGCAAACCGGGAAACAAAATAGTCCAAGGAGAAGAAAGAGCGTATCCGCCCTTAAAAGCATCAGAAAGCATCGTCCCCAACTCAGGAACCGGCGGCTGTGCGCCCAAACCCAAAAAACCCAAACCCGCAGCTTCTAGTGTCGCCGTACCAGTCGAAAGAGTTGCTTGTACAACTAGAGGCGCCAGACTTCCCGGCAAAATGTGGCGAAAAATAATCCGCAAGTCGCTGGCGCCCAAGGCCTTGGCAGCCAAAACAAATTCTTGTTCCCGCAGAGACAGCACCATACTGCGAGTTAAGCGGATGTAAATCGGAATTTGCACGAGGCTGACAGCGATAATTACGCTTTGCAGGCTCGGCCCGGTGACGGTAACAACGCCGATCGCCAGTAAAATCGAAGGAAAAGCTAACAAAATATCCGCCAAAGTGCCGATCGCAATTTCCAGAAACCCCCGAAAATACCCGGCCACCAGCCCCAAAAGCGCTCCCACAATTAAACCCGCACCCACAGAAACCAGGCTGACGAGTAAAGATATCCCCAATCCGTGCCAAACCCGCACCAACAAATCTCGCCCCAAACCGTCGGTGCCAAACCAATGTTTAGCGCTAGGAGCCACTAAGCGCAACAAATAATCTCGATCGACCGCCGGATCGTAAGGAGAAAGTAGGGGGGCCAACAATGCCGAGATCATCAGCGCTAAAGTCAAAATTAAGCCGATTTTCCCCGAAGTCGATCGCCAAAATCGTTGAAAAGCTGGTTGTGGAAATACTAAGTTTTTATTCAATCTTCGATTTTCCATCGAATGCTGTCACCAAAAAACAGAGGACTTGGGCAACTATTAGGATAAATTAATGATCGCGATCGCAGAAATACGTTAACAAGACTTCTTCCGGGAGACCAAAAACTCGGTGCGTGCATTACCGTCCATATCCAAGGGCATTTTTCGCGCCAAATGCCGAATGCCTGAGCCCTTCCTTAAAGACGCTTTAAGATATAGAGAACAAGATAAATTTAAAAGCACAATGACATCCACCCTACTCAAAACCTCCGCCCGATCGCCCCTCAACGCCCCAACAATCCGCCATTTCCCCAACGGCCTCACCGTTATAGCCGAACACTTGCCGGTCGATGCTGTTAACCTCAGCGTGTGGCTCAATTTAGGCTCAGCCGTCGAACCAGACGACATTAACGGCATGGCTCACTTTTTAGAACACATGATTTTTAAGGGAACTCCGAGCATTCCCAGTGGCGAATTTGAGCGCGCGATCGAACAACGCGGCGCTGTCACCAATGCTGCTACCAGCCAAGATTACACTAACTACTACATCACCACCGCCCCTAAAGATTTTGCCGAACTAGCTCCCCTGCAAGTCGATGTGTTGCTCAACGCCAGCATTCCCGACGACGCCTTCGATCGAGAACGGCTGGTAGTCTTAGAAGAAATTAGACGATCGGAAGACAATCCGCGCCGCCGTACCTATCAGCGATCGATGGAATTAGCATTTGAAGTCCTGCCCTACAAGCGACCCGTACTCGGCCCGACTGCAGTAATCGAACAGTTGACAGCCCAACAAATGCGGGATTTCCACAGCAGCAGATATCAGCCAGGGGCGATGACAGCCGTAGCTGTCGGCAATTTGCCAGTCGATCAACTAATAGAAATTGTCGCAGACAGTTTTGCTGCAAAAAGCACAGCACAAAACAACAAAATAAATGTGCCTGCTGTCGGCAACTTTCACCCAGAATCCCAAATCCTGAACTACGGCCAAGAATCGCCGTTTACAGAAACAGTCCGTCGCGAATTTGTAGACTCTGCCCTTCAGCAAGCCCGACTGATCGTGATGTGGCGAGTGCCTGGTTTCATGGAAATGTCCGAAACTTATGCCCTCGACGTTTTGGCGACAATATTGGGTCACGGCCGCACAACTCGCTTGGTTCAGGATTTGCGCGAAGAAAAAGGGCTAGTTTCGTCAATTTCGGTCAGCAACATGACTCAGCGACTAGGCGGCGTATTCTCAATTTCCGCTCAACTACCGACAGAAAACTTGGCTGCAGTGGAAGCTGCGATCGTCCAACACATCCGCACTCTCCAAACCGAACTGGTGACAGATGCCGAAATTTCCCGCATCCGCACTCAAGTAGCAAATCGGTTTATCTTTGGTAACGAAACTCCGAGCGATCGAGCAAGTTTGTATGGTTACTATCAATCGATGGTAGGAGATATCGCTCCCGCCCTCAACTATGCCGCCTGCATCCAAGCTCAGACTGCCGAGGATCTCCGAGATGCCGCCGTCAAATATCTCTCTCCCGACGCGATGGGTGTTGTGGTAATTCGCCCCGACGAAGCATGAATTGGACATCGCCTCAACAGGGCAATTTTGCCATCCCTCTGCTTTTGAACCATCCAACGGCATTCGGCATTCGGCAGAAACAATGTCAACGCGCACGAGGGATTTTTAGTCAATAGTGCGTGAAATTCGATCGACCCGCGCCTTGAAGGTTTTGTATCAAATAATTAATATGAAGCCTTTAAGGTACGGGCGATCGGCAAAATTACCGTAATTTTATGAGACGATAAACTGGGAATTATTGACCAGCAAGCAATTTAGTCTAGGGAAACCGGATTGATAGGCGATCGTAATTCTAAAATCTAAAATCTAAAATCTAAAATCTAAAATCTAAAATCGATTGCTCGGCAAAATTACCGTAATTTTATGAGACGATAAACTGGGAATTATTGACCAGCAAGCAATTTAGTCTAGGGAAACCGGATTGATAGGCGATCGTAATTCTAAAATCTAAAATCTAGAATCTAAAATCGATTGACAGGGGCACGCAAGCATGAAATTACAAAACTTTCTCAACTCAAAAATTAGGTACGATGCCAAAGCAATTGCTGCCGACGACGAACTCAGTGGCCAAATTCAAAGCCGCCTCATTGACCTGGGTTTACTGAAACCTCCCGTAGACGGAATTTTTGGCCCTCTCTCTACCGCCACCCTCCACCGATTTCAAACTCTGATGAAGTGCGGCGAAGCGGGGTTTTTGGGAGCAGTCACAGCCAAAAAGCTGATTGAAACCAAACCAGAGGAGATTCCCACGCATCCCCTGATCCTGAAAACGCTCAGAGACACCATTTTTAAATCAAAACCGCTGGCGTCTTCTCAAATTCACGACTCGGAAAAACAAGTAATACCAGCCGGAAAAGAGTTTGAGATTCTGGCTTTTGCTCCGGCTCGCGGTCACATCAGAGTTGCTCTCCGCAACGAGTCTTTCAAAGGTTCAGGAATTTGGTATGTTTTTGGAGCACACGCTCAAATTACTCAAGACAGCGTTCTGTTTTATCCCAAACCGAATCCCCCAACTGTCAGGCTGGGCATTCCTTACCGATCGCAACTGGATAACTTGAATAATCCTACAGGTTCTTGCAATGTAACTTCATTAGCGATGTGTATGGACTTTTTGAGGGTGCCACGGCGCAAACAAACCGGGCAATATGAAGACGAACTCTACGAATATGCGATCGCCAAAGGTTATAGTCGCTGGGACCCCTACGATTTAGCAAAGATTGTTAAAGATTACGGCGCTCAAGATTTCTTTACCGAGAATGCAACTATTGATGATGTTCAAGATTGGCTCGCCACTGGAAATCCCGCTGTCATCCACGGATACTTCACGTCTTTCGGTCACATTATAGTTGCCTCAGGCTACGACAGCGAGGGATTCTTCGTCCACGATCCCTATGGTGAGTGGTTCCGAAGTGGCTACGATACAAGTGTCAGCGGTGCTTACTTGCACTATACTTACCGCTTAATCCGCAGCCTCTGTATGCCTGACGGGAATTTTTGGGTTCATTTTATCTCTAAGTAATTGGGAATCGGGAATTGGTAATTGGGAATTGGCATTGTTACTATTGACTAATGATACTAAACCCGGGGTTATTAACTTCTTTATCACTAAGCGCTTGAAACGCCTAGCAACGCGAGAAGATAAACGAAGTCCCTCTCTAAGAGACTAAGAGATAAAGACAGTATTTAACCCGCATTTGATATAACAACAGTCAACAGTCAACAGTCAACTAACTATTAATTTTCATACTCAAATCGAGCCAAGTCGATCGCGTAATCGGAGCACTGGTAGAAATATAGTCAACTCCGGTTTCCGCTACACTTCTAATTGTTTCTAAAGTAACATTGCCGGAAGCTTCAATTTTTACCCGATCGCTCTTTTGGCGAATTATTGCCACAGCCTGCCGCATCAAATCAAAGGACATATTATCTAACATGATAATATCGGCTTTGTGCTGCAAAGCTGTTTCTACTTCGGCGAGAGTTTCGGTTTCGACTTCGATCGTCAGCGGATAGGGGATAGAATTGCGAATTAGGGCGATCGCCTCTGCAATTCCTCCAGCCGCCGCAATGTGATTGTCTTTAATCATCACCGCGTCATCTAATCCCATCCGGTGATTGCAAGCACCACCGACTTGAGTTGCGTATTTTTCCAACAATCTCAATCCCGGCGTTGTCTTGCGGGTATCCACTAATTGCACGGGCAAATCGGCAATTTTGTCAACATATTTCTGAGTTAAAGTAGCGATGCCACTCAAACGCATTGCCAAGTTTAATGCTACTCTTTCTCCGGTTAGCAGCGCATCGAAATTGCCGGAAATCTCGGCAATTACTTCTCCTTTTTCGCACAGTTTCCCTTCCGGTACTTGCGGGATGAAACTGAGGCTGCTGTCTAAAAGTTTAAATGTGCGATCGGCAATTGGCAATCCGGCAATGACTCCAGCTTCTTTGACAATCCATTTAGCCGTACCTTGGATGCTGTTTGCGGGAAATAAGGCCGATGTTGTGCGATCGCCCCTACCGATATCTTCTAGTAGCCAGTTGTGCAATAGCGAGTCTAAAACTATCCAAGGCGGTAATATTGCTGTCATATTTTTGTCAGTTGTTATATCAAGATGATATCTACTAGGAAGAATAGTCGATCGGGCGATTTTAGGCAAGTTGCACAATTATGATGGTGTTAGTGCGATCTGGATTTGGGTAGAGTGATGGCGATCGGGCTAGATCATGGGGTATTCTGTTGCTGACATTTGGTGTTGGTGCTTTAAGGGAGTAGATGGGGCGGTCGCGAGCAGAAACCATGATACAGCCAGTCATTTTAGAAAAATTAGCATAACTCCCTGAGTCTCTTCAGACAGAAGTGCTTCATTATATTGAGTTTTTGATAAAAAAGCAGGCTAAAAACTCAACCCAAGAAAAGCCGACACAGAAACGTCGAGTTGCCGGGACAATGAAAGGAATGTTTGTTCTACCGTTGCCTGATGACTTTGATGAGCCGCTTAAGGCAACTTAACTTACAAAACTCATTATCTGAGTTAGAGCAAGTATTCCAACAACATAGTTAATGAATAAAGGGCATTCAATGTATAGTGAGGTTAGGTGTTGGTGCTATAATGATATGGATGACTTTACTAAGGAACACAGAAATCAAAATGGCGATGGAAAAATACAAAGACCAGACTATTGCAGCCGGATTTTGGGTTGCTTTAACGCTTCGTGAGGGCACAGCGCCTCTCCGTAGTTATGTAGGCGAAGTGCAAACCGTTGATGGTAATGGTATTCGATTGACATTGATAGATTGGATTAGCCTTACCCTCAACGGTTTTGACTTGTTCGTTCCGTGGTCAAACATTGAAGCAGCCTTAATTGCAACGCCGGAACATAATTCAGAGAGGTTTGTTGAGGAAGCGAAGGCGTGGCCAAAGTCTGTTTCAAGCAAGACAAGCGGGAAATAGAAGTAATAAACCACAGCAAAAATAAGCTCACCTGAACTCCTACAAATTAGCTCGTCGTTGCTCCTCGCTGCACTTGAGGCAGCGAAGATAAAAAAATCTGGGAATTGCATTTGCTACAGGAACATTCGCCGGTACGGCAACTGTTTTAGCTGCTTGGACTGCTGCAAGTGCTTTGGGAGTAACGGGTACATTATCGTGTGCTGCTGCTATCACTACCACCCTCTCGCCTCTTGGTGGACTCAGTTTAATCACCGGCGGTGCAGCTCTTGTTGCATCGGGTACAGCATTTGTGATGCGGTCATTTCTCAAAAGTGGGAAGACACGGGATCAGTCGATACTGAAACAGTACCGAAACAAAATTATCCTCACTGCTATCTGATGATCAGCAGAAGAACGATTTATCTAAGTTGAAAAAGGTAGTTGATATTTTATCTGACGAGAAGTACGCGACTAATTTATCTAAGCTGCAACAGTTAGTCGCTCTCACCTATGATGACAAGACGTTAGGCCAACTTGTCTCTAATAAGTACAAAAACCAATTGTCTAAATTACAAGAGGCAGTAGATATTTTATCTGACGAGAAGTACAGTAGGAACTTGTCTAAGTTGAAAGATGCTGTATAGCGGTTATTGAGTAGATGAGGTACACAATTCCACTTAAAAAGCTTGCGAACACAAGGTTTGGGCGTACTCCATATTTCTGAGAAAGCCTATAGATATTTTATCTAATGAACCTGATTTAGTGGAATTTTTCCCGCCGCAATTACTCTCACAGATCTCTGACGAGCAATATATAAATGAATTGTCTACCTTCAAAGAGTTAGTAGATATGTTATCGGATGAAGCTGACAAGGATAAGTTGACTCAATTGCTTCGACAAATTGGTCTGAGATATAGCACAGTTTAGGTCGCAACTTTTGCGCGCTATTCAGGCCAGGAGCAAGGGGGAAGGCGATCGCCCACTATTGACTGCTAAAATTAAGGGCGATCGCTTGTTATGATTGTATTAAAATAAAAACCACTGCCATGGGCAATTATTATGACTATGTGTGATATTGCGATCGCCAAATTGCACCAACTTCCAGAATCATTCTTGCCATAAGGTAGCAACTTTATCGACTTTGTGATGCACAAGCATAAAAATAGAATAGCTGAACCCAAACTCCCAGACGATATTGCTAAAGCTTGGGCAAAATGGTTCGAGGAAGTCGATCGCTTAGAAGTAATGACTAATGGCCCGATAGCGAATTTAAGCTACACTAAAAGCTATAGCACTTCATCTAACTCAAGAGCAGGCGGAGACTTTACTCTGGGTAAGTAGCGCTGACGGGAAGTTTGCACGAAATTTCAGCAGGTAGAATTCGGAGAGTTGTGCTAATTTAGAATACAAAAAAGATGTTCGGCGTTTGCGGGTAACATTGGAACGGGCGGGGTGACTATCTACTGCGCGGTTCTGCACGATTTAGGTAGAGCCTTTAGAAAAGCGTAAATTCAAGACGTAAACCCTGTAAGGGAAAACCTATCCTAAACATAGGAGTTTTCCGTTTTCAAACTTAAAGGCTTAAAATGAGCAAATAGGGGGCACTCGGTCAAGCAAATCTCCTGTAGGGCTAGAGAAGGTTATATGGTGCGCCAGAGTTTAGGACAACGGTTATCCAGTCTCAGAGTTGGGCAAAAGATCGGTTTAGGATACACCCTTGCTCTAGGCATTGCTGTGTGTGGAACAATTGCTGGTTTTGGAGTTGGGGATCATTATCAACAAGAGACTCAAGAGCATGAACAACACGCGCGTAACGAAGTGGAACTTCTGCAGCGTCTGCAATCTCGTGTTCTCCAAGCCCGAACCCACCAACAACAACTCATTCCTTTAGCGCAATACCCAGAAAAATTTCAAGATGAATATGCTCACTTGCTGAAGCATAAAGCTGAAATCCAAAAAATTTGGGCTGAACTTAAGGCATTTGTGGCAAAGTATCATAGTCGGCAAGATAATGTACACCACGCAACGATTCTAGCCTTCTTGCAAACCTATGACCGTGTACCACAACTCTACTCACAGGAATTAGAACGCCGAGTTGAACGAATTCGTAGTCTGGATCTTGCGTCACCCACTGATGTTGAGCAAGCCCAAGCCCTGATGTTGGAATTTACCAACAGCGATTTGGCGCTTGAATACGATGGCATCTCCGATGATTTGGTGGGTTTTATTGACCATGCTTACCAAGAACTTGAGGTAGCAACAAGGTCATATCAACAGGCTAGTGAAGTTGCTGAGAAATTGGTGGTTGCAAGTATCGGATTGTCTGTTGCGATCGCCATTCTTTTGGCAATTTTGACCAGCCGAGCAATTGCCCAACCCATTCAAGCTCTTACCAGCGTTGCCCGACGAACTACTGAAGAATCTAATTTTGAGTTACAAGCGACTGTTGAGCAAGATGATGAAATTGGAATGCTTGCCAATGCCTTTAACCAATTAATTCGCGCTGTTCAACAACTGTTACAGCAACAGAAAACAGCCAACGAACAACTCGAAAACTACAGCCAAACGCTTGAATCTGAAGTGGAGGTAAGAACCCAAGAACTCAGCGACAAAAATACCCAGTTGCAACAACTCTTAGAGGAACTGCAACGCACTCAGGTTCAAATGGTGCAAAGCGAAAAGATGTCTGCTTTGGGGCAAATGGTGGCAGGGGTGGCACACGAAATCAACAATCCAGCCAACTTCATTCACGGCAACTTGACTCATGTGCAGGAATACGCCCACAATTTATTAGGTTTGGTGCAACTCTACCAGAATTACTATCCCGACCCAGCACCCGAAATCCAAGCTGAGGCGGAAGATATTGATATGGAGTTTATCCAAGCCGATCTACCTAAAGTCCTCGACTCCATGAAACTCGGCACCGATCGCATTCGCCAGATTGTTTTGTCACTCCGCAACTTTTCACGAATGGATGAAGCTGACTTCAAAGCCGTTGATATTCATGAGGGCATTGATAGCACGTTGTTGATTTTGCAGCATCGCTTGAAAGATAAACCAGAGCGTCCAGCGATTCAAGTAATTCGTGATTATGGTAATCTACCCCTAATAGAATGCTATCCTGGTCAAATCAATCAGGCGTTTATGAACATCCTGGCAAATGCGATTGATGCGCTGGAAGAAGCCAACGTCAAACGAACCTATCAGGAGATTAAGGAAAATCCCAACCTGATTACCATTCGGACTGCCATGATTGATTCAAAGTGGGTAAAAATTGCAATTTCTGATAACGGAACGGGAATGTCTGAATCTGTTCAGAAACGCCTCTTTGATCCATTCTTCACCACAAAGTCTGTCGGTAAGGGAACGGGCCTGGGGCTGGCGATTAGCTATCAGATTGTCACTGAGAAACATGGCGGTAAGTTAGATTGCTGCTCAATACCTGGTGAGGGAACCGAGTTTGTGATTCAAATCCTTGTCCAGCAGCAAATCCGTGATGCGGTCTAACAAAATGCGCCCCACCGCCGAAAGGTTATCTGTTAGGCATTGGAGGTTATCTGCTATGAGGTTTTAGTTGTAATATTCACTTTCTCTTTTCGCCTAACTCCCCAAAAAACTAAAGCCCTTTTCCGTTGTTGCGGGAAAAGAGCTTTAATTTATTATTAACCTGGCACTGAGCTATTTTACCGGGCAGTGACCCGCCGAGTATCTTCGCCATAGCAACGTTTAACAACCGAGTTCGGGATGGATCGGAGTGGTTCCATTACATCATAAGCACCAGGAAAGCTTTGAAAACTTTTTATCCTGTGTCTGCGTTAAGTCAGATGCGCTGCATCTCTTTCGCTCGACTTAATTACCTTATCAAGTTTTTCCCTGTCTGTCAACCCCAAAGTCAAAACTTTTTTTCGCTCGCCCGAAACTGCCCCCAATAGCCGAGTTTGACGTATTATTTGCCAGTGGGACCGATCGACCTTTAACTCACAAATCCAAAAACGCCGCATCCACACCATGCTCTCTGCGAATCTTCCCGTCCTTCACAAACTACGCCACGATCTGCTTAACTGTTAATTGCTCGATCGCCCTTTCGGCGTCTGCCGCAATTGGCCTCTCATGCCGCAAAGACGCAACGACCAAATTCGTAAAAAAGTTTTCAAAACTCGCATCAAGTTCGATCGACCCAAAATCTGCTGCTGGCCCAGAATATTGAGATTTCTACAAAACTGGCACCAAAGACATCTCCAACAATTCTTGTGGGAAGTAGGGGTTAAGCATCGTGCTGGCCCAACACTTGCTGTTGTGTAGATGAGTAATAATCCATCAAAAAACTAAAGCCCTTTTCCGTTGTTGCGGGAAAAGAGCTTTAGTTTTTTATTAACCTGGCACTGAGCTATTTTACCGGGCAGTGACCCGCCGAGTATCTTCGCCATAGCAACGTTTAACAACCGAGTTCGGGATGGATCGGAGTGGTTCCATTACATCATAAGCACGATGTTGTTATGATTTTGTTAAAATAAATGACGACTCAAAGAGACAATTATTAGGACTATAAGATTTTGCATCAAAAGTACGGATCATTTTTCCACTCATCCTTACTTACACCATATTCCAGGTTTATTAAGTACAGTAGCAGCTATATTGTGTGGTACGTGTTATGTAGGTGCGCCACTGTTTTATTATAGTTCAATGGAACTTGCAGATTGTTGATGGCAACGCACCTTACTTACAACAAAATTGTATGTACCGCATATAAATGGAATATGCTGTATCTACTTCAATCTCATCCAAAGCTGGTTGAAGATGTTTCCGGTTCCGCAAGAATCTTTGGGATTTCCTAGGCGGATTTCTTTGATGAATTTCTTTCCCATTCCTATTGCTCAAACGAATTTTACCCCTGATTACCTATTTTCCTCTGCTTAGAATGACAGAAGAGCGCTAATCGGGCTATCTTGTATATTCCTAAAAATTGCGGTGTTTGAAAGGTTTAGGCTTAGTTTCTCTCTCGAAAGCGTACTGGCATTCGATCTGACGGATAAATTAACAGGTTTTGCTGTAATTCTTCGAGAGAAGAACGACCGTTAACTAACTCCCAATCGAAGTGGCGCACCAATAATGCTAACATCATTGTTCCTTCGAGCATTGATAGATGCTCTCCTAAGCAACGATGCGACCCTGAGCCAAAGTGTATCATTGGCAGTGAACTTGTTTCCTTATTCTTGTCTAGCCAACGTTCGGGCAAAAATTCCTCTGGATTAGCATAAACTTCTGGATCTCTTCCGGCTGCAAGCATTGACCAGGATACTCTTGTCCCACGCGGAATCACTGTACCGTCAATTAGAGTATCCCGTTCAGTCTCCAATGGACTTGAGCCAGAGGCAACTGAATAAAGGCGCAGTGTTTCTTTGATAATGGCACGAATATAAGCCAATTCTTTGAGGTTTTTTAGGTTGATCCCACTTTGTTTTTGCCAAGCTTGGTCAACGATATCTCGTGCTTGTTGAAATACTCTTGGATTTAAGCTCAATTCGCCAACTGCAAAGGATAAAGTATGGGCTGTGGTGTCAGTACCCGCGATTAATAGTTCAATCGATTCTGATATTAAGGTTTCACGATCGTATTTGGGTTCTTTAGCCGCGATTTTGACTAACATTGATTCCCTAAACAAACTACTGACTTGTGGGAAATCAGTTTGATTTTGTTCTCTCATCTGTAAAGCTAAGTCTACACGGGGAGTAAGGAATTCCGTTAAATATCGCCTTGCTGCCCAATAATCCCGTGAATTCTGAGTTGGCAAATATTTCATCCATCTTTTCTCCCCCGTAGCTTGTCGCAGGAAACGATAGCCTACAATAGACATCGCTTCGTACAACTTGCTAACTTCCAGGGGAGAACCTTCCTGACTGATACTATTTCTATCTACAGGGATACCTAGTACAAAAGAGGAAATCACCCTCATTGTTAGTTCCACAAACAGAGGATCTACTTCCACCTCTTTTGGGGGGGCAACTTGTTTCAGTGTCTCAATGACTTGTTCGCAAGCTTGGCTAATTATTTCCAGATATTTGGAAATATTGCTCGAACTAAATTCTGGATTCCAAGCCTGGCGTCGCCACTGCCACTCGGTTGCAGTTTCTCCGAGCATAATAGAACCGCTCATATCGTTCCATGCTTGACGTACTTCCTTGGATCTAATTAAGCTACCATCTCTCATCCCATTGATAATGGTATCTTCAATTACTTTTGGTTTACTTAAAATCACAGATGGAGTCCTGCCATTCCAGATGACGTACATCGGGCCTAACTGCTGGCTCCAATCAAAAAATAGCTGAAATAATTTCTTCTGTTTTACTGCTGCTAATACTTGTGGTAGATTTCCTAACACCCAATATTGGGGAGGCGACGGGAGAGATTGTAGCGATTTATACGTTTCCTTGCCTTTCCACCATCGCCAACTCAGTATAGACGCTATGCTAGTAACGGCTAATACTATTACTAAATATGACAAGAAGGAAGAAGAACCATTTATTTGAGAAGTAATGCTTTGAAACATAAATCTGCCCAAGTCCATAGTTTTTTATTACCCATATACTACCTTGAAATGGAGATTAAGTAAGTCAACGTAATTAAATATAAAACGTTCGACTTGGTAATTGCCTGATGTGGCTCTAGCATTAACTCCTTTTCAAATACGCAACAAGCTCTGGACTTACGCACTTGTCATATTACAAACATCTGTAACTCACCAAAAAACTAAAGCCCTTTTCCGTTGTTGCGGGAAAAGAGCTTTAATTTATTATTAACCTGGCACTGAGCTATTTTACCGGGCAGTGACCCGCCGAGTATCTTCGCCATAGCAACGTTTAACAACCGAGTTCGGGATGGATCGGAGTGGTTCCATTACATCATAAGCACCAGGAAAGCTTTGAAAACTTTTTATCCTGTGTCTGCGTTCTGCTTAATTCTAAGCTTGATGCGCTGCATCTCTTTCGCTCGACTTAATTACTGTATCAAGTTTGCCTTTGTCTGTCAACCCCTTTATCAAAAGTTTTTTTCGCTCGCCCGAAACCGCTCGAATTATCGGGGTTTGAGGCCGGATTTGGGGGTGCGGCCGATCGACCTTTAACTCACAAATCCAAAAACGCCGCATCCACACCCTGCTCTCTGCGAATTTTCCCGTCCTTCTCAAACCACGTCACGAACTGCTTAAGTGTTAATTGTTCGATCGCCCTTTCGGCTTCTGTGGCAATTTGCCTCTCATGCCACAAAGACGCCGCCACCAAATTCGTAAAAAACTTTTCAAAACTCGCATCAAGTTCGATCGACCCAAAATCTGCTGCTGGCGGAGAATATTGAGATTTCTACAAAACTCGCACCAAAGACATCTTCAACAATTCTTGTGGGAAATAGGGGTTAAGCATCCTGCAGGCCCAAGACTTGCTGTTGTGTAGATGAGTAATAATTCACCAAAAAACTAAAGCCCTTTTCCGTTGTTGCGGGAAAAGAGCTTTAGTTTATTATTAACCTGGCACTGAGCTATTTTACCGGGCAGTGACCCGCCGAGTATCTTCGCCATAGCAACGTTTAACAACCGAGTTCGGGATGGATCGGAGTGGTTCCATTACATCATAAGCACCAGGAAAGCTTTTAAAACTTTTTATCCTGTGTCTGCGTTAAGTTTAATGTTAAGTTTGATGCGCTGCATCTCTTTCGCTCGACTTAATTACCTTATCAAGTTTTCCTTTGTCTGTCAACCCCTTTGGCAAAACTTTTTTTCGCTCGCCCGAAACCGCTGGAATTATCGGGGTTTGAGGTCTGGTTTGGGGGTGCGGTTGATCGACCTTTAACTCACAAATCCAAAAAAGCCGCCTCGGTTCCCTGTTCTCTGCGAATCTTCCCGTCCTTCTCAAACCACGCCACAACCTGCTTAACTGTTAATTGTTCGATCGGGATCTCGGCTTCTGTCGCAATTTGCCTCAAAGGCCGCAAAGACGCCACCACCAAATTCGTAAAAAAGTTTTCAAAACTAGCATCAAGTTCGATCGACCCTTTAATACTCTCATCATTCTTAATCCAATCCATCACCTGCCCATTAGTCACCTCAGCCACCGGCTTCCCAGTCTCCCCAGCAATTTGCTTGAGCACCCTCAAAGCATAAATTGCCACCCGCGCCGAAAACTTTTCCTTCGACGACAGCAGCGCCATATCAACTTCCGCACACTCTTCCGGCTTTAAAAAATCTGCTAGCGGTTCCATAGTTATTAGTTACTTGTTATTTGTTATTTGTTATTGATAATCGGTAAAAGCATCTATCCGTGTATCCGTGTCAAAATCCGTGTAGTGCTGTCGGTAATTGGTAAAAGCAAAAAATACCCATCCGTGTATCCGTGTCAAAATCCGTGTAGTGCGGTCGGTAATTGGTAATTAGTAAAAACACCCATCCGTGTATCCGTGTCAAAATCCGTGTAATGCCTTCCCTCATCCTTCTTCCTTCTTCCTTCTTCCTTCTTCCTTCCTTCTTGCAATCAAATAACCGCAGCGGTGTTCCCCATTAATAATCCAGTGAGTCCGCTCCACAATACAATCCGGCAAAACCGCTGCAAACATTTCCAACTCATTGCCACACACACTCGGAAAAGTTTCAGCAACATTAGAAATCGCGCAGTTGTGTTCCATCAACACAAATCGATCGCCCAAACCAGCGCGATCGCACATCCCAACCTCTACAGATTCTACAGGATAACACTCAGCCATATAACCTTCAGCCCTGCGGAGTTCCACCAACTTAGTCACCCGTTCTTGCAGCGAACCCGCACCCACTAGCCGCCGGTAGTCCGTAGCTTTGCGCTGCCACTGTTTTCGCAGGATAGTAATCACTTGCTCGCGGCCGACGGTTTCCGCCAAAGTATCCAAGAAAGAGACTGCAAAATCGCCGTAACGATTCGGGAATCGATCGCGCCCCAGACTGGTAAGCTCATAAATATGCTGCGGCCGCCCCATCCCAGCCTGAACCGACTGATACTGAATCAGCCCCTCCGCTTCCAAATCCTTCAAGTGACGGCGAATCGCCTGCGGGCTGATATCCAAAGACTCCGCCAACTCAAGAGCCGTCCCCTGCCCCCCCTTGAGCAAATATTGCAGGATCTCTTGTTTCGTGGAAGTCTGCTGAGTAGTCTCCATCATCTTCACAAAAAATTATTAATTTGACTTTGACAATATCACTATTGTTAATGTAGCTTAAAATATAGTAAAGCAACAAAATTGTTGTTTTACTTCCCAGAGCAGTCCAGCAGAACTCGCTCAAGCCCAGACAGGCATTGCCCCGTCTGCCATCCAGAGAGCATTATCTAGAACACTGAACACGCAAAATAATGAGTTCTACCACAGTCAAAACCTTAGTCAACCAGCCCTACAAATACGGTTTCGTCACCGACATCGAGTCAGACACCATCCCCCGCGGCTTGAGCGAAGATGTAGTCCGCCTGATTTCCGCCAAGAAAAACGAACCGGAATTCATGCTGCAATTCCGCCTCAAAGCATACCGCAAGTGGCTGACAATGAGCGAGCCCACCTGGCCCCACGTCAACTATCCCGCGATCGACTACCAACAAATTATCTACTATTCCGCGCCCAAACAAAAGCCCAAAAAGCTCAACAGTTTGGACGAAGTAGACCCGACACTGCTAGAAACCTTCGAGAAATTAGGAATTCCCCTCTCCGAACAAAAGCGCCTCGGAAATGTCGCAGTTGACGCCGTTTTCGACAGCGTTTCAATTGCCACAACATTTAGAGAAAAGTTAGCCAAAGATGGTGTTATTTTCTGTTCCATCTCAGAAGCCGTCAAAGATTATCCCGAATTAATAGAAAAATATCTGGGCAGCGTCGTACCAGTCGGCGATAACTTTTTCGCAGCCCTCAACTCCGCCGTATTCAGCGACGGTTCCTTCGTTTACATTCCCAAAGGCGTCAAATGCCCGATGGAACTGTCAACCTATTTCCGCATCAACAACGGAGATTCCGGCCAGTTCGAGCGCACCCTAATTGTCGCAGAAGAAAACAGTTCTGTATCTTACCTAGAAGGCTGCACCGCGCCGATGTTTGACACCAATCAACTGCACGCCGCCGTCGTGGAATTGGTAACAATGGACAATGCGGATATCAAATACTCGACAGTGCAAAACTGGTACGCTGGGGACGCCAACGGCAAAGGCGGCATTTACAACTTCGTGACGAAACGGGGTTTGTGTCAGGGAGTTAATTCTAAGATTTCTTGGACGCAGGTAGAAACAGGTTCCGCGATTACTTGGAAATATCCCAGTTGCGTGTTAGTCGGCGACAACTCGGTGGGCGAATTCTACTCGGTAGCGCTGACAAATAACAAACAGCAAGCTGACACCGGCACCAAAATGATCCACGTTGGCAAAAATACTCGCAGCACGATTATTTCTAAGGGAATATCGGCGGGAAATTCATCCAACAGCTATCGCGGTTTGGTGAAAATGGGACCTAATGCTAAAGGCTCTCGCAATTACTCTCAGTGCGATTCCATGCTGATTGGCGACAACGCTCAAGCGAATACTTTCCCTTATATTCAAGTGCAGAACCACACCGCTAAAGTGGAACACGAAGCTTCTACTTCTAAGATTGGGGAAGAGCAATTGTTCTTCTTCGCACAGCGGGGAATTTCCGCAGAAAATGCTATTTCGATGATGATTAGCGGTTTCTGTAAAGATGTTTTCAATCAGTTACCGATGGAATTTGCGGCGGAAGCTGATAAGCTGTTGAGTCTGAAACTCGAAGGAAGTGTCGGGTAGAAGGAAGAAGGAAGAAGGAAGAAGGAATAAAATATTTTGGCGGGCGAGAAACCCTCGTTACCAGGCTCTGCCTGGTAACGCATATCTAGAGGCTCTGCCTCACATTTCTCTCTCCCGTTTCCAACGAGGCAGAGCCTCGCGACACGCATTCATAGGCTCTGCCTAGGAACGAGAAGAACGAGAAGAAAAAACTGTAAAGTGCATTGAGGCAAAGGACAAAAATAGATGATTGTTGAAAATAGTCAAGTGGTGCTATCCGTCCGCGATTTAACGGCGAATGTGGAAGATACCCAAATCCTTAAGGGTTTGAATCTGGAAATTAAATCGGGTGAAATTCACGCGATTATGGGCCCGAACGGTTCGGGCAAAAGCACTTTATCCAAGATATTAGCCGGCCATCCTGCTTATACGGTAACGGGCGGAGAAGTTACTTTTTTGGGTCAAAATCTGCTGGAATTACCGCCGGAAGAACGTTCTCTGGCTGGCGTATTTCTGGCTTTTCAATATCCTTTAGAAATTCCCGGCGTTAGCAATCTGGATTTCTTGCGCGTGGCTTACAATTCTCACCGCAAACATCGCGGCTTGGAAGAATTGGATGCTTTTGATTTCCAAGATTTAATCGAGGACAAGCTGGATATTGTCAAGATGAATGATTCTTTTTTAGGCCGCAGCGTAAATGAGGGTTTTTCCGGCGGCGAGAAAAAGCGGAATGAGATTTTGCAAATGGCGCTGTTGGAACCGAAATTAGCTATTTTAGATGAGACTGATTCGGGTTTGGATATCGATGCTCTCAAGATTGTCGCCGGCGGTGTGAATCAGTTGTCAAATGCTGGAAATTCGATGTTGGTGATTACTCACTATCAGCGGTTGCTGAATTACATTATTCCTGATTTTATTCACGTCATGGAAGGTGGCCGAATTATCACGACTGGCCCGAAAGAGTTGGCGCTGGAATTGGAAGAGCGCGGTTATGACTGGGTTGGGGAAGAGGAAGCAGCAGGAGTAGGCGCGCGATGATGAATACGCAAGTTGCTAGTAGGGAAATGTTTTTGACTGATTTGGTGAATCAGTGCAGCAAGTTGGAGGCTGCTAATAGCAAAACTCCGGCTTACGGGTTGCAGGATTTGCGGGAGGCGGCGACGCAATACGTGCTTTCTTCGAGTTTTCCGACGGTGAGGGATGAAGAATGGCGCTTTACTGATTTGTCGTCGGTGTTGCAAATTCCTTTTCATATACCGCAGAGCAATCAGTCAAAAGTTAAGCTGGCTGATATCATTATGCCCGTGAAAAATCGGGATGATTTACCCTTAAGATTGGTATTTGTCAACGGTTTTTATGCGCCGGATTTGTCAACGGTGGAGTCGTCGGTTTTTCCGAATTTGCCGTTAGCGGAGCCCTCGAAGAGGATCGACTTTTACGCAGGTAATCTATCCAATGTACCCGAAAAATATCAAGGGCGCATCAGCGATGTTTTGAGCAAGCACAGACAGCAAACCGAGGTGTTTACAGCGCTGAATACTGCGGGTTTGGCTGATTCTGCGGTGGTGTTCGTGCCGGCCAATATGTCGATCGACCTTCCGATTCACTTGCTGTTCCTGACAGCGCCTGGTGCATCTCCCACGATGTCCCAGCCGCACTGCTTGGTCATAGCTGAGCCTGGAAGCAATGTCACGCTGGTTGAGGATTACGCAACTATCGGTAATGTCGCTGCATTTACTAATGCTGTAACCGATGTTGTTGTCGGCGAAAACGCCACTGTGAATCACGTTCGGCTGCAGCGGGAAGGTGGGGAGGTTGTTCATATCGGCACAAGTGCGATCGAGCAATCTCGTAATAGCCGTTACACTTGCCATGCTATCAGCTTGGGAGGCAAAATATCGCGGCACAATTTAGAAGTATTTCAGCGTGGCGAAGCCACTGAAACAACTCTAAATGGCTTAACCGTAGCCTTTGGGGAACAGTTATCTGACACTCACAGTTTAATCGATTTCAATCACCCCCACGGTACAAGCCGCCAATTGCACAAGTGCATTATCGGTAACAAAGCTCGCGCTGTATTTAACGGCAAAGTTTTCGTTCGCAAAGCCGCACAATTGACAGATGCCGGACAGTTGAGCCGGAATTTGTTGCTGTCGCCGAGAGCTCGTGTAGATACCAAACCGCAGTTAGAAATTGTGGCCGACAACGTTAAATGTTCCCACGGTGCAACTGTCAGCCAGTTAGAAGATGATGAGCTTTTCTACTTGCAAAGTCGCGGTTTGGATTTAGAAAGAAGCCGCTATTTGCTGATTGATGCTTTTGCAGCCGAAATTCTCAATCAGTTGCCAATTATTGGCGTGGCGAAAATGCTTTCTACCTGCATGGCTATCCAAGGATAAAAGAATCAGCAACAGCGTCGAAGCCTGTGCCACAACAATAAATATTCTTGTGGGGTGGGCCAATAGCCCGCCCATAATCAGCAACAGCGTCGAAGCCTGTGCCACAACAATAAATATTCTTGTGGGGTGGGCGAATAGCCCGCCCATAATCAGCAACCATACTAACTTCTGAAATTTATGACACTTATTCAAGAAAAAACACTTGCATCAAAAGTTCGCGGCGACTTCCCAATTTTGAATGAAAAAGTCAACGGTAAACCGCTAATTTATCTAGACAATGCAGCTACTTCTCAAAAACCCCTAGCCGTGCTCAACGCTTGGCGCGATTACTACGGACAATACAATGCAAACGTGCACCGCGGCGCTCACACTCTCAGCGCCAAAGCGACTGATGCTTACGAAGGTGCTAGAGACAAAGTTGCGGCGTTTGTGAATGCCGCGTCGCGGCAAGAAATTGTTTACACTCGCAACGCCACCGAAGCGATTAATTTGGTTGCTTATTCTTGGGGTTTGAGCAATCTGCAAGCCGGAGATGAAATTATCCTGTCGGTAATGGAACACCACAGCAATCTCGTGCCGTGGCAAATGATGGCTCAAAGAACCGGTGCGGTGCTGAAGTTTGTCGAGTTAACGGAAACTAACGAGTTTGATTTGGAACAGTTTAAAACGCTGATTTCCCATAGAACTAAATTGGTGTCTACCGTTCACGTTTCTAATACTTTAGGCTGCATTAGTCCTGTTAAAGAAATCTGCGAGATTGCTCACCGTTTCGGCGCAAAAGTTTTAATTGATGCTTGTCAAAGCGTGCCGCACATGATAGTAGATGTGCAAGCAATAGATTGCGATTGGCTGGTTGCTTCCGGCCACAAAATGTGCGCTCCGACTGGCATCGGTTTTCTGTACGGTAAGCTGGACTTGCTAAGAGAAATGCCTCCGTTTTTCGGCGGCGGTGAGATGATTGCTGACGTGTTCCTCGATTATTCCACCTATGCCGATTTGCCGCACAAATTTGAGGCCGGCACGCCTGCAATCGGAGAGGCGATCGCCCTTGGTGCAGCAATCGATTATCTTAGTAACATTGGCATGGATAAGATTCACGCTTGCGAAGCTGAATTGACTGCTTATATGTTCCAACAATTGCGGCAAATTCCCGAAATCAAAATTTACGGGCCACAACCAGACAGTAACGGCGAAGGTAGGGCAGCTTTGGCGGCATTTACTGCGGGAGAAATTCACCCTCAAGACTTGTCTACCATGTTAGACCAGGAGGGAGTCGCGATTCGTTCCGGGCATCACTGCACGCAAGCTTTGCACCGCTATTTGAACGTTTCATCTACTGCCAGAGCGAGTTTGTATTTTTACAATACTCGCGAGGAGATTGATGTGTTTGTGAAAGCGTTGAAAGAGACGATCGACTTTTTTGGTGGGATTATGGGATAATTTGGTGAGGTGGGCAAATGCCCACCTTGTTAGTAGAAAATCGTTTGCCTTTGCCGAGCGGAATATCTCGTGAAAATAGTTGAGTATTATAGTTTAATAATACAACCACTAAAAAACATGAATCAATATCCTATTATCCTCATGCCAGACCCTGTTATTCAAGCTCTGGATGCAGTTCCATTTACATGGAAATTTAGTGAACCAAAACCTTTACCTCCTAGTTATAAGCCCCAACCAATTGATGTATTTTTGTTTTTTTATAAATCTCTCCCATTAATTATTCCTTTTGCAACTATTTCTCTAATTGCCAGTAGAAATATTATCATCACTGTCTATATTTCTCTAGGGGGGATTTTTGTTACTGCCTTGAACTTCTGGCAACAACAAATGTCTTACTTACGAACACTTAATCAATACAAGCAACAAATGCGCGATAATAAAGATTTGTTAGCAGAATGGCAAAAGCGTGAGATTCAGCATAAACGGCAGATAGCAAAATCCCAAAAACCTGAAAAAATAAAACAGTATCGCTATCAGATAATTAAAGACATTATCATAAAAACAATCCCTCCTGAAGGTATAATTGTCAGTACAAAGTCTCAGTGGCTTGAAAGTAAATTTTATAATAACTTACAGCAATTATTTCCCGATAAGATTTATAACAATTTAATTATCCAAAAAGCCCACTCCTATCAACGTTACTGTATAGAAATTTCTTATTTTGATAAATTAACAAATTTACGTATTGATATAACAATAGACAAACCTTATAACTATGAAACCGGTGAGCCTAAAAATTACGAAGTGCTTGTCCAAGAAAATCAGCGCCATCAACTCTTTTTAGAAAAAGGATGGATAGTCATTAGATTTGCTGAGGAGCAAGTAGTCTGTTGGCCACAAAGCTGTTGTCGGGTAATAGCAGAAGTAATCAATCAAATAATAGGTACACCAATTCCCGATGAATTGACAACTGTAGAAACTTTACGACCTATCCAGCAATGGAATGAAGTTGAAGCACGACAAATGGCAGAGGAACGTTATCGAGATAATTATTTAATCTAGCGCTCGCTCTTTCTTTATCGGCGTTCCTCCGCGTCTATCGGCCTACATCGGCAGTCAAAAAAAGAGCGATCGCCCAACTAAAACTCCCTAATCTCAGGATGAACAAATTGATAACCAGCCGCTTTAATCTTTTGATTCGACACCCTCGCATTATAAGGCCGCACACTAGGACTTCCATCCCAAGAAGCTGGCGGCAAATTGTGAGTTTCAAAAATGCGATCGAGTAATTCGCGACTGGATAGCGACACATCCCCGACTAAATTATAGATTCCCTGCAATCGATTTTCCAAAGCAAAAGTTAACCCCCCAACAACATCATCTCGATGCACCCAATTAGTAGAATCTTCCCCCGCACCGGGACGAGTGTTCCCAGCCCAACGTCCAAAAATTTTAACTAATTCTCGCCCTGGCCCATAAATTCCTCCCAAACGGAGAATGCAGACTTGAAGATTTGGACTCGTTGCTGCTAATAAAACCCGTTCTGTTTCTGCGAGAATTTCACTGTTGGGATTAGCAGGCGCTACGGGAGAATCTTCATTTACCAATTCACCTTGGCGATCGCCATACACAGAATAAGTACCCGTATAAATAACCTGCTTTACTGTCGGTATCTGCTGTAAAACCGATACTAAAGTTGTCGCAGTATCTAAATAACTTTCCCGATAAGCATGAGGATTTGGAGCACCGACGCACAGCATAACAGCATCTTGTTCTTGCAGTATGGCCGTCATTGCATCTTTGTCATTTCCCTTGAGCACGGCTACCCGCTGCGCGACACCCTCCAACTCAACTACTCGCGTCGCCGTGGTAGTTGTCGCCGTCACGGTACAATCAGATTTGCCGCGTAAATGTTTGGCTGTCGCAGTACCCACATAGCCGCAGCCGACGATCGCAACTTTCATAAAAAATTCTCCCTTGTGTCATACTCTCTAAAATTATTGCCGGTTTCCGCAGCCCTTGAATGCAGGTGCCGAAATCATTTCGAGCGGAGTTTTGTGAGAAAATGCAAAGCATCGTTATCAATCCGAGTAGCATCGTGTCCGAGAGAGATATTTTTGCCACCTCCTCAGAAAGCGAACTTTTAGCTTTTTATGGTTCTTTGTTTGCGATCGCAGCCGCCGATGGTTCCGTTGATATTGACGAACTAGATTTGTTGTTTAAAACCATAAATTTAGACAAATTTTCTGACTCTGCAAAGACTCAAATCCAATCCTACACAGCCCGTCCTCCATCACTCAGCGACTGTTTGCAAACACTCAGCCAGTCAGAAGAACCGCTGCGTTTGGGAGTCATGTATTTTTTAATTAACATTGCTGGGGCAAATAAGACGCTGCATCCCGGAGAAAGCGAGGCGATCCAATCCGCAAAAAAACTGCTGGCGGTTTCCGACTTACAAATCCAAGCCATGCAGGAATTCATCGCAGACATGAAACAAATACGAGAAGCCGCGCCCAATAAAAATCAGGCATCAGCCTCCTTCAATTCTGCTGTTTCCCAGCTCAAAAATAAGGGCATTCCTCTCGATTTAATCGACCGAAAAGGAACCACAACAAACCTCAGCAACCCCAAAATTAACTATTCAGATGAAAGTTTTTGGACTAAAATTAAAAACTTTGCTTTAACCGCAGGAAGAGAAGTAGTTGAAAAAGCTTTGATTCTCTACTATACGGCTGAAAACCCAAACGTGCCTGCTTGGGCAAAAGGAGTTGTAGTTGGAGCTTTGACGTATTTTATATCTCCTGTCGATGCCATTCCCGATATATTAGCCGGTATCGGATTTACCGACGATTTGGGAGTCTTGCTGGCGGCAATAGCTACTGTGTCAGTATACATTAATGCTGATACTAAAGAACAAGCAAAACAAAAAATGAAAGATTGGTTTGGCTAATAATATTATGTCCGGTGGAGCGTTTTGTTTGGGTCTGCATCGGAATAATATAATCTAAATAATATAGCAGTTGTCAATCCGATGAAATACAGGACACGGCAGTGCCGTGTCCCTACCCAATATCTGTAATTGACTCAACTGAAAACTTGATTATTGTGGATTCTCAGTCTTTAATCGGCTTGCCATCTCGATTGACAATACGGCTTTCACCATCCTTAGCCGTGACATTTTCATAAACCCCTTCATCCCGCTTCACGTACTTGCTGAAACCCGAATTTTTATAATCGGTGTCGGATGTCGGCTTCATCAACCTCGGAGCGCTCAGCAGTCGGCGTACCGGAGCATCTGCCGGAGTGTCCCCGGGTTCGCACTTAGCTAACTCGCACAGTTGGCCCCAAGTCGAAACTTCCAGGTTCATGCTGTGGGAAACTTCTAACTGCTGGTTGTTTTTGGGACAAAAATAATCGTATACAGGCATACTAAGAATCTCGTTTGCAACTACTAAAATTACTAATTGCACGGTAATTGAGAATATTATAGCTCAACATTACTAATAATTCAAGCCCAACAATCAAACTTTACTATTTTTAACGGTTGTTAAAACCTTAAATCAGCTATATTATTAACCCTGTGTGCTTGCTCCCGGATGCGATCGAGACAAAGCCCAAAACTACGCTACCCTGAAATCCTCTGAATCGATCCAACGATCGCACGATCGACGGCTAGCAAATGCCCGCAATACTTCCCTCAATGCCGTCACAGGATTGATCGTCATTTTCAGACTGTACGCAAATCACAGATTCTAAGTTTCAATTTTATTTATTTACTCACCAGCGAGGATTTACCGATGAGCGATTTCAAAGTTACGCCAGAAGTAGAGCTGAACACAGCTCAAATGTTGGAGCGATACCAACTGCAAGAGGAGACAACTCTGCGGCGTTGGGCAAAACTGCACGGCATCAACAGCACTCGCGGTTTCTTCTATCCCAGTGAAGTAGATTTGATGGATCACGCTCACCACCATCTTTACAATTTGGGAATGAGCATTGCTGACTACCAAAGTCTTTTAGATCGACGCCGCAGCCATTCCCAGACACCAGGCGACCACAATAAAACAGTAGCAAGTCAAGTTGCTGACGAAGCATACGATGCCATAGAAACGCTGACCGATCAGTATGCTGAAGCTATTGATTTAATGGGAGAACGTATAGCCGACCATTTCATAGATGAACTCGATTTATCTGTGATGCGGCACCTTTCTAAAAAAGTGCAAGACCGCCGCACTCTCAATGGTCAAGCTAAAAAGCCTAACCGTTTTCTCCAAGTGATTAAAGCCGTGTTGCAACCGAGCAGCGAAAATACGCTTCTGGTTCCCAAAAAAGAGAATGACTCTAGTTTAGAATTAGAACAGCATCATCGGCTTGGCTAGTCGCCGATTTTTGTGAAAGACTAAGAGACTTTTTGTCAAATTTACTGCTCAAATTTACTGAAAAGCCCCCGCGAACCCTCCCCTGGTCAAGGGGAGGGAGCAAGAGTCAAGTTTTTTATATTATGAAGGACAATTGAAGAGAATAAATTGAGGTTTCCCAGAAGTCTAAATTACTTTTCAACTGATGTTGGGTTTCCCGACTCAGCCCAACCTAATATAACTGGGGACTGATTGCGCGATCGCTAAAATTAGAGATAATATCTGCTGAATTGAACCTGTCAACCTCGCCCAAGGTAAAAAAATGATTAAATCCTGGATGGTAATTGGAGGCGTCGCCTTGATAGTAGCACTAGCTGCTAACATAATCCCGCCCAGCGACATCCAATGGTTCAACCGCTTGCGGCGTCCGAGATGGCTAGTATTTGAAAGAGCAATTCCCCTAATTTGGACAGTAATTTTTATTTGTGCAACTTGGTCAGCAGTGATTGTTTGGGAAAAAGAACCGGGAACTCAGGAGACTTGGCTGAGAATGGGTTTGTACCTGCTTTTAGAAATAGTAACTATGTCTTACACCTCGGTTATGTGCAAAGTTAGGAGCCTAAAAGTCGGCACAATAATCGGCGGAACGGGCGCTATTTTAAGCGTAATCCTAGCTTTAACTGTGTTGCCAGTTTCGGAGCCGGCCGCCCTGTTATTGCTGCCTTACATACTTTGGAGTCCGATCGGCACTTACACCACTTGGGTCATGATGCACCTCAATCCGGCGGATGTTTAGGCTCTGGAATTAGTCCTTTTAAGGGGATTGCAAGCATCGGGAAAAAGCACCTTTTTTCGGTAGTATCTACCTGCAACGCAGGTTTTAGTCAGCAAAGACTTGATGCAAAATAATAGTACAGTTGCACAACTGGAAGCTTATGATATCGGTAACCCAAGCTGCATGAACCAAGTGTGCTTGTCTATGTAACCGCGTTGAAAATGGATTTTGCCATCAACAACCTGAAAGAAGCCACAGCCTTCAGCGTAAAACTTTTGCCAGTTGGTAGGTTGCCACCAAACTCACCTAGAGATGTGCCGCCACCAGTCCACTCGACGATCGCCCACTCGCCATCCTCAAACAGATTCTCAACGTGCGTGTAATTGTCTCGAAAGGCTGGGAAGAAGGTAACAAAACTCTCAAGCAATGCCTCACGCCCGTTTAGAGGATCGCCAAAGGCAACTTGATGGTTCTGTGCATCCTCGTGATAAAGCTCGATCGGGGCGTAAGGGTCACGAGCGTTATAAGCAGAAACCCAGTCTTGGATCACTTGCTTGGGCCTTTTCACTTTTGGTTCCCTAATACAGATAAGTAAAGATATTGAGTAGCAGCTTATAACCCTCAAATTTACCGACTTGGAGACCTGCTAGGTGGCTCAGTTTCCGGGGGTTCGGGAGGGGGAGATTCAGCATCGGGAAGATTCAGCGACTCTTCCCAAACTTGGATTTGCGATCGAGCTTGCTCAAAAGCCCGAGTACCCGAGGGAATTTTTTTCAAAGTCGCGATCGCCCCAGCCAGATCCGACGACGACTGTTCCACACCAAGCGCCAAAATCCGCTGGCTCCACTCATCAATCGCCTCACTCGCCTGCCACCGGAGCGAACTCGACTCAGGCACCTCAAGGGCCAGCGCAATAGCCGTTTGCAGAGCCTCCGCAGTCCCCGCTCGGGCGGCCTGACGGGCGTTCTGCAAACCTTGCTCGCCCAGAAATTGAGCCTCCCAAGTCCGAATGTTCGATCGAGCTTCCTCATAAAGCACCCGTCCCGATCTAATCCGGCGGGCCATCTCAATTGCGCCCGCCAAATTGCCGCCCGCCGCTAGCTGCTGAGCTCTATCCAAAAACGGCTGGTCTTGAAGCCGCTGTCTCCTATCAAGCCAAGCTTGAATTTTGGTTTGAGCTTCCACGTAAAGCGCCCTACCTCTAGCAATCCGAGAAGCTTGAGCAACGGCCGCTTCTAGAGCATTCGGATCGCCCATACTCGCCAAATCGTTCGCTCTTTGCAAATACGGACTATCTTCCAGCAGCTCGATTTGACGACTCAAGCTGCTAATTTGACTGCGAGCTTCCTCAGAGCGGGGATTTGATTCCGGGACTGTTTGTAATTGCGCGATCGCAGCCCTCAAATCATTTACCCCACCCGGCGCCGCCAGCCTGCTTGCCAAATCCAAAACTTTCACATCAGCCCTTTCTTGCTGCCAGCGGCCGACTAAATCTTGAGCTTGTTTGTATAAAGGGCGGCCGGACTTCAACTTTTGAGCAATCTCGATCGCCTTGGAGAAACCCTCAACAGAGCCAGTCAAAGCCTGAGAAGTAGCATTCGCCAACTGGTTAAAATCCTCAACTTGCTCCCTTAAATTTGCAGTGTCGGGAATTTTGTTAGCGATCGCGATCGCCTGCTCCCAATCCCCCACCTGCAAGCGTTTTTGGGCGATTTCCAGAATTTTCTTGCTAAATTCCGCGATCGCCTTATTGGCAGCTTGATACAAATAACTCTTCTGACCAATTCCCTGAGCCAGCTTAATCCCCGTCACCAGATTGTCGAGACCTCCCTCCGAGGCTGTATTCCGGGCTTTGACCAACTTATTGCCCTCAGTCCGAGTCGCCTGAATTAGCTTAGTCAATTCCTCGTACTTAGTCGATTCCCAGAAAGTATTTCCCAAATCCAAAAGCAAAGTAGCTTGGCGGAAAGCCAGCGTCCACTCTTCCTTACGCAAGTGGTCTTCGGCCGTGCGGTAAATTTTCTCTGCATCGCTCCATATCGACTGCCACTTTTCAATCTGCTTTTCCACCGTCGGGTAAGCAGGAACGTTTTGAGGAACCTTGCGAGCGATCGCAATCGCCTGCTCCAGCTTTCCTTCTTGGAAACTAGCATTTCCCAGCCTGAGCATATCTTCCGACCACCGAGCGATTTGACCGTTAATTCTCGGCCGCAGCGGATGGTCTTGTGGCAAAGCATTCACTAATTCGATCGCCAACAGCAAATCATCTGCCGTCCGCTTGCTTGCTGCTTCTTGAGCGCAAAAAAAGCGATCGTTAGCAGAAGCCGTCGGCCAAAAAATCTTTGAGCAATTCGACTGCGAGGTCAGGTTGAGCAAAGACGCAATTGCCACAAACCCCATACCCACCGACAGCAGCAAACTCACCGCCAGCCAAAACTGCCACTTATTCGACCAGCTCCGCCACAACTTGTGTGGCCCGGGCGGCTGCGAGTTTTCCCCAGACAAATTCGGCCGTAGTTCCAAATGCCCTCCCGGCAGTTTTCCCGAAGTAACCAGCTCTCGGAGCTCTTTAAGTCGTTCAGCCCGGTTTTTCCTTGCTGGTAACCGCACCAGCGACGAAGTATCCTTTGTTGACTCCAAGGATTCTGATGCAGACCAACGGCCTGGTGTTTTGCGATCTTGACTCATATCCTCACCACAAACAACAACCAGCCTGTCTTAATTATTTCAAAACAGCGATCGCTGCTATTGACTGCTCTATAGAATGTATTCATCACTTTTAAATACTCCAGCAGGCGAAAGACTACAAGAGACGATCGCCAAACCACAAAAATCAAAATTTTGTGATTAGGTAATTGATAATGGGTAATTGGCAATTGGTCAAGGCCTTCATCCCGACTCGCACTCATTATTGCCAATTACACATTATTGTCTCAAGAACCGGATTTCGAGCGCAAATCGCCGATCAGTTCTGCAAGTTGGTCGCTGTTAGCTTTGTAAACCTCGTTGCAGAAATGGCAGGTAGCCTCAGCCCCCCCATCTTTTTCAATCATGTCTTGGAGTTCCGCTTCGCCCAACATTTTCAAAGCTCCCAAAACTCGATCGAACGAACAGCCGCAGTGAAACCGCACCATCTGAGTTTCCGGGAAAATTTCCAGGCCCATATCTCCCAGTAACTCTTCGAGAATCTGGTGCAGCGTTTTGCCCGATAGCAGCAGTGGCGTAAAGCCCGACAATTCAGCAACTCTAGATTCTAAAGTTTGCACCAATTTTTCGTCCGTTGCCGCCTTCGGCAGAACCTGCAACAGCACACCCCCAGACGCTTGTACCCCGCCCGCCCCCACAAACACCCCCAAAACCAGAGCCGAAGGCGTCTGCTCCGAGGTTGCCAAATAGTGAGTCAGATCGTCGCCAATTTCGCCGGAAACCAATTCTACCGTACTTGAGTAAGGGAAACCGTATCCAACGTCCCGCACCACGTACAAATAACCGTCCCCTATGGCCCCGCCCACATCGAGTTTGCCTTTAGCATTGGGTGGCAGTTCCACTTCGGGATTGTCCACATAACCTCGAACTGTTCCATCGAGTCCCGCATCAATCAGAAGCCCGCCCAGCGGCCCATCTCCTTTGATGCGAATGTTGACTCTCGATTCGGGCCGCTTCATGCTGGAGGCAAGTAACAGCCCTGCCGACATCGTGCGCCCGAGGGCCGCTGTAGCCACGTAGGAGAGCTTGTGCCGCTGTCTTGCTTCTTCGGTAAGGCGGGTGGAAATGACGGCTACAGCGCGAATTCCGCCCTCTGCGGCTGTAGCGCGAATTAATTGATCGGCCATGAAAAACCTTACTTTGTCTTTTGATACCTTCTTGAACTATTTTAGAAGTTCTTGAAGGTTGTGGCAGAAGATAGCAGCAGTTGACTCGGCGGGCCTGGGAGTGCGATCGAACTTCAGAACTCGCCTCTGTTTTCTATAAAACCTCGATCGACTAACTATTTATTAACAAATAGGCTGATTGATTCTTCCACTTAAATATTTATTTAATATGCCCGCAATAACGACTGCATTTATTTTCCATTATCTACCCGGTTATCAGTCCTTTTAAAACAACTAACAACTCATGACTAATGACTAACAACTACTCACTAACAACTAAAGCTTATCTTGGCGCTAACCAGACGATTACCAAATCTTTACCTTGGCCGGCTAGAGTGAGAGGCGTAGGTCTCAGACCAGTGTTTTTTAGCTGGAAATAACGGATATGCCATTAACATCCAAAGCACTTTTAGCGGAAATCCAGCATAACACAGGAGCGAGCCGAAACTTGCATTTTTATGCTAAGGGGGAAACCATTCCTATGATGTCGCACGGTCTTTGGCGAGTCTGTCAAGGTCTAGCACAACTGAGCACGCTTTATCCAACCGGGGAAGAAGGACTTTTGGGTTGGGTTGGGCCTTCGATGTGCTTCGGTTTGTGGTTGACAAGCTTGCAGACTTACCGAGCTACGGCGACATCAGATATTTATTTGATGTGGTATTCTATGGTGGAAATCGAAGCTTCTCCTCAATTGGCTCACGAGTTGCTGCCTCAAATGGTACGACGACTGCGGCAAATGGAAGCAATTTTAGCGATCGCCGGACAGCGGCGAGTAGATGACCGTTTGTATCAGCTACTGCTATTATTGCAACAGGAATTCGGTCAGCCTGTGGTTGAGGGAACTCGTTTGAATATCCGCTTGACACATCAAGATATTGCTAATGCGATTTGCACGACGCGGGTAACAGTAACTCGAATGCTGGGAAAATTGCAGCAGCAAGGGTTAATCAGTCGAGATGGCGATCGGCATTTAATTCTTAACAAAGATGTTTTTGCGTCCACATCGGATTTGTTTGGCTGCAACCCTCAAGCAGTGTAGAACCGACAGCAATTTGCATTTACACTTTTTTGCATTTACATAAAGTCTTCCAGTATGAGCTATCAAATCTCTGTGCATGAGAATTGTTTGTCTGGCTCTTCCTCTCCCAATCTACAGCTATACCTTTGCAGTTGGAAAAGATATAATTAAGCAGTGCATCTATTTAGGGGAAAACTCAATGGCTAACTCAACTCAAGAAACACCGCAACCAGACAAAAAAGAATTAACTGACATCACAGCTAAACCTCAAGAACAACAAGAAGAACCGCCCAATAAAGGTGACGGGCGGAAATAGTCGATCGTTAGTTTTTATTTGCTATTACTCGTTCCCCGGATCTGCCTTACCAGGCAGATCGGGAGGCTCCTCCTCCAATTTGCCCCAGCAAGAATCGAGGCAGAGCCTCTGGGGATTGGTTCCCAGGCAGAGCCTGGGAACCAGTTAATCGGGTTTGTTTACTATTGACAAATTATTCAGTTTGTGTAGTTGCGTTGTTCGATCGCAACTTCGGCTTTCCCGGCTTTCCACGAAGGCCCTTTAAAGAAACCACATCAGCCTCAGAACTCTCCCTCGCCACCCGAATCAGCAACCCCGACAACAACAAACTTGCCAACATCGAAGAACCCCCATAACTAAAAAACGGCAGCGGCAAACCCGTAGTCGGCAAAACCCCCGTCGCCACCCCAATATTCAGCAGCGACTGTCCCACCATCACCACCATCACCCCAATCGCCACCAACTGACTCTCACTATTTCGAGCCTTCATCGCTACCCTCAACGCCACAGTAGAGTAAGCTGCCAACATCAGCAACAGCGAGAAACCTCCCACCAAACCAAACTCCTCAGCAAACACAGCAAAAATAAAATCGCTGTACTGAATCGGCAAATAAAATAGCTTTTGCTGCGACATCCCCAAACCCACACCCCAAATGCCCCCAGAACCCACAGCCAGGAGACTTTGAATCAACTGATAGCCGTCTTGCATCGGATCAGCCCAAGGATTGAGGAAAGACATAATCCGGCGACGCTGGTATTCCCTAAAACTAATACTTAAAACGGCTAAAAGCATTCCCCCCATAGCCGTTGCGCCCAACTGCAAGTAAGGCAAGCCCGCAGCCAAAGCCACCAACCACAAAGTCATCCCGCACAAAGCCGTGGTACTTAAATTCGGCTGCAACAAAATTCCCAACAGCATTGCACCGAAAATTAACAGCCAAGTTAAGCGAACTTTATTCGTCAACCGGGACCAGTTGCCGAAAATGCGGGCGCTTTGGAGAACAAAAAACGGCTTGATCAACTCAGAAGGTTGAATAATCGGAACCGGGCCCAGAGATATCCAGCGGGTCGCCCCGTTGATTGTGGTTCCCACTCCCGGAACTAAGGTCAACCAGAGCAATCCCAGCAGCAATAAAACGCCTAACTGAGATGTTTTCATGATGTAGCGCAGTGGGGAGTACACCATCAAGTTAAAGCCGGCCAGCCCGATCGCCACTGCGATTAGCTGTCGTTTAAAATAATAAAGGCCGTCTCCAAATTCATAATTTGCAATGGGATAGGAAGCCGAAAACAATGCTGTCAGCCCTACAAACAGCCACAGAAAAGTCAGCCACCTCAGCCACCGGGCCTCAGCGGCCCATTGAGACGCGCTGGGGTCAAAAAAGGGAATGAAGCGTCGAATGTCAGCAGCCATAGGATTTTATAGAAGAAGGAAGAATAGGACTTACGCAATGTAACGAAATTATGTCATCCTGAGCAACAAATCTGGTAATGTGTCAAAAAAACAGACTGTTTTTTGAGGTGTAGCTACAATAAGGATTTCACCGATTGGTGAATAATCTAGCTTAGATGTTAGCACATTTTTTTCAGACAAGTTAAACTGTCCATTAGCGTTCGTAATACAAGTGCAATATGTCAGATATTCACCTCTTGTTAGAAAAACTGAGTGAGAGAGAGATTTACCTTCTTAAGGTAATGGGTGAGTATCCACTACGAATCGATAAGGGAGTATGGATACTGTCCGATATACCTGAAATTTTAGTTACTCATGCCCCAAATTACCTCAGAACAAAAATATTTAGAGATCTTAGGACTCTTGAGGAGATAGGTTTAACTGAAAAGCAAAACAATGAAATACACCTTAATCACCTAGGAAAAAAACTAGCAGAATATGTACAAGAGAGGGATCAAAAGCTTTATGAGGAATTAAAAAGTAAGAGGGAAGCAGAGAGTAATGCAATGCTCGAACTATACAAACAAGGCTTCTCCTATCAAGATATTGGAACTCAGTATAAGATAAGTCAAAACAGAGTGCGTCAACTTCTATCAAATAATCGTGACTTTCGTAATTATTTGATAGAAATAGAACAAAAAAAAGAAGCAGAGAGTAATGCAATGCTCGAACTATACAAACAAGGCTTCTCCTATCAACATATTGGAACTCAGTATAAGATAAGTAAACAGAGAGTGGGTCAAATTCTATCAAAAAATCGTGCCTTTCGGGATTATTTAATAGAAAAAAAACAAAAACAACAGGCAGAAGCTGAAACTCAAGAACAAGCTCAAAAAGAGAAAAAGAGACAAGAACAGCTAGGTAAAAGCTTAATTGTAGTCTATCCAGAACGTGTTGCTGAATTGTGGGACTATGAAAAAAACGGAGACCTCAGTCCTGCAGATGTGGGTACAGGAACAGGAAGTCTATCTCCTTGGTTTAAATGCCCAATTGATGGACATTCATGGCAGAAAAAACCAAACGATATTAGTACAAGTTGGCAGAGAGGGTCTAGTGGATGTCCTAAATGTGCTGGGAAAAAGAAAAAACCCGAGAAACAGCCGACTCTAATTGAAGAGTATTCTGAACTGATTTCCAAGTATTGGGACTACGAGAAAAATGATCGGCTAGGTCTTAACCCATCAGAAACAACTCTCAGCAGCAATAAGAGAGCATGGTTTAAATGTCCCCATGATGGCAATGTGTGGCAATCAAGCATTGTTTCGACAGTAAAGCAGCAGTGGTCAAAGGATAATACTGGTTGCCGAGTTTGTAATGGCACTGCTGAGCGTAAACGAGGTGAATGGAGCCGTAGAGAACCGATAGCTCTTGAATTTCCTGATGAGATTGCTAACTATTGGTTTTATAAAGCAAATGATGAGCTAAAAATAGATCCTATGAAGCTCACAACTGGCTCGGGAAAAGAAGCTTGGTTTAAATGTCCTATTGATGGACATGAATGGGTATCATCTCTTTCTCAAATTAAATCATGTTGGAAAAAAGGAAATAGCGGTTGTCCAGCTTGTAGAGGATTCATTGCCACTAAAACCACATCATTAATTTCTCTGTATCCTGATTATGTTAGCCAGTATTGGGACTACGAGAAAAATAATGCATTAGGTCTATCTCCTGACAAGGTAACTAAAGGCTCTCAAAAAGAAATATGGTTTAAATGTCCTATTGATGGATATGAATGGAAAACTAGGATAGGTGTTATTACTAAATCTGCTTGGAGTCGTGGAAATAGTGGATGCGCTCGTTGTTTTGGTTGGAGTCTGGAAGCAATTCGTCAATTTGTAGCAAGTTTAGAAGGATACATCCCCAACCTAACTCAAGCTGAATTGTATAAAATATTTGAGCAATCAGGTGCTTTAGGTACGCAAAATGCTGAAGGTCTCAAAATTGTTAAAGACATTATCAAGGGCAAACTCTCAGGGCAAAAACTACGAGATTTGATTCAGGGTAAAGAAGTCAAAACCTCTGGTGCTGACAGCAACTCAGATGATAATCTCAAAGCTGATGATGAATTGCAAGTTGTTGATGCTGCGAATTCATCTCAAACAACTCAAGGTTTTGAAACTAGCAGTGACTCTTCAGTACAAAGTGAAGAACCTAGTGAACTACCAAGAATCAAAGTCCAGAAAAGTCTAGAATTTTTGAACAGTCAAATAGTTGCGTCAGCCGATAAAGAAGCTATTGATTTCTTTATCGCTTCTAGACGTAATCGAATTTGGGCAGAAGTATTTGAAGATGAATCTGCCGTTGAAAGCGTAGAAGCTTTTACTGAAGAAGGTTATGGTCGTCAGGTGCGAGATCAGTTTCTCGATGAATATACCCAAGCCCAGAATATGCAGATTCCCACAGGCTGGGGATTTCGCATCAATGGCAAAATTACACCGCCAAACTTAATGCAAAAGCTATCAGCGGTGAGGCTTCGCAATCAACAGCGAATGTTAAACCTCTCCTTAACTGGAACGGGTAAAACCATTGGCGGGATTCTCAGCAGTCGAATTATTGACGCTCATCTCACCATTATTATTTGTCCACTAGACACGATTCCCAACTGGCATACAGAAATCAAAGAAGTATTTCCAGATAGTCTCGTGACAACCAAAAAGTTTAACCCTCATTGGATCGATATTGAGAGTGGACATCATTACATTATTTTGAACCATGAAATGTTTCAGCAGCCCTCAACCCCTGCTGATATTCGGCAACTACTAGACCGCTATCAAATTGATCTAATTATTGTTGACGAGATTCATCGCTGCAAACACCGCAATGACGATCCATCCAAACGTCGGCAGATGGTTCTCGCGCTAATCACCAATGCAACCGAGAAAAATCCTAATCTTCATGTGCTTGGCATGAGCGCAACACCTGTGATCAACAATCTCAAAGAAGGTAAAAGCTTGGTTGAATTAGTGACAGGCGTTGAACGTAAGGATCTTGGCGAAAAAGCCACACTCAACAACTGTATGCGTCTGCATCAAGCATTTGCAACTGTGGGCATCCGTTCTAAAGTCAAGCCCAAAATTAAAATCAATAAATTCACAATTCCCGTTGACTGTACTCACCTAGTTGACAAGATTCGGGAAGAGGGGACTTCCATCATCAAAATGGAACAGATTCTCACCAGTGCAAGGATTCCAGCGATTCTGAATGAACTTCGCCCAAAAACTATTGTTTACACTCATTACGTTGAGGGCATAGTCGATCAGCTAACAGCAGCAATTAAAGGCGCAGGATGGACAGTAGGTTTTCATATGGGTGGCGATAAAAGTGGACGCAACGATTTTATTAACGGCTCAATCGATGTTCTAATTGCTAGCAGTGCAATGGCTACAGGTGTTGATGGATTTCAAAAAGTGTGCGATCGGCTGATTTTGAATATTCCACCTTGGACAAGTGCCGAACTTGAGCAGCTAGAAGGGCGGTTAAATCGTCAAGGTCAAGTCCATGATACGCTCACAATTCTTATGCCCGTTACCTATGGTTTAGATGACGGCGAACATTGGAGTTGGGATGAAGGGCGATTAGCGAGACTGCAAAACAAACAGACAGTTGCCGATGCTGCCGTTGATGGTGTGATGCCTGATGGACAACTGCGAACAGAATCTCAAGCATTCCGCGATCTACGCCAATGGCTAGAACGCTTAAAAACTGGTGAGCAAAAGCCAATCGTTCGCCCCAGAATCTTTGTCCCTCTTTCAGACGCAGATCCCGCCGATGTTCAGCGCCGTAATATTAACTATGGTGACTTTAGCCGCATGAATGCTCGTTGGAATACTAGCTATAGTCACACCAACTATGAACGCTTACAGAATAATCCCGAAGAGTGGATGCAATACCACACACTCTATCAAGAAGCCAGAAAAACATGGTCTGTTCTTCCCTATCAAGAATCTATTAAATGGCTTCAAAAGCGCTCTGGTCTAGTTGTAGGGGATTTTGGTTGTGGTGAAGCACTGATTTCTAAAGCCTTAGCCGATAAACACACATTTCACAACTATGATTTCATTGCCATCAATGATAATGTCATCGAATGCGATGTAGCTCAAGTCCCCTTGGAAGATAGCTGTTTAGACGTTGCCATGTTTAATTTATCGCTCATGGGCTTAAACAGTGCTGATTACATCCGAGAAGCAGCCCGTACTCTTAAACTCGATGGACAGCTTTGGATTTACGAAGTAACTTCACATTTCAAAAATCTGCAAGAATTCCTCAGCTTGATTGAGAGACTAGGTTTTAGAATCATTGATTCACATGAAAATTGGAAATTCTGGCATATCAGAGCCATCAAATCCGAGTAAATTAACCTAACTTATTCACAATAAGCAGAAAAATGGAGAGGAAAAAAGCCTAAAGATTTATAGCAACCGCCAAAGTGATTAGGACGTTTTCAATTTCTAAAACCATTAATTTTATTTAATTTCCCTTTTTCATTCTTTCTTCTGCTATAACAACAAAAAAGAGGTCATCGCGACCTCTTACCCCTCTACTAATCCAGCTTCGGCTCTTAAAGTAAACCTGTATTAGCTCCGGGCTTACCGGTAGCCAGTTGCACTTTAATAATTCTGCCGCCCATTTTCATAATTCTTTGCTGTTCCCGGAACCAGTTGTCGTAGGGAACGAGCTTAGTAAAATAGGTATTTTGCAATTCGCGCTGAGTGCGGATGCGAGTTTGACTGGGGACGCAAGCAGTCACCTTAAACATTCTCATGGGAAACTAACTCCTGAGTAGGTTTACAGATTTTTAGATGGATTTTTTAAAGATTGAAGGCAGGGAGTTACGAGTCAAAACTAGCTCGTTAAAACTCGTCGGGCTTTCTCGACAAGCCTTTGACGGTCTAGCAATCACTCTCAACTTCCCTGACCTCTTTTCAAAGCCAAAGGTAACAAGTCCAAAGTTAAAAGTTAAAAGAGGCAAGAAATAAGTGTTATTTCTTCTTCCTTCTTCCTTCTTCCTTCTTCCTTCTTCCTGAGTCTTAGCTCAAGCCAGAGCAGATGTAGTCGAAATAGACGCCCATTTCTTTACCAGCGTCAGAACCGACCAAACCAGCGGTGACTTCTTTCATTGCTTGGATTGCTTGTACGGTAGAACCGATGGGCACGCCCAAGGAGTTGTAGGTTTCTTTCAAACCGTTGAGCACGCGCTCATCGAGGATGGAAGGGTCGCCAGCCAACATAGCGTAGGTGGCGTAGCGGAGGTAGTAGTCCAAGTCGCGGATGCAAGCTGCATAACGACGAGTGGTGTACATATTGCCGCCGGGACGAGTTACGTCAGAGTACAACAGAGACTTAGCAACTGCTTCTTTGACAATTGTGGCTGCATTGGCGCTGATGGCTGTAGCGGCGCGGACGCGCAGTTCGCCAGAAGCAAAGTAGTTCTTGAGCTTGTCTAGAGCGCTGATGTCGAGGTACTTACCTTGAACGTCAGAGGAATTGATAACGGCGGTAATTGCGTCTTGCATGGTTGTCTTGTTTCCTAGAAAGTGGCTGAGTCAGTCCAATTTTGGAGCTAGAATTTGGAATTTGGGATTTGGGATTTGAGATTTTTAACTGGCTGGTTATTTGCAAAAGCTTTTAACTTGTTGCCGGCAACCCCCAATTTTTTAATCTAAAATCGAAAACCTAAAATCGAAATTCCTTACTGCATCGCACCGATAACGTAGTCGAAGTAAGAGGAAGCTTCGGAAGCGTCTTCTCCAGACAGCAGCGAACTTGCTGCACTTTTCATAGCGCGAATGCCTTCGGCGACGCCTTCAATCGGGGTGCCGAGAGATTTGTACATTTCGCGGACGCCGACAATACCGATTTCTTCGATCGGAGTAATGTCGCCAGCTACGATTCCGTAGGTGATCAAACGCAGGTAGTAATCCATGTCGCGCAAGCAAGTTGCGGTCATTTCTTCGCCGTAAGCGTTGCCGCCGGGAGAAACAATATCAGGGCGCTTTTGGAAAAGTTGGTCGCCTGCTTGCTTGACGATGCGTTCGCGGGATTCGCTCAAAATTTGGGCGATGCGGACGCGGCGTTCACCAGAGGTGACGAAGCTCTTGATCCGATCTAATTCACCTGGGCTCAAGTAGCGAGCTTCGGCGTCTGCGTTGACGATTGATTTGGTGACGATACTCATCTTGTGTGTACCCGCTGGATATTTTGCTATATGAACTGCTCTGCGCTGGGCTAGCGAAGGCGGGGGCTTGCGTCCCGTATCTTTCCTGCTCAGGCAGGAGCTTTGACCGGGAAGGCTGGACTTTCCACACTCAGCAACTGTTGAAGTTGTTGGCGGGTGACTGCCTTCGGTGCTTAACGGCGCTCGTTCTTCACGCCGGTGCGGTTGTGAGTGCTCGCACTAAGCCTGTCGCTTACAATACCACAAATGACTGATGCGATCTTTAATTTACGATCGAGATTGCAGCAGGCCACTTAGTGGCGATCGAGTGACTGTCGGGCAGTTAGTAAGGATATTGCTTCTCTAACACAACTACCTCTCGCAAGTATTTTGAGGCATTATGTTCACATTCTGAGTGTTACTGTAATAGTTTGTAACATTCCTTTTCATATTTGGGCCCTCGCTTGGGTCTGAGAAATTAAAATTTCACCGAAAAAAAGTATTTAAAATTACCTCGCAGCAAGGGTTGCAGGCGATCTATGCCTCGCGAGAGAGTGGGGACGGGCGAGGGCGCGAGGTTCAAAGGCTTGGCCCTGAGAGGGAGGGAAGCGGGAGATGGGGGAGACAGCGGGGAGACAGGGGAGATGTGCGATCGTCTCACATCTTGCACCATTCTCAATAAGTCTTGGACGGGCGGGCTCTGGGGCCCAACCCCTATTCCCCACAAGAAAACTCACTCTTTGTGGAACAGGCATCTTGCCTGTTCTCGATCGTGGTGCAAGATATTCATATCATCGGAAATCGTGACTTTCTTTCTTGTAGCTAGATTTGACTCTCACTTTTAATCTGGTGCGCCGTGAAAAGAAATCTCTCAGCCCTTAAAAAAGCTTTACAGTTTGGCATTAGCGGTGCTGTCGGCGGTTTCGCCGGCAATCTAATCACCGAACCTTTCATGCAGGGGCTCACTGGTTCGGAATCTGTTTTTGACAGTGTATTGTCCACAGCTCGCTGGTTTGGATTGGTAGGCGGTGGAATTGCTACTGCTATTATGTTCGGCTATTATTACTATATCAAAGGCAAGCCTCAAATTACACAGGCTTTAAAAAATGGCGGATTGTTTGGTTTAATAGCAGGAGCCATTTCTGGGGCGATCGCCGAAGGTATTTACAGCGGAATTGGCGACGGAGACAACGAATTATTGCGAGTAATTTGCTGGGGAATAGCTGGCAGTTTGTTAGGACTTGGACTTGCACAGCGGATTCCTAATTTGGGAGCGCTTCGCGGCCTGGGAGGCGGCGGTGTTGGAGGAGTTTTGGGCGGCTGTTTGTTTATTCTGTTTGCTTACAATTTATCCGGTACCGCGGGCCGCTTAGCTGGCTGTGCTGCGATCGGTTTTTGGATTGGAATTATGCTAGTTGTAGCCGAAACTTTGTTCAACAAAGCTTGGCTGGTAATTAGTTACGATACCGGAGCAAATCGCACTCTCACTCTGGGTTCGGAACCGATCACTTTTGGCAGTGATGAAAATTTGTCGATTATCTGCATTCCTAATGTTTCGCCCTTGGCGATGCGGTTTCAATTGGAAGCAGGTCAAATTGTTTGCGAGAATCTTGATAGCGGGGCGGTGAGTTATTTGCGATCGGGCGACCAAAAGAAAATCGGCAACTGTACAATTACAGTAGGAAACTCTGACTTGCCAGCCCCAACACCAGCAAATATTCCGCCTACCTTTATATCTGATCAGCCCGCAGTAAATTCTTTTACCAGCAGCCAACTTTCTCTGAAATTAGGCAGTCGAGTTATTCCTCTGAGTGCGGGAACTCAACTATTCAACTCTGACATACCGAGTTTAACAGCCGCAGCCTCTAACGGTCTTGTAGCTATAGTCACTTCTCGATCGAGAAACGAGCTTTCGTTAGGATTGACCAATTTGTGCGATCGCGCTTGGTGGGCTACAGACATACAAGGCGATATAAAAATGGTAGAACCTGAAACTACCCTGACTTTGGCGTTGGGAACTCAAATCGAATTCGGTGAAATTGACGGCGAAATTGTGTAAGTAAGTAGGTAGGTACAAACTTATCAAATAACATCATTTACAATAAGCCTTTCATGGGCGGGCAAGATGCCCACCCCACCAGAAAATTTACTCTTTGTGGAACGGGCATCTTGCCCGTTCTTAATAATAATTCAAGCAGAACTGCCGCTAACTCCAGTAATTACCGCCGCACCAATCAAATGAGCCAAACGCAAAGCTTCAGGAACTTTCCCAGTGTCTGTCAAACGCTGAAGGACCAGCGCAATTACTTCGGGTTGTTCGCCGCACACTTGAAAAAAGAAAGGTTCAAAAGCGTGAATTTTCCCGGCGCGACGCAACAATTCTAAACGGTATTCCGAGTCGGGTAAATGGCGGAGCGCTTTTTCAACAGCAGCTAAATCTGGTTGGCGGCGCATGACAGCAACGCAAGGAATTTGCAGCCGCGATGCTAACTCGGGAAGGTCAATAATATTGAAGCCGCCGAAAGCAATTCCGTCTAGCAAAACCAGATGCAATTGCGGCAGAAATTTGCCTCCGAGGAGTAGCCCAGAAATAGCATCCGTGGCATCTAATCCGTCTGGGAAAACTTGTCCCCACACCATTCCTTCAAATCGAGTTCCCCCGCAGACTATGCCCGCGATCGACACTAGACTGCCGCTTGTGCGAGAAAACGGAGCGTCGTCAAAGCCAATAACCTTAATTGTGCGATCGAGCCTCAGCAAATCTGCCAGTTTCAACTTATGGAGTTCCCTAAGCTAAAGTTTTTGAGATTAGGTTGTGTTTTACATAGTATCATATACCTTAAATAGCTCATTACTAAAAAGGTTTTAGACAATTGGCAAAAAAATACGTAGCAGCGATCGACCAAGGAACCACCAGTACCAGATTTATCATATTCGATCGCCTGGGACAGATAATATGCAGCAACCAACAAGAACACCAGCAAATCTATCCCCAACCAGGATGGGTTGAGCACAATCCCGAGGAAATTTGGCACCGCACCCAAAGCGTGATTAAAAATGCCCTCGAAATCGGCAATATCGACCCGAAAGATATTGCTGCCCTCGGTATTACGAACCAGCGCGAAACTGCAATTGTTTGGGACAGAAAAACTGGCAAGCCTTACGGCAATGCGATTGTTTGGCAAGATACCCGCACTCGCTTTATTTGCGATCAATTAGCTGAAGTTGAGGGCAAAGATCGATTTCAAAAACGATGCGGTTTGCCGCTGGCTACTTATTTCAGCGGGCCGAAAATTAAGTGGATGCTGGACAATATTCCAGGATTGCGGGAAGCTGCAAATCAAGGAGATGCTATTTTTGGCAATGTGGATACTTTTCTGATTTGGCACCTGACTGGCGGCGCGCACATTACCGATGTTACCAACGCCAGCCGCACGATGCTGATGGATTTGCAAACCCTCGATTGGGATGCCGAAACTTTGGAAATAATGGCAATTCCCCGCCAGATGCTGCCAGAAATTCGCCCTTCGAGTCAAGTTTTTGGAACTGCAAAAGGATTGCTTGCAGGTGTTCCAATTGCTGCTGCTTTGGGCGATCAGCAGGCCGCTCTCGTCGGGCAAACTTGTTTCAGTCCCGGGGAGGCAAAAAATACTTACGGTACGGGCTGTTTTATGCTGCTGAATACTGGTGAGGCGATCGTCCCTTCAAAAAACGGGTTGCTGACAACAGTCGCCTACCAGATGGGGGAATCGCCCGCTGTGTATGCTTTGGAAGGCAGTATTGCGATCGCCGGAGCTCTAGTGCAGTGGCTGCGGGACAATTTGGGCATCATCAACACATCTGCGGAAGTAGAAACATTAGCAAATACAGTCGAAGACAGTGGCGGAGTTTACGTTGTCCCGGCTTTTTCTGGACTCTACGCGCCCTATTGGAAAGACAGTGCCCGGGGAGTAATTGCAGGTTTAACTCGCTACGCGACTAAGGCACACATTGCCCGCGCAGTATTGGAAGCTACAGCCTGGCAAACGCGAGAAGTATTGGATGCGATGAATCAGGATTCGGGTGTGCAGCTTTTGTCTTTAAAAGTAGACGGAGGAATGGTGGGAAATCACACGCTGATGCAGTTTCAGAGTGATGTTTTGGGAGTGCCTGTGGTGCGACCTGTGGTAGCAGAAACTACTGCACTCGGTGCTGCTTATGCGGCCGGTTTGGCGGTGGGTTTTTGGAGTCAGCTAGCCGAATTGCGGGACAATTGGGCTGTGGATTGTACTTGGGAACCAAAAATGCCGATCGCACTTCGCGAACAAAAATATCGCTTTTGGAAAAAAGCAGTTTCCCGCACATTCGATTGGGAAGAATGAATGGCTGAGTTAACCCCAAAATGCGTATTTAGTGATATCATTAAATTCAGCACTATTTTTCAAATTTCAAATAAATGATTTCGCTAAAGAACTTAAAAAAAATTCTCACCGCCTTTCTATTGATACTGACACTGGCATTTGTAGAAATCGCCACTAATTCCCAAATCGCCCTCGCAGATACAGCTACAAATCCCACAACGGCAGCCGAAGTCTTCAGCGCCAACTGTGCAGGCTGTCACATCAACGGCAGCAACATTATCAGGCGCGGCAAAAACTTGAAACAAAAAGCTTTAAAAAAATACGGTATGGATTCCATCGCCAACATTTCCAACTTAGTAATCAACGGCAAAGGTATTATGCCCGCTTACAAAGATCGTTTATCTGAACAACAAATTATCGATGTTTCAGCTTACGTGCTATCCCAAGCCGAAACCGATTGGAAATAGAACCTTGGTAGATTATTTATAGCTTAGGCAATCTTGCCACAGACATCAGATATTTCTTTACCGCAGGTTGAAGCGCGAACAGAGTTTCACTTTCGGCTTGGACTGTTTCAATTAGCGATCGCCTTAAAAGCGATTCCAGCGCCTTCAGCAATTCTGAATCCCGATCTTGCTGAATATTTGAGTACAAATTTTCACACCCAACAGGCTTGACTTCTTTCGTCATACTGTGTACTAACTGAATTTCTAATGCTGATAAGCGATGAAACTGCCGAGAAAACGTATCGCTATAATCTCCCAGCAACGGCCCATTTCTTAAAAAGTTAGCAATGCTTCCGCCAAACATATCATTAATAGTTGTTGTTACTATTTTTAACGCTAAAGGATTGCCACTGTAAGCTTCTATTAATTCTGAGTATTGACCTTCTTCAGACAAACCCTTATTTTTAAATATTTCCACTGCCGCTTGTCCCAAACTACCCAATTTTAATGACCGTACAGATTGATTTTCACCTTCTAACGCTGCAATTTCTTTAGGTTTTTCACAGCTAGTCAACACTAAGCAACTTTGATGCTGCAATTCTCCTAATTGTTTCAGAAGTTCCCCATATGCTTCATACCCTTTTCGATAGTTTCCTGTTAACTGCCCAGCGCTGAAAACAGCTTCCCACCCATCTAAAATTATCAAGCATCGATGCTTTTGTAAACAGTGAATCAGGCGCTGGATAGCCTCAGCGATGATTGTCGGTTATATTGCATTTGTGGAAGCAATTAGACTGTCCCGGAAAAATTCAAGCGGCGCTTGAAAAAAGTTTTTTTTAGAGTGGATAACTAACCGCAATTTCTCTAAATCGCTTAGCGGTTGATCGGATAAACATTCGATTAAATTTACCAGAGTATATGCCAAGAGAGGTGCATGACTGAGGTTGAGCCAAATCCCGCACTCAAACTGGTATTTAATCATATTTATTAGCTTAGAGGCTAAAGCAGTTTTGCCAATGCCACCCATACCCAATATAGCAACTAAGCGAGAGTTTTCCTGTAAAATCCATTGCCTTAAGTTACCAAGTTCTGTTGTACGCCCGTAGAAAATAGACGTATCTACCCCCAGCCCCCATTCAGTTGGATTTTCGATGGGAGATTGGGGAGCTTGGGCAGAATTTATCAATGTAGAATGCAATGTTTCTCCGCTACTCTTTTGTTTATAACCACATCTTTCTAGCATACTTGGGATTTCTTTCCAGTCTTTGGGGTGTTGCAGCGTCAAAACTTCTATGTAGCGATACAGCCCTCTTGATAAATCTACTCTAATACCCGTGCATTCACGATGGAGTTCGACGGCAATTTCCGACGGACTATAATTGCAAAGCAATCCTCGCAAGTACGTTTTTTCTAAAGGGGTGAGTCGCTGCTTTCTACTGGTGGCATATTCTTGCTTCGCCGCTGTCAAGTCTGCATATAACTGTGGGAGATTCCATCCAGCCTCAGCTTCTATAAACTTCTGTGCTGGTATTTGTAAAGGTTTATTTCGCTGTGTGTCATGTAGATTCATAATAAGTAAACACCCCGTCAACTCGATTATTGTAGGATTTTGGAGAAATGGTATTACTTAGCGATCGCAGCTTACCATTATACTCCCACAGGACTTACGCATAGACAAAGTAATTCTGTGGTAGCTACCTCATAGGTATAACTACGAGCTATACCGAAACTTTCTGTATAATATACGAAATTGAGTAGATAGGCGGACTAATTTTATAATAACAATTAGGATCGTTTTCAAGCGCTAACTATATAATCAAAGTTTCAGGCTTTCCGCAAGCCCCCATACAAACGGTAGAATGGCATTTTTAGGATCTCATTCAATATTTTAAAGATAAATTTTGTTTAATTCCCGCTAAGTATTCTTAATTAAATTAAAACCGATAATTTTAATTTGGTGTAGGTTTCAGAAAAATACCTAATAAAACTACTAATAGCCGTTAGGTGGCTTATCGATCTTGAGTATTTTATAAATGTAGAGAGCAGGATTTTATAGCACCTACTACCAGAAAAGTTAAGAGGACAGCTTAAATGGCATCAATTCAACTGACAAATCGGCTAACTGCAACTGACAAGAATATCCCAACTCCCGTACCGTTCGATCCTCCTGGTATAACAACTCGCGCTAAAGATTACCTCTTAGAGGTAGAGTTAGTTAATCAGCCAATATCAATCGAGCTTTTTAAAGATCTGAACACTGACTTCGACCCTTATGTGCAAGTCTTTCAGGTACCCAAAGGCAGCAGGGGTGCGAATGTCGCTGATACGGGTCTTCTTGTTGCTCAGGATGATGATAGCGGCAGCGGCAACAGCGTACTAGACTCAGAAATACCGGGTATCGAGACCGAATACTTCAATGGTGCTTCTAACCCGCTTAGAAGTGTGCCTGGTGTGGACTATGTAGTCCGCGTGACTAGCTATGATACGGTAACACAACTTCCTCAGCCTTTCACATTAGAGGTTTCAACTCCCAGTGGCAATGTCGCCTTGAAAGACCCCGTAACAGGTGCGACTTTAGATGCACAAGGCAACATCATCGGAGGCGGTAGTGGCGACCCTCTAACAGGCAATCTTCCCGTCCGGCGTTTCTTTGACATGGTGGCTGGAGGGCATTTTTATACCACAGACCCGACAGAGAAAAATGACCGACTAAACAACCCTTTTCGTTACCAGAGTGAAGGCGATGAATTTATCGCTCCAGCCAACGGTAACGCAAAGGTTCAACGCTTCTTCAATACGGCATCAGGAACCTATTTCTATACGAATAAACCTACTGACATACAGTTTATTCGCGACAATTTACCCCAGTTCCGTGCTGAGGGGGAGGCTTTCAATTCATATAACACGGCAGTTTCGGGTGCGATACCCGTCTTTCGTTTTACCAACCTGGCGAGGGAACGGGAAAATCCGCAAAATATTACACACTTTTTCACCGCCGACCCAAACCAGCGGCGACTCGTACAGCAGAGGTCAGATTTCCGGGATGAGGGGGTTGCTTTTTATGCTCTTCCCGCCTAAGCAGGCAGTTAGATTCATCTAGGTTTAAAATGAGTAGTAGGGTGCGTGCGACGTACCCTACTTTTTTATCTATTAAACTTTTGGGTAACAAGCGATATTTTGGTCATCCTATGAACAATCTCAGTACAAAACCTTCCCTTTTCAAGGCTTTAACTGTAATTAGCTTGTGCTTGTCACTAATCTTAGCTGTCAACCCGCCCGCTTTCGCCTCGATTCACAAATATCCAGAAACTGCCGAGACAGTAATGTTCCGATCCGTACAAAGCCTGCGTGATACAGATGACAAAGCATGGCAAGTTGTTTTGTACAAGCGAGTCAAGTCGGGAGTAGTAAAGTCTTTAAATCTGAGATTAGTAGGATTTCCCGGAACAGAATTGCAGCACCCGGTTCCGCTGAAAGTTGCTGCGGGCAAGCGCGAAATTGGCAATGCTAATGATATTTGGAACGATTCGGGTTTGCCAATTAATGTCGGAGAATACGATTTCAAATCAATAATTACACAATTAGAAAGTAATCGACCTTTGCTGTTGAATTTGCCCGTGAAAAATCAAAAAGAAACAGAATTGCTGGTTCCTCCCTTTGCTGTCAGAGAATGGCGGTTGTTGTTAGACAGAAACTAAAAATACCAATTTAATCGCACTCTACATTTAAAATCCATACAATTTCCCATGTCACAAATCGCTATGTTAAAATATGCCTTAAGATAGATTTAACGTAGGGGAAGGATAATCTCGTCTGACAAAAACCAAATCTACCAATTTAATCGAGTTCTACATTTAAAAGCGCTAAACTTTCAGGGATGTATCAAAAACAACTTTATTTACATAGACCTTAAGGTAGATTTAACCTATTTGAGGGGTAATTATGAAACAAACTAAAAGCTGAGTTAGTCGGGTGACAAAACTTCAGTGTTTTAACGTAGGTGTATTCAGGGTAAATCTACTATGACTTTAATCAGTAAAATTGTCCGAAAAGCTTTGGCAACAGGTTACTTAACGGTTGAGGCCGAAGAACTGTTGCGACAGCAGTTGCAGATGACTAAGTACGGTTTAGAAGATTTTGAGGCTTTTATTACTTTGCAAAAAGAGGTGATGGAAGGTAGGGTGAAACAGCAAGCTTTGGAATTGTTACGATCGCGCAAATGTTCTGCGACGGCTTGAAGCCAGTTCGATCGACCTTTTGGATAAAATAAGGTCGATCGACCTTCGTATGTCGATCGGCCTTTCGGGCGCGGACTAGGAGAGCCGACCCCACAAGAAAATTCACTCTTTGTGGAACAGGCCGGCGTCGCCTGTTCATAAAAATGATACGCCCAGCCTGGAAAAAGGTTTCTACTGCATTCCTAGCTGTCGCCTTAACGCTTCTGGAACATTAACGGCTGTATCCAAACCTCGAACCTTCTCCCAGTTTGTATTTTCATCCCCTTCGACATCGCCAAAAGTGCGATCACCGAGGTATGCGCCGCTGAGGTCTGCGCCGCTGAGGTCTGCGCCGCTGAGGTTTGCACCGAAAAGCTTTGCGCCGCTGAGGTATGCGCCGCTGAGGTATGCGCCGCTGAGGTTTGCGTCGCTGAGGTTTGCGTCGCTGAGGTCTGCGTCGCTGAGGTCTGCGTCGCTGAGGTTTGCGCCACTGAGGTCTGCGCCACTGAGGTATGCGTCGCTGAGGTATGCGCCGCTGAGGTTTGCGTCGCTGAGGTTTGCGCCGCTGAGGTTTACGCCGCTGAGGTTTGCGCCGAAAAGCTTTGCGCCGCTGAGGTTTGCGCCGCTGAGGTTTGCGCCGCTGAGGTTTGCGCCGCTGAGGTTTGCGTCGCTGAGGTTTGCGCCGCTGAGTTCTGCGCCGCTGAGGTCTGCGTCAATGAGGTATGCATCGCTGAGTTCTGCGCCGTTGAGGTCTGCGCGGCTGAGGTTTGCGTGGCAGAGGTTTGCGCCACTGAGGTTTGCGCCACTGAGGAAGCTCCCAACTGTTTGGCGAAAGCCAGAACCCCCAACACACCAGCTATAACCTATGAGACGCAACAACCGACTGGGATCGTCAAGTTTACCTTCAGCATTAGGTTTCCCGCAAGGATAAAACATTATTTTGTCTTTGAATTCAGGTGTCTCCTGACCGTAACGGTGCAACTCCAACAGCAAAATCATCGCATTCAAACCAGCATAAATATCTATTTGTCGCTGTCCCAAGGTTGAGGTTCTCAATTGCTCTCGCAGTAGGCGCATCTTCTTTTGAGGCAAATTTTCCGGCGGCGCATCAATAAATTCCCCCTCGCACCACCGCACATAAAAACCCTCCAGACGCTGGAATAACTCCACAGGGCGAAACAAACTTTCTTCCCCTGCAACAGCCGGAGTTGTTAACAACCCCATCAAATATTCCACAATTTCTCGCGTCAGCGGCCCATAACCCAACAAATCATAAATCTCCCCGTCCATCTGAGAGTCTTGAATATTAAATCCTCTACGTTTGTTTCCTGGTTCCGTCCACTCTTCCAGACTTTGTTTCAATCGTTCCGCACACAGAAATTCACCAAAACTCTTGTGTACAAACTCCACAGAACCTTCTTTGCTGCCTTGCTGAAGATAAAAAACCGCCAAAGCATTTCTCAGAGGATCATCAATCCGTTTTTGTGCTTCCTCAAGAAATTCTTTAGCTGAGTCATGTGCTTTCAATCGTTTTTCAATCATCGCTACAGGAGCGCATTCCCCTCCCGACTGCACCACGCACAACGCGGCTTCTGTAAGGATGCGCCGCAAATCCTCTGTTTCCAATTCTGTCAAATCGCGATTGAGCTTTTCAGACCGCTGTTCCGTGAGTACCCACTTCACAGTTTTGTTGTAAATCAAAATTTTTGCTTGAGTGCTGTTAGTTCCTTGAAAATCCTCAATTTTCAAGGTTTCGTCCCGGTGCATCGCCGCTAAGAGATAAAGCAATAGCGGTTCTCGCGACAGTTCTGATTTTACATTTTGTGGACAGCTTTGATGTTGCAAAAAATGCTTAAAAGCTGAGGTTTTTGCCGCACCAAATTGGGCTTTCCACTTGCTTAACCACTGTTGCTGTAGTCGGTTATCCATCACCTCAATTTTGACTCGCTCCAGGTTATCTGGCATTTGCCTTTCAATCCCTTGCAAAGCTAAAGTTCGGCCAGTAATCAAAACCCGGTGTCTCATTTCCGAATTCTGCTCGCAGTCCCGCTGAAATTGTCCTACTTGCTTGAGAAATTGCTCTAAACCGCCGCTACTTCTCCCCTCCATCACCAACTCGTCAAAGCCATCCAAGAAAAACAAATATCGTGTGTTTCGATCCATCAACCAGCCGTCATCGCTAGCAAAACCCGCAGTAACTGCATCTTTTAGCGTCTCTCGAAAACTCTTTTGCAATGTGGGAATATCTCGCAGTCGAATTAACACGGGCGTCCAAACTGGATGCAAATGTTGCCGCACCCAGTCAGCAAACATCCGACAAAAAACGCTCTTGCCGCGTCCGGGTCCAGCTTCGACGAACATCACCAGATTTTGTTTGTTTTCATCTGCAAGCAAGTTTTTTGCCCAACTTTCTAAATCAAATGCTGCGACACGCTTATTAACAGCACCATTTTTATCAATTGCCTTTGCCTTCAGAGGGACGTAGATATCCTTGAATGAGAAATTTTCTGCAAATACGGGTTCTAGGGGTAGAGAGGCTATCAGTTTTTGCAGGTAGTTGTCAATGCTTTGATATTTCTGCTGTTCCTCCCGCCATTCGGTGATAGAAGGCTGTCCAAGATGTTTCATGGAATCGCCGGAAACTGCCCAAGCTTCGATCAAATAGCGGTGAGTATTAGCAGCAACTCTCTTTGTCAAAATTTGAGCTTCATCGGCCTTCAGTCCGGCTTGTTGCAGCCGCTCTGACAGCACTCGGTTAAATTCCGTGGCTAACATCGAATCGCGGAAGCAAATAACAGTTTCTTTGGCTGCTTTATCGTTAACTTCTAAATCTGCCAATTTTTTAAGCAACTGCTTAACTTTATCGGAAACCGGAGTTTGCCCCATGCGATTTAACAGACTCTCATCTGGTCCAATAACCTCCTTAAAACTTTCCAGATAAGCCGCCTGACTGACGAGGGAAATGCACTCAGCTAAAGTCGGCTGCTGTTGAGTTTTTTCGATAAAAAACGCCAGCATTTTCGCCGCAATCCCGATAAATGGCAATCCAGTTCCCACAACTTGAGCTAAGGGAGAGTTCAAAACCTCTAGCAGCAAGTTGCTATTGTCCAGCTCTTGTTCTTTGAACATTTTTGCCAATTCTGCGGCTGTTTTCCCAGCTTCTCCGATTCCCTCCGCTGCTTCGGCGGAACACAGTTCTTTGATATCAGTATTTAAGAATTTCCAGATGCGCTTTGCCATTTTTACCTGCCACCTTTCAGAAGAGAGAATGTGAGAAAATTTACATTTAACTCTGTAAGCATCCGTAAAGAAATAAAATCGGACTTACGCAAGGGTGGTCAGAAACGGGGTTTTTTCCTGAGAAGACGCGTTACAGCCCGCATTAACGGCAAAAAACCGGGTTTTTTGGGTTTGGATCGGTTTTCAAACTAACAATTAGAAAAGATTAAGTGTCTTTTACCTTGACAAAACTACAAAAATCCGCAATAATAGTAGATTGTCTGTCTAAATCCGGCTCGGATCAGGTTAAGACATTCCAAAAGCTGGAGAGCAGTCAGCAGTCAAAAGTCCACAACGACCAATGACCAATGACTCATCAGCTACCTGTACGGCAATTTCAACCACCATCCCATGACTTACGCAATCATTGAAACCGGCGGCAAACAATTTCGGGTAGAACCAGGCCGCTTCTACGACATCGAACTGCTTCACGTTGAAGCTGAATCCAAAGTCACCATAGACAAAGTATTTCTGATCCAGCACGAAGGCGAGGTTCATATCGGCCAGCCTCTACTAGAAAATGCCACTGTAGAAGGAACGGTTCTCCGGCATTTCCGGGGCCGCAAAGTCCTCGTCTACAAGATGCAGCGGAAAAAGAAAACTCGGAAGAAAAAAGGGCACCGTCAAGAAACAACTCGCTTCATGATTGACTCGATTAGCGTGAACGGTACAGTCTTGGCGGCCAGAGACTTAACTGCAGCAGTTGTGGAAACCCCCCAAACCGCCGAAACTGATTCAGAATAAAAAATAGTAAATACAGTTGAGGATATTATGGCCCACAAGAAAGGTACAGGCAGTACACGTAACGGACGCGACTCTAATTCCCAGCGTCTGGGTGTCAAAAAGTACGGCGGTCAAGTTGTCCGAGCAGGCAACATTTTGATCCGTCAGCGCGGCACCAAATTTCACCCCGGTAACAATGTTGGTATCGGCAGAGATGATACTCTGTTTGCCATGATTGACGGTGTGGTGACTTTTGAAAGAAAAGGCAAAACTCGCAAGAAAGTCAGCATTTATCCTGTTGTAGCAGCACCTGTGGCTGAACCAGTGGCTGAAGCTGTCGCAGTTTAGTTCCTCGTTCCTAGGCTCGGCCTGGGAACGCATATCTAGAGGCTATGCCTCCTGATTTTCTATGTTATTAGAAAGTTACAGGAGGCAGAGCTTTTTGCAATTTGTTTCGCCGGAGAAAGCACTGTGGGTGCTTACGAAGAACCAGAGAAGCAGGAAAAACTCTCGTTTTTATATCATTTCCGGTTACACCGGAATGATGTTGACGGTTGAGGGTTGACTGTTCACTGTCAACCGTCAACCGTCAACCGTCAACAGTGAACTCGAATTTACCATTCCGATGCTAACGGATTTGACATTACTCCTAAAAATTGCCTAGCCTCCTCCGACAATTGTGACAATTTCTAATATGTCGCCCTCTTGCATCTGTGTAGTTTCCCAAAATTGTTTGTGCAGAATTTCCCCGTTGTACTCCACAGCCACCAAGCGGGGGTTTAATCCCAATTGTTTTAGTAATTCTGGTAACGGTGTGTCGATCGCACAATTGCGGGTTTCTCCGTTAACTTGCAGCGCAATTTGATTTATCATAAGTAAAATATCAGTTATCAGGGCGGGTTTTGTAACAAAATTATATTTTATGCACAGACTTCCTGCGCTAAACCCGCCCTACAAATCGCAAATAAACCTAGCTTTTCCCGTGCAAAGCTTTCTGAGCTTTCAGATTCTCCATCCGAATCAACTGTGAGATGAAAAACTGCGTCACTAAAGTAGGCTGTTCTGCTTCCATAATCGCCCGTACTGCGGCAACCCTTTGAGCTCCGGCATTCAATACTTCATCGAGGTTGTTGATATCAATTCCGCCGATCGCAAACCACGGAATCGAGGACTTATCAGCAGCATACCGCACATAATCCAAACCCGCAGCCTGTTTATCAGGTTTAGTAGGAGTGGAGTAAACCGGCCCAACTCCAATGTAGTCGGCTCCCTCTTCAATAGCTCGCTGCATTTCCTCGCCATTCGTAGTAGAACGACCGATGATCCGTCCCGGGCCGAGCAACTTGCGCGCTTCCGCCACAGGCAAATCTTGCTGTCCTAAGTGTACGCCGTCAGCATCCGCTGCAATCGCAAAATCCACGCGATCGTTCACAATCAGCAAAGCATCGTAGCGGTGACAAAGTTCGCAAAGCTTGCGCGCGTTAGCCAGCTTTGCGCCGTCGTCTGAGCTTTTGTCGCGGTACTGCACCAAAGTCAGTCCGCCTTGCAAAGCAGCTTCCACGACTCCCAACAAGTTGTCTCTGGGCGAAGTTACAAGGTATAACTGCGATCGAAGTAACTGCTGGTAGCGCCGGTAAGCCAGCAAATTGCTTTCGAGAGTATAAACCCGATAGCGCATCTGCTTAAAAGCCGCACCCATATTCCGATCGTAAATTTTGCCATACTCTTCGAGTACCCGCAGAGCTTCTTCCACCCTACAGAAATTCGCCTCCAGTAGCTGCTGAATGCTCGAACGCTGCTCTTCCTGCGGGTGAGTCAACTCCGTACCCGGATCAGCGGGCGTATCCCTAGCACTGCGAAGTTCTGCGACGTGCCAAGCAGCCAATTCTTGACGCAGTTGCTTGCACTCGCCTGCTAAATCGGCGTTGTTGAGACCAAACCTGCACCATTCTTCAATAATTCTCAACCCTTCGCGCGATCGATCTAGATTTGCATCTAAAATCCGGCAGAGGGCTGGCTGTGCCGGTAAAGTTCTGTTTTGTTTGTCGGTCATTCAGAACCACCCTAATTATAATTAATCCTACCAGTCAAACCGCTACATTCTCCCACGCCGTATAGATTCTAGTACAGCGATCGGCTTAATTTTGGCATCAACCGATTTAATTTAGACAAATTTTTAAGTTTTATTGAATTTGAGAAAAACGAAGCATAATAGATCAAACTTGATGAGAGTGAAATCGTTAAGCTGCATACCACACTTGGGAGGAGAGCCGTGAGGTTAGCAGAACAACACAAAAGATTAAGGGAGAACAACCCAAACAGGCGGGTGAAATCAAAGTTCGATCGCGAAAACCTGACACAAAACACCGGAGGCGACACTCGGATCACAGATAAGTTGTGTTTTTTTATGCTGATGTACTCACAACAGACCAGGCGCAAAGAAAAGCGATCGCAAAAATCTTGTTTGAGTTCTTGCCTTCTGCTCGTTTTTGCGATGACCGCCCTTTGCAACCATCAACCGTCAGTTATCGCTGCCGGCATACCGGGAGTGCAGCTACTTTCTCAGACGCTGCAGAGCGACATCAACATACTGTACGTCAGCTCGACAGGGGGCAGCGACACAGGAGGCAACGGCAGCGATCAAGCTCCGTTTAAAACCCTTACCTACGCCTTAAGCGTGGCCCCGCCCAAAACAGCGATTTTGCTAGCGCCCGGTACTTACAGCGAGCAAACCGGCGAAAAATTTCCATTAATGCTCAGGCCCAGCGTGACAGTTCAGGGAAATCCCAACACTCGCGGTCAGAATATTGTCATCAAAGGCGGAGGATACTTTATCAGTCCGACTTCGGCGGGTCAAAATATCACGATTTTAGGCGCAGACGGGGCGGGACTCAGCGGGGTGACGGTGACAAATACCAACTATCGCGGTTACGCTTTGTGGATCGAATCGAGTTCTCCAACGGTTGTCAACAATACTTTTTCTGGCAGCACTCACGACGGCATTTCGGTAGTGGGTACTTCCAGGCCGACGATTGGCGGGAATGTTTTCTCGAAAAATGGAGCTAACGGCATTACGATTTTTGGAAGTTCTCAGCCGGAAGTTCGAGATAATGTGTTTGAAAACACTGGATTTGGGGTGAATGTAGCGCAGAACGCTTCGCCTCTGCTAATCGGTAACAAAATTACTCGCAATAAAGACGGCGTGGTGGTGCAAGCTAATGCTAGACCTGTGCTGCGTAACAATTATATCGAGAGTAACCGGCGGGACGGAATTGTGGCGATATCGAGAGCTCTGCCGGATTTGGGAACTGCCGCCGAACCGGGGGGCAATGTTATTCGCAACAACGGTCAGTACGATGTGAACAATGCGGCCAAAGGTCAAGTAATCCCAGCTTACGGCAATCAATTATTGAGCAGCCGGACGACGGGCTCGGTTGATGTGGCGGGAACTTTTACCCCTCCGCCAATTGGAGGAAGTGCTTTGCAGCTAACGACCGATCGACCCCCCAGCATCGGTGGCCCAGACACTTCTCTCCCGGCTTACACTCCCGGGCGGCTAAGTCCCAGAACTGAAAGAGCGCCACTTCCCCCGCCTGCGCCCGTTTCAAGGCGATCGGTGCAAAATCGATCGACACCGCCAAGCGCTCAGTTGCAGCAAGAGCTTTCTCCCAGGAATGCCGCTGGTTCATCGGTAGTCCAAGGGGCGATCGCAATTCCCCTGCCCGATCCGAATTATCGATCGGTTTCGGAAATTTCGGTACAGCAACCAATGATTCCTCCCAATTTTGATAGTTCGACGAGTTCGGTTTCTTCCGAGGGTAGATTGCCGGTCCCGGGCCGCAACATTCCTGTAGGAAGGGGCGGCTATGTACCTGCACCTTTAGGGGGGAATTCTTTGCCCGATTCCCCGGAGAATTCGCCGTCATTCGATTTGCCGTCGGCTTTGGGTTTGCGCTATCGAGTTGTGGTGGAGAGCAACAGTTCGGGCGATCGACAAAAAATCCAATCCCTCGTTACCGGTGCTTTTCGCTCTTTTTCCAACGGACGACCGGTGATGCAAGCCGGTGCTTTTCGAGAACGCGAAAAAGCTGAGGAATTGCTACAAATGCTTACCGGTAACGGTTGGAATGCCCGAATTGAAGAAATTAAATGAAATCGTCATTAGTCATTAGTTAACTAATGACTACTTCAAAAAAAAATCAAAATTTTAGGGCCTAGCATATCGGATGCCAGACCCTAAAAAGTTTGTAAATTAAGTTGATTCAAGTGGGTTTTTAGCTCTGCTGAGTTTCAGCAAACTACAACTAATGTGGACTTTTTTGCAACTACTCTGCGGACGAGCTAGCTATCAGCGGAGTCTATTCAGACTTCTGTGTTTGACTGTTGTGCGATCGCCACTTTTGATTAATCCAATAGCCTCAAGCTATCTAACAAATCTGGATCGCAATATCAACCTTTTTTTGCTAATAAGCTACACGCTTCAGGCGTTGCCTGCGGACTAGAGCCGAGCGGGACAAATACTCTAATTCCAAATTTTTTATCCAAGTTTTTTGTGCTTCTTGGTTTTGCCCCTCATGTTTTTAAGTTAACACCAACTGCGCGCATAAAAACACTTTGTTTACCAAACTTGACACTTTTTGATGTGATGAAATACTTCCAAAAGCGATTATTAACAATTTGTACAAGCGTCCGATACCGCAACGTGCATACCCGGCACTTTTCGCTTGCTGTCAACGCAGCAGAGCTTCCCAAGTTGCGCGGCCGACAATGCCATCGGCGGGTAGTTGATATTGTCGCTGAGCCGCTTTGACAGCAGCTTGAGTTTCCGGGCCGAAAACGCCGTCAACACTCACGCGCAAAAATCCCTTGGCCCGCAGCCGCTCTTGCAAATTTCTGACTGCCGCCCCCCGCATTCGTCTTCTCAAAACGGGAAAATTGGTTGGCTGCGCTTGGGGGTTAATCTCTGAGTTCTCGGCAGTTACAGGAGCGTTGTCGCTCGGGTTTTCGATCGCGCTCGGAGCCTCCGGAAACAGCCGGTTCCAAGTATCTTGACCGACTATTGCGTCGGGAGGCAGACCTGCTGCTTCCTGGAACTGAGACACAGCTCTAGCGGTGCTTTGTGAGAAAATCCCGTCTACAGTGTCAGCGTAAAAGCCCAATAATTTAAGAGCAGCTTGGAGTTCGATTACTTCTGAGCTGCGGCTGCCCAATTTGAGCGTGGGGCGGGCGCGAGCACCTGTTTGAGCGATCGGGCTATTAATGTTACCTTGTTCGGAGGTAGGTAGCTGTGCGGCAGCAGGAGTAGAGGCGATCAATCCCATTACAAATAAACCGCACAAACTCCAGCCGAAGAGCAAACTCGGAACCTCGCGGGCGTTATTCCAGCTTGCTGTCAAGTTTTGGGACATTGGGAATTCGACCTCTGCAAAACTGGTAGCGATCGTACATCAAATCTGGAAAAAATTGGGAATTTCCGCATTGGGAATTGGGCATGGGGCATTTACTGGTTCCCAGGCAGAGCCAGGTTCCCTGATTAAATCAAAACTCGCAACTTTTCCTTGCTTCCCTTTCCTCAAAAAAATTTATCCCTCTCAAATAGCTGCAATTGGCAAAAAAACTGCTAGATTGCCCTACAGAAAACATTGAACCGCGTTCATTGGGCCCCAGCAACACCATGTCCGAATCCAGCACCAGAACCGCCAGCCAAATAGACATCGGCAACGTCAACATCGGGAACTTCCAAGTCGGCAGCATCAGCGGCACCAAATACAACGACTTCAACGCCAACGGCCTCCCAGATCCCGGAGAAGTTCCCATTCCCAACTGGCAAATCTACCTCGACCTCAACAACAACGGCCAGCCAGAATTTAACGAACCTTCCACCCTCACAAACCCGCAAGGCAACTACATCTTCGCCAACCTGCCGCCGGGTACTTACCAAGTTAGGGAAGTCCAGCAGCCGAACTTCCGCCAAACTACCCGAAATCCCGCACCCATCACGATTACCAGCGGCACAAACGCTGGCAATATCAATTTTGGCAACAACTTCAACGCAGGGACGATCGCAGGCACAAAATTCAACGACATTAACAACAACAGCAGCCGAGATCCCGGAGAACAAGGGCTAGCTAACTGGCAAATTTACCTCGACCTCAACCGCAACAACAGGCTAGACGGCGGCGAACCTGTTACTTTGACAAATGTTGAAGGCAATTACGCTTTTGTCAATATTCCCGCAGAGACATATTTGGTGAGAGAAGTCCAGCAGCCGGGTTTTATCCAAACCACACCTGACCCCGGCCCGGTTAACGTTACTTCCAACGCCACTGTCAACAACATCAATTTTGGCAATCTCTTTTTTGTCGGCAGCATCAGCGGTGTCAAGTTCAACGACCTCAATGCCAACAGCGTCAGAGACGCCACAGACCCCCCTCTGACCAACTGGCAAATGTACCTCGACCTCAACGGCAACGGCAGCGTTGACCCGGGCGAACCCACCACCATCACAAACCCGCAAGGCAACTACACTTTTGCGAATGTTTCCCCGGGCCGGTATTTGGTGAGGGAAGTTCAGCAACCGGGATGGGTACAGACTACGCAAAATCCAGGCCCGATCGACATAACCGGCAATACCAACGCTGTCGGCGTCAATTTCGGCAACAATTTTCCTACCGGCAGCATCAGCGGCTTCAAGTTCAACGACCTCAACGCTAACGGTGTCAACGAACCGACCGAACCAAGAGTTGGCAACTGGCCGATTTACCTTGATTTCAACAACAACGGCAGCTTAGATCCGGGCGAACCTTCGACTGTAACAAACCCCGAAGGTAATTTCTCTTTTATCAATTTGCCTCCAGGGACCTATGTGGTGAGGGAAGTCCCGCAGCCCGGTTTTCAACAAACCACGCCCAATCCGACTCCGCTCACCGTGGGCAACGGCACCAATGCCACTAATCTCAGCTTTGGTAACGTGTTGGTGACGGGCACGATCAGCGGTGTGAAATTTAACGATTTTAACGCCAACGGCCGTCTAGATCCCGGGGAACCGCCGATCGCCAACACTCAGATTTACATCGACCTCAACAACAACAGCAGTTTAGATCCGGGCGAAGCGAGTACATTAAGCGACCTTCAGGGCAATTACAGTTTCCGTAACGTTCCTGTAGGTAGTTATGTTGTCAGGGAAGTTCCGCCGCCGGGTTTCATTCTAACGACTCCGCCTGCGGTGGTTGTTGTCTCGGCAGAGATTCGGGCTAGCAAAATCGATGTGGTGACGGGAGATTTGGTGACGGGAGATGCTGAGGGTAGGTCGGCTAAATTCTGGAATGGGGACCCGCTGACCAATGCCAGCAGCTATGCGGGCGAACCTGCAGCCAATAATATTGGGGCAGATAGCTTCCCTTTGAGTTCTGGTGGTGATACTAATCGAATTAGTGATTTTTTGGTCGATCGACGTTTTGCGAAGTTAGGCAATATTCCTAACTTTGCGCCACAGAATGTCGGTCTGGATAGTAATGCACAAATTGGTGAATTTGTCAATAAAAATGAATTAATTAAAGGGGCGATCGGGAACTGGGTCAGCACGGTGGATGCTAGAGATTGGTCGGTGATGTAGGGTGACAGAAAGCTCGATCGCCCCGAATCCTAAACCGCAGATAAAAATTAGGAAGAGGTTAAAGGGCGATCGCGTGATACCCTATTGTTGGCAACCTCCAACGCTCAAGCCAGAGTTCCGGGAAGCCCAAAGCTGGCTTGTATATGGGGAGCAAGATTCAGAGGCAGTATCATACCTGTTTTTAGGAATTATCAGACAATTCCCCAAGTGCGATCGCCCTCGTGGCATAGTCGCTCAAGTCACCGAGGTGCAGTGAGTTTTAACGTTGTTCGAGCTCAAAACAGCAAGTGTCCACGGGCAGAAGAACTCAGGGCGCAAATCTTGAAGATATTGCGCTCAAATTGCCACAGCTATTCAAAACCTGATATAATCTCGTGCGACAAAGCTGGAGTAAGCCTGATGTTAGATGAGGAACCTTCGAGCAACGTAGACGTATGTATGATTGAGTAGCGATCGTCAGTCGCTAGCAGCAGCTAACTGCTGATTGACAAAGTGATACAGTAGCCTGTAGCTTACGTAGATTTAGGTGTGAAGGAACAGAAAATCATGGCAGAATTAAAGGCTAGTCAGGTAACTCCTGTATTACCCCCAGTAGTGCTACCGCCAACCATCAATTTTGGCAACGCTCCTGCGGGTATCCAGGGTACCAAATTCCGCGACAACAACCTCAACGGCATTCGAGATGCAGGCGAACCGCCAGTCTCCAACGTCCAAATCTTTATTGACAACAATAACAACGGCACTGTCGAGCCAGGTGAACCCTCGACGTTGACAAACGCCACCGGAAACTTCGTATTTCCAGGCTTGCTTCCAGGCACCTATACAGTCAGGGAAATTCCGCCACCCAATTTGAACCCGACAACTCCTAACCCAGTTGTCGTCAACCTTGCGGGCACTAATGCCACAGTGTTGTTCGGCAATGGTCCGATCCCGCCCGGTGGTCAGATTATTGGCTGCAAATTCCTCGACGTAGACAACGACGGCTTTCGAGACGGGAGTGAACCCTCGATGCAAAACGTCAGAATCTATATCGATGCCAACAACAACGGTCAGCTAGATACAGGGGAACCCACTACCTTAACTGATACAAACGGCGAGTACCGATTCACCGGTTTGCAGGCAGGACTATACCGGATTCGGGAAGAGCGCGCCAACGGGCCTGGTACCGAACCGTTAGAAAGAGATTTTCCTCAAAGCACTCCCCCCGGCAACATCTCCCTGCTTGACATTAACCTCGGCCAGGGCGAAATCTGGGCTTGCGCTCAAGTGGGCAACACTCCCCTGTACGAAATCCCGATCTTCAAATTTCGGGACGACAACGCCAACGGCATACAAGACTCCGGCGAAGTTGCCCTCTCGGGCATCCCATTCATCCTCGATTTGAACCGGAACGGCCGAACAGACACGGGCGAACCGCAGCAGTTCACTGGCGCTGATGGTAGGGCTACCTTCAGAGATTTGAGAGCTGGCAGCTACTCAGTATTGGAAACCTTTGAAACATTCATAGCCAACCAGCCGCCAATTAACACTACCCAGAACCCGGTAGAAGTCACAGCCCCCGGGCCCGAATCGCGACAGCAGGGAACGCTGCCTTTCATCGTGGCAGATCCAACTGTGGCAGGTGGCCAGCGGGTCGTTTCTGCGAACTTTCCGCCCCCCTTCCCCCCGGTCAACCCGGAACCCGCAGTCTTCTTCACCTCGATTCCGGTAAATCCAGGCAGCGGTGCAGTCGGGAATACGCGCCCCAACATCACAATCTTCAAATACAACGATCAGAACGCTAACGGTCGTTACGAACCGGGCAACACTCTACAGGAAGTGGGCATTCCCGGCGTCACGGCCTACCTGGATGCCAACGACAACGGCGCCCTCGACACAGGGGAACAGTCGATAGTAACGGACGCCAACGGGCGCGGTGCTTTCACCAACCTGGAACCGGGCAATTATGTGGTTCGGGAACTGCCGCAAGCGGGTTTTAGTCCTACTACTCCGGATCGGGTGCAGTTCAACCTCAGCACTCAAGATGCCAACGTCGTCTTTGGCAACACCCCCAACAGCCGGATCACTGGGTGCAAATTCCAAGATGTGAACGGCAACGGCTACCGCGATGGCTTTGAAACGCCGATCGCAGGGGTCACAATCTACCTCGACAGCAACGGTAACGACGCCCTCGATGCCGGAGAAACCACTAGCGTCAGCGATCAGTTCGGCCGCTGGGAGTTTGGCAATTTGACCCCCGGTATATACCGAGTCCGGGAAGTCACGCCTTCAAATTCTTTCCAAACTACTCAACCACTGGACATCGTTCTGGGCGCAAACCAAACGTTTACTTGTGCTTTGGTGGGCAACGGCCAGATCCCTCAGAACCTTACCTTTAACGAGCCAGTTGAGAAGTTCCGCGACGACAACCGCAACGGCATTCGAGATGCGGGCGAGCCTCCTTTGGAGGGTATCCCGTTCACCTTGGATTTGAACAACAACCGGCGCTACGATCCTGCTACCGAGCCTCTGGTCAGGACTGATGCTAACGGTATTGCCCTGTTCACCAATTTAGCTCCGGGCAACTATTCGCTATTGGAAGTTTTCAACGCTCCGGGCGTTCCCAACCCGTTCCCGATTCCGACCGGGCCCAACCCTGTTCTTTTAACGGTGCCGGGACCGAATGCGTCTGTGACGCCGATCGCGCCGGCGCCAGTACCGACGGGAACACCGACGGGAACATCGACGACAGCACCGACGGGAACATCGACGACAGCACCGACGGGAACATCGACGACAGCACCGGCGGGAACATCGACGACAGCACCGACGGGAACATCGACGACAGCACCGGCGGGAACATCGACGACAGCACCGACGGGAACATCGACGACAGCACCGACGGGAACATCGACGACAGCACCGACGGGAACATCGACGACAACACCGACGGGAACATCGACGACAGCACCGACACCAACCCTCACTACTTCTAGCCTCGATCAGGTGACTGGCGGCCAGGTAACTGCTTCTAACATCGTCGATCCTCTGACTAACCCCGGCAGTTCAGTGGCGGCTCTGGTACAGGCCAGCAGCGCCGATATCTTGCTCGATCCTAATAGTGCAGGTGCCATGAGCTTTGTTAACCTCGACGAGTTGAAAGACTCGGTGAATTCGTTGATTGCATCATTTTTAGTAGAGAATGGTCTAGAGGAATTACTGTTAACTCCTCCAAATCCTCTAACTCCTCAGAATGCTAAGGCTGCGTGGTTTTAATGTTAAGTTGGGTTTCTAGTTCGAGACTCAGCAATTAACAGTTAAGTTGTTGAAACTGCACGTCAAATGATCTTTTGGCGTGCTTTTTGCTGTTTTGACACTTATAAGCAGCAGTTTCGATCACCCACACTGTCTTTAGTAGTAGGGCACGATCGGCAAAAAGAGCGATTCCCTAGTTCCAGAAAACCTTTATTTATGGAGGTAGAACGAAGAGGACTTTTTTATGACAACCGAACAGAAGATTAATCCGCCTCAACATCAAGAACAGCAACCCGGTATAGAATCGCAAATGACCCCGCAACCTCAGTCCTTCGCGGAGGGCTATCGCGGTAGCGACAAATTGCGGGACAAAGTAGCCTTAATTACCGGCGGAGACAGCGGTATCGGGCGTGCAGTGGCGATCGCCTTTGCCAAAGAAGGCGCTAACGTGGTCATCAGCTATCTTAACGAAGATGATGATGCCAAAAAAACCAAAGAGGCGATCGAACAACAAGGCCGGCGCTGTATTGCGATCGCCGGCGACATCGGCGACGAAAACCTCTGTCAAAACCTTGTAGAACAAACAGTTAAAGAATTTGGTAGCCTCGATATCCTCGTCAACAACGCCGCCGAACAGCATCCGCAAGAAAGCATTGAAGACATCACCGCCGAACAATTAGAGCGCACCTTCCGTACCAACATTTTCTCAATGTTTTACCTCACAAAAGCCGCTCTCAAACACCTCAAAGAGGGAAGTGCAATTATCAACACTACCTCTGTCACTGCCTACAAAGGCAATCAACAATTACTAGATTACTCCTCCACAAAAGGAGCAATTGTTGCCTTTACCCGCTCTTTGTCTCAAAGTTTAGCTGAGAAAGGAATTCGCGTCAACGGAGTCGCCCCCGGCCCGATTTGGACCCCTCTAATTCCTGCAACTTTTCCTGAAGAAAAAGTGGAGAAATTTGGTGCAGACACGGCATTGGGACGCGCCGGTCAACCCGATGAAGTTGCCCCCAGTTTCGTGTTTTTAGCTTCAAAAGATTCGTCTTACATGACTGGTCAAATTTTGCATCCCAACGGCGGATCTGTGATTAACGGATAGATTTGTCGCGAGTTGAGATATAAATAATCGCATTTTGTGGGGGCGACTTTCAGCCACAATCTCTGACTATAACTCACAATCTAAATAAACCCGCCCCCACAACCACGTTACCTAGGGCGGGTTTATTCATTTTTTTAGTTATATCAAATCCGGTAGCATCGTCGGGCGTAAAATCCAGTCAACACCTATGCCCACTTAGCTTCGCCGAAGGGTCACCAATCACGGACGGTGCAACCGAAATTGATACAATTAATCTGCCTTAATCTGTGTTGATATGCCCTCATCTGCGGCAAAAAAAAAGAATTGCTGAACCGCAGATGACAAGGGATTGACGCTGATTTACGCAGAGGTCGAGAATAGATAGATGAATAATTCCGATGCAGCAATCCTCGCATCATTTGTGAATTTCTTACTCCCTCCCCTTGGCAAGGGGAGGCTTGGGGTGAGGTAAAAAATTTACGACTGCTGCAAGGATTGCTATAACAGATTTGATATTAGTTTTTGAACATTGGTGAGTTTACACAAAACAGTAATCCCGCTACTCACGTAGCGGGATTGATAGGTTGCAGTTTAGCTAGTTTTGAGCTCAGCTAGAGCTACAATTAGCTCGCTGCGGAATTAGCTCATGTTAGCCATTTCTTGCTGCATCGTGCTTTTGGCTGCTTTGAATTGAGTAGCCATTTGTTCCATTTGTGCTTCGCTCAGGTGGCGGCGAATTTGAGGGAACATATCGTTTTCTTCTTCTTTGACGTGATCCTGAACCACTGTTTGGAGCTGTTTGATTTGGGCTTTGAAATCAGAAGAAGTGGGGTTGAGAGCCTTAATTTGGGCAAGCATCTGCTTCATTTGTGCTTGCTCGTCGAACAGTTCTTGAGTATTGCCGTAGTAGCTGCGAATTGCTGGGTAAACAATTTGTTCTTCGGCTTCGGCGTGAACGCTGAGGTCTTTGTAAAGTTGACCGAAGAATTCTTGCAGTTTTTGAGGATCGTCGGTGCTTGCGATTTCCATAAAGAGGGTATCGGTTTTGCGGTGATCCATTGAGATGATTTCGGTGATGTTCATCTCATCTTTGCTGCGGGTAACTGCACCGCCGATGATGCCGGTCATTGCTGCCATTGCATCTTGCACGCGAGCCCAAACGCCTTGGTCGGGGTCTTTGCCGGTCAGTTCGCGCACGCCCAAGATTTCCATAACTCCCTTGAGTTGCTCTTGGTGAGCGCGGTTTTCAAAGTTAACTGTGTTGAGGGGAGTAATGGCGGCTTCGATGTCAGCGCCGACTACTTGAGCAGCTTTGTGAATTAACAAACCGGCCATTGTTTGTTTGTGTTTGAGCAGTTCGTGCTGAGTGACTTTTTCAAACAATGTGAGTTCAGAACCTTCCATGAGTTTCTGAACTTCTTCAATCATTTTTGCGCTGCTTTCTTTGGGCTCGGCTTGAATGCCGTATTGCACGATCGTAGTTTCTAATACGCCCAAGTTTTTGCGATCGTCCTCAAGCATATGGCGGAAGCGATCAGCCAGTTCGGAGTCGTTACAGGAATTGATGAACAATTCCTCGTTGGCGATCAACAGGTTTTGCAGCGCTTTCATGTCTGCTAATTTAGTTGCGATCGCTTGGCGCTTGGTATCTTCTAAGGTAGCTACCATCTGTCGTTTCTCCTCTCAATGTCTTTAGTGTTCTTATATTTCTTAATTTATTGAAATATTCCGATAACATCCTCTTTCTCCCGACTGATTAATTAATATCCCGCGAAACCTATTGACTTTTGAGAAAAAAAATGGTAACTATTTGAGACTGCTTGAAAAAACAGCAAAAAACAAAAAATAACTGATGAGTAAGGATTAATGGCAGATGAGTAATGATTTCTGTATCAATTAATCCCGATCGCATACCTGTAAAGCGCTACCATAGTTGCAGCCAAAGTTAACTAAAGTTTAAGAATAACTAGCTTGTCTCAACTGCTCACTGCTTTAGAGTTCCCAGCCAATGTCTGGAAGCTCAACAACGGGTTAACGGTAATTCACCAGCGGATTTCGGCCACACCGGTGGTCGCCCTAGACGTGTGGGTGAGGGCTGGCGCTACGCTGGAGCCGGATTCTTGGTCGGGAATGGCTCATTTTCTAGAACACATGATATTTAAAGGGACGGATTCGATCGCCCCTGGAGAATTTGACCAGGTAATCGAAAATCGCGGCGGTGTCGCCAACGCAGCTACAAGTCACGACTACGCGCATTTTTTCGTCAACGCTGCGGCTGATTATTTAGCAGAAACAGCGCAGCCACTGGCAGAATTGCTGCTGCGGGCTTCGATTCCGGATCAGGAATTCGATCGGGAGCGAGATGTGGTGCTCGAAGAAATCCGTCAGGCTCAAGACAATCCCGATTGGCTGGGTTTCCAAGCCATGATGGAAACAGTTTACCAGCGGCATCCCTATAGGCGATCAGTATTGGGCACGGAAGAGCTGCTGATGTCGCGAACTCCCCACGAAATGCGCTGTTTCCACCGATCGCACTATCAGCCGGAAAATATGACGGTGGTGGTAGTCGGGGGAATTGATGAACAACAGGCCAGAGATATTACGGGGAAAGCTTTCGAGCAGTTTTCTGATCGGTGGGATTGTCCCCAATTAACCGCAGAGGCGGAACCGCCGGTGGTAGAAATTCGCCGTCAGGAACTCTGTCTCCCCCGATTGGAACAAGCGCGGCTGATGATGGCCTGGACGGGCCCGGGAGTTGAACAATTGCAAAGTGCTTGCGGCTTGGATTTGCTGTCGGTGTTGCTCGCACACGGGCGGACTTCGCGTTTAGTCAGGGAACTGCGGGAAGAATTACAATTAGTAGAGGCGATCGACAGCACTTTCTCGCTGCAACGGGAATCGAGTTTATTTACTATCAGTGCAGTCTTGGACGCGAAAGATATTGAACAGGTGGAATCTCGGATTTGCGATCGACTTTGGGAATTGCAGTCTGAGCCAGTTTCCGAGGTAGAATTGCTCCGCTGTAAGCGTTTGCTGTGCAACGATTTTGCTTTCTCGCTCGAAACGCCGGGACAGTTAGCCGGTCTTTACGGATATTACAATACGATCGCCACTGCGGAATTAGCGCTTAGCTATCCCACCAGGATTAAAGCATTTGGGCCCTTAGACCTCCAGCGCCTAGCTCAACAATATCTCTCTCCCCGACGCTATACAGCCGTGGTACTCAAACCAATCTAATTGGTAAACGGGTGAAAATACATATATTTTTGGTACCGGAGAGATGTTCGGCATTTGTCCGGGGTTCTTTGTGCTTGTGGCACACCCTACGCGATAGATGTTGTTACATTTAGATGTTGGGGGTCAGGCCCTGCCCGGTATGACATCCTACAAGATCCGCATGGAAAATAGAAAAATGGCAATCAAGTAATTACCAATTACCAATTACCAATTACCCATTACCCATTTTCAATTACCAATACTTCAGCTACTCTCAGTACAAGTTCCCAACTAAATTAACCATGAAAAATGAAATCCAGCGCACGGTTTTAGACAACGGTATTGTTGTCTTAGCAGCAGAAAATCCAGCAGCGGATATTATTGCAGCTAGGATATTCCTGCGGGCCGGCAGTCGCTACGTGCAGCCGGAACAAGCAGGATTGTGTCACTTGCTGTCGGCGGTAATGACTAAGGGAACCGATCGCCTGTCTTCGCTGGAAATTGCCGAGCGTGTAGAATCGGTGGGAGCGAGATTGAGCGCCGACTCTACTACAGACTATTTTTTAGTGAGTTTGAAGACGGTTTCTGCGGATTTTGAGGAGATTTTGGAGTTGGCGGCGCAATTGACGCGATCGCCGACTTTCCCGGAAGCTGAAGTCGAACTTGAACGCCGCATTGCTATATCGGCAATTCGATCGCAACAAGAACAGCCATTTGCGATCGCCTTCGAGCAATTGCGGCACGCGATGTACCAGGAACACCCCTATGCTTTCTCTCCCTTGGGTACGGAAGCTACTATGTCAAAGCTCACCAGAAACGAGCTCGAACAGTTCCACAAAACCTATTTCCGTCCCGATAATGTAGTTATTTCTGTAGCCGGCAGAATATCGACCGAAGATGCGATCGCCCTGATCGATCGAACTTTTGGATCCTGGAAAGCGCCTTTAACACCTTTACCAACTTTAACCGTCCCCCCTCTGTCACCTTCCCCTGAATCGGTCGTTACGGCGCAAGATACGCAGCAATCAGTGATTATGCTGGGCTACCTCGCACCCTCTGTCAAAAATCCCGACTATGCAGCGATTAAGTTGCTGAATACTTATTTGGGTAACGGTTTGTCGAGCCGATTGTTTGTGGAATTGCGCGAAAAGCGGGGCTTGGCTTACGACGTTTCCGCGCTCTACGCGACGCGCTTGGACACGGCTCAGTTTGTCGTGTACATGGGTACTGCGCCGGAAAATACGGCGACTGCTTTTGAAGGATTGCGCGCAGAAGTCGATCGACTCGCCAACACCGAACTAAGCGAGGAAGAATTGCAAGCTTGCAAGAATAAAATGCTCGGTCAATATGCTTTAGGAAAACAAACTAATTCGCAAATTGCCCAAGTTTTAGGCTGGTATGAAATTTTGGGATTGGGAATTCAATTTGACCAGCAATTTCAAGAAGAAATTGCACAGGTGACAGCTTCACAAGCGCGGGATGCTGCTAAGAAATATTTTGTAGAACCGTATATTTCTTTGGTGGGCCCGGAGGCGGCGATTACAGAGTTGGGTGTAGCGGCTGTTTGTTGAGTAGGAAATTGGCGATCGAACTTTTCAAAAGTTCGATCGGTTTAGCCAAGAAGCACGCATAGAGGCTGGTGTGATTCTCAGACACTTGCAGCAAGGTGAAGGTCTCGTAATGCCTCATTTATAGAGGACTAATGTTATGGGTATTTCCAAAAAGAAGCGTCTAGAAGATAAAGGCTGGAAGATTGGATCAGCCCCGGAAGTCTTAGAACTTTCACCAGAGGAATCGATCCTAATTGACATTAAGTTAGCCCTCAGTCTTAATCTCAAAGAACGTCGGCAAAGATTGATGACACAGGCAGAGTTAGCTGAGAAAATCAACTCCAGCCAACCTAGTATTGCCAAAGCTGAAAATGGCGACGATTCGGTTTCTATTGAACTGTTAATACGCGCCCTCCTGACAACAGGTGCAACGCCTCAAGATATAGGGCAAATTATTGCTCAGGTAGGAGAGAAAGACCGATAACTCCCCCACTATACTATGCACCACCACTTAAAACGCACGCCTCTGGTGAGTGCTGGGTTGTGTTATTGTTCTCTATATATTGGCGTAAAACGTTGTTAATTAAAGTTTTATACTGTTCTCCTTGAGCCTCAAACCACTGCTTCACATCTGGATCAAGCTGAACTAAGTTGTGGGAGCGATCGGCTGGAATACGTAAAGTCGCTCTTTCAAAAAATTCATCGGTTAGCGGTGGAATATCTGAGTAGTCGATATTCTCTTCTGACCTTGACTCTAAGGCTGCCCAGTTAGTACCAGAGGTCATGTTCAAATCGTTTCTGCTCATGACGGTTACTTCTTGGCGCTGAAATGATTCGGATTACATTGTTTTGAGGTTCTGTCCAGACTACTACCGCTATTCCAGAACCGAGAAAACCGATTCCCAACCAGCGATCTTTACCACAATCAAAACATCGTCTAGCTCAATCAGCATTTCACCATCAAACATCGCGGGAACATCGGCAAAATTAATCTGATGTTTACGGATGTTTTCAAGGTTTTTCGCTTCGTCTCACTCAAATTGCATGAAGGATTAGGGTATGCCAGATTAAACTATCTTCCTTTATTATCACGCTTTTGGCTGAACAGGTTTTATGCTGCACAGGAGATCGATGTTGGGATCTAAACTCGATCGCCCGCAAGCATTAAACACGGGAAAAAACCTAGTGAGACTTCAATTGAACCTTTTCTGTTCCCGATCGGTCTAAATTCAAGACAGACCCATCAGGTCTAATTTATATGTACTTAGTAAAGCACTTTCAGATTAAAAAAGAGCTGACTCCCTGGCTTAGCGGACTCCTGGCCGCTTCCCTGCTTGCAGGAGTCGGCTACACAGCTTACAGCCAACTCACAGTCAAATCCACCCGCGAAACCAGGCGCAAGGAAAAAACCGTTGCTGTCGAAAGGGTGAACCTGCCGATTACTATTTCGGCAAACGGCACAATAGTGCCCGAACGTTCCGTTAACGTCAGCCCCAAAACTTCAGGAATGCTCAAAAGTTTGCTTGTCAAGGAAGGAGATAAGGTTGAAAAAGGGCAGATTCTCGCCTACATGGACGACTCCAACCTCCAAGGGCAACTTACCCAAACTCGCGGACAACTCGCAGCGGCAGAAGCAAACCTGGAAAAATTGGTCAACGGCACTCGAACCCAGGACATTGCTGTGGCTAAGGCAGTGTTAGCAGAACAACAGGCAAGTCTGGAAAAATTGCTCAACGGCAATCGAACCCAGGATATTGCTGTAGCTGAGGCAGCGTTAGCTGAACAACAGGCAACGTTGCAAAAATTGCTCAACGGCAATCGAAGCCAAGATATTGCCGTAGCCGAGGCACAACTAGCTGAACAACAGGCAAATTTACAAAAATTGCTTAAGGGCAATCGCCCTGAAGACATCGCCCAAGCAATTGCCAAACTCAGAGATGCCGAATACGGTCAAAACCAAGCAGAGGAAGACTTTCAGAGAAATCAGGAACTCTATAATGCCGGAGCCATTGCTTTGCAAATTGTGAACAACTCCCGCACCGCGCGCGATCGAGGTCAAACGCAAGTCAGGCAAGCCGAACAAGCTGTAGCTTTGCTGCAAGCGGGTACTCGTCCCGAAGAAATCGCTTCGGCGCGGGCTGCTGTGGAGCAAAAACGGCAAGCTTTGACCCTGGCGCGATCGGGCGCACGCCCGGAAGACATCGCAGCAGGGCGGGCTGCTGTGGAGCAAAAACGGCAAGCTTTGGCCCTGACGCGATCGGGCGCACGCCCGGAAGACATCGCTGCGGGGCAGGCCGCCGTCGAGCAAAAACAGCAAGCTTTGGCGCTGCTAGAAGCTGGTTCTCGCCCCGAAGACATCGCCCAAGCCCGCGCTCAAGTTCTAGCCGCTAGAGGCAGCCTGCAAAGCGTTCAAGCGCTGATCGACGACACTGTGCTGCGGGCTCCTTTCACCGGCACTGTCACCCGCAAGTACGCCGATCCGGGCGCTTTTGTGACTCCCACGACTGCAGGTAGTGCGGTTTCTTCGGCGACTTCTTCTTCGATTTTGTCCTTAGCTTCCAAAAATCAATTAGTAGCAAACGTAGCAGAGACTAATATTTCTCAGATTAAGATCGGCCAGGCTGCGTCTATTCAAGCCGATGCTTTTACCGGAAAGACTTTTACAGGTAAAATCACTCAAATTTCGCCTCAGTCGATCGTCCAGCAAAATGTAACAAGTTTTGAGGTAAAAGCGGCAATTATTAATGATGATAAACAAATGCTGCGATCGGGCATGAATGTGAATGTGGAGTTTAAGGCTGGTGAGCTCAAAAATGTTTTGGTAGTCCCGACTGCGGCAATTGTCCGCCAACAAAGGGAAACGGGGGTTTTTGTTGCGGGTGGAGAAGAGGGTAAACCTGCTTTTATGCCGATTAAGACTGGTATGACGGTGGATGACAAGACGGAAGTGCGATCGGGTTTGAAAGGAAATGAAAAAGTGCTGCTTAGTTTACCCCCCGGATTGCGGCCTCGATCCCAAAATCCATCGTCGGGCGGGATTCCGGGTTTGCAACCGGGTGGTGGAACGCGGTTGCGTTAGGGTTTTGATTTTTTTATTGAACCGCGAAGGCGCGAAGGGCGCGAAGGAGGAAAAGGAAGAAGGAATAAGGAATAAGGTTTTAATTGCCTATGCTTTTCGGCTCACTGCCCAATACCCAATGCCTAATCAATAATAACATGAAATTACAGACTCGCCCCCGCACCAACAAAATCTCTAACGTTCAAATCGCGTTCATGGCGACAGAGGCGCTGTGGAATAATAAGCTGCGTACCAGTTTAACTATGCTGGGCGTAATTATTGGGATATCTTCGGTAATTGCCATTACTTCGGTGGGACAGGGAGTACAAAAATCAACTGAAGAACAGTTAAAGGCTTTGGGTACAAATGTGCTGTTGGTTTTATCCGGCGCTTCGCGATCGGGCGGTGTCAGTCAGGGAAGCGGTTCTGCTACTACTCTTACTTGGGATGACGCTAGGGCGATCGGCAAACAAGCTCCTGCTGTCAAGGCAATTTCGGCTTATTTGCAGCGCCAAGTGCAAGTCGTTTACGGCGGACAAAACTCATTTACTGCTATTTTGGGAACGGATTTAAACTATCCAGATGTGAAGAACATTCAGCCCCAAGAAGGACGGTTTTTTAACGAGGATGAATTGAATGCTGCTGAGCCAGTAGTTGTCCTCGGTTCTAAGGTGCGGGACGAACTTTTTGGAGCCGGAGCTAATCCGCTATCCTCCGATATTCGCATTCAGGGAAACCGCTACAAGGTCATTGGAGTGATGGAAAGCAAGGGGTCTGTAGGGGGAACCGATCAGGACGATCGAGTGTATATTCCCCTCAAAAATATGTCTTCGCGGATTGTGGGGAGAAATTCTTTAGCGGGGATTGCGATCTCGGGTTTTTGGTTGGAAACTGCCGGCGAAGCGGATTTAGCGGATGCTCAATTTCAAGTGGAAAATATCATGCGCTTGCGCCACAATATTTATCCGCCACAACCGGATGATTTTCGAGTTGTAAATCAAGCTGAAATCGTTAATACTTTTAGCAATGTGATAGGTTTATTTACGGTTATGATCGGAGCGATCGCCGGAATTTCTTTGGTGGTTGGCGGCATCGGTATTGCTAATATTATGTTGGTGTCTGTTGTGGAACGCACTAAGGAAATCGGGATTCGCAAAGCGGTAGGCGCTACTAATGCAGCAATTCTCATTCAATTCATGGCGGAATCTATTTTAGTTTCCACGGTGGGGGGTACAGCGGGTATTGGCTTGGGAATTGTGATCGCCTTTGGGGCCTCGACAGCGTTCAAATTTCCGTTTGTGGTTTCTGTATGGTCGATCGCAGCGGGTTTTGGGCTGTCTTTTACCGTGGGGTTGTTAGCTGGAGTATTGCCGGCTCGGAATGCCGCTCGCTTAGATCCGATCGCAGCCTTGCGGAATGATTGAAAAGCGTAAGGTAGTGTATCATCAATCTACCAATCCGCTTCTGCTCTAGTCAAATAACTCTATGGCTCCCCCTTCGCCATCTCCCTGTCCGTTTTCTGCACCCTCTATGCTGAAAAAGCGCGATTGCTTTGTGGGGCGCAAAGATGAACTAAAATTTATTCAATCTCAGATGACAGGCCCACAGCCAACCAGCGTTAATATTGTGGGGCCACATAAAATTGGCAAGTCATCCCTACTTTGGCGTTTTTATCAAATTTGTCGCAATCATCGTCAATACGCTTCCAGCCGTTATGCTGTCATTTATTTATCATTTCAAGATGGTGAATGCCAAACTGAAAATACTTTCTATCAAAGAGTTGCTGAAGAGTTGAGGAAAGCGCCAGTTATTCAAGCTAAGCCAAGTTTAGTTACAGCTTTTTCCGCTTCCAATTGGGAGCGCAGTACCTTTGCTAAAGCCATTAGACTTTGTGAGGCAGAGACAATATTACCAGTGTTATGTATAGATATAGTTATTTCAAATAAAAATGAGACACTAAGTTGCACAATAAGCGCGAATAATCTCATCAAGAGATGTGGCAGAATGCGAATACATTATAGCTCTCTTTAATGCACTAAAATCATGCTCAATATCATTTAAGTCAGGAGAGTATTTTGGTAAAAAAAGTATCTGATGGCCTGCTTCCTCCACCAGCAGTCTAATTGCTGTCTTACGATGAATCGGTGCATTATCCATGATTAATATTGATGGTATTGTTAAAGATGGCAATAAATATAAAGCTAACCACCCTTCAAAACTTTCTGCATTCAAGCTCCCTGTAAAGACCATAGGTGCAATCAAGTCCTTGTTTCCTTTTCTTCTTCCTGCTACTAAATTTTCTCTCTTTCCGCGTTTTCCTTGTCTATCCCCATATACTTTTTTTCCTTTTTTTGACCACGCATAAACACAAGCATGAAACTCTTCAAACCCTGACTCATCAATAAATACAAGGCTTTTACTCCCATGAGCTTTAATTAAATTTCTCAGTGTTTGGTAGTATTGTATTCTTTCTTCTCTATTCCTTTCTCTATAACGATATTCTTTTTTTTTCTCGTAATTTTCATTTTCTTTAAGGCATAGCATATGGCACTCGCTCTCACCCCGAATTTCCTTGCTCTTTCTATTAATCTTGCTTCGGGATTTTCTTCTACATCTTTTCTGAGCGCTTCCCAGTCTATCTTTCGCTCACGGTGTTCTACCTTAGTGGCTCGAAGGTCTTCCCTCCCTAGCCATCTGTATATTGTTGCTCTTCCTACTTTAAACAGGGCGGCGGCTTTAGTTATACCCCCTCCATTTTCCACATAATCCACTACTCTTTTTCTTAAATCTAGACTGTATGCCATTTTTCGGCTCCGAGTTAACAATTTTTCTTGATTTTACATCATCTTGCATTTGTCTCAGATTTATTTGAAATGACTATAAATTTGAAGCGCTGTTTCAGGATAGTTATCGCGAAAAATTTGATGAAGGATTTTATGACAATCTTCATTCCTTAATCAACAATAGCGCCCTGATGTTGGTATTAGCCTCTCTAGAAACTCTTGATTCCTACCGCACCAAACATAAACTGACCTCTTCTTTTTTCAACGTCGGTTCAGTGTGGCCATTGGAAAAGTTTTCAGAAGCCGAAGCTCAAAAATTGGTCGAGTTGCCTAAAGGAACAATAGCAGGTGCTATACCAGCTTTAACTGAAACAAATCAGCGTCTAGCTTTGGAGTGGGGAGAACGGCATCCTGTGCGTTTGCAATTAGCCGGAAGATATCTCTGGGAAGCGCAACAATATCGTAAAGATGTGAAGTGGGCAAAGCAGCAGTTTCAATCCCAAGCAGGGGCAGTTTTACAATGGCCAACTCCACCCAAGCGCCCTCAGAAATTGGGGCAGTGGCTGCGCTGGCTAGTCTTGGATGTGCCAATTTGGGTTGGCAATTTAACTAAACGTTTCGGGCTGAAAGTGGATGACATCTTTGCTTGGGTAATGGGTCTGAGTCTGATCGTTGTGGCGATGATGTGTCTAACAGGTATGATTCCTGGAAATTATTTTTCTGATTTGTTCAAAAAATTTTTGTGTGGCAGTTTGAGTCCGGTGTTAGGCAAGTGGTGTGATGGTTAGTATCAATATGAATTGGAATTATCTAGCTGAATGCCTTCGCCTTCTCTACTGGATTTACTTTAAACCTTTTACTTTGGCGGAGTGGCTGCGGGAAATTCACCCCGATTTGAAATCTGATACTAATCCTTTTAGTATGCGGGCGGAGTTTAGCGGGAATCCTAAGTTGCCGCGGTATGCGGGACAAGTTTGGCTTTTGATGGTAGTCATTCCTTTAATAGCTGTACTGCTAGTTGGAATTATTTATTCGCTGGTAGTCGAGCCATTTAATTGGTTGAGAAGCAGTCTTATTTTGATGGGATGGTTATTGGCAAACCGGATAATACGGGGTACTAATAGTAGTTTGCAAATCGGATTGATACTAATGGTTATGTCGATGTTGTTTAGTTTTACCCTTGCGATAATTACCGAGCAGCTATTCATGCCTGAAATACAGAGATTGATTTTACAACCTTCATTTTTTTCTGTGCTGTTGGGTTTGATGTACGGTATGTGTTTTGGTATGGGACCTAGTGTAGCGTTCGGTACGGTCTTCGATGTGGCGTTCGGTGTGGCGTTAGGTGTGGCGTCTGGTGTGGCATCTGGCGTAGCGGGTGTGACATCTTCTGGTGTAGCGTTTGGTGTGGCTGCGATCTGGGGTGTGACCTGGGGTACGACCTTGGGTGTGGGGTGGCGTGTGCCATTGGATGCAGGGTTGCGAGCGCTCGTTGGGGCATCCTTTGTGCCATTCGGCGTGACGTTGAGTTTCTTGAATTTGGCATCTGTTACGGCTATTATGACTGTCGGTGTAGTCTACGGTGTAATTTCGATTCTCGGCGTTTTGCGAGTTTATTTCTGGATTCCAGAATTACTGTGGATGTTTTTCTTGTTGCGTTTCGTGCCAGAGGGAGACGAGGCAAAATGGCTGCGGTGTCTCCCACCGTACTTCGACCAACTCATTCACTTACCGATGCCTTTGATAGATTCGTTTATCGTCAAAGCTTATCAGCAAAACCCAGTCGCAGCCCAACAAACCATCAATTATCTCATTAACTCAACTAACCAACAGAAAGTAGCATTAAAGGCAATGGTGGGAATTGCCATTGATACCCTCAACTGCTGTCAGAACTCTCAAGATATCGTTGCCATTACCGAACAACTTGCCTGGATACCCTCACCACCGCCAGCCGAAATCGGTTCCGTACTACCTGAATTTTTGGAGATCAGCCAAGATGTTTGCGCTGCCAAAAATGCTAGTTCTGCCTACCTTCAATCCGAAATGCTGGCAACACCTTTGACTAAACTCAATCGTTTGCGAAAAAGTCTGGTTTTAGGCAAAAATGCAGCTTTAGCAACTAGCTTTGCCAGCATTGTACAGCGGTGGTTGAGTATCTTAGAAACATCCCGACAAACTCTAGAGGAAGCAGCTTTAGATTCAGCAGAAATCCCGCAAGTTTATGTCGCTGGGCCAGCCCTCAACCCAGAAAATTCTAGCAGTCGCTTCAAAGGGCGTTTGGACGTATTTCGAGAAATCGAGTCTTTGGCTCGTTCCTCTCAACCACCTGTATTGTTGCTGTATGGAGGTCGTCGCACCGGAAAAACCTCCGCCCTCAAGTTTTTACCTAAAAAAGTTGGCTCAGAATTAGTGCCGTTGTCGATCGACTTTCAGGGTGCAGCCGCGGCAACAACCTTGAGCGGTTTAGCCGAGTTTATCGCTGATGAAATTGTGGAACCGGCGCGGCGCAACCGCAATTTGCAATTACCCGCCATTGACAGAGAATCGCTAAAGAGTGATCCGTTTATGGCTCTCCAAAAATGGTTTGTGCAAATTGAAAAATTTGCGCCCGGAAAGCGATTTTTGTTGTGTATGGATGAGTTTGAGCGGTTGGAAGAAGTAGTCGAACATACGGGAAGTCGAGCGCCCCTGAACTTTTTGCGCTACATTTTGCAGCACCGCGCTAATTGGATTTTGCTATTCAGCGGTTCCCATACTTTGGACGAACTAAATCCTTATTGGAACGATTATTTGATTAATACACAATCTTTACGGATGACGTATTTGCAGGAAGCAGAGGCGCGGGATTTAATTCAGCATCCTATTGATAATTTTCCTGACATTTATACAGAGGGCGCGATTGATGAAATTATTTACTTAACGCGGTGTCAACCTTATTATGTACAACTGATGTGTCGCGTACTTGTCGATCGCCTGAATGCAATAAACAGAGAAAAGAGCAGGTTAAATCAGGAAAAACAAACGCAATTAGCACAAGGGGACGTGAAGGCTGCGATTCTCAAAAGTTTGGAACAAGGGGGGGCTGCATTTCGAGAACGCTATCAAGAATTAACGGAATCAGAACGAGAGTTTTTGCATAAATTAATCAAAGAACCAGTTTTAGCGGTAGCAGAAAGTCGTTCATGGCAGAGACTTGTGGAGAAAGAAGTGCTGGAGGTGACTGAAAAAGGTTATCGTTTTCAAGTACCGCTATTCCAGAAGTTTGTAGAGATTCAAAGTCGGCAATAAGTAGGTAGGCGGTAAAAAACCTATCTATGTAACAAAACATTAAGTTACCTAATTGGAGTTAAACTTAAGACGTTGTGTAGTGTAATTTCCCCTTTGTCCTCTAACTTCTACTCCATGAATTACGGCGTAGGCGAGTTCTAACTCATCATCAAACATTTGTCCTGCCAATTCATCTTTTTTAATGTGTTGCCACTCCAATTCAATGGGGTTCATTTCCCAACAATACTTGGGCAAAAAGAAGATATATAAACCTTGATTTTCCCAACGCGGCCATAATTCTTGGACTTCTTTGCATCGGTGTATTGGGCCGTTGTCTTGTACGATTACTCTCCGTCGTCCAATCTCAGCAGCTTCCTGGGCTTCTCGTTCCATCATTTTGATATAAGCTTTTCGATCAACACCCCCAATGATTAAACCGTAAACAAAACTGATTCCCTGTTGAAGAAGTCCGACAATACTTAGTCTGCGACCACGCCGTTTCGTTTGTTCCAACCGTTTTTGCTCACCTATTTGGTAATAAGTATAACCAGGTTCACTCCACGCACAAAATCCTGATTCATCTAAATATTTTAAGTCAATTCCTCCCGCCGCTGCCTCTAATTGCAACATATCTAAGTCGGATTGCTTCGTTTCTTGTACTATGAGGTCTTGTTTTCCTTTATGACTTTTTCTAAGCGAATTTCCAAATAAACCTTTTTTTTTAGTATCCGTCTTAATCGGTCGGCACTTAGTTTAACAGAACGTTCTTTTTCTAATTTCTGGACTAATTGAAGACTGTTATATGTACGTGGTTCGTTTTTGAGGCATTCTTTTAAAAACTCTATATCTGACTCTTTCCACTTGGGTTTTGCCCCTCGACCAGGCGATTCCCAAAGCCCTTCCATGCCTAGATGCGACCATTTATGTAAAACCTCTCTCACTGTTTGTGGAGTCCAGTTAAAATGAGCAGCTATTTTTTCAACGTACCAGCCATGTGCATTTAATCTAATTACTTCTGCTCTATCTTTGACTTTTTGTGGAACATCCGCAATTCTCAGTTCTAATAGAGTTTTGTCTTGTTGTTGAGTCAGGAATACCCTTAATCTAGCGCCCATATATTGAGTTACCTCAGTAGATGTATTCTCTTTCTTTACTTATTTTAACATACTTCGGTTTTTTTGCGCCGACCTACTTAAGTGACCGCATTGATGATTCGGCGATTGAAATGCTTTTACATTTACAAGATATCAGCTTATACTAAAGCCAGCAAGTTATTGTGTCGCTTATGCTGTAACCATTTCGGGTTTGCGATCCGGTGATGCTGGCTCAAAGTACAACACCATGATTTGCTCTGGATGCAGCCCGACAGATTCATAAGTGCGTCCGTTACGATCGCTAAATTCAACTTCAAACGCTGCACCATCAGCCAACAGTTCAACCACAGTCCCTACTTGTCCGCGCCAGAAGTTGTATTCAGGAATGTTAACTGTCAAGGCAACAACATCTAGTAATTTAATTGTATTCTTTGCCACTCTTATTACCTCCAGGCACTACAAAGGAGAGCAGGTTGTTAATCTCGGAATCTCCGAATCATGCTCAATGACTTCAAATCTATGCTCAAGCAAACAGCAAGTTTTGTACTAAAGTTTTAGGTGCTGGGAGAGATTTACCATCTGCCTGATATTCTTCAACTAAAAGCTCTAATACCTCCACTGCATTCTGCAAAGCTTCTTCGTAGGTATCTCCGTGAGTGTGGAACGGCTGAGATGGAAAATCAGGTAAGTGAACTAGGTAGCAGTTATCTTCATTTGACCATTGAATAACAATTATATAAGGTAATTTCATGATTCAGACTCCTCTTCTTCAATTGCTTTCAATATTCCAATTTTTCGATTAACTTCTCTCTCTAAATACAGTTTCGCATCATCGCCATCATTTCCAGCAATGGTAATTGGTTCATTAGGTAGTAAAGGATGAACCCATCTTGTATGACTGCCTTTTGCCGAACGATAAGTAAACCCAGCTTTTAGCAACAGGCTTTTGAGTTCTCTAATCTTTTTGGGCATAAGCAGACATCAAAAATGTAGCAAGGTGACGGGTACACTTTCATCATATCCCAAAAAGTTTTGATCAACATTTCAAAAAAAAACGCACAAAAAAATGTACCCACTCCTCAAAGAAGTGGGTGCAAAATAACCAACTGTATTTTGAGCTAAAAACTCAAAATTTCCTTAATAAGCGTCTTGCAATTCGTAAAAATCAGGGGAAATGTAATCTTTCCGCAGCGGCCAGCCTACCCAATCTTCGTTCATCAAAATCCGTTTTAGATTCGGATGTCCTTCGTAGACAATGCCGTACATATCGTAGGATTCCCGCTCTTGAAAGTCGGCTGCTTTCCAAATCCAGTAGACTGATGGGACTCTGGGATCTTCGCGGGGGATGAATACTTTGACGCGGACTTCTTCAGGCTTGGAAGCATTGTCTGTCAGTTTAGCCAAGTGGTAGACGCTGACTAAATCTTGTCCCGGCCCTTGGTCGTAGGCGCACTGGCACTGCATATAATTAAACCCGTAGGCATACAGTGCTGTTGACATCGGAATTAAGAATTCTCGATCGACCTTTAATATCTCCACGCCCAAATTATCGGCCGCTAAAGCTTCGTGTTCAAACCCATTCTGAGTCAACCACTGGGAAACCTTCCCGGCTTCAACAATTGCAGATTCTTGCTCAGCCACGGTTTACCTCCTGTTTTTGTCCTGCAAGCAGGGCCGGCGGTACTGGCATTCCCATTGCTTCTGTCAATTCCTTCGGCGGCGCAATCCGGCCTGGAACTGACAAGTATTTGCCGTCCAAAATGTCGTCTACTACTTTCATTTTGTGGGGTCTGGTGTAGTAGCGGTGGGTGGGCAGCAATCTGGCCCGTTCTTGCATGGAATCGTTGGCGATTTTTTTCCGCAGTTTGATAATTGCGTCAATAATCGCTTCTGGCCGGGGGGGACAGCCGGGGATGTACACGTCTACGGGAATCAGTTTGTCAACGCCTCTGACTGCTGTGGTGGAGTCCATGCTGAACATTCCGCCGGTGATGGTGCAAGCGCCCATCGCGATCACGTATTTGGGTTCCGGCATTTGTTCGTACAGCCGCACCAAGATGGGGGCGTACTTCATGTTAATTGTGCCGGCGGTGATGATCAAGTCGGCTTGCCGGGGGCTCGATCGCGGTACTAAGCCGAATCTGTCGAAGTCAAAGCGCGATCCGATCAAAGCTGCAAATTCGATGAAGCAGCAGGCAGTGCCGAAAAGCAGCGGCCACAGGCTCGAAAGTCTCGCCCAATTGTAGAGGTCATCCACTGTTGTCAGGATGACGTTCTCTGAGAGTTGGGATGTGACTTCCGGGCGCTCGACAGGGTTGATCAGCGCTTTTTGTGATTTGTCAGAACTTAAGACCATTCCAAGGCTCCTTTGCGCCATGCATAGACAAGAGCAATAACGAGGATCGTGATAAAAAACAAGGCTTCGATAAAAGCCAAAAGTCCTAGCTGGTTGAAAGCAACCGCCCAAGGATAGAGGAAGACGGTCTCTACGTCGAAGATGACGAAGACCAGGGCGAACATATAATATCGGATGTTGAATTGAATCCAGGCTCCGCCGATCGGCTCGACACCGGATTCGTAGGTAGTGCGTCGGTCGTAGGGACGACTTTTCGGGCGCAGTACCTTAGACGCCGTGAGGGCGAGGATAGGGACTAGGCTGGAAATTAACAGGAAGCCTAAGAAATACTCGTAGCCGCTGAGTGCAAACACGGTGAATAATTACTGCCTAGGTGAAAGGGTTCTGTAACTTAGTCTTTACATTATATAGATTTTGGGTAGCTAAAATTACGAGTTGGTTGAGATTAATCGTCCATCTTCTGCAATAATTTTTAATGTATATTTTAAGATTAGCTTACCTACTCTTTTGGAGCTATGAGCGATCGAGCCACTGAAACAAAAACCCTCGATCGGCACGAGTGCCGCGCCTGCGGCTACGTCTACGATCCGAAAAAGGGGAATCCTAAAAATGACATTGCCCCGGGCACGGCTTTTGAAGATTTGCCCCAAACTTGGGTCTGTCCCGTTTGCGCAGCGCGCAAGTCGGCGTTTCAAAATCTCGGTCAGATGGAAGGGGTATCGGGATTTAAGGCAAATCAGCGCTACGGTGTCGGTGTCAACGGCATGACCGAAGGTCAGAAAAGTTTGCTGATTTTTGGCGGCTTGGTCGTTGGTTTCTTGTTGTTACTTAGTATGTATGGTTTGCAGTAAAACGATTGTGAGATTTTGGCAACGAATTGTAATGTTATTGGCCGCTGCGCTTATCTGTACGAGTTGCAGCACCATCGGTTCTGTGAGTTACAACCCCTGGCAAGTGATTTCCTTGCCGACGGAAGCTAATTTGCAGGATATTGCTTTTACGGGCAATCCTCAGCACGGCTGGGTTGTGGGTTCTGAGGCGACTTTGCTCGAAACCCTTGACGGTGGCACTAGCTGGAAGTCTATAGCACTGGATATCGACGATCCGAGGTCGCGTTTTGCGTCGGTGAGTTTCTCTGGTTCCGAAGGCTGGATTGTCGGCCAGCCTTCTGTTTTGCTCCACACGAAGGATGAGGGTAAGTCTTGGACGCGGATTGCTTTGAGCAGTCAGTTGCCTGGTTCTCCGAGTAAGGTCGCGGCTTTGGGCCCGAATTCCGCCGAGATGACGACCGATGTCGGGGCGATTTACCGGACTTCTGACGGCGGCAAAAATTGGAAAGCTGTCGTGCAGGATTCTTTTGGAGTAGTTCGCAATATCAACCGTTCTGAAGACGGGCAGTATGTTGCGGTTTCCTCAAAGGGCAATTTCTACTCTGTGTGGAAACCCGGACAAGAAGCTTGGGAACCTCACAACCGCAATAGTTCTCGACGCCTGCAAAATATGGGCTTTACCAAGGATGGGCGTTTGTGGATGCTCGCCCGCGGTGGTCAGATTCAGTTTAGCGACCCGTCCAATCCTGAAGGTTGGGGAAAACCGTTTTTTCCCGATCGCAAGGCGAGTTGGGGTTTGCTGGACATGGCTTACCGGACTGATAATGAAGTTTGGGTAGCCGGCGGCGGCGGCAATTTGCTGTGCAGTTTGGACGGCGGGAAAACTTGGCAAAAAGACCGCGAAGTTGAAGATGTTCCCGCTAATTTTTACAGGATTGTCTTTATGGGCCCCGATCGCGGATTTGTGATCGGCGCGAGCGGTACTTTACTTAAATATCAAGGTTCAGCACAAGCTGCTTGATAGTAGAATAGTAATAGAGATTGTCTGTCAATTTGTTGTTGAAAGGAGGATTCTAAATGGCTGGTACAACTGGAGAACGTCCGTTTGGGGACATTATTACAAGTATCCGTTATTGGGTAATTCACAGCATCACCATTCCAGCTTTGTTTATTGCTGGATGGCTGTTTGTGCAAACGGGTTTGGCTTACGATGCTTTCGGAACTCCTCGCCCTAACCAGTATTTCACACCGCAGCGGGAAGAAGTGCCGATTATCTCGGATCGCTTTGAAGCTAAGAAACAAGTAGATCAGTTCATTGCCAAGTAATTTAACAAGGATTTGGAAAAATGACGAGCAGAACCCCAAATAATGAGCCAATTTCGTATCCGATTTTTACGGTGCGCTGGTTGGCAGTTCATACTTTAGGTGTCCCAACAATTTTCTTTTTGGGCGCGATCGCAGCAATGCAATTTATTCAACGATAGGAGTTTACAATGCCTGAACGCCTTCCTAATCCCAACGAGCAGCCTGTTGAGTTAAACCGGACTTCTTTGTATTTGGGTTTGTTGCTGATTTTTACTCTGGGTATTTTGTTTTCCAGTTATTTCTTTAACTAACTGGTGTCTGAGTTTGCTTTCGATAGTTCGACCGAATGTGTTTAGCTGTAAATTAGTGAGGTGATGGCTATGTTTAGTGAAAGTGGCAGAATTCCTTTGTGGCTGGTAGCTACTGTCGCCGGTCTCGGTGTTCTGAGCATTGTGAGTCTTTTCTTCTACGGTGCTTATGCCGGTTTGGGTTCTTCGATGTAAGGAGAATTAAGCGGATTTTCGGCTTTTAACCCCCCTTTTTCAAGGGGGGTTTTAATTACTTAAAGTGTGTTGGTAAATTAGGAATAAATTTGATTTAAAGTGTTGATTTTTGGGCAAGTTTATGATATTTTAATTATCTCGTGATAGCGGGATTTTTTGTGGTTGGGTAGAGATTTGCTCAATAAACGGATTCCGGGCGGATTCACCAATCACCCCAAAATCGATCACCACTAGCCGACGATCGCCTCCTTCTGTGGGGCAGATCCTGAAATTAGCCAAAAGTTGCGAGTAGAATGGTGCAAGAGCCGATCGCTCGATCGTAGTGCACAGCGAAATATGACCCCACCGCCGCCCCGCAAACCTCAAACCGTCTTGGGTGCGATTACCCAAGCAGTCCAGACTATTGCCAAGGTTAATTTTAACCAGCTAGCGCTGAAACCAAACGCCAAAGTACCCGAACTGTGGGTACAGGATGCGGGTGCAGCTAAAGCTGAGGTTTATCCGCTGTTGGGCGATCGATATTTGTTAGGTCGATCGTCCAAATCTTCAGATATTGTAGTTCGCAATCCCGTTGTCAGTCACGTGCACTTATCTCTGTCGCGGGATACTCGGCGGCGGACTCCTTTTGTCATCAAAGATGAAGACTCCACCAACGGCATTTACAATGGCAAAAGGCGAGTTAAAAGTATGTCCCTGCGTCACGGAGACGTGTTCACTTTAGGGCCGCCGGAACTAGCGGCCGCTGTCAGAATTCAGTACGTATATCCGCCGCCTTGGTATTTGGAACTGGTGCGTTACAGCTTTTACGGCGTCAGCGGAATCACCGCTTTGATTGCCGTGTTGGTAGGGATGGAATCGACAAAGTTTCAAGTGCGGCCTCTGCCCAGAAGTATCAATGGTCCGGTGATTGTTTACGCGCGCGACGGGCAAACTCCGCTGCGTCCTCCTCAGAATAACGCTCACTTAGAATTAAAAAAATTGCAGGATTTTTCGCCTTATTTATCCAAGGCGGTACTTGCTTCGGAAGATAGCCGCTACAATTGGCATTTGGGGGTCGATCCGCTGGGGGTTTTGCGGGCGCTTTTGACCAATGTTCGCGGGGGAGGAATTCGCGAAGGCGGCAGCACTGTGACGCAGCAGTTAGCGAGGAGTTTGTTTCGAGATTATGTGGGAACTCAAGATTCGGCAGGACGCAAGTTGCGGGAAGCCGTAGTTGCTTTTAAACTGGAGACTTATTACAGCAAAGATGAGCTGTTGCTGACTTATTTAAATCGCGTGTTCTTAGGAATTGACCTTTACGGTTTTGAGGATGCGTCTCGGTTTTATTTTGGCAAATCGGCGAAGGATTTAACTTTGTCAGAGGCGGCAACTTTGGCGGGCATTTTGCCGGCGCCAAACAGTTTTAATCCGATTCAAAATTATCAATTGGCGGTGCAGTACCGCGATCGAGTGATCGAACGGATGCGGGCACTGGGGACGGTTTCTCAGGAAGAAGCAGATCGCGCGAGGCGATCGCGAATTGAGATCAATCCCAAAGCTCGCCAATATCTGCAAAGTACGATCGCTCCTTATTTCTACAGTTATGTATTTGACGAATTGGAGTTTTTGCTGGGGGAACAGTTAGCCCGAGAAGGCAATTTTATTGTAGAAACAGGTTTGAATCCCGGCTTGCAAAAGTTGGCGGAAAGTTCCCTCAGAAATGCTGTTGAAAATGCGGGAGCCAGTGCAGGTTTTTCTCAAGGAGCAGTGGTAACTCTCAACTCTGCAACCGGGGAAGTCTTAGCTTTAGTTGGGGGCGTAGATTACTTAAAAAGTCAGTTTAATCGGGCTACCCAAGCTTTGAGACAGCCCGGTTCTACATTTAAGATTTTCACCTATGCAGCCGCGCTGGAACGGGGAATCTCAGCCGATAAAACTTATTCTTGCGCCCCCCTTTCCTGGGGCGGACAAAGTTACAGCGGCTGCGAAAGAACCAGCGGCAGTGCGGATATGTATCGCGGCTTAGCGTTGTCGGAAAATGCAATTGCTTTGAGAATAGCACAAGAAGATGTCGGTTTAGACAATGTAGTGCAAATGGCCAGACGTTTGGGGATTACTTCTGAACTGCGTTCTAATCCTGGTTTAGTATTAGGTGAAAGTGAAGTTAATGTGTTGCAATTAACGGGTGCTTTCGGGGTTTTGGCCAATCGGGGTTTGGGAAATCGTCCCCACGTAATTAAGCGAATTATTGACAGCAGCGATTGCAAAGATAGAAATGATTTTAACAGTTGCCGGGTGATTTATGACTATCAAAAAGATGGCATTGCCAATCGGCAGTTAGTTTCTGAAGCCGTAGCGGATACGATGACTGATATGCTGCAAGGTGTTGTGCGCGGAGGTACGGGCAGCAGTGCTGCTTTGGGGTTGGGAGAAGCGGGAAAAACAGGCACGACTAATGATAATAGAGATTTGTGGTTTGTCGGTTATATTCCAAGTCAGCAACTGGTGACAGGAGTTTGGTTGGGAAATGATGATAATTCTCCGACTGGGGGAGGTAGTGCAAATGCCGCTCAGTTGTGGGGGGAGTATATGCGGCAAGTGGCGCGTTGAGTGGATGCGGGGATTGGACGAATTTTGATACGGCATTGAAATATACAATTTAAATGCGGTACAGCTTAGTAGGGACAAAGGCTTTCGCCGTGTCCCTAGGGGGATTGATCGATAAGCGGGTATACTTCATACACGTGGAATCTGCTGTATATGCAAGTTCTATAAATCTCAGATCAACTGTTGATTAAAATTTTTTAGGTTTCTGGCGACCAAGGCAAAGGAGAAAATAGTCTATATTGCTGTAGAGGAATCGAAACCAACATTTATGCAACCGAAACTCAGGAAGCACAGCCTCAACAAACGCCCCACCAAAATACTATCAAATTATCCCCCAACAACGCGCGATGATTGCCAACAAACGGCGAGATTTTCCGCGCGCTTGAAGTGACATCCACTCCGGGAGGCAAAACCCATGAAAAAAAGATGCTGCAATTGCTTTCCGTCGGATCGCGAAAGCTAACGCTCAAGAGTGAGCAATGACATAAATATGTCATTGATGCCTCCAGGAATGACATCAAGCGTGCGATCGTCCCCGCTGGCGATCCAAATCAGACGCAGTGAAATCAAAGCATCGAAATTAGAGCGCTTCTGACCCCATCCTCCCGCTTATTCTACAGTCTGAGAAACGGGCCGACAGCCAGACAATATTGAGTGCAAATTGACGACATTTCCGATTACTGCGATCGCAGGTGCTGCAAATCCAGTCGCCTCAACTTGCTCTACAATTGTACCCAAAGTTCCGATCAATTCTTCTTGTTCCGGCCGCGTTCCCCAGCGCACTAACGCTATGGGCGTTTCTGCACTCAATTGGGCTGCTGTTAACTGACCGATAATGTAAGGCAAATTGTGGATTCCCATGTATACTACAATGGTTTCGGAGCCGCGGGCGATCGCCTGCCAATTTACCTCCGGTCGATATTTTCCCGCTGATTCGTGACCGGTGACAAAGGTGACAGAGGAACTGTACGATCGATGTGTTAAAGGAATTCCCGCATAAGCAGGGGCCGCAATCCCAGAAGTTACGCCGGGGACGACTTCTACCGACACTCCAGCTTTTACCAACTCTTCCATTTCTTCGCCACCGCGGCCGAAGATAAAAGGATCGCCGCCTTTGAGACGAACTACGATCGCATTATCTCCAGCTTTTTCTATCATTAACTGAGTTGTTTCATCTTGCATTAATGAGTGGCGGCCTTTGCGTTTTCCGGCATCAATTCGTTCTGCTTGGGGGTTGATTGCTGCCAAAATTTGAGGGCTGACTAAAGCGTCGTAAATCACCACATCCGCGCACTCTAACAGAGCTTTTCCCTTCAAGGTCATCAAACCCGGATCTCCGGGTCCCGCACCTACTAAATACACTTTTCCTAAAGACATTTTTCTTTCTTCCTTTACCTCTTCTGTGCCTCTGCGGTTCATTTTTGAATTAAATCCCTAATTAACTCTGCTAATTCTACACTTGGCCCTAGAGGATTTGCGAGATGAAGTTCCGCCGCAGGAAATTGCTGCTTTAGCTGTCCGACATTTTTGGCGATCGCATCTGTAATTCCTCCATTAAATAAGAAGTATGGCACAATCCCTATTTGCTGCTGTCCACCACGAACCAAACTCTCAATTTGCTCTTCCAAACTCGGCTTTACCGACCAATACGCTGTTTGTGCACCGAGTTGGCTGGCGATTTCCTCAACAATCGAGTTACCTCCGGGGCGACGGCTGCCGTGAGATAATAAAATCCATTTAGGCAATAGCAGATTGGGGAGAAAAGTCACCTCTTGCATCTGACTTTTTACCAATTGTGTTAAGCCTGCTTTCTGGGAACCTAAATGCGGGCGCAATTCAATTTTTAGCTTGTCACCAAAAGTTTTTTGGGCAATTTCCACCTCTGCCGGTATGTCTTCGGCGACGTGAACTCCCGGCAATAAAAATACAGGCAGGATTTGCAATTCTGTCAGTCCCAGCGACAGGGTACGTTCGCCAAAACTGCAAATTTGTTCGTGTAGCGGTGCGGGCCCGAGTTCTAAGGTGGCGGTTGCTACTGCGGGGAAGGAGTCAGCCAAATTTTGAGACAGCAGTTGACCTAGGTTTTCCAAAGCTTGTTGGGGTCTGGGGTCGCGGCTGCCGTGAGAAACTAATAAATAGGTGGATGATCGCAATTTCAATATAGATTGGATGTTAATGTTCGATCCGGATTTCAAATAATTATAACACCGTGGGGCGCGTGACTTAAAAATTACTCAACACAAAAGTTCGATATTCTAGGGTGCGCGGCTTAAAAATTACTCAACACTGGGCTTAAAATTTATAAGCCGCACACCTTACAAAAGAAGGGGCGCGGCTTAAAAATTACTTAATACTGGGCTTAAATCTTCACTCGCCACCCAGGTTACACAAATCTCAAATTAAGCTTTGGGAGCGGGATCGGCAATGTATTGGAAAGTAGGTTCCGAGTTCCAAGGCCCGCGTTCATCCTTGCCATTTGTGGACAAGTTAAAGTAGAGATCCACAGTGGAATCGGGGGGAATATTGCCGAACATCGGATCGGTGAGTTTGCCCACCGATTCCAAAGCTTTCATGAACATTTGAGTGTGAGAAATTTCGCGAGTCAGCAGAAACTGCAGCGTCTTTTTCGTTCCCATATCCGGTGCTAGTTTAATCAACTCTTCGTAGGTTTGGCGAGCTCCTCCTTCCGCAGCGATATTAGCGCGCAAATCGCGTACCACTTCCCCGCCTTCGTTGATATAAGCTGCCGTCCAAGCTTGACCTTGGCTGTCTAACAAGTGTGGACCTACGCCGCGCACCGCAAACAAAGTGCTTTTGTAAGCTTCTGTTTGGTCAACGTTTTTGGTGTGCATTTCGATGAGTTGACCCACCATTTCTAAGTGGCTGAATTCTTCGAGCGCAATATCTTGAAGCATATCCTTAATCCCTGCATCTTCACAGTGGAATGACTGCACCCAGTATTGCAGAGCTGCTGTCAGTTCTCCGGTTGCTCCGCCAAACTGTTCTAGCAGCAATTGGGCAAAACGGGGGTTGGCTTCGTCTACAGTCACCGCAGCCATTAATTGTTTTTTGTGAAAAAACATGGATTGATACCTCTCTTTAATTCTGTTGTGTCTCAGGATCGCAGACTTTATCTGTGTTCGCCTTCAGCATCCATTGTGCGACAAGCGATCGCACCGAGCCTCGGTCAATGGATACATCTCTCGCGATAAATTTCTCTGCTTTCAGGTAGAGTTTAAAGTTAAAATTTTAGCTAGTTAGTCGGTATAAATACTACAATTTACACGCGGCATTATTGTCGCACTCGGTTAATTTTGCAGACAGGGCATCGAGATGCTGCAGCCACTGAATGCCACCAACCCAACTGCGAGATGGGAGGTGTCCGATTGGTGCTTGCTGATTAAATTTAATCTGCCCTAAAGTAGTAGTAGAATTGTAGGTTTGCCAGTTGACCCGATCGCAAAATCTGATATAGTCTCCCTTAACGCTTTCGTAAATCTGCTTTTGGACGCTGAAGCCAAACCGACCTTGACTGTAGTGCAGCCACAGGCGATCGACTGTTTGCAAATCTTGGCAGGGGATCTGGTAAATTTGGCTTATTTCTAGCTGAGTTCCCGGTGGCTGGGAAAGAGATTGACACATCAAGCCCCAAGTTTCGCGATCGGCTTCTTTCCACTTTTTGTGAGACAAAAAATCCCGCAGTTTGGTATAATCAACTCCCCGTGCAGAAATTAGGGTTGAATCGAGATTTGAAGTATTTGAAGTAACAGATAAGGACAAATTTTCTGCCGAATTGGGGACGGCATTGGTGGGTAAAATTGAAGAATCAGGAGCTTGTAGTGCGCTGATATCGGTTGAGTTGTCGGTATTACCGAGATCAGGAGCGATCTGTTTTTGGGGCGAAAGCAAATTTTGATGGCGAATATCTAAAGCTGCTTGGATATCTTGCAAAACTTCCGTAGCAAAACTGTACCGCTGAGTGAGACGAGTTTGCAACAATTTATCTAAAATTTCGCCTAACTCGTCGCTAATACTCGTCGCTTTGGGGAGAAACTCGCGCCACCACCAGCGCTCGTTGTTGCAGTCGTACATATCCAAGGGAGGAACTTGCGTCATTAGACGAATGCAAGTAACCCCTAAACTGTACAGGTCGCTAGCAGGAAATACTTGGCCGCGCATTTGTTCGGGAGCTACATAATCTTGACTGCCAATGAGCGTTGCTGGATGAAGCATGGCTGAATCAGTCAGCAATTTGGCAATGCCGAAATCGATCAAGACGAGTTTGTTGTCCGATTGGCGGCGGATAATATTTTCTGGTTTGATGTCGCGGTGAATGACGCGCTTGTCATGGATAAATTGCAGCACTGGCAATAAGTCTTGCAGCAGTTGCCAAATTTTCTCTTCATCGTATACACTCTTGTCTAATTCTTGTTTAAGAGTCGATCCCCCTATAAACTCTTGAACTAAATAAATATGACCTTCTTGTTCAAAGCAGGCTAATAATGTAGGGATTTGCGGGTGTTTTCCGAGTTCGTCTAAACGGACGCCTTCTTGCCGAAATAATTCAACGGCTTTGTTAAAAATTTTGGGGTCGCGGTCGTAAAAATAAAATTGCTTGACTGCACAGCGGGGTAGAGATGGGATGTCTTCATCAATTGCTAGGAAAGTTTTACCAAATCCGCCTCTACCTAAAAGTTCAATTGGGCGATATCGCTGTCTCAGCAACAGGTTAAAGCCGCAGTTTAAACAAAATTGTGCGGCGTTGGAGTTGTGAGGATTTTGACATTTAGGGTTCACACAGTAGCTCATATTGATTTTAGATTTTAGATTTTAGATTTTGGATTGCGGAGAAGAGTTTTTTTTACGAACCGCGAAGACGCGAAGCGACGCGAAGGAAGAGGGAAGAGAGAAGAGAGAGAAGAGGAATGGTTGATAACTCATGCAGTGTGGAATAAGCTGTCCCGCTTCTTGCGTTGTATTTTTCGGGCGGGCGGGAAACCCCACAAGCATTTCATCTGAGATGTTGCACCATTCTCAATAAGGCTTTTAGGGGCGGGCTAGAAGAGCCCACCCTACAAGAAATTCATTCTTTGTGGAGCAGGCATCTTGCCTGTTCTTGAGAAGGGTGCAAGATGTGAGTTTTATCAAACTGGACTGTAAAATTTAGATGCGCCTGGGCTGATAAGGCTATTTTAATGCGCTCGGCCGAATCGGAACGCTACCAAAGCTACCGAACCCAGGCCGCATGACTGCTGGGGGCGAGATAATTGCCGATCGCACAAGCCGGCGCAGAGCGAAAATAGTGCTATAGTCTTACTGTGCTTGGAACTTGAGGCACAATCTATCTGTCCAGTTCAGGGACGCTCAGAAATATTTCAAAATATTTTTGCCTTACCCCTAGACTTGTGCTGAGATCTGATGCTATAGTTAAAACTGATACGGCGAGCGTAGCCAAGTGGTTAAGGCAGTGGTTTGTGGTACCACCATTCGTGGGTTCAAGTCCCATCGTTCGCCCTTTTGATTCTAAACAGTTTAATTCGAGCGCCTGTCGCCTGTACGGTAATTTGCGATGGTCGTAGGGTGTGCAATGCACACCTTAATTTTTTTTGGGATGTAGCGGTTCTGTCGGCACCAGTTCCGATGTGCTAATCTTAAATCCAAGATAAAATCTAAAATCTAAAATCAAAATATGCCATCTTTAGTAACAGAAGATTGGGGATATAAATTTAGTGGCGATCGCACAATTAATAAGTTTATTCGGGATATAGAAGGAGAAGCGGCTTTAGGGAAATATTGCGATTGGGAATGCAAAGAACGTGCGGAAATTCTGATGTCGGAGATAGCTGGCAAATCCCACAATCTTTTCTACGTGCGTCGCCAAAAGGTAAATGAGAGATTTTCGGAAGAAGAAATCTGGGAATTGTTGCTTGCTACGGATGGAGATGATTTTGAATTACCTCAATTGTTGCAAAAAGCCGATCGCACTTTGCGGTTGTTAGCAACTGTACGCTGTGAAGACGGAATTGGCGGTTTAAAACTGCTGGATGCTGGTTTGGTCGCGGTTCCCAGAGGAAGGAAAGATGGGTATGCTTTGCCGGTTCAGTTGCGACTTTTGGCTAACAGTCGTTCGCCAATTCCTGTAAAGTCGATCGCCCGCGTCCAACAAATGCCATTTTGGGACCATAGACACATACCGACTACCGAACAGCTAAAAGTTTGGCACACTTTTTTAAATGTTGAAAAACGCATCGCGGAAGCGCGTCAATTTTGCGTTTTTTTCCGAGGGCACAATTACGGTTCCGGCTTCAAAATCGTCACTTTTGAAATCGATCGTAATTCCGCAACTCTTGACGGTTACGAGGAAAATTTCTTAGAATTGGGCGACTTTCGCGAAAGGCTAAAAAAGGCGCGAAATGAAGAAATTATTCTGTTTGATTCGCCGCCCGGAAGCAGAAGCAGCCGCGATGGCGAGACATTGGGTAGCATCGCTGAAATTGACTTTGAACATGGTAAGTTACGGATTAAGTTAGATGTTGATTTAGGATCTCGCATGGCGGGCGGCAGATATCAACTGCCCAAACAAGGATTCTTATATTTTGAGGCGGCGGGCGATATCAGTCAGATCGAACGCAAGAAGAAAGCTTTAAAAATGCTGACAGATGGCCGCGCTCAAAATCCCTATTTGAGTGAGTTTTTATTCGACTCCTCTCAGGCGAGAGTGCCCGAAAAACTGATTAAATTGGAGCGGAAAAACTTATTAAATCGCAATGCTAATGACGACCAACTTGCTGCCGTAGAAACGGTGCTTTCGGCGCGGGATTTAATTTTGATTCAAGGGCCGCCGGGAACGGGCAAAACGACTGTGATTGCGGAGATTTGCTATCAAATTGCCCGTCAGGGCGGGAAAACGCTCATTGCTTCGCAAGCAAATTTGGCTGTAGACAATGCTTTGAGTCGGTTAGTACACAATCCGGCGATTCGGGCTTTGCGGAAGGGAAAAGCTCATAAGGTGCAGGAAGAAGGGCAGCCGTTTTTAGAGGAAAATGCGATCGGCACTTGGCTGCAAAATACGGCGACTGACTGCGAAAAAAAGCTCTCGCAGCGCCTGACTAATGTCAAATCTTTGCGGCAGTTGGTGGCAGAATCCGAGCGATTTACCGCCTACTGTGCCGCAGAGAGAGATTTATTTAATGAACTAAAACACCTGCACGACAGTAAAGCAAATATTGAGGAAAAATGCAGTCAGCAAGCAGCAGCTTATGAAGAGGCTTTAACCAAAAAAAGCGAGATTGAATCCCTAGTTAGGGGGCTAGAAAGTTTGTTGGATGCGCCGAATGTTAACTGGGAATCTCCAGAAGTTGCTGAGTTTATGCCTCGACTAAAACCTTATTCAGAAGGCAATGTTTTAGTAGAAAACTTTATGGCAAATGTTCGCATTGCCGCCAGCAATGCTATTCAAATAGGCTTCGATCGCCCTGCTTGCGGCGCGTTTGGGATTGCGGTGTGGCTTCAGGAAACTGTAGCAGCGCAAATATCGGAATTTAAGACAGCATTCGATCGCGCTGATGATGTTTGTCACGCTATGTCGGCGGTTGCGGAGTCGTTGCGGGTGTCGCGGCAGATGTCTGAGGCTGTGAATCAACTCGAATTGGGCGATCGGCAAAATCAGACACATCGCCACAATCTCGAACAGAAAATCAAGAATTTGGAACTGCGAAAAGCTGAAATTGCAGCCGTTGTCGTCGCCGTTGCACAGTGGATTGAGACGGCAGATACGGGGCTCTATGAAGTCGTGAAAACTTGCTGGGAAACGGGCGCAATGCTCACGGATGATATGGTAGAATTGCCCGCAGGATTGCTGAAAATTGCCCGATCGCTCAAATTGCCGATCGTGCCGCCCAAATGCAAAATCAATTTGCCCGATTTGGATCGGTTGCAAAAGGCGATATCCCACGAAGAAAGCGCAGGTTGTAAGGACATAAAAGGGCAACAGTTCCGGTTTAGCGAGTTTCTGCACCTAAATTTGAGTCAAACGCCGATCGTGCTCTCTGCGGGCGATCGCGCACAGTGGCAGCAACTCGCTAAAGACTTCGCCAGCTACTCCCAAGTCAGCCAAAGTCAGCGCAAATTTATCATCGAAAAAGCTCGCACTTTCTTAGGTAGCATTCAACAATTTTATAGTGAATCCTTGCACCCAAATCATATCCAGGCTACCTTCGATCGCCTAGTCAAAGAATTGCTACACAGTATCCTCGCAAATGCGCGTCAGTGTGTGGTTCCCCTGAAAACCGAAACCGAACAGCAGCTTATCAAACAGCAACAATTATTAGATAAAATCGGTCAAACCTTAAACCAGCAGCAAATATCCGCCGCTAAACTTCAGGTAGAAACAGCGCAGCAAGAGGCAAACTTAAAAATTAGCGAAGTTACTAATTTGTTGCAAGCAGTTGTCCAACAGCCAAACGCCCCTGAAAAGTTGCGGATTTTAGCCGAACAATATCTCGCCCAAAAATCGAATATTTGGGAGCAACCGCAGCAGTTTGTCAAGCAAGTTGAGGCTTGGAAAGCAAGCACGATTCAGCTTGAAAAATCCATTGCGGATCTAGACCCTTTTGGGGTTTTGGAGACCATCAAAAACACTCTTGACGAGCATTTATCCCCGCTGCAAATTGCGGCTGCAACTTCGCAGCAGCAACTCGCCGAACTTCAAACCGAATTGAGCGAAATTACCGCTCAACTGCAACAGCAGCAACCAACAGCAGCATTACTTGTTGAGAGAAATTGGTGGGAGTCAGCATGGCAAAGTATCCCGACTCAATATCAGCCAGAAGTTCCGAATACAGGATTATTCACCGTAGCTTTTTTAAACAAAATTAAGCGTTTATTCAAAACTTGGCAGCGGAAATTAGAACAAGAAGAAACAGCCCTAAATCGTTCTCAAAACTTTGTGACAGATTGGATTCAAAAACTTCGCAATCCCTCAGAAAAAGACCGAAACGATTTAAAGCAAATTTATATTGACAATGCCAACGTGATCGGCATTACTTGCGTGCAAGCTGCTAGCTTCGATTTTACTAAAAACTTTCCCAGCTTTGATGCAGTCATCATTGACGAAGTTAGCAAATGCACTCCCCCAGAGTTATTAATTCCCGCTTTGAAAGGCAGAAAGTTAGTATTAGTGGGCGATCACAGGCAATTGCCGCCGATGTTTAATCAAAGTACGATCGACGATATTGCCGAAGACATCGGCTGTACCGGAGACGAACTTAGCTTTATCAAAGAATCTTTGTTCAAAGTTTTGTTTGAAAATGCCAACGACAGCATCAAAAAAATGCTGACAACTCAGTATCGAATGCACCCGCAAATCATGGGTGCAATCAATCAGTTTTACCAGCAAAAACTCAACTGTGGCATTCAGGAAGCTGACACCAAGCGCGCCCACAACCTCGCAGGTAGAATCATTCAAGAAAATAATCACATTCTGTGGGTGAAAACGCCCATCGGACAAGGATTTGAAGAGGAAAAACAGGGTACTTCGCGGTTGAATGTCAAGGAGATTGATGCGATCGAGAGTTTGTGCGAACAAATGGAGATAGCTTGGCGGCCCAAAGTTGCCGACGGTGAACCACCGAAAGAAATCGGAATTATCACTTTTTATGCTGCTCAATTAAATGCAATTAAAGACAGAATCGAAGGCGAAAGATTTCCTGCTTTGAGCATCCGCACTGGTACAGTTGACATATTTCAAGGCATGGAAAGACCTGTAATTATTGTCAGCACCGTGTGCAATAATGTTAGGGGCGATATTGGATTTGCTAAGGAACCGGAACGGGTGAATGTGGCATTTTCCCGGGCTCAAGAATTGCTGATTGTTGTCGGCTGCCACGATTTATTTACCCAACAAACAGGTACAGTGGGAAAAATGTATCAGGAAGTTTCAAAAACGGTGCGTCACTGCGGAGGTTTTGTAGATGTTTCTAGCGTCCTCAACTAAACCAATAGACTCGAATTTAAGTTCGCTAGCCGAACAAATTGAGCAACAAAATCCGGGCTTGTCTGTGTTGGCGGCGCGTCAATTCCGCTTTGCAATCCGGCAAACTCCGCTGGAGGTAGCGGTTAGTGAACCGCGCGAGTTTAACGTGTTGGAAGAGTTCATTTTGCGGGCGGGTGTTGAGTTTGAACCTGCGCCAACTTTGAAGGAATTGGCGGATTTGCTGGGGTTGGACGAGATTTTTGTGAAGACTACGGCGGCGACTCTGGTTAGTTTGGAAAGCTTGGAGGTGGCTGAAAATGGGCAAATTGCGATCGCCCCGCAAGGTAGAGATTTTTTCGAGAAAGGTGCGGTTAGTCGATCGCAAATTCAATCAATTTACGCCATTTCCGATCCTTTAAATCAAACTCTTACCTTTAAATTCGATGCTTTAGCGGCAGAATCGGTCAACTTACCCGATTTAGCAGATTTAGTATCCCTCGAACATAAAATTAGCGACCTTGCTAATTTAAGTCTAGCAGAAATCCAGCCGTTAATTCAAGATTCCGGCTTAGGAATTCACGCCCCACAAAACGGCAAAATTGTCTCTGCTTGCGATGTCGTCGGCGACGATTTAGATATTTGGCAAACAGTCTCGATTTTTGTGTTGCTAGATGCGATCGAAAATAAAACTACTATTCAAGTCAGACAGGGAAAGCAAATATTAGAAACAGCTTCAAACTTGCTAAACGAACTTGAATCGCAACAAAAACTTTCCTTGAACGACTTGTGTAAAGTAACCCCAGACATCGCACAGCAAGAATCCGAGACAATCCCCGTCCATAAAAATCCTAAAAAGCCATCTAAGAAGAAACCCAAGGAAACGATATGATGAGGACTAAAGTCCTGATTACCAACGGGTTTATAGTAAGGACTTTAGTCCTGATTAACTGATATCTTGCACCATTCTCAATTACTTGTTTAGGAACGGGCAAGATGCCCGTTCCACAATAAAATTAAGTTTTGTGGAACGGGCATCTTGCCCGTTCTTGACAAGAGTACAACATATAACTATTAACCAAAAAATGAGGTAATTGTGCAATATACTCGGATACCCAACTTCTGGAAGAAGTCGGGTATCTAATTCGCCCTACTGAGCCTTAACGCATTTCAGCACCCACCAAGTAGCCGCCGCCGCGTAATTCCGCTGTGCAGAATCATCGAAAGCAAACCGATCGCCAATTTCCTTAAAAGCGGCAGCAACAGAACAATAAGCAGACATTTGAGTAATAATAGAAGCAACCCAATAATTCTGAGTGTCTGAAAAAGTTTTAGACGGCTCTTTAACAACTACATTCGGCTGCTTTCCCGGCGACAAACCGAATTCCGCCCCTCTTGGCAGCACCGCTATCAATTCAGCGCGAGTGACGGGCTGGGTAGGTTTAAAAGTTCCATGTTGATAGTAGCTAACTATCTTGTTGTTCCGCGCCAATAGAAGTTTTCCGGCACTCCAGCGGGAAATATCAACGTCGCTAAATGGACGGATAGAAACATGGCTAGGAAAGGTGATATTAGCACCTTGTATTCATTTCAAAGATTCCCAAACTAAAGATACCAATTGCTCTCTGGTAACAGCAAGTTGCGGTCGAAAGGTATTCTTTTGAGAAAACCGGGCTACAAACCCAAAGCCCACAGCTTCTTTAATTTCGGAAGCGTAGATATCATCGGTAGCTATCTCCGAATTGTAGAAAAGCCTGTATTGCCTACGGTATTGGTATTTCCTGCGGTATTGGCTGGGGTAATGGCGGCGGTGATGGCTGCGGTAATGGCTGCGGTGATGGCTGCGGTAATGGCGGCGGTGATGGCTGCGGTAATGGCGGCGGTATTGGTATTGGTATTGGCTGCGGTATTGGCTGCGGTATTGCTTCGGTATTGCCTCCGGTATTGCCAATTTCTCCCGGTGCGGATTGATTGGTAGTGAAATAAAAGTGGCCTAATGTGCGGCCTTGGTAAGCTCTTTTACTCAAGCGCCAAGCAGGATCGAGACTGATTTTCATGAAGTCGTTAACATCGCCGTTTGTGCGACCGATAATCACCGATTTACCTTGGTAATCTACCGGAGTTCCCATTAGAAGAACATTGCCATCAACAGTTTCCAAAGTTAGGGTGTATTTTAATGCTAAATCGGTGCCTGCCATGCGAATTGAAAAGCCGTTGCTGTCAGTTGCGCGGCCACAAATACCCGTGAAATCAAAACTAACTAATAATGGATCGACTTTCACGGGATTAGAGCCACTTTCGCTCCAGCATTTTCGCCTGTCAGAGACTTGTTCTAGAATTAGCAATTGGTAGCCGCCGGAAGGGCGGGGTTGGGCGATGACAATTACTCGCTCTTGGTTAATTTCGGTTTCGTCAAAAGTAAATGCTTTAGCCGAACCGATCGCCCCAAGTGTTAAAATTGCTGAACCTGCCAGTGCGGCCACTGTTCGTACAAGTGAATGTTTCATGATTTTTCCCTATGGGCTCCTTATTGTGATGAGACTTATCTAGAATATAAAAAATTCGCCCTCTTCCAACAACAAGATAGAATTTTACCATCTCTTGTTCCGGTGGTACCAAGTGCGAGCGATCGCCGATCGTCACCTTGGTTTGTAGTGAGAACTAAAGTCCGAGCGAATTTTTAGGAGGACTTTAGTCCTCACTACAAAGTTATAACGGTTATTTTACCGAGGAACTTGATAAGCTGTTGGGCATCTAAATTGTATTTTCCGGGCGGGCGGGACGCCCACTCCACAAGAATTTGATGGGACTTGACAGTAAAATTTAGATGTGCCTGGGCTTATTACTTGCGGGAAACGATCGCACTATTGAGCAAAAAAACGGTGCGTTACACTTGGTTAACGCACCCTAAAACAAACATTCAAAAAGCGCCTTTCCTGTCTAGCGGAACATACTGCTAACAGAACTATCTTCGTGAATCCGCCAAATAGTTTCTCCGAGCAAATTGGCTACCGAAAGCACCGTCAACTGCTTAAAACGGTTCTCTTCCGGCACAGGAATTGTATTCGTAACAATTACCTCTTCCAACACCCCGCTAGACAAACGCTCGATCGCCGGAGGCGAAAACACCGCATGAGTAGCACAAGCATAAACCTGCCTCGCACCCTCGCGGCGCAACAATCTCGCACCTTCAGAAATCGTGCCGGCAGTATCGATCATGTCGTCTACCAACACCGCAGTTTTGCCCCTGACATCACCGATAAGATTCATCACTTCTGCCACGTTGTGAGCTTGGCGGCGCTTGTCAATAATTGCCAGGGGAGCATCGCCAAGCTTTTTGGCAAAAGCTCTCGCCCTAGCGACTCCGCCAACATCCGGCGAAACCACAACAATATCCGTCAATTGCTTGCTCGCCAGATAATCCAAAAGCACCGGCGAACCGTAAACGTGATCGAAAGGAATGTCAAAATAACCTTGAATCTGAGCCGAGTGCAAATCCATCGCCAAAATGCGACCGGCCCCAGCTTCCGTAATCAAATTAGCCACTAATTTTGCAGTAATCGACTCTCTTCCGGCCGTTTTGCGGTCAGCCCTAGCATATCCGTAATAGGGGATGACGGCAGTAATTTGTCTGGCCGAAGCGCGGCGACAAGCATCGATCATAATTAACAATTCCATGAGGCGATCGTTTACCGGACAGCAAGTTGGCTGAATCAAGTAAACATCGCAACCCCGAATCGATTCTTGAATTTGAACGTAGAGTTCCCCATCAGCAAACCGCTTGCGAACCATCGGCCCCAAATCTATCCCCAGATAGCGAGCCACCTCTTGGGCGAGGGGAACATTAGCAGAACCGGAGAACAGCCGCAGACGGTCATGAGCGGAAACCGGCGGCTCGGGAAGCGGAAGCGGTAAAGTAGCAGAACGGATCACAGCAGGCCTCTTGCAGGACGTTTATTCCATCGCTATCTTACCATCTGAAACTAGAAATATTCAGCCAATTTTTTAATAGATTTAACTTTCGGGGCGGCCACAAGTGTTAAGTTCGGCGAATTGAATAGGACTTGCAAAAATATGTCCGAGAAACTGGGTTTCTAGCTCACATTCGGCACCCTTAATGGTCACAATCGGTTTTTACTTATTTTTATCCAGCAATAAAACTATGAATTATACTTGGATACCGTATATCAACGTATATATTTTTTATATAGGCATAATTTATTACTTTAAAGATAGAGTTTTCTGCGTAATTATGCTGTGTGACACCCCAGGGTGTGGAATGTGGGATCTAGCGAACTCTGTACTGGCAGAAGTACGATCGCACTTCTGCCCCTGCGTCTAAAAGTTCTGGCGTGAGTCAATTTGGGGCCCAGGCTGGAAGTGGAGCCACCCCAAATTCAGTCGAAAGCCGAAGGCATCCGGGTTCAATGCGATAAAAATGCCACCAACAGGCAATAAACTTGAAAAATACTGTAAAAAAAGTTAAGAATCGGAAGCATACTCCAGATTTTTGATATCGGGCAAAGCAAGGTAGAAATCGATGAGCTTAAGAGAACGCATTGACGAAGAAATCAAAGCAGCCATGAAGTCCAAGGACAAAGTTCGCTTGGAAACAGTTCGTGGCATCAAGAAATTTATTCTCGAAAAAGAAGTCAGCCTTCGTCCCTCCGGCCAAGAGACGCTGACAGAAGCTCAAGAAATGGAAATTTTGATGCAAATAGCCAAACAGCGCCGGGATTCGATCGAACAATACCGCAAAGGTGGCCGCGAAGATTTAGTGGCACAAGAGGAGGCGGAGTTGGCAATTGTTGAAGAGTATTTGCCGCCGCAGATGTCAGACGAAGAGGTGAGTCAAGTCGTTGACGAAGTGATTGCTTCGGTTGGCGCTACTTCTGCAAAAGATATGGGCAAGGTGATGGGCAAGGCAATGCAGCAGCTTAAGGGCAAAGCAGACGGTAACAGAATTCAAGACATGGTGAAAGCAAAGCTTAACAGCTAGTTAGCTCGAACTCAAATCTTGCAGCATTTGCGATCGGCATTTCAGGGGCGGGCTATTCGCACCACAAGAATATGGAACTTTGAACCCAACAGGAATCCAGGCTGTTGCTCAAAGTTGCTCCAACAGTCCTGGACTCATCAACACTAAAGAAACCGGGTTTTTGAGCGGATTTGCGGGTTGCAACCTGTGTATTTTCGTGAAAAAACCCGGTTTCTGACCATCCTTGCGTCCAAGAATGTCAAAAAAATGTAAAATACTAACTTTGGTCGGGACTGGGGACTACAGATAGTGAAGTATGCTCAAGAGCATTAAAGACATAGCATTACTAAGTCTGTGAGCGATCGTCTATTTTTTAACAGTTTCAACTTAAACTTATGCAGCCACCTATTGCTATTGGAACTCTCCTACAAAACCGCTACCGCTTGGTGAATATTTTAGGTCAAGGGGGATTTGGCCGGACTTATTTAGTAGAAGATTTGGGACGGTTTCAAGAACGCTGCGCCCTGAAGGAATTGATTCCGGTGCAAAGCGGGCCTTACGTTTTGGAAAAATCGAAGGAATTGTTTCAAAGAGAGGCGGCAATACTTTACCAAATTGGGCACCCACAAATTCCCCAGTTTCGGGCAATATTTGAAGAGAACCAGCGTTTGTTTTTAGTGCAGGATTACGTGGAAGGGATGACTTACCGCGAACTGCTGCTCGATCGAACTTCAAATGGTCGCAGCTTCACTGAAGCCGAAGTCTTGGTATTTATCCGGCAAATGCTGCCGATACTCGCTCACATCCACGCCCGCGGCATCATCCACCGCGACATCTCCCCAGAAAATATAATTCGGCGGGAAAACGACCAAATGCCGGTGCTGATTGACTTTGGAGTGGTGAAGGAACTCGCCACCAAAGTCCAGTCTCCCGAAGGAACAGCCCAGGCGACAACTGTCGGTAAAATCGGCTACGCACCGATGGAACAGTTGCAAAGCGGGCGGGCCACTGCCAGCAGCGACCTCTACGCTTTAGCTGTAACGGCGATCGTCCTGCTGACAGGCAAAGAACCGCAGGAATTGCTCGATCAAACAACGCTGCAGTGGAATTGGCAGCAGCGAGTGCAGGTGAGCACGGGTTTGGCTTTGGTGCTGAATCGGATGTTGAGTCGCTCTCCGGGCGATCGATATCAATCTGTCAGCGAAGTCGCCCAAGCACTCGACGCCCAAACTAATCCTAAGCCTAGCCAGCCAACTGTACCGCCCGCGCCGCCAGCAGTGGTGCCGACAAACCCTTCGCTAATAGCAACGGTGGCCGTGGGCCGGCCGCCAGAGCCAGCCGCCCGGAGTTCCCCCCCGCCAAACCAGCCAGCCGCCCGGAGCTCCCCCCCGCCAAACCAGCCAGACCCGTTAAGTGAGCCTGCTGGCGACACTTTTTGGGACAATCCCATCGCTGCGATCGGACTGCTGGCGGGCTTAGTAATCTTGACTGGCTTCGGTTCCTGGGCCTTAGTAGGCTCATTTCTCAACAATTCGCGCCCAAAACCCACTCCGACGCCGCCAGCACTTACAAATCCGACGCCGACACTAACTCCGATACCCAACCCGCTACCTTTGCCAACCCCAACCCCGCAACCTTTGGTAACCCCAACCCCGCAACCTTTGCCGGAACCCAGCCCAGAACCTTTGCCGGAACCCAGCCCAGAACCTTTGCCAGAACCCAGCCCAGAGCCTTTGCCGGAACCCAGCCCAGAACCTTTGCCGGAACCCAGCCCAGAACCTTTGCCGGAGCCCAGCCCAGAACCCAGCCCAGCGCCAACTCCGACACCAAAACCGACGCCCGCGCCGACTCCAGCGCCCAAACCGACGCCCAAACCGACGCCCGCACCAACTCCCGCACCCAAACCGACGCCCGCGCCGTCGCCAACACCAGCACCGACACCGGAACCGGCCCCAACACCCGCACCATCGCCGGAACCGGCCCCAACACCCGCACCGTCACCGGAACCGGCCCCAACTCCTGCACCGTCGCCGGAACCGGAACCGGAACCCGCGCCGGAACCCGAACCAGCACCAACACCCGCACCATCGCCAGAACTCTAAACTTCTGGCAAAATTCCCCTAGACTGAGGTTGAGGCCAATTACTTGTTAGCTATTTGCCAATGAACTCGCTGCTAATTGCTGGAACTGATACCGACGCGGGCAAAACTGTTTTGACCAGCGCTCTGGCTGCTTATTGGCAAATGTATTTTCCCGATCGCAGTTTGGGAATTATGAAGCTGTTGCAAACGGGAACGGGCGATCGCGAACTCTACACCCGTTTGTTTTCCCTCGACCAATCCCCCGAAGAACTCAATCCGCTGCACTTTGATGCGCCTCTAGCACCGCCGATTGCTGCGGAACGGGAGGGGAGACATATCGAACTCGAAAAGGTCTGGACGGCTTGGCAAAGCCTCTCGCAGCGCAAGGATTTTGTGTTGGTGGAAGCTTTGGGAGGATTGGGCTCGCCTGTAACGCGGGAACTGACGGTGGCCGATATTGCCAGGGATTGGCGGCTGAGAGGGGTTTTGGTAGTACCTGTGAGGTTGGGCGCGATCGGGCAAGCTGTGGCGAATGTTGCTCTCGCCAGACACACTGGTTTTAAGCTGAGAGGAATTGTGCTCAATTGCGTTAAAGCTTATTCGGAACAAGAAATTGCCGATCTAGCGTCCGTTGATTTGATCCAGTCACTGACTCAAATACCTGTGTTGGGTATTTTGCCGCATTTAGATGACCCGACTGACCTTGCTAAATTAGCTAAAATTGCTTCAGATTTAGATTTAGAGCGGTTACTGCCAGGGGTTAATTTAGTTGCTCAGACTTCTAAATAACCCTATTCTAAACACCTCTGTTTCTCATTCTTCTCTTCCTCTGCGTACTCTGCGCCCTCTGCGGTTCATAAAAAAAATCTCCGGCCCAACTCAGATAGGATTGAAGAAGATTTTATTTTAACCGCAGAGACCGCCGAGACCGCCGAGAAAGAGCAGAGAGAGTATCACAACTTATTCGGGGTTGCTATAATTAGTGATTACCATTTATTAAGTGATTAAATCTAAAACCTAATCAAAAAAAAAGGAGAATAAAACATGGTTTCTACTTTACCGAATTTAACCTCTGTCGATTTATCTCAATTGCGGCTGGAGATTAGAAATTTGCAGCCTCAGCTAGTCGAATGGCGTCGCCTTTTGCACCAAAAGCCGGAGTTGAGTTTTGATGAAAATTTAACGGCGCAGTTTGTATCGCAAAAGTTGCAGGAATGGGGCATAGATCATGAAACTAATATTGCTAAAACTGGTATTGTCGCAACTATAGACAGTGGCAAACCGGGACGGGTTTTGGCAATTCGAGCTGATATGGATGCTTTGCCTATTCAAGAAGAAAATGAGGTGGATTATCGATCGCAGCATGATGGAATTATGCACGCTTGCGGCCACGACGGCCACACTGCGATCGCCCTCGGTACTGTCTGTTATCTGGCCAAGCACAAACACAGCTTTTCGGGTAAGGTAAAATTTATCTTTCAGCCCGCTGAAGAAGGGCCAGGCGGCGCAAAACCGATGATTGAAGCGGGAGTTTTGAAGAATCCTGATGTTGATGCGATCGTCGGCTTGCATTTGTGGAACAATCTACCTTTGGGCACTGTAGGCGTCCGCAGCGGCGCTTTGATGGCGGCTGTCGAAGTTTTTGACTGCACGATTTTTGGCAAAGGTGGACACGGCGCAATGCCACATCAGACTGTGGACTCGATCGTAGTTACAGCCCAAATTGTCAGCGCTTTGCAGGCAATTGTCGCGCGGAACATTGACCCGATCGACTCAGCGGTAGTAAGTGTTGGCAAATTCCACGCAGGCCACACCCACAACGTCATTGCCGATACCGCTCAAATCGGTGGCACGGTGCGCTATTTCAACCCAGCATATCAAGGTTATTTTGCCAAGCGAATCGAGCAATTAATTGCCGGAATTTGTCAGAGTCACGGGGCAAATTACCAATTAGATTATTGTGCCCTTTATCCGCCAGTTATTAATGATTCGAGAATAGCTGAATTGGTACGCAGCGTAGCAGAATCTGTGGTAGAAACTCCTGCGGGAATCGTTCCCGAATGCCAAACAATGGGCGGCGAGGATATGTCGTTCTTTTTGCAAGAAGTCCCAGGTTGCTATTTCTTCTTGGGTTCAGCAAATCCAGAGAAAAACTTAGCTTACCCGCACCATCACCCGCGTTTTGATTTTGATGAAACTGCGTTGGGGATGGGTGTAGAAATGTTTGTGCGGTGTGTCGAAAATTTTTGTGCGATGTAAATCAGTCTTTCAGGGGGGGGCTAGAAGCCTACCCCACAAGAAAATTTAGTTTTTGTGGAACAAGCAAATTCATGTCTGGTGGAACAGGCATCTTCCCTGTTCATGAGAAGGGTACAGCATCTCAGATATTACCGAGTTTGAAAGATATTCTGCACCATTTTCTTATCTACACTCCCCGCCGCCTTATCCAATTCGGCAATCTCCCCGGAGTCTAACTCCCAGCCCAAAGCACCAATATTATCCCTCGCCTGTTCCACAGATTTAGCCCCCGGAATCGGAATAGTTTCTTTGCAGATGCACCAGTTGATTGCTACCTGCGAAACAGTCTTGTTTTTGAATGCCGCTATTTCTCGCAAACATTCCAAAAGCGATCGCATTCCCGGAAGTAGCTGCTTGCACGCCAAACCTCGAATACCTTTAGGAAGAGAGCCATTTTCCGAGTATTTACCCGTCAGCAAACCCAAGGCTAGAGGACTGTAAGCAATCAATTTTATCCCCAATTCATCGCAAACATCTTTCAATCCGAGTTCTGTCACCGGATAGGTAGAAAGTAGCGAATATTGCACTTGTAAAGTAACAATAGGAATTTGGCGATCGCTAAATTTCCGATGCACCCATTTCAGCCGTTTCGGCCCGTAATTAGACAAGCCCACTCCCTTAACCAATCCTTGCTCATAAAGGTCAGCCAAACCGTCCAAAAGAGCGCCCTCTTGCCAAGGAGCGTAATTAGCTGTAGACCAGTGCATTTGTACCAAATCTACATTTTTTCCGAGGCGCGCAGCAGAGGCTTTGCAAGCCGATATCATTGATTGTCGCGTCAGCCTCCAAGGATAAGCAGCCAGTTTTGTCGCAATACAAATACTGTCTTTATTTGCACCTTGATATTGTTGAGAAAACTGCCCCAAAAGCTGCTCGCTGCGTCCGTTTAATTTCCCTGTTCCGTAAGAGTCGCCGGTATCGAATAAAGTGACGCCGTTACTAACACAAAGATTGAAAACGGCTTGCAATTCCTCGTCCATACTTTCATTGTAGCCCCAGAGGAATCTGTTACCCCAGGCCCAAGTGCCGCAGCCCATTTTTGGCAGTAAAATTTTTTGGTTAGTTGGCATTTTTTTGATGGTAGTTATTGGTAATACGGATATTTTATAGGAACATAACTCGGTATCCCCTATCCCCCAGTAGAGCTGTTTTATTCTGCCACGGGCCGCCAGGGACTCAAGTCCCTGTCTAATAGCATAAGTCGGTTAAAACTGAGATGTTGCACCCTTGTCAAGAACAGGCAAGATGCCTGTTCCACAAGAGATGAATTTTATTGTGGAACAGGCATCTTGCCTGTTCCTAAACAAGTAATTGAGAATGGTGCAACATCTCAGTTTTAACCGACTCAAATAGTAATCTCAATTTTCAAAAGTAGAGTTACACATATATTCTGCGCTAACTCTATACAAAAACAGCTTTGATAGAAGTGCTACAGTCGTCTTTAGACGACTTCAGCTATGAGACAGGGGTTTAAACCCCTGTTGGACTGTCGGACTAATGGCACACCCTACAAAATTACCAATGACTGATGACTCTTTAATTCTTTTACGTGGTTGGCGAGGGCGAAGGTGCCGTGTTTTTAATAGGTTGCTCTGGCTTAGCTTTCGGGTCTGGTTTGGGTGGCGCCGGCGGAGGGAAAGTCGCCGCGCGTCTGGGTATTTGTAGCGCTGTTCGGAATGCAGAAGACGGGAAGAAAGCACTAAATTGAGAAAGTCGATGGGCGAGGGGTTCGGGTGCATATTCCCACAAGCTTTCGTAGTAGAAGAAAGCGACGCCTAAGCCGTATCCTTGGACTGCTTGCACCTGAGATTTAATTTGCTGAATCGGTACTGGGTTATTTCTCAAACCTGTCATAATCCCAACTCCGGTGGGAATTTTTTGCTGGGCTTCTTGCATTTCTGGACGGTTAATCTTGTCCACAAATGATTCTAAATTCGGACGGTACACTTGCACGATTAGCTCGTCGGCAATATCCAAACGCACCCAAGCCAGCCAATCTTGTAGGTGATGTTTGTAAGCAAAATCGTAGTAATTGGGAGAAATCGAGAAAATTGCATTGGGTTTGACTGCTTTGACGGCTTGATTTAGCTGCGACATAAAAGCGGTAATTTTATTGGCTCGCCATTGCACCCATGCTGGATTTTGAAAATCTTTTGGGGGAGCTTTTTTGGTTTCTTTGGTATACAAAGCAACTGTGTATTCATCATATCCAAATTCCGACGGCAAACTCATATGATCGTCAAATTGTATGCCGTCGGCGTTATACTGAGTGGTGATTTCTAGTACGAGTTCGGTAATGAATTGCTGCACTTCTGGATGAAAGGGATTGAGCCAAACTACTTCCCCGCCCGCGTCGTTTGATGTTTGGCTGCCGTCCTGTTTTTGTGTCAGCCACTCGGGATGATTTAAGGCTAATTCTGAGGTGGGAGGAGCCATGAAACCAAACTCAAACCAAGGAATCACTAACAGGCCTTGGCGGTGAGCTTTATCAATTAAATCTGCGATCATATCTTGTCCGTCTAACCCTCTGTAAACAAAGGGTTGAATGTCTCTTTGCTGCGCTACATAGCTGGGATACATTGCATAGCCAGAATTCCAGACTACAGGATAAATAGTGTTGAAATTTAACCGCTTTAATTGGCTGACAGCATCTCCTAGTTTGCGACGATCTCTGAGGATGTCTTTGTCGTTTGTCGTCATCCAAACGCCGCGAATTTCCTGGCGGGGTTGCTGGGCGATCGCCGGAATGGAGTTGTTCGCCAGCAATACTATAATGAATGAGAGGGCAAACAGAAGCGGGAAAAGAGTTTTAATCGATCGCTGCCAACTGCGCGGAATGATGCGTAATGTCATAGTTTTGAATGGTGAGTTAGCTATTGAAACACACCCCGGCATAATTTGGTGATAAAATTTGCTCGCTCTACAGTCTACAGCCATTTGCGCGGAATATGGAATAGGTTAAGCGAAATCGGTGGATTGATGTGCTCCGATCGCAACTGAGCTAAGTATAATCTCTGAGACAGAGGGTAAGTGACAGCATTCTGTCTAACTGCTGGGAAATCATTAATTACCCGCTGCCAGCTATCCTTACCGTACTTTGTGGCCCAAGGAGTGCGAGTGCTGTACAATATTGGTGCTGGAATATTTAGATCGAACATCTGTAATTGTGAAACATTTAGTGTTAATGGGCGGCGGTCACAGTCACGCTATTGTATTAAAAATGTTCGGCATCAAACCGCTGCCAGGAGTGCGTTTAACTCTGATTAGCGACGTGCTCCACGCGCCTTATTCCGGGATGCTGCCGGGGCACGTTGCCGGGTTTTACGATTATGATGAATGTCACATCGATTTGCGATCGCTCGCTGAATTTGCCCGGTGTCAAATATTGGTCGATCGGGCGATCGCGATCGACCTTAACAAAAATTTAGTTATTTGTCAAACTCGCCCTCCGGTTAATTTTGACTTGCTTTCTGTGGATATCGGCAGCACTCCTGCGACTTTATCTGTACCGGGTGCTGCAGAATATGCAATCGCCGCTAAACCCGTACCGGAGTTTTTAGCTAGCTGGAATCAGTTAATTTCCCAAAGGCAAAACCCTCCCGAAAAACCGCTGCGGATCGCCATTGTCGGCGGCGGTGCAGGTGGCGTAGAATTAGCATTAAATATGCAATCTCGATTGGGGAAGGAAGAGGGAAGAAGGAAGAGGGAAGAAGGAAGAGGGAAGAAGGAAGAGGGAAGAAGGAAGAGGGAAGAAGGAAGAGGGAAGAAGGAAGAGGGAAGAAGGAAGAGGGAAGAAAAATTAGAAAACTTATCATCAGAAATTCATTTGTTTCACAGCGGTGCTGAATTGATGCAGGGACACAATCAGCGGGCGCGCCGACGCCTTCAAGAAATTCTCATCAGTCGCGGCATTCAATTGCATTTAAAGGAAAAAGTCTGTGCTGTAAAAAAATTTGAGAGGAAAACCAATCCTCAATTCTCTACCGATTACCAAATTTCCTGTAAATCAGGTTTAGAATTAGAGTGCGATCGCATTTTTTGGGTGACACAAGCATCGGCAGCCAATTGGATCAGAGAATCCGGTTTAGCAGCCGACTCAAGCGGCTTTATCCAAGTCAACGATTGTCTACAATCAGTCTCTCACCCCAACGTATTTGCGGCTGGAGATATCGCTGCGATGGTTAATTATCCCCGTCCCAAAGCAGGCGTGTTTGCCGTGCGTCAGGGCAAACCGCTGTTTGAAAATTTGCAGCAGTTTTTATTGGAAAAACCGCTGAAACCCTTTGCACCGCAGGAACAATACTTAGGGTTAATTGGTACTGGGAATAAAAGGGCGATCGCATCTCGCGGATCTTTCATGTGGGAATCACGGTTGTTCTGGTATTGGAAAGATTGGCTCGATCGCCAATTTATGCAAAAATTTAGCAAGGTGCCAAAAACAGGTGATACCAAATAACAATACATTCAAAGCTAACCTTCTCTTCCTCTGTGTCAATAGCGCCATCGGCGGTTAATTTTAAAAAGTATTATTCAAAAACCCTTTAAGATTGTTATAGTAATATCAGAAGTAAAGAAAACTAACTATGTTCAGAAAAATTGGATTTGGGCTGCTTTGGATTGCATTTAGCACCTACGCCTTTGTATTTGCACCACCCAATAGCCCAGACACTATCACACTAATTACAGACCTTTCCACAGGGAAAATAGCAGACATCAACCCTTTAATTGTAGCCTTGTTCTACATCATGGGAGTTTGGCCGCTCATCTACAGTTGCGTCTTATTTGCTGACGGCAGGGGGCAGAAAATACCTGCATGGTTGTTTGCCACTTTATCTTTTGGTGTCGGCGCCTTTGCCTTATTGCCTTATTTAGCCCTGCGCGAAGCGAATCCTGAATTTCCCGGTCATAAAAATATCTTTTTAAAGATATTAGACTCCCGTTTTACTGCCATTGTCCTAACATTGGGCGCTGCTGCTTTAGTTTCCTTTGGGTGGACAAAAGGCGATTGGTCTGATTTTATTGGGCAGTGGCAGACTAGCCGCTTTATTCATGTAATGAGTTTAGATTTTTGTATGCTTTGCCTGCTATTCCCTGCCTTATTAGGAGACGATATGGCGCGCCGAGGAATGCAGAACTCTACCGCATTTTGGCCAGTGACATTAGTGCCACTGTTCGGGCCACTGGCTTATCTGTGCACGCGCAAACCGCTGCCAGAAACTAATACTGAAACTGTTACAAATTAGACAGCAGCGCAGGGAATGCTCAGTTTAATCTAGGAATCACAAGAAATCCGGCAAAAAACAGGGAAGATGCCTGTTCCACAATAACTAAGTTTTATTGTGGGCCGTTTCTCCTAGCCCGCCCATGAAACACTGATTACAAATAGTGCCAAATCTGAGTATTACTCTAATTAATTATCTCCCCGTTTCTAGCAAATGAAAAAATTTCCTATCGTTGGCATCACAACATACAACCGCTGTTCAGCAGGCGAATATCGTTTAAATGGAGCTTATATTGATGCAGTTCAGGCGGCTGGTGGCATTCCGATTTTACTGCCGCCCAATCAATTAGATCCGGCTAGTATTTTTGATGCAGTAGACGGTTTGATTTTTTCCGGGGGCGGAGATATTAACCCCGAACTTTATGGCGGTTATGTCGATCGCACAGTTTACTCGGTTAATGCAGAACGCGACAATTTTGAATTAAACTTAGCAAAGCTAGCTTTGAAAGCTGACATACCGGTGTTGGGGATTTGCCGGGGAATGCAAATGCTGAACGTAGCCAGCGGTGGCAGTTTGGTGATTCACGTACCGGATGCTTACGGAGACGAGGTTAATCACGGATCGGGAATCCCCCCGCGTGCGATCAAGCATACCATTGAAATTGAGCCAAACAGTCGGCTAGCAAAAATTATGGGAAAAACTTCAACAACAGTTGTTTCCTGGCATCATCAAGCAGTGAGGAAGGTAACATCCGATTGGCGAATTGTAGCCGATGCACCTGACACTTTGGTAGAAGCAATGGAACACTGCTATCACCCTTGGATGATAGCAATTCAATGGCACCCGGAAATGTCGCCAAACTGTTCGTTCAACTCTCGAATTTTTAAGGCTTTCGTAGAAGCAGCAGCTTCAAGATTTATGAATTCTACCAAGCCTGGATCCAAGGCAATTCATACATTTTGACAGTCACTTATTCTTGATAGTCAGTATCTATTTCAATATCCAGGGTATCTTCATCTATTCTGACATACAGAACATTCGGGCGACAGCAAACCTGACAATCTTCGATATAAGATTGTTCCATACCACCGCTGATATCAACAAAAGTTGTACTCGGTTCGCCGCAGAAAGCACAGTAATATTCAGCCGTTGTTTGCATCTTTCTCGCACTCTCTTTTTGTGACTTCGTGGCGGTAGCGAAACATATCTGTTAACCGCATTTCCACCCACCAACCTAACAACAAATCCACAATCGGGCCGCCCGGTATCGAAAATGCGATCGCATCTGTCAATCTAGTCTTGCCATTTTCTGAGGTAAACTCGTGTCGGTGAACCCAACGTGCCATCGGCCCCTCAGTTTGTTCATCAACAAACAACCGATATTGTTCGCACTGAGTGTGAGTCGCCACCCATTTTACAGGAATCGGCCCCAATAACAGGCGAAATTCTGATACAGCACCCACATCGAGTCCCCCTTCGCGGCGAATGATTTTCACCGGTTGCCAAGGCGGAGTCAAAAGTTGCAGAATATCCGGCCTTTCGTGAAAGTTCCAGACTGTTTCAACAGTGGCATTAATCAGCGACGAATATTTAAAATTGGGCATTGTATCGTTTGGCTAGACAGTTAAGTGCGATCTTTCAGCATTTGCAGTATTATCCTCTGTATCAGTACAAACAGCAACAGTTAGTTTCAATCTTTTGCATCCCGCTATTTCCTAAGTCGTCAACTGCAAATCCTTCGTCCTAAAATGACTGGTTGCCTCAGCCAAATGCTTCTTCAAAGTCGCCTCCGGTAGCGGCCCTTTTAAATGACTCCAAGGCAAAACCTGATCCAATTCCCACTCTTGAAAAACATAAAAATCCATCTCAGGCAACTGTCCCCGCAACTCCTTAAAGGCCCGCCGATAACTGCCCAAAGTATCGCCGTAATGTCGCACTAATTCCAACAGCCGAGCCAACCGCCGATCGCCCTTTGACAACAAACCCTGAATCACAGACCAGTTATAGCTTTCGGGTCTAAATTCTAAACCCAACTTCCGCAATTCTTTATCTAAAAACTTCAGCCTCTTCTCCGCATCTTTATTCACTCCAAACCACTGAAAAGGAGTGTGAGATTTCGGGACAAAAGTGCTGCATCCCAGAGTCAACCGCAAACCGGGAGCGGCTTTTCTAATCGCCCGCATCATCTCCACCGTCTCCTCTAAATCCTCCATTTCTTCGCCGGGAATTCCCGCCATTCCGTAAAGTTTAATTCCCTTTAACCCGCCCGCCTTAGCATTGATAGCAGCTTGGATAATTTCGTCATTTGTGAGTTTTTTGTTAACGATTTTGCGGAGGCGATCGCTCCCGCTTTCCACCGCAATCGTCACAGATTTGCTGTCTCTGTTTGTCAAGATTTCTGCCAATTTAACTGTCACCGTATTCGTCCGTACTGAAGAAAGACTCAGCCGCACCCCGTCGTATTTCGGATGATTCAAATGATCCAGCAACGCTTCAAATTCCGGGTGCTGAGTGACAGAAGCACCCAACAAACCCAAACGATTAGTCACAGCTAAACCGCGATCGATCGCCGGAATTAGCGAACTCTCCAAACTCGCAGTTCTAAACGGCAAAGTCAGATAACTTGCCAAACAAAAACGGCACATTTCTGGACAACTCCGAACCACTTCCACCATGTAAATATTTTCCCAAGCCGCTTTTTCTGTCACCACAGTGGAAGCAGATAAAGTATTGCCGCGATAAGTCTGTTTTTCAACCATACTGGGAATTCCCGAATCGACAGGCTGAATCGATTTAATACCCTCAGCCGCATCCAGATAAGTTACTTCGTACAAACTGGGGACGTAAACTCCCGGAACTTGCGCTAAATGCCGCAATTTAGTTTGTCTGTCTGCTTTACGGACTTCTTTACAAGCATTAATAAAATTGTCAATGAGATGTTCGCCATCTCCCAGCAAAATCACATCAAAAAAATCGGCAAATGGTTCTGGATTAGCAGTAAAAACCGGGCCACCGCCGAATACGATCGGATGATTATCAGTTCGTTTTGACGCCCAAATCGGAATTTCTAGAGATTCCAATAAATTGAGAATATTTACATAGTCTAGTTCCCAAGAAAGCGAAAATCCCAGTAATTCTGGATCTCGGGGAAGTTGTTCCCGGATATCAGTAAATAAACGGCCCACTTCAATATCCGATCGTACCGCCAAAGTTGCCCACACTATCTGATAGCCGAGACTGGTAATACCCACCGTGTACTCGTTGGGGAAAGCAAAAATAGTCGGGATAGCATCAGCATCGGGCGTTGCTGGGGCAAATAGCAAGCGTTCTTGAGCAAAGGGATTAGGAGTCACGGGCAAATTTAGTTTTAACAATAGGTCTGTTCTGATCTCATTTTAAGCCATTACCAAAGTCATTGTAGGGTGCGTCAGGGTTGAATGTGGCCACCACAAACTAAGAATCTCCCCCCGGACGCACCCTACCGTTAGTTAGCTGTTACATCCGTGACATCCCAATAATGCCAATCCGTTGGCGAACTTCCTTCTTGCTTCTTGAAAGTTACTCTGAAATAGAATTGCGATCGTCCTGAGTTCTCGGAGTAGTCGGAGTAGGCGGTGTACTGTGAAAAGTTGCAATCAGCAAACAGATAATCCCAGCATTAATAAACACATCGGCTAGATTAAATACCGGGAACCGAATGAGCCGAAAATCGATAAAATCTACAACGTGGCCCGAAACAAATCGATCGATCCCATTTCCCAGTGCTCCCCCCAAAATCAAACCGTAGCCAGCTTGTTCCCAGCGGTTAATTCGCGGCCCGAACCAAGCCAGCACCATCAATCCCACACTAACGCCCAAAGACAGCCAGCGCAACCAAATCGCCCCGCCATTGCTGAACATACTAAAAGCGGCACCAGTATTAACCACATAAGTGAAGTGAAACACCCCAGGTAACAGCGGCTGCGTCTGCGGAGGAAGTGTCAAGTCAAAATTTTGTACCACCCAAAACTTAGTCAGGTGGTCTAAAACTAAACTGATAACCGCAGCAATCCAGAACAAGGGATTTCTTTTAAAACGCATGAATTAAGCAATAGAAAATGGGGCATCGGGCATGAGAGAATTTACTCCAATCTCACTTGTCATCGCGAGCAGAATGCAGTGCAGCAAAGCAATCCGAGCCGCAGCGAGATGACTCTCCCGTTTCGCAATGTATAGTATAACCTTATTTTGCACAATTACCCGTTACCTCTTCGTTCTTCCTTCTTCCTTCTTCCTTCTTCCTTCTTCCTTCGCAATTAATAAAACATCAAACGGCGTAAAGTAAATGACAGCACTGCGATCGCACAAACTACCGCCAATTGTCCCGGTAGGGGATAAACCGAATATTTAAGAATCTCATCGAATAAAGGTGTTTTTTTTGCCGGAGGCAGCCAGTAAGTAAAAATTAGATAAATTAAGCCGATCGCGTGCACAGTGAACAAACCGCACAAACAGCTAAAAGCCATAGATTCCAGCCGCGAAGCCACCTTAAAAGCCACCCAGCCGCACACCCAAGCACCAGGCACAAAACCCAGCAAATACCCAAAACTCGCTTCTTTGAGATAGCCGATGCCGCCGCCTTGAGAAAAAACTGGCCACAAAGTTAATCCTAATGCCAAATAGGCAATTTGCGAGAGAGCCGCAGCATTTTTCCCCCCCATGCAGCCTACTAGCAAGACGGCTCCAATTTGATAGGTAACACCTAAAGAGTAGGCCTGAAGTCCTCGATCGTCCCACAACCCAATCGGAATTGTGACAGATGCAGGCAAAAAAGTGCCTCCTATCGTCAGGAGCAAACCAATAACGGCCCAGATTAGTTCAATAGGAGCAGGCATTATAGCAGAAGAAAGAAGGAAGACCGAAGTGGCAATCGACCGTTTATGTTTGTGCAATTAAGAACGTCCTAACCGTCAGGGCGGTTGCTATATCATCAAACAGCATTCGTCAGAATGTATTTGTCAGATGCAAGCTTCAATGCCCGCAGCTTTTAAATTCTTAATACTAGCACTACTGTCAAAATAACCACCATTGTATGGTTTTCTGGTTCTCAAGCCTGGATCTTGTGATAATTTAATGGGGACTTTTTCGCGATCGGGCGATCGACTGCTTGTTTCCGTAGCTATTTCTCTGCCCTATATCTTATAAATCCACAATCGTCAAGCTCATAAATAACATTCATAATATTAATTAATATTAATTTGCGATTAAGTGTAAAGATTCTTAACCTAACCTTTACTTTTGCGCGCTATGCTGATGCGGGACACCCATATAACGCAGATTTTTTATACCTATGCTTTTTCGTCTCAACTTGATTAATCCAAAGCGTCTGACTACAGCAATTACCGTAATGGCGATCGCCCTCAGTGTAGCAGCTTGCCGCAGTGACAGCCCAAACACGAGCAGCAGCCCCAGCCCCGGCGACACCGCAGCATCACCCGGCGCTTCCCCCGTTGCAGCCACGGGCACCGCGGAAAACACCAAACTCGCCCTAGCCTCCGACGTAGCCATCACCGCAGCCGGCGCGTCATTCCCCGCCCCCCTGTACCAGCGTTGGTTTCAAGACTTCAACAAAATCAACCCCAAAGTACAAATTAACTATCAATCCGTAGGCAGCGGCGCCGGAGTCGAACAATTTACCAAAGGCACAGTAGACTTTGGGGCCAGCGACACCGCCATGAAAGACGACGAAATCGCCAAAGTTCCAGCAGACAAAGGCGTCATCTTGCTGCCCATGACAGCCGGCAGTATCGTCATGGGCTACAATTTACCAGACTTAACCGAACCATTGAAACTGCCGCGGGATGTTTACGCAGATATCTTCGCCGGTAAAATTACCAACTGGAACGACCCCAAAATTGCAGCGGCCAACCCGGGCGCTAAATTGCCAGCAGACCAAGCAATCACAGTTGTCCACCGTTCCGACGGCAGCGGTACCACCGCCGTATTTACCAAACACCTGAGTACCATCAGCCCCGACTGGAAAAGTTCAGTAGGCGACGGCAAAACAGTACAGTGGCCCACAACTGGTACTTTTCTCGGTGCAAAAGGCAACGAAGGCGTCACAGCCCAAGTCCTGCAAACCGTCGGCAGCATCGGCTACGTAGAATACGGCTACGCCAAAAACAACAATCTCAAATTTGCATCTTTGGAAAACAAAGCAGGCACATTTGTAGTACCTACCGACGAGTCAGCTTCTCAAGCTCTAGCGACTGTGCCCATGCCGGAAAACCTGCGAGCATTTATCGAAGACCCCGAAGGCGCTCAATCCTATCCAATTGTCACCTACACTTGGATGCTCGTACCCAAAACAGTTGCTGACCCCAACAAAGCTAAAGCAATCGAGGCGATGGTTGAATACGGCTTAACTGAAGGTCAAAAAGTTAGCTCCGAATTGGGCTACGTTCCTCTGCCCCAAAGCGTTAAAGAAAAAGTAGCCGCGGCCGCGGACGGCATCAGCCCAGACTACAAGATTGAGGTTGCCCAATAGTAATTGAAGGAAGACGGAAGACGGAAGAAGGAAGAAGGAAGACGGAAGACGGAAGACGGAAGAAAAAAAGAGAGATATTTCTGTAGGGGCGGGTTTTATCAGAAATATTTGTTGAAAAGTCAGGGGATTAATAAACCCGCCCCTCTTGGATTTTATTTATGGTCTTTCTTTCTGCTTCCTTCTAGCTTTTTCGGAAACAGGCTATTTTCGGCTACTATATATTTGGTTTTTTTTTCTATGATTTCAGATAATAACAGCGCTCAACCACAGAGCCGATCGCGCTCTGGGGCAGAAAAGTCTTTAGACCAAGGCTTTATCTGGCTCACGCGGATTTTGGGCATAGGAGTTGGTGTAATTTTGCTGGTAATCGCGCTCACCGTTGGTTACAGGGCTTTACCGGCGATTCAACAGTACGGTTTGGGCTTTCTATTTGGCAGTAGCTGGAATCCGGTTAAAGAAGAGTACGGCGCGCTGCCGATGATTTACGGGACGATCGTCAGTTCGGCGATCGCGCTCCTAATTGCAGTACCATTAGGAGTAGGGACTGCCATCTTCTTGAGTGAAGATTTTTTGCCGCTGCCAGTGCGTACAGCTTTGGTTTTTTTAGTAGAACTTTTAGCCGCCATTCCCAGCGTAGTCTACGGTTTGTGGGGAATTGCTGTATTGATTCCCATTATTAGCACTATCGGAAAGTTTCTCAACGGTAACTTCGGATGGCTGCCGATTTTTAGCACTCCGCCAGTCGGCCCGGGAATGTTGCCAGCCGGAGTAATTTTGGGAATCATGACTTTGCCCATTATTACTGCTATCTCCCGCGACTCTTTGGTAAGTCTCCCGCCCGAATTGCGGCAAGCATCTCTAGGTTTAGGAGCTACTCGCTGGACAACAATTTTTAGAGTGCTCGTACCAGCGGCTTTTTCCGGCATTGTCGGCGGAATTATGCTCGGGCTTGGTCGCGCCATGGGAGAAACAATGGCTGCAACTCTGTTAATTGGCAATTCCAATCAGTTAAGTCTTTCAGTGCTAGCTCCGGCAAATACTATTGCTTCTTTGATGGCAAATCAGTTTGCGGAAGCCTCCGGGTTGCAAGTAGCAGCTCTGATGTACACGGGGCTAATTCTGTTTATTCTGACATTGATTGTTAATATTTTGGCAGAGTGGATTGTTTCTCAAGTCAGAGCGAAGTATAACTAAACGTTTGCCGCAAATCCCCATACATTGTTGATTTATGTCAAATATCTCATCGGACGATCGCAATCCTTATGCCTCGAATCCAGGCAGTTTGAAGAAGGTTAAAGGCAGTCCGCAATCGCTGTTCAATATCGCGATGACGGTACTAGCAGGAGCCTGTTTAGCAATTAGTCTTTTGCCTTTGTTTGCAGTGCTTTCCTACGTCACCGTACAAGGTTTCAATCGCCTGAATTTAGACTTGTTTACCAAGCTGCCACCTCCGCCCGGACTATCGGGAGGCGGTATTGCTAATGCAATTGTCGGTACGTTAATGACCGTAGGAATTGCTTCTCTAATTGCTGTTCCTTTTGGCGTGTTGGCAGCAGTTTATTTGTCTGAATTTAGCAAAGGCCAAATCGCTCGCTGGGTGCGCTTTGCTACTAATGTCCTCAGCGGAGTTCCTTCGATTATTGCAGGGGTATTTGCCTACGGTTTGTTCGTGGTAAATATGGGAGGTTTTTCGGCAATTGCGGGGGGCGCGGCGCTGGCCGTGCTGATGTTGCCGACGATTGTGCGGACTACTGACGAAGCTCTACAAATAGTCCCGCAAGATATTAGATGGGCGTCGGTTGGTGTGGGTGCTTCTAATTATCAAACGGTATTGCAGGTGGTTTTGCCTGCGGCAATTCCCGCTATTTTAACGGGTGTGACTCTGGCAATTGCTCGCGCTGCTGGAGAAACTGCTCCTTTGATTTTCACGGCGCTCAATTCGCCTTTTTGGCCGGCAGGATTTGATAAACCAACTCCGAGTCTTTCGGTTTTGGTGTACAACTTTGCAACGGTTCCTTTTAAGGCCCAGAAAGAATTGGCTTGGGCTGCATCTTTGATTTTGGTGTTGATGGTTTTGCTGACGAGTATTCTTTCTCGCTGGGCTACTCACAAAAAAGTGTATTGAAGGAAGAAGACCCTTCGACTTGGCGAACGGGTAAAAAGAAGGAAGAAGGAAGATTTTTCCCATCTCCAACTTTCCCACTCTCATCTTCTCCTTATTTTGTAAAATTCGATTGGATAGTTAGCTGTATGATGATGGATTTAGACAAGCAAACCGAAACAGTTTTACGGACAGAAAATATCAATATTTTTTACGGCGGTTTTCACGCGGTTAAAAATGTTTCAATGGAGATTCCTAAAAATCGCATTACTGCCTTGATTGGGCCGTCGGGCTGCGGTAAAAGTACAATTCTGCGATGTTTTAACCGCCTCAACGATTTAGTTAGCGGTTTTCGTTTAGAGGGTAGAATTGATTACCAGGGTCAAAATCTTTACGATCCTGATATTGATGCTGTGGAGGTGCGCCGCAAGATTGGGATGGTGTTTCAAAAGCCGAATCCTTTCCCCAAGTCGATTTATGACAACATTGCTTACGGTGCGAGGGTCAACAATTATAAGGGGGATATGGATGAGCTGGTGGAAAAATCGCTCAGCCAAGCTTATTTGTGGGATGAGGTGAAGGATAAGTTGAAGCAAAGCGGTTTTTCTCTTTCGGGTGGCCAGCAGCAGCGTTTGTGTATTGCTAGGGCGATCGCGATTAATCCTGATGTAGTGTTAATGGATGAACCTTGCGCTTCTCTTGACCCGATTTCTACGATTAAGATTGAGGAGTTGATGCGGGAACTCAAGGAGAAGTATACGATCGTGATCGTTACTCACAATATGCAGCAGGCTTCTCGGGTTTCTGACCTGACTGCTTTTTTCAATGCAAAACTTTCTGACGATGGGAAGCGGTTTGGCTATCTTGTGGAGTGTGATAAGACTGAGGTAATTTTCCAAAGTCCGAAGGAAGAGTCTACTTTAGATTATGTGAGCGGCCGTTTTGGTTGAGTCCCCGACAGGTTAAAACCTGTCGCTACACAAACGAAGTCCCTTTCTAAGAGATTAAAAATATTTAATTTGCTGAGTCTGGTAGCGACAAAAAAAACCACCTAAAACTTTTGTAAATTTAGAATCCCGCTTTCTTGGAGAAAGCGGGATTCTGGATTTTATGATTAAAAGCTCGATCGCACTTTTTGCAGATACAAGCCACTGATTTTTGTGAAGAAATGCTCGAAGAGTTCACATTTTCTTCATCCAATACTTGAACAGGTTTTCTTTGACCATGTTTTGCCGCATAACTTCGAGCAAGTATTCCTGAGCTTGGTCTTGGCTTAACCTTTTGACTTCTTCGCGCAGCACTTGAAGTTTGAACTGCTGTTCCATGCTGAGGCTGGTTGTAGGCATATCCATAAATCGCTCCTCCAGTTTGCTGAGATTGATGCGAAATTGATCGGAATGACGTTTCGCAGGATTTGTTGTGTCTCCTACATTGTAAACTATCATAACATTCCCTTGACAATATGTCCAAAGTAGACATTTTAAGACTAATTTGTGTAGCAAAAGTACATCTAAGTGAGGGGAGCTTTATCATAAAAAGGCGTAAAGACAGGGAAGCCTAAGCCAAAGGAGCTAGTTCGTATGGATGCCATGGAGTTTTTTCAAAGCAGTGCTGGGGAGTGGCGTTCTCAGCGCAGCACTCACCATCTCGCTTTTCGTCAAGCGGAGATTGGGGATTCAAATATTCAGGTAACAGCCCTGGCTGCGGATGACGCGAGAGTCGCGGAGATTTGCAAGATGCACGAAGTCGATCCGAGCCGGGCTGCTGGGGGGGCTTTTGTGACTTGGCACGGCTCGATGGCGTGGGATAAGGATGATGAGAATCATAAAGGGTCTACGGTGTTCGCGATCGTCCCCGATCCTGAAAATCCCCGGCAGGGTTTGATGTTGCGCGAACGGGGCTATGCGGAAATTGTGCCGGTGGCTGGCCGTTTTGAGATGGATGATGAGGATGGGCTGCTGCTGATTACGGAATACGAGACGATGAGTTCGATCGAGCGTTTCTGGTTTGCTAATCCGAACGTGCGGATGCGGACGAGTAGCGTAAAACGCTTTGGCGGTTTCAGCACATCGACTTTTTGTACCGAAATTCGGGTGCAACCAGACTCGGATGCAACATCAGAACCCGCAGCAGCTCAAGTGGCCGCCAGCGAGTTTTATTCGGCTCTGGGCTGGTAATTTGTAAGCTCGTTCCCCAGCTCTTAAGCTCGTTCCCCCAGCTTGCCTGGGAATGCTTGGCGGGAGTCGTTTGCCTCCTGTTTGACGAGCCAGAGCCTCGCCGAGCGACGTTCCTGCCCGCTTCCGGGGAACGAGCCTTCTTTCTGCATAACTTCCCTCTCCCCTCTTCCTTCTTCCTTCTTCCCTCTTCCCTCTTCCTTCTTCCTTCTTCCTTCCCCAAAGTCAACAAATGTTACAGATTGTTGCAAAAATTCAGGAAAATCAGATTTAGATTGCTGGAATCCCCTAATCTGTATGTTGGTTAGTTGTATCCGTTATGCTGGCAGCTCACGGTGTCAACTATTTCTGAAATTTGAGATAACGGAGATTTTAACGTGGCGCTACCTTTATTAAGCTACGCCCCCAAGAGCCAAAACCAGCGCGTTGCTGGTTTTGAAGTGGGGGGCGACGAGCAGCCGAGAATTTTCACAACTGAAAATGTGCTCTCGCCTGGAGACATGGACAATTTGATTTGGGCTGGATATCGCCAGATTTACAGCGAACACCAAATCCTCAAGAGCAACCGCCAAAAGTCTTTGGAGTCGCAACTTAAGTTCGGCCAAATTACTGTGCGGGACTTTATTCGCGGTTTGGCGACTTCTGCTCCTTTCCTAGAGCGGAATTACCAAACTAACAGCAACTATCGGTTTGTGGAAATGTGCGTGCAGCGCATTTTGGGCCGGGATGTGTACAGCGAGCGCGAAAAGATTGCTTGGTCGATCGTAGTAGCCAATAAGGGGCCTCAAGGCTTTATTGACGAGTTGGTCAATAGCGAAGAGTACCTCGAAAAGTTCGGCTATGACACAATACCTTACCAGCAGCGCCGAATTTTGCCTCAGCGAGTTGGAGGGGACACTCCTTTCAATTTGAAGACGCCCCGCTACAGCGAATACCACCGTTCGCAGCTTGGCTTCCCGCAAATCATCTGGCAGACAAGTGTCCGCCGTTTTGTTCCTCAAGAACAGCAGCCGAAGGCTGGCGATCCGTCGAACTATTTGGGTATGGCGCGCAATATGCCCATTCCTACTACTCCGCCGCCGCGCGTGCCTCTGGCTAATATCAATATCGACTCGATGGTTCCCCGTCGCCGGTAATTGATAGTGCCCTGATGCAATTATTTGTGTCGGGCGATCGACTGAATCGATCGGCTTTTAGGCTGAGAGAGTTTTGAGTCTTGAGTTTTGAGGTTTGAGTTTTTTACTAAACTTGGAATCCAAAACTCGGGACTCATAATTTTTTGTCATTAGGAAGAAGGAAGAAGGAAGAAGGAAGAGGGAAGAAGGAAGAAGGAAGAAGGAAGAGGGAAGAAGGAAGAAGGAAGAGGGAAGAAGGAAGAGGGAAGAAGGAAGAAGGAAGAGGGAAGAAGGAAGAAGGAAGAGGGAAGAAGGAAGAGGGAAGAAGGAAGAAAAATAATTCGACCTTTTCTCATTGTCAACTCTAAGTGCATAGGTGCATTTATGCAGCCGCAATATAACGAAGGTGCTGGAAAACCATTGCGCCGCCATGCTAAACAGCTTCGTACCAAAGCCTTATACAGGTACGGTGCCGCGACAGGGCTAGTGTTGTTGCCACTGCTGGTATACGCGGTAGCACCTTTTGCTCCTTTATTTTTGGTCGCAGCTATTGTGATAGGGGCATTAATCGCCCTTCCGTTCATTGAGGACGGGAAAACGTTTTGGAAGTCGTCTCAGAGATTTGACCAAGGGGCCTGTGGTGAAGAAAAGATTCAGCAAGTTTTGGAGTCCCTAATCCAATCTGGATGGATAGCTGAGTACAACTTAAGATTGCCGGAAGTAGGCGATATCGATGTGTGGCTGCGATCGCCTAAAGGAGTCAATTTTATCCTTGATGTGAAGTCTCACTCAACCGTAGTTCTGTTGGATGGGGATGTGCTCAAGCGTCTATCTTACGGGAAATTGAGAGATTTTGAGAAAGATTTTCTGGCACAGATTGCCAAAGAAGTCACAGCTATCAAAAAAGCTAAGAAGTTAACCAAGGTCACTCCAGTAGTTGTATTTAGCGATGCCAAGGTGAGTTTTAGCAACACAAAGAAGATTAGGGGTGCTTACGTCATGGAACTGGGCAATCTGGTGTCAGGGTTGCAAGAACTCGATCGCTCCTATAAAAGTAGATAAGATGGGGAGAAATGAGACAAACCGCTACCTTGATATGTTTGACATCAACAAATTTGCACAGACCAGTAACATCCCAGACTTGCACTAGCATCTAAGTGATACTTGTGCTATTAAAAAAAGTTAAGGTAGAAACAATATCCTGGAGGGAATGTTGAACAAAGCAATCAAGGTAGATAAAATTCTCAACGCCTGATGGCGACTTGCCCTAAAAGCTTTTGTGACTGCTATACCAATTATCAAATATTAGCCCGCAACCGCAATATTTTTAGCAGGGTGTTGAATTGATCGGGCAAAGGTGCGATCGCCTCTATTAATTCTCCTGTTACGGGATGCTGCAATGTCAGCCGCCATGCGTGGAGGGCTTGTCCTGTTAAATTGACGCCGATGGAACGGTTGGAACTGTACATCGGGTCGCCCACAATCGGATGTTTTATTTCGGCTGTATGCACGCGAATTTGATGAGTGCGGCCGGTTTCTAATTGATAGTGCATTAAGCAATAGTTGCCGATTTTTTCTTTGATTTTCCAGTGAGTAACTGCGGGGCGACCGCCTTTTTCTACTGGTACTACTGCCATTTTTTTGCGGTCTGTGGGATGTCGCCCGATGGGTAGGTCTATTGTGCCTGTTTCGCTGTTGGGAGCACCGTAAACTATGCCTAAATATTCGCGGCGGGCGGTTTTGGTTTTGAGTTGGGCTTGCAGGTGTTGGTGGGCTATGTCGGTTTTGGCGATCGCGATCGCACCCGTTGTATCTTTGTCTAATCTGTGTACGATTCCCGGCCGCTGAACTCCGCCTATTTCTGCTAGGGGACAGTGGGCTAACAGGGCGTTGACTAATGTACCGTCTTGGTGTCCGGCGGCTGGGTGGACGACTAATCCGGCTGGTTTGTTGATGATAATTAGGCTGTCGTCTTCGTAGAGAATGTCGAGGGGAATTGCTTCGGGCTGCAAGTTTGTGGCTTGGATTTCAGGTAGGATAATTTGGATGCGATCGCCCGTTTTTACTGATATTTTTTTCGAGGTGCAGGTTTCGTCGTTGACTTTGACGTTGCCTTGTGATATGAGAGTTTGGATTCGCGATCGGGATAAGTCCGGTATCTGGTTTGACAGCCAAATATCTAATCGCTGATTGACATTACTGCGATCGAATTCCTCTGTATTTTCTACTGTGTAAATCTGTGCCGCAGTGTCTGTTTCTATCATTTACTTTTTACTATTTTTTGCCAAGTGTGTAAAGCAAATATGTTAATCATAACATCTGTGAGTTCGTTCGCGAGCGCACCGATACGTCGAAACCCCGGTTTTTTCACAGTAATACTTCCTTTGGGTCTGCAGATTCGGTAAAAAATCCGGTTTCTTGGATGGGAGTGGTTAAGTCGTTTGAGTATAATCGTCAATTCTATCGACAATTATCGCAGTGGCCGCAGCGCATTGATGTAGCTTCCTTGGCAAACCCAAAAGCTTGCAGCAAAAATTGCCACCTGCACTCGCGATGTTTGAGATATTTTGCCATTTCTTCCGCTGCGGTAAAACTTAATTTTTCCGCTTTTTGCTGTGGAGATTTATTGATCGCATAATTAAAAGGATCTTGCCATGTTAATTGTCCGCTGCTGTGCAAGATTGAAAGGGCGAGATCGCTTTCAGGAAATTCACGGGAAACTGCTTCTATATCGCCTTTAACTGGCAGTTTTTTTGCTAATTGCTGAGCTTCTCGGTATTGCGATCGCAATTTATCTTGAAAAAATTGTGCTCTTTGTTTATCTTCAGGATAAAGCAAACCCGTAGGTTCGCTAATCAATGTCAGGGCGATCGCCGATTTGCCGTCGCGTCCGCCTCTACCAATTTCCTGAATGTATTCCGATAATAGCAAAGGTGCTTGAAAGTGAACAACCCACCGGACATCTGGCTTATTAATTCCCATCCCGAATGCTGACGTACAAGTCACGAATTTAAGCTCATTGTTCAGCCAAGCTGTTTCTATTTTTCGTCGTGATTCTGGACTCAAACCTGCATGATATGCTGCTGTTTCATAACCTGCTGCGTCCAACAAATCCGCCAAATTTTCGCTATCTTTTCTGGTGCGGACATAGACTAAACCTGCTTGTTTTTGTCGCTCTTTGATAAAATTTAATAATTGCTGCTTGCGTCCTCTCGGCGTCCAGACAGTCTGCACTTGCAGGTGCAGGTTAGAACGGTACGGACTTAGCAGAAAGGCTTCTGGTTTTCGCAGTTGCAATACATTTTTGATTGTCTGCTGTGCTTCCGGGTTGGCGGTAGCGGTGAAAGCGGCGATCGCAATTTTACTTCCTTCGGGTTTAGCTTTCAACAAAGCCGGCCGCACTGTTCCCAAACGGCGGTAAGCTGGTCGAAAAGTATCACCCCACTGCACTAAACAGTGAGCTTCATCTAATATTAAACCGTTGATTTGGATGTGCGGCTGACTGATAATTTCCCAAACAGGTTTGCTGAGTAACGTTTCAGGAGACAGGTACAGCAATCTTAATTTGTTTTGTTGCAGCGATTGCATAGTTTGTCGGCGCTGCGCTGTAGGCAATTGACTGTGGAGGAGGGAAGCAGGAAGATTGCGATCGCGCAATTCTTGCACTTGATTTTCCATCAGTGCAACTAACGGCGAAACAACCAAAGTTAAGCCTGTTTGCAACAAAGCTGGCAGTTGAAAGCAGATTGATTTGCCACCACCTGTCGGCATAATTATAATTGTATCTTTTCCGGCTAATAAACTACCGACAATTTCTCCTTGGGGTGGTCGAAAGTCGTCGTATCCCCAGATTTTTTGGAAGGCGGCGCGGGCTTGATTTAATGATATTGGTTCTGGTTGGTATTTCATTGGATTTATCCCCAAATCAGACGTAAGGTGAGCAGTGCGTGCCCTACATAATTAGTGAATCTGAGGCCGTAGGGTGCGTCAGCAACAATACGCTCTGTATTTAGCGAAGATTGTACAACTGACGCACCCTACAATAACTATTCTTAAAATTATCTGCGTTTATCTGTGTTTATCTGCCTTACATCTGCGGTTGACCGGCCCTATCAAAGATTTATGTAATTGCTCGTCTATTTTAGATTTTGAGTTTTGGATTTGAGACGATCGTCCATTCTAGAACCCTGCGAATCCCCGAATATCTTCAGCAATCCAAAATCCAAAATCCAAAATCTAAAATCCTTTAAGATTGAGCGTCTCGGCGGCCGAGTTCGTAAACGCCGCCGCCAATACAGGCGATCGTACCCATAGATACCGCCCAACCAGTACCCAGAGACAATTCGACCCCCCAATTGCACAATCCGCCCACAATTAAAAAGGGCAAAATGCTCAACAGCGAAGCGTAAAAGGCATTTTGAGCTTCTCTGGCTTGGCGGGTTCTTTCAAACTCGGCTTCCGAGGTGTAGAGGGATCTCTCGGCAAAATTCATCCAGCGGTTGAGTTGCAGGATTACCCATTCTGTCAGGGGCGACAGACCCCAGTACAGGGCCAAAGACCACAAGGACGCACCGGCGATCGCAGTTGCGTCTATGGCAAAACTAAACGGAAAAATTTCAGTAAGCATTGCTTGATGTTTGTGATGAATATGAGATTTTGGATGTTATCCAAAATCTCCGAACTTAACTATAGTGTCAAGCAAAAGCTTGATCGAATTCAACCGCAGCAGCAATTCCTCGGCCAATTTTTTTTTATCACCCCTGGGCATTTACCCGGAAGCCTTGACACGGGTTTTGGATGGAGTAAGATACACGTTGTTATTAAACTGATTCGCGATCGCGGGTAGAGCTCAAAGCCAATCTTGCAGCGAATTGGCACAACTTACATCTTGCACCCTTCTCAGAAACTGGTCGGAAAGCCCGCCCCTGAAAGCTTTATTGGCATTGGTGCAAGATGTGAGCCTAACAGACAACGCACACTCGCACACACATTTAACTTTGAGCCGTGAAAAAAATCCTGCAAAACTCTAGAGGCCCGCTGACGGCAAAACGCTTTTTTCGTCTCAGACAGATGCTGCTGCTGGCACTTTCGATCGGCATTGTTTTGATCAGCCCTTATTTACAGCAGCAGGTGGTCAAAGCTCAGTCAGGCTTACCAAACAGAGTAGCGACGGGTAATTTGTGGCAAGAAGCTTCTTTTCCAGTCGAAAACTTTGAAACATACACTTCCGCCTTCGGCCCCCGTGGCGGCGATTTTCATTACGGTTTGGACTTGGCCGCCCCGGAAGGCAGCTATATCCGCAATTGGTGGGGCGGGCAAATTGTGGAAGTTTGGGAAGATGGCCGGTGCGGCACTGGTATGGTGGTGCGATCGGGAAATTGGGAACACATCTACTGTCACCTCAGAGGCCGAGTGCTAACAGCTAACGGCGGGCGTTATTATACCGATCGCGAAGGTACCGTGCAAATTTGGCAAGGTCAAACAGTGCCTGCGGGTGCGAGAATTGCCAGAGTTGGGATGACGGGCCGCACGAGTGGGCCTCACTTGCACTGGGGATTGAAGTACGGCGGCCGCTGGGTAGACCCGGCTTTGGTACTTCGGGAAATGTACGCGCAACAATCTTAATTTCTCATTAGTTAGTAGTGATAGCAATCCTCGCATCATTTGTTAATTTCTTACTCCCTCCCCTTCGTAAGGGGAGGGTTGGGGTGGGGTAAAAATTTACGACTCTTGCAAGGATTGCTATAGTAGTCATTAGTAATTAGTTAAAAGTCATTTTTTTTGGTTTGTAGTAAGGACTAAAGTCCTTATTTTTTGGAGAATGAGGAATAAAGTCCTCACTACAAACTTGAATAACTACTGACTAATGACCAATGACTAATGACTCTTTACGTTGGGGCTAACTCTTTTTTGGTCAACTGGGTGTACCGCTCGACAATTTGGCGGAATTCGTCGCCGTCGATCGTTTCTTCATCCAACAGCGCTTCAACAAGTTTGTCTACCAAAGCCCGATTTTCGCGGATTATTCGGCGAGCTTCTTCGTAGCAGTCAAAGGCAATTTCCCGGACTTGCCGATCGATCTTGATTGCCATGTCTTCGGAATACTCGGATCGCGAATTCCAGTTCTGGCCCAAAAACACCTCATTGTTCGGACTTTCCAAAGCCACAGGCCCCAAATCCGACATTCCGTAAAGCGTTACCATCTCCCTCGCGAGACTGCTAACTTTTCTGAGATCACTACCGGCACCGGTGTCGATTTCAGCATCGCCATAAATTTCGGCCTCCGCCGCTCGTCCCCCCAAAGCTACTTTAATTCGGTTTAACAGCAAAGCCCGACTCCTTAAACCTTCGCTGTCGAGCATTTCGTCGTCGAGCACAAAGCTAGTAAAGCCTTCGATGCCGCCGGAACGGGGAATAATCGTTACTTTTTCCACCGGGTCAGCATTTTTGAGCATGGTCGCGACTAGGGCGTGTCCAACTTCGTGGTATGCTGTCATCCACTTTTTCTTGCTGTCCAGCAGCGGGTTGAGGGTAAGCCCGATCGTGATCCGGTCGATCGCGTCGTGAACTTCTAAGTTAGTAATCGTGTCTTTACGACGCCTCGCTGTGAGAATAGCTGCTTCGTTGAGCAAGTTTGCCAAGTCGGCACCGGAAAAGCCGGGAGTGCGACGGGCGATCGTGTCTAGGGCAACTTCTGGGTCGAGTTTTTTGTTGCGGGCGTGAACTTGCAAAATCCCCAAACGCCCTTTGTAACTGGGTAAATCTACCGTTACTTGCCGATCGAACCTGCCGGGCCGCAGCAGGGCGGTATCGAGCACGTCGGGCCGGTTAGTAGCTGCAATCACAATCACGCCACTGTTACCCTCAAAGCCGTCCATCTCTGTCAGCAACTGGTTGAGAGTTTGTTCGCGTTCGTCGTTGCCGCCGCCGATACCAGCGCCGCGCTGCCTTCCTACGGCGTCTATTTCGTCGATGAAGACGATGCAGGGCGAATTTTCTTTAGCTTTGCGGAACAAGTCGCGGACGCGGGAGGCGCCGACTCCGACAAACATTTCGACAAATTCGGAACCGGAGATGCTGAAGAAGGGGACGGCTGCTTCGCCTGCGATGGCTTTTGCCAGCATTGTTTTGCCGGTTCCTGGAGGCCCGATTAACAGAACTCCTCTGGGAATTTTGGCGCCGATGGCGTTGAAGCGTTCGGGTTTTTTGAGGAAGGTTACGACTTCTTGCAGTTCTTCTTTAGCTTCTTCGATGCCTGCTACGTCGTCGAACATCACGCCGGTTTTAGCTTCCATTTGGAAACGAGCTCTGGATTTGCCGAAGTTCATGGCATTTCCTTGAGATTGGGTCGATCGGCGCAGGATTGCCATCAGCACTGCCAAGACTGCAAAAATCACTAGCAAGTTTACTACTAAACTGACTGCGGCGGTGTTGTCGGCTGTTTGTTTGACTTCAAAGTCAATCTTTTTGGCGCGGATTTGCGAGTACAGTTCTCGGTTGTTGTAATCGAAGAGACTAACTGATTGGGTTAGATCGCTTTTTTGATTTTTTAGCCTAACCTTGGCAGTTTTTTGAGTTTCGTCTACTTCGATTTTACTGACTTGGCCTTTTTCTATGTTGTCGATCAGTTGGCTGTAACTCATGGTGTTTGGCGCGCTGTCGGCAAACACCGGGGTCGAGAGCAATATTCCTTGAGAAATCACCAAACTGCCCAGGATGCGCCAAAGATTCCGTCCTGGAATTGATTTTTTAGGATTCTGGCTCGACTTGTCTTTGTTTACAGCTAGATGCCCCAGCCATGCGTGTTTCCAAGAATTTTTCATATTGCTTTGCCCAATGTTGAAGACTGCCAAGATTGACCGCTTTTGGTTTGCTACGTTCATTTATTTTAACAAGATGGCGGGTGTTGGACGGGTTTATCTCTCGCGGGCATCTTAAGAGGCCCCTCAAAATAGCGGCTTGTGAACGATCCGAGTCTGTTTTCCCTGACCGGGCTTATGAGCACTCACCCCTCCTACCCATAACCTTCTGTTCTTCCTTCTATTTTCTACATCGGAAACTTTACTTGACAGTTGCCGATCGAACTTGCTATGTTAATCATACTCGTAATGAGTACGTTTTAGGAAAGCAGTTATTGTTTTTAAGCTTTATGGTAAAAATTGTCGGCATTGGTGGAAGTTTGCGGGCTGGCTCCTACAGCCAGTTAGCGTTGAATGTGGCCGCAGAACGGGCGCAAGCCCTGGGCGCGGAAGTTGAAATATTCGATTTGCGATCGCTCAATCTGCCATTCTGCAATGGTGAGAATGATTATATCGATTACCCCGATGTGGAAAAGCTGCAGAATGCGGTTAAGCAAGCCGACGCCTTGATTTTGGCAACGCCGGAGTATCACGGTAGCATCAGCGGTGCTCTCAAGAATGCCCTGGATTTGATGAGTTTTGAGCATTTGGACGGGAAAGTTGCGGGTGGGATTAGCGTTTTGGGAGGGCAAGTTAACAACAACGCACTCAACGATTTGCGCGTGATTTTGAGATGGGTGCACGCTTGGGTAATTCCCGAACAAATTGCGATCGGACAAGCTTGGAAAGCTTTTAGTCCTGAGGGTAAATTGTTGGATGAAAAACTCTCTGAAAGGTTCGACGAATTTGCTCGGAGTTTAGTAGAAAATACGCGGAAATTGCGAGGAATTTCGTAATTTTATCTCATGACAAATGCAGTCCGGGACGCAACTGCCATAGTCTTTGGCTGCGTCAGTTCCAATAATTTCTCGATTAGAAGAGGTTTTGTCTCTAGCAGAGTACCCTACAAGCTGTAATGTTAACTGTTAACAGTCAACAGTCAACTGAGTTAAAAGGGCATATCGATCATGTCTCCGAAAGGATGGGGTACGTCGATCGGCATTCTTCCGGGTTTTGACTCATATTTGTCTATCCACTTTTTGGCCAATTCCAAAGCTTCCTCCTCAGTCTTGGCATTTTGGACGGCGACGTGGCGGTTGCCGCGACTATCCCAAACCTCGACGTAGAAGACTTTCTGGGATTGAATAATCCAACCTTTATAAGTGTCTGCTGGTTCCATAGTTAGAATCCTAAAATAATCGGGCGGGGAGTTCCAGTGGCGAGCTAATTGTAAATATTGCCCTGCATAAAATGAATTTTACGGGGGTTTCTATAGTATTTTTGGAAAAAAGTCAGTTTTACGGTTAACCTCATGACCCGACTCCTGAAGCAATTATTTAACTGGAGAAAATATCTCCAACCTTTGGCGGCGACGATCGCGATCGCCCTAATCGCATCCCAGATGGCAGTATTGCCGGCATTGGCGACTGGCGTTTACGAAATGCCCGTGTTGTCGGCGGGCGATCGAACTTGGGTGTTCGACAAAGGCGACGTGCTCAGCCGCAGCAGCGAAAGCAATATCAGCAGCGTGCTCGACAACCTGGAAAACAAAACAGGGAAACAAGTCAGGTTTGTCACCATCCACCGCTTAGACTACGGCGAAACGACTGCCACTTTCACCGACCAACTGTTTGAACAGTGGTTTCCCGAAAAAGAAGACCAGACTAATCAAATTTTACTCGTTCTCGACACTGTTACCAACAGCGCGGCAATTCGGACGGGGGAAGGGGTGAAATCCCTGCTACCCGATGAAATTGCCCAGAGTGTAGCTGGGGAAACCGTGCAAGTGCCCCTGCGGGAAGCCAATAAATACAACGAGGCATTTGCGGCTGCAAGTACGCGCATTGCAACTGTTTTGTCGGGCGAACCCGATCCGGGTCCTCCTGAAGTTGTTGACAACATTCAAGTTGAAGGCACGTTTAAAAAAGCTGAAGAAACAGACCAAGGCAATGCCACAGTTGTTGTGGTTGTGCTGTTGGTGTTGGCGACAGTGATTCCGATGGTGACTTATTTCTGGTATCAAGGTTTTTCGTGATCGGGTGCTGATAAATTCGATCGGTTGCCGTTTTGTCAAGAAATTAAGGCAGGGCTGCACTAATCTTGAACGTATTCTCGATCGCTCAACAATGCGATTTCTGCCCGCACAAATTCCCGTCCCAGATAAGCCGCGTGATCTAACATTGTCACCGGACAGGGGCGGGTTTCTTCTAGGATTTTGACGCAAAGTTCTTTGGCGGTTCTGCCGGTAAAAAGTGTGGATTGGGTGCGTTCTACTTTGCCGCGGGCGGGGATGGGTTTACCAGTTTCGGGATCGACGGCGAGGCCGCGATCGTCGATGATGTTGGTGAAATGTTTGGCACAAATTAAGCTGGTTTCGCGATCGAGATAGATGATGAAGTAGCCGCCTGGATCGAGGTCGATGTGGCGTTTGGATAGCTTGTCATCGATGGCGGTGAGATTTTCTAAGGTTTGACTCATGGTTGGTGAAAGGAAGTAAACAATAGCTATATTTTTTTTGCTATTTCTAGTTTAGTCGGCTGCGGGACAAGTTTGGCAGGTTGGTTGGTTGAATGCGGGGGAAGTTTCGGGCGATCGACAATCCCTGCAATTTGCCGATCGCTCCTATGCTAGAGTCGATCGGACTGGACAGAGAAATTGATGAGTTAACTTAAGAGGCGATCGCTGTTAGAGCCCCGACTTTTTCAAGAAGTCGGGGCTCTGGGTATTGTGTTTTTTTAGTCGTTGCTCACTTATATATGATGCAAAATCGGTTATTATTGTATATAGAATTTGTTGGTATTAAAGCTAAGCAAAAATGAAATTTATAGATTTGTTTTCAGGAATAGGAGGTTTCAGACAAGGCTTTGAAAAGATAGGCTTTGAATGCGTTTTTTCATGCGAAATTAACAGCAAATGCCGAGAAGCTTACCAGAAAAATTTCGGTGAGGTTCCTTTTGCAGACATCAGTAACATCAATCCAGCCGATTTAGCCGACTTTGATATTTTAGTCGCCGGGTTTCCGTGCCAACCTTTTAGCATTTGCGGAAAAAAGTTGGGTTTTGAAGATACTAGAGGCACGCTATTTTTCGAGATTTGTAAAATTATAAAAATCAAGCAGCCTAAAGTTATCGTTCTCGAAAATGTCAAGCACTTAATCCATCACGACAAGGGAAATACCTTAAAAGTAATTATTGCCAGTCTTGAAGATTTGGGATACAGGGTGAATTACCAAATGCTGAATGCTAAAGACTTTGGAATTCCTCAACATCGTGAAAGAATATTCATTATTGCAACTCAAGGTCAACCATTCAATTTTTCTCGGCTTAAAACCCAGTTGACTCCAAAACTCAGGGAATTTCTAGACAAGACAGGGGATTTTGAAATATTGGACAAATCCGAGTATACTTTAATTGATTCTCCGAGAAAGCAAGATTCGGGACTTTTGTTTGTAGGTTACAGAAATAAAGGTACTTGGAAAACTGGCGTGAGGCCAAATACAGAACATTTATCGAGGGTTCACAGACAGCCTAATCGCATTTATTCGGTAGAGGGAGTGCATCCCACAATTCCTTCGCAAGAAACATCGGGCAGGTTTTTTATCTACATTCCTGAGCAAGATATGGTAAGAAAGTTGACGCTGAAGGAATGTTACCGTCTTATGGGTTTTCCTGAAGATTTTAAAAGTTATCCAAGTGCGGGGGAAAGTTACAAGCAAATTGGGAATTCGGTTTGTGTACCTGTGGTGGAGGCGATCGCGCAAGAAATATTAAGTCAAAATTTATTGTATGATGAAATGAAGGGATTGCCCAGAGAAATAAATGAATATTTAGAGCTTGCTATTTTCTAACAGCACTTACGCAAGTGTGCCACTCCAATTGACTTGTAAGGTGCGTCAGACGGATTTAGAGAGCGATAAGCGAGGATTTTGGTTCTGACGCACTCTACTAATACAGGACTAAAATTAAATTCCTTAATTCGATCGCCAGTTTCATTTTAACACAGCCTCATGCTGTGAAATTTGCACTCAAAACTCCCATAGTTGACAGTCGATCGATATTTGTATGAACACGGCAGTACGGTGTCCAAATCCGAATACATTTGTAGGGATACACCACTGCTGTGTCCGCGATATTTGCAAGGACACGGCACTGCCGTGTCCCTACCGAAAACCGCCATACAACAACGGATCGGACGCAATCTTAATTCCTGACTGCAAACAATAATTAGGCGGGAACTTGGATTTTTTCGGTGCCGGCAAGTTCAAAGGCTGCGTGAATTGCTTTCAAAGCAGTTACTCCTTGTCCTTCATCCACAACGCAGCTAATTTTAATCTCAGAAGTTGCAATCATTTGAATGTTGATTTGCTGGCGGGAAAGCGCTTCAAACATCTTTGCCGCTACTCCCGGATGCGCTACCATCCCGGAACCGACAACACTAACTTTGGCTATTTGTGTATCGACTGCTACTTCGCCCCATCCAAATTCGGGGGCGGCTTTTTCGAGGGCGTTTTTAGCAGCTTCGGCGTCAATTTGTGCTACGGTGAATGCAATGTCGCGAGTTAATATGCCGTCAATATTGTGACAGCGCTGCGACTGAATGATTGTATCTACGCTGATATTTTCCTCGGCTAAAAGTCCGAACAGTTTTGCTGCTACTCCGGGGCGATCGGGCAATTGGCGAATTGCTAGACGCGCTTGATTGATATCCAACGCAACGGCGCGGACTGCGGGCGGTTTTTGGGATGATGAACGCAGCCCAATAGGGGAGTTGGCAACATCAAATGTTTTGCAGAGTTCGGCAACTGCCCGATCGCAATCTTCGGCATCGATCGCACAACTAACTTTCACCTCGGAAGTGGAAATCATTTGAATGTTAATTCCTGCATCCGCTAAAGTCTTAAACATCTGCGCGGCTACCCTCGGACGACCGATCATTCCCGCACCCGCAATGCTAACTTTAGCTATTGGCCGCTCTTCTGCTTTCACTTCCGGTTCTCCCAATTCTGCGCGAGAATTCTTGCCGAGGGCGGGGATAATTGCATCTGCAACCGCAGTAGCTTGTTGGAGAGATTTTCGCGTCACTGTAAAGGCAATATCGTTAGTATTTCCTTCATGAATTGACTGAATAATTAAGTCTACATCGAGGTTTTGCTGCGCGATCGCACCAAACAACCGCGCTGCTACGCCGGGGCGATCGGGCAAACGCAGTAGCGACACCCCTGCCTGATCTAAGTCAAATTCCACCGCATCCACCGCTGTTGCGAGCTCCAAACCCTCCAAAGGCCGAAGTTTGGGGGGTGGGGACACTACACGGGTACCGGGGGCGTCACTCCAGCTAGAAAGCACTACCAGCGGCACGCCGTAATTCTTGGCAATTTCTACAGCGCGCGGATGCAGGACTTTTGCGCCCAAACTCGCCAATTCCAGCATTTCGTCGCAAGTGATTTCGTCCATCAATTGCGCGTCGGCAACCAAGCGCGGATCTGTAGTCAGAATTCCGGGCACGTCGGTATAAATTTCGCATCTGTCGGCCCGCAGGGCTGCAGCCAAGGCTACTGCGGTTGTGTCGGAACCGCCACGGCCCAAAGTGGTAATTTCCAATTCTCCGGCATCGGCGATACCTTGGAAACCAGCAACCACAACGACTTTACCGCTTTTTAACTGGCTCTGGAGCCGATTCGGGTCGATTCGCAAAATCCGGGCGCGGGTGTGGGCGGCTTCGGTGACAATGCCGACTTGGGCGCCGGTGAGGGAAATTGCGGGCTGTCCCATTTCCTGCAATGCCATGCTCAAAAGTGCGATCGAGACTTGTTCCCCAGTGGAGAGCAACATATCCATTTCCCGCTTGTTGGGATTTGCGGAAATTTCCTTGGCGAGTTTAACTAAACCGTCGGTGGTTTTGCCCATCGCTGAAAGTACGACAACGAGAGAGTTGCCGAGCTGTGCTGTTTTTACTACTCGTCGGGCTACTTCCAAAATGCGATCGACTGTGCCAACCGAGGTTCCGCCATATTTCTGAACAATTAGTGCCATAGGACTTACACAAAAAGTGATGCAATACTTAAGTTAATATACGCAAATTTTTGATAATAACCGATGAATGTTTATATCGTTTCTGAGGAGGCTGCTAGGCGATCGGGTTTTTACAGCACATTATATTCCTAGGGACAGGGCAATGCCGTGTCCCTACCGGAATCTGCGACTTATGCGAATTTAGATTGTTGATTGAAGAATTGAAGAATTGCGAATGACTTATGAAGAACCCAACCCCGATAATCATCTGTCATCCCCAATCTAAAATCTAAAATCTAAAATCTAAAATCGAATTACCGTCCTTCTAACTCTCGCAAACGCGCTTCTAAAGCTTGAATTCGCAACTCAGCTTCTATGCGCCTTTGTCGTTCTTGGTCTGCTTCTGACTGCGCTTGTTCTGCTGCCAATTGGGCTTGTTCTGCCCGCTCTTCGGCGGCCGGCAGCAAATTCCCAGAGGCATCCCACCAGCGCAGCCAAGGCAGTTCTACACCCTGATAAACCCCTTGCCAAATGCCTAATTCCACTCCTATTTGTGCGATCTGGTAATGTCCGCGCTCATTTTGTGGGACTAACTCGAACCGATCTTCTACCAAATGATATACTTCTACTTGTGCCTTTTTGACTTCATAAATGCCGTAAAAAGCAGGTCGAATTATCCGTTCGTAAATCCAGAATTTGCCCTGGCGAGGAGTCCTATCTCTTTCTTCACTGCCATCACCAGAAACAAATTCAAGTACAATCCGAGGCGGCATTAATTCCTGCCACATTACATAGGAGCGGCGAAGATTTCCGTCAAGAGTTGGCGGCACGTCGGGCACGTAAAACCAATCAGGTGCTTCGGCTCCTCTTTCTGGCGGTTCTGGGGGCCTGGCCACTCGCCAGTAAATACCGGAATCTTGACCGATGCAGTATTGTCCGTCGGGATGAATTTGGTCTAAAATGGGTCGAATTGATGTTGTTAACAGGATGCTTTGAGGATGTTCTTGAAAGTTTTTCACAAAAGTACCGTCGGAGTCTGGTAATTGAGTGTGGTCTGGGAAATCTGTGGCTATAATTTCGGCTTTTTCGGTGACACTCATGTTGACCTCTTGAATGTTTAAAGATTATACTTATAAGTGGTGACGTAGAGATTAATAATGCTATTAGGTCATTGGAAACCTCCGATTGCTATATAGAAAGTTTTCAGAAATATGAGTAAGTACAAATTAATTATTTTTGACTTCGACGGCACCTTAGCAATTACTCACAAAGCTATTGTATTTTGCTTTACCAAAACTTTTGAAACTTTCCATATTGCCCCGCCTGCTGCTGATACTATTATAGGTACGATAGGCATCAATTTACCAAATTCTTTTAAAATCCTCCATCCGGCGATCGAGGAAAGCGCAATTCCCGAATGGGTTGAAACTTACCGCTCTTATTATCGGACTGAAGGTGAAAAGCAGGTAGATTTATTTCCCGGGACAAAGCAAATGTTGCAGTTGGTGAGCAAGTCTGGCTTGAGCCTGGGACTTTTTAGCAACAAACACGTTAGTTTTGTTAATTTGTTCCTGAGAACTTTGAAGATTCACAGTTTTTTTGATTTAATTTTAGGTGATAACGGAGAAATAATTCCGAAACCTAATCCGACTGTTTTTCACTCGATTATTAAACCGCTGTTCCCGGAATTGGATAACAGTCAAATTTTAATGGTTGGCGATACAGCGATTGATTTGCTGTTTGCTAAAAATGCTGGGATAGATGTTTGTTGGGCGGCTTACGGATATGGCGATCGCGCTCAGTGTCTCGCCCTAGAACCGACTTTCGCGATCGACGATATTTCAGAACTTGCTGTGTTCGTTCAAAATTAATTTTTCCTCGGTTTGTTTGAGAGAAGAGTTTGAATCATTTAACTAAAAAGTATTTAATTAATTTATTTTTACTAGAGCCGGATGAGGAATTTTTTATTTAATTAAAAAAATAAATGCCCGAACTTGTAATCCGCCCAAACCCTGCCAAGCAAACCATACCAAAGATAGAGTGATCCCTGGAACAGCTATTATAAATTAACAAGTAGGATTCCTTTGAAGGTAGAAGGCACAAGGCAGAAGCAAAGAGGAAAAAAACGAGGGAAGCCAGATTTTTTTTAGGTAGGATTTACCGCCCAAATGCTGCATAATAGCCTTCTAACTTCTGCCTGTGGAAAACAGGCAATTCTGTTAAAGTCTAGGGTGTGCTGCCAGTCGGGATCTACAATAAACTCAATTTATAGAAACTCATGCAGATCGATATAAGCATTCCTTCTGAAACGCTATCGCCGGCTCGTACTGGCGGCACACCGAATTTAATAGAAGAAGTATTTCGGCTGTACGATCGCGCCCTGGCAGCTACCAGCAACGGCATCGCGATCGCGGACGCTACCCGGCCGGACAAGCCTATAGTGTACTGCAACGGGGCTTTCGAGCGGATTACAGGCTACGATCGCAGCGAAATAATCGGGCAGAACTGCCGCTTCCTGCAAGGCCCGGATACCGATGGCGCTGCCGTCGATCAAATCCGTGTGGCCCTGAAAGAACAGCATGACTGCAAAGTAGTTCTGAAAAACTACCGCAAAGACGGCACCCCTTTCTGGAACGAACTCACCATCTCGCCGGTGCGCGACAGCAGCGGGATCGTCACCCACTTCATCGGCGTCCAAGCTGATATCACCGATCGTAAACAAGCAGAAGAAGCCCTCAAACAAGCCGAGGCAAAATACCGCAGCATCTTTGAAAACGCCACCGAAGGCATATTTCAAACCGCCCCAGACGGGCGCTACCTCAGCGCCAACCAGGCACTCGCCCGAATGTACGGCTACGATTCCCCGTCAGAACTGATCGCAAAATGTTCGGCAAAAAACCTTTACGCCGATCGCACCCGCCGCGCTTCCTTCATTGCAGAAATCAGCAAAAATGGCTCCCTGAAAGAGTTTGAGTCCTGCGTCCGCCGCAAAGACGGCAGCACTACCTGGATCTCGGAAAACGTGCGCGAAGTCCGCGGCGAAGGCGGCGAACTCCTTTACTACGAAGGAACCGTCGCCGAAATCGCCGCCCGCAAACAAGCCGAAGCAGCGCTGCGAAATCAACAATACTGGCTGAAAACCGCGATTAACGCCGTGCCCGACGCGATCAACCTCACAGACAGCGAGGGGCGCTGGCTGATTGCCAACGACTGCGCCCTCCAACTTTTGGGCTGGGAAACCTCAGACTACCAGGGTAAAACTACTGCCGAACTAGCTGCCGCCGCCGATCCGAGAGTTAGAGAAATCCTGCTAACTTGGCAGGAAACCGACGAAACCACCTGGGAAGCAGGCACTCTTACCTCCAGCCGCCAAATTGTCTCCTTGCCCACAGGCGGCAGCAATTTGTTTGAAGTGCGGAAAGTGCCGCTGTTCAACCCCGACGGTTCGCGCAAAGGTTTGGCAGTGGCGGGGCGGGACATCACCCAGGAAGTGGAAGCGGACGCAGCTTTGCGAGACAGCGAACAGCGGTTTCGGGCAATTTTTGAACGCGCTGCGATCGGCATGGTAGTCGCTACCCTCGAAGGTGTTGCGATCGCCACTAATCCGGCCTTTCAAGCTATGCTAGGGCGATCGGAAGCTCAACTGCGGGGTGTCGGCCTCGACGACTGCGCGCACCCAGAAGACGCACCAGTTTCGCGCCAGTTGCGCCAACAGTTGGTCGCGGGCTCCCGCGAAGCTTACCAAATCGAGAAGCGCTACCTCCGCCAAGACGGCAGCATCAGGTGGGGACGCCTCAGCGCCTCTGTCATCGACAGCAGTCAGGGAACGCCACAGTTTATTTTGCAAATGGTAGAGGATATTACCGATCGCAAACAAGCCGAGTCAGCTTTGTTCCAAAATGAGGCTAAGTGGCGATCGCTAATTCTCAATAGTTCCGACATCATTACTATTCTCGACGCCAGTGGTCACATTGTTTACGAAAGCCCGTCTGTAGAAAGAGTTTTAGGCTACGAACCCTATGAACTCGCCGGTCAAATTGCTCTCGATTTGATCCACCCGGACGACCTGCCCTCGGTGATTTCCGACGGCGAAAAACTGATCGCAAATCCAGGCGATCCGATCGCCCTAGAAGGTCGGTTCCGGCGCGCTGACGGTTCTTGGTGTTTTCTTGAAGGTGTCGGCATCAACTTGCTAGCAGACCCCGCTGTGAAAGGAATTGTGATCAACTCCCGCGACATGACGGCGCGCAGGCAAGCAGAGTACCGCCTCAGCAAAATCAACGAGTGCTTTTTGGGATTCACCACCGACGCCGCTGAGAACATCCAGCGTCTGACATCCTTAGCCGGCGAGCTTTTGGGGGGAAGCAGCGCCATTTACAGCCGCTTAGGTGGCGGACTGCTGCACGCAATCACGACTTGGCAAGCGCCGCCGGACTACCCGCTGGTCGATCGCGCCGAGGGCCACATCTGCACCGACGTATGCAGCAAAGGAAGCGATCGGGCTGTTGCCATTCCTGACTTGCAGAACACGATCTACGCCCAAACCGATCCCGCTGTCATCCGCTACCAACTGCAAAGCTATCTGGGACAAGCAGTGCGGCTGGGCGACAATTATGTGGGTGCGGTGTGCGTTGTCTACACCGAGTCGATCGCGCCCACAGAAGCCGACTGCAAGCTGATCGGAATTATTGCCGGGGCGATCGGAGTTGAGGAAGAACGGGCCGCCGCCGCCGATCGCGATCGACAAAAATCCCAAGAACTGCAAACAGCTTTGAGCGACTTGCAGCAAACTCAAATGCAGTTAGTACAAACCGAAAAAATGTCTTCCCTCGGACAGGTGCTAGCAGGAATTGCCCACGAAATTAACAACCCAGTTGGCTTTGTCGCTGGCAACCTCTGCCACGTCCGAGGCTACGTTCTAGACTTATTAGAAATCGTACAGGTGTATCGAGAAGAGTACCCGAATCCCCCAGCAAAACTTCAGCAACAAGCCGATGATATAGACTTAGAATTTCTAGCAGAAGACCTGCCCAAGTTGCTCAGTTCGATGCAGACAGGATGCGAGCGCATTGTAGAAATTATTCAAACTCTTCGCAATTTCTCGCGGGCAGACGAAGCTAAAATCAAGACTGCCGACATTCACGAAGGTTTAGAAAGTACCTTGTTAATGTTGAACACCCGGCTGAAAGCCAAGGCAAAATGGCAGGGCATTAAAGTGATCAAAGAATACGGAGAACTGCCGCAAATAAACTGTCATCCCGGACTGTTAAATCAGGTATTTATGAATGTATTGGCAAATGCGATCGACGCCTTGGAAGAAAGCAGCAGCCAAGCCAAAGACACTGCAAATTCTATCTGTCCTACTATTACCATTCAAACTGAAACGATTGATGACAAGAGCATTTTAATTCGGATCAAAGACAACGGTCAGGGCATTCCCGAAGATCAGATTGTGCGTTTGTTTGACCCGTTTTTTACCACAAAACCCGTAGGTAAAGGCACAGGTTTGGGTTTATCAATTTCGCACCAAATTGTCGTTGAAAAACACAACGGCAAATTGCAGTGCCTCTCAGAACCCGGTAAAGGCACTGAATTTATCATCGAAATTCCAATTCGTTGACATCAGGACGACGCTAATCAGGATCTCATGCTTGATATGATGGGTATTTATCCGAATCCGCTTTAAAAACCCCTTGATAAGACTGGTTGAAACCGCTCCTACCTAATCGAAGTTCGAGTCCAGACTGACTAAGAAATCAACGGGGTATTTAAGCCGGATTTGGTATTAGACGAACATGAGAGGCAACAAGTGGTTTGATATCAAATCTGTTAGCATCGTAATTATTCCTACCTCTTCTTTTCATCTGCGGGAATCAGCGCCAAGCCATTGTCATGTGCGGTGAATAAATTCTCTTTTTTTAACCGCAGCTACAGGCAGATAAACACACATTAACGTAGATGAATTCTATCAATTTCGGTTGCACCCTCCATGCGTGAGTGTTGACTGTTGACTGGATTTGACTATTCCGAGGCAACCGGAATTGATATAACACCCTACCCTAACGCGGTAAGGTTTTTCAGGCGTACCTTACATATAGCAGTTTTCAACTTAATCAGGTAATCTACACTCAGGGCCCCCTTACCCATTATTAATGTGTACCTGACTTAACTGAAAAATATTATAGCAATCCTAAATCATTTGTGAATTTCTTACTTCCTACCCTTGGTAAGGGGAGGGTTGGGGTGGGGTAAAAAATTTATGACTCATTGAGGATTGCTATATAATTATGTTCAACTCAGCCCTAATTTAATTAAAAACTAAACTGCGTCCGCAAATTGCCCACAAAAATTGTCGGGTTGTTATCGAAATTATTGGCATTCCAGATCGCATAAAATGCTGGCACGATCGAAATATAGTCGGTGAGAGGCAAATAATAAGTTGCCTCTATTTCGTACTGCGTGCCGCCATTCCCTCCGCCAGAAACCAGAAACCTCCGACCGCCAGTAAAGTCAAAAGGTACTAAATATGACACCGTAAGCAAAGCTCCTTCTTTGAACAAATCGGGAAATGCAAGTCCTAACTGATAAGATTGATTTGTGATCGTGCCGTCGGGTCGGTTAGTCTTGGGAAATATATTGGTTTCGGCGTAGCCATAGCGGCCGAAAAGACCAAAGCGGCGAGTGACTAACCAATCGAAATTGAAACTATAAGTATTCGCAGTCGCATTCCCCACGCGGCCACCAAAACCGTCATCTGCCACACCGTTTAACGGCTTGCTGTTAGGAGATCCAATTAAGCCACCGATTTGCTGGATGTTGGAACGGCTGTACAAAAAGCGCAAATTAGTCCGATCGCTCGGACTGAATGTTAATTCTGCTGTAGTCGTATTTGTCCCACCAAACAAGCCTTGAGACGGATTGGAAGCGGAATTAAAGACGGAAGTGGGCAAAAATTCCGTACTCTCGCCCAAATAGCCAAAACGCAGTCTCAATGCACGGCCGATATCCCACAAAACCAGAGCACCGGCACCGCGTCTGGTAGCGCTTAACAAAGGGCTGTTGTTAGAATTAAAGCTGCTGGCACCCTCTACGAAAAAGTTAAACCTATTGTTGTCAAAGTAGCGGTAGAAATTAATCCTCGGCCCGACTACTACTTGCAAGCTGTTGCTAAGGGGGAACCGATAGGAAAGTTCCCTCAGGACAACTTCATTAGGATTTCCTCCCGCAGTTTGATCGAGAAAAGGAGTGCCGAATGTATTGAAAAAACCCACCGAAGTAAACTGGTTGGCTGGGGAATTGCCGTTACCTACAGCTAGCTGTGTAATCAATTCGTCTTTCCCTGTAAAGGAAGTAGTGAGGGTCAACCAAACTAACTGGCTGAAAGTGATTTCGGGGTCGTCCACTCTCTGCACAATTGGTCTGTTGGTGACAGGATCGCGTCCGGCTACTCGATCGAGCGGAGCAGCGTTTCCATTTGTTGCTTCAACTCGGACTCGCTCGCCCGCAAAAGCTCCAGTCAGGTTAAACCAAGCAAATCCGTTTAATTTAGTCGTAGTTGAAAATTGGTTGGCTTCTAATTCGGCAGTGCGGGCTTCTAAACCATCGACTCGACCGCGCAAAGTAGCTAATTCTGCTGCAAATTCTTCTTGCAATCTTTGCAAAGCAAGTAAATCTTCTCGCTGGACTAAATTACCAGTAGAACCGCCAAGTTGTTTGGTAATTTGGTCTAAGCAAGCGTTTAATCCGGCGGCGAATTCATACCGAGTCATTGCTCGATTGCCTCGGAATGTGCCGTCTGGATATCCCGCAATGCAGCCGTATCTTTCTACTAGGGATTGCAAGGCTTGAAAAGCCCAATCAGTGGGGCGCACGTCGGAGAGTTGGGAAACAGAGGTGACTTGTGCTGCGTCTTCTTGTATGCTGAGGTCATCAGCCGTGCCCGTCTCGCTGCTGATGTCGGCAACTGTGTTGGCTTCAGCAACTTGTTGAGACTGAGGAGAGTTTGCAATTTCTAACTCCTGGGGGGGCAATTCGCGAATTGCCCCCGTTATTTCTGGGGCTGTTGTGGCACGATCGACTGTTGCTATATCTTGTTTGGGTAAAGCACGATCGACTGTTGCTATATCTGTTTCGGGTAAAGCACGATCGACTGTTGCTATATCTTGTTTGGGTAAAGCACGATCGACTGTTGCTATATCTGTTTGAGGTAAAGCACGATCGACTGTTGCTATATCTGTTTGAGGTAAAGCACGATCGACTGCTGCTATATCTGTTTCGGGTAAAGCACGATTCACCCATGCTGCATCTGTTTCGGGTAAAGGGCGATCGACTGCTGAGTTAGTCTCTGCGGTAATCGCCGCTAACGGCGGTATCTCAATCTTACCTGCTGCCAGCGCTGCGTCTGGGTTAGCCTCCGGGACGGCACTCGCTTCTAGCGCAACTTCTGGAGTTGAGGTATCCTGAATTTGAGCTGTTGCTGCGATCGGCCCCAAAGGCACCGCCGCACCAGAAATTAAGAAAGACAGCCAAAAAGCTTTAAGGGAGGTTGAATTATTCACCATACCACTCACACCACTTGTTGAAAATTAAATTTGGCCAATCTTAAACGATAAGCTTGCTTATAAATGTGTTTGGTTTAACAAATTCTTATAAATATTTAAAATTATTTTAGGAAGCAAGCGATTCCCAATCACTAATCACTACGGACTACTGACTAATTCCCAAAATGAAGTTTTTATTAGTTACAGATTTAGACCACACGCTAGTCGGAGATGACGAAGCAACTCAAGTTTTAAACCAGCGCTTGCAATCAAAACGATCGCAAATTTGTTTGGTTTACGCTACCGGGCGTTCTTATGCTTCAACTTGCGAATTAATTGCCCAAAAGCAACTGCTAGAACCCGACTATTTGCTCGCAGGTGTAGGCAGCGAAATTTACCAAGACGGAACCCTGGACTTAGATTGGGCGGAATATCTTTCTCAAGACTGGGATAAAATGGCAATCGCCTCTTTAGCTCAGCAGTTTTCCCAGCTTAAACCCCAATCCCTAAAAGAACAGAATCCTTGGAAAATCAGTTATTGTTTGGAACCAGCAGCAGAAAATAGTTCGACTCTCCAGACTTTGCAGCAAAAGTTAACTGAATCGCGACTACCAGCTCAAATCATTTTTAGCAGCAATCGCGATGTGGATATTTTGCCGAAAACTAGCAATAAAGGCAATGCCCTTACTTATTTACAAAAGCGCCTGCAAATTCCATCTGAGGCAACATTAGTTTGCGGTGATTCTGGCAATGATATCAATATGTTTGAACAGGATGTCCGGGGAGTAATCGTCGCTAATGCTATGTCAGAACTCTTAGAATGGCATCGCGAATGTGGCACTGAAAATCATTATTTAGCAGGTTCTGCTTGCGCTTGGGGAATCATGGAAGGAATGGCATATTTTTGGGAATTTTGATTGCCGAAAATCCGGTTTGGTTTGTAGTGAGGGCTAAAGTTATCATAAAAATCAGAAGACTGAATTCCTCACTAAAAACGCACCCCAAGCACCCCAAGTCCTGCAAACCCTTAAAATATGTTCAGCAATCTCAACCGCGTATCGATCGAAACTGCGAGTTGCGATATCATCAGCGTGTACTGCTTTATAAAACCTAATCGAACTTAACTTTAGTTACCTCAAGCGAGTTGAAGTTTATTTCCTAGCCGTGTTGGTTAGTCGGCTATCCGCCGATCGCCAAAGGTTCTATAGTTAAGTTTAGCGCCTCAACCTAAATTACTCTCTCTAGAAAAACTTATCTTTCTAGATGAAGAAGATGTAGGTTTAGTCTACTATGTGCCCCTTTAGTTCAGTTCGCGAACGCACCGCCACATGGAACAAAATACTTTACCCGTAGAGGTGATTCTCTCTCACCCCCGCCAATATTTAGGTAGCATTCGGCTGGATTGGACGCCACAACCGGGGAACTATCTAGATTTAGAGGGACAAACCTATGCTGTCTTGGAACGCCACCACCGCTATCAACTCAAATCCGGCCGCTACCAACTGCAAAAAATTGCCCTCTACGTGCAGTCGGCCACACCGCCGACGGAAAGAACTTTTGTAAGCGGCATCTGGGTTCTCGGAGATGCTAGCTGCCGTTTTAATGCTCGATCGGAAATTCTGCGCTGTGCTGTCAATCCCAATGGCCCGTGCAACTGCTGCTGCGATTACGAAAAGTCTTGAACCATCGAGTCAGTACACAATTCTACCTCGCCCAACTGAGAGTGCCGAGAATCTCGGCGTCTCCCTCATTTACAAGAAACTATCAAAACCAACTAGCAACTCTCGAATCCAATTTAACTTCTTCAGGCAGGCGGTAATCTATCTTCTGATAGCTGTGCAGCACCTCGCGAATTCCAGTATGAATCAAATTTTCTATGTGCAGCAATTGCTCTGAAGAACAGCGAACCTGAACTGTTTGGTTTGACACACACTCGCCGGAGTCGATCGCAGTATATCTATTAGGAACTCGGCTGAGTACATAAGCAATTAAATCTTGTCGCAATCCCGAAGGCGAAAAAGCTTGTTGGTAGGGGTGCTTCGGATAAGACTCCAAGATAATTTCTACTTCCTCTGTGACTACAGCTAAGGTAATATTGACAAGATTTTTCTGCATTTTCCCCGTCCCCAAACACTCGTTAACTAATATTTTTGTGGCCGTTCTCGATCTCGTCTGATTTCTCATGAATTTTAACCGGCTAATACCGCCAATCGTTCTTCGGTCATCACCAGCTCGCACTCGGAACTTACCTCTTCTATAACCCGCAGCACGTAGCAGGGAATCTTGTCCGATAAAATAGCACTTGGCACCGCACCACTGTGAATTTCTAAGACTGCTTCCGCAGCAGCTTCAAACATCACTCGCTGTCCGGGAAACATCACTCTTTCAAAGTACCAATTAGGAATGTTCCCAATCCGAACCACCTGAACTAGGTTGGTAACATTTGCGTAATAGCACAGAATCTGGTTGTTACCTTTATAAGATAGCTGATCAGACATTTAAAAATCTCCACACTCTTTCAAAACTGACTGAGACTTGACTTGGCCGGTTAGTGGCAATTGCGAGTTGGGCTCTGGACAAAACGACCGACTTATTTGTGGGGTGTTATTCGAGAGCGCGAATCACATCTTCAGTTATTAATTTTTTTACCCTTGAGTTCTCCTGCCAACACTTAGATGACTGGCGCACAAACCCCGTTTTTCCCCGTTAAAAACCGGGTTTTTGTGGTAGGCACTGCCTAACCCCTGACTTATTCAGGCTGGTTGTTCTGTAGCACCAGTTAATCGAAAGTACCGTCACTGCCCCGAACTCTCCTGACAACAGGTTCGCTCTTTGGCAGTGGAATGGTGCTGAGATGGCAGAGACTTTCAACTCAAGAGCTTGGACTAAATATTATCTAAAAAATATGAGGAAATTATGAAGACCATAATTTTTTTTGATAAATATACTTTTGCCGAAGCAGGGATTACAACACTTAGGCAAAAACCGGGTTTTTTACCAAAAAACTTGGCTTAATCTGTGATCCTAGGTTAAAAAACCCGGTTTCTGAGGGAACTCTGCGTAACTCTTGGATTAGCACCCAGAAACCGAGTTTTTTACCAAAAAACTTCGCTGCCTCTGTGATCCCGGCTTAAAAAAAACCGTTCTTGAGGCAAGTGTGCGTAACTTCTGGAGGAGTTATTCTGCCTGTAAATACGGTGATAGCCGATCGGCTTTGCAGGTAACAAAAAACCCCGACTCCCTGAGATCATCTGTAGAACTTCTAGGGAATCAGAGTTTAAATTAACCAATCACCGATCCATCTCAAAGCTAAATCAAAAAAATGAGGAAATTCTGAAAACAGCAGGAAAAACTAGGAATTTCCTGAACGCACAAACCAGGTTTAATAACATAATTGCGTGATTTTTGCAAGAATCCAGGGAACGAGAAAGCGGATTTTTGATCGTCGTCCGGCTTTAAGGCCCCATTAATTCTTGCGTCGGGCTGGGCTGACTTTGTGTGTGTAGTAACGGTTTGAACCGCCGAGTTTGATATGCTATCTGCGATGTATTTTACCCGGGTTTAAAGCAACGGTTCCCAACCCAGAATTTCCGCCACTTGCTGTGCCAAACTCAAAGGATCGAAAGGCTTTGCAATCACCCCCGCTACCCCCAAATCAGCAAATTGGCTCAAATCCATCGCCTGCACCTTAGCCGTCAAGAAAATCACCGGAATCCTCCGAGTAGCCGTATTATTTTGTAGGAAACCAAACAGAGTAAGTCCGTCCATATCCGGCATCATCACATCTAACAAAATAGCGTCAGGGAGGTGAGTTTCAGCTAAAAGCAATCCTTGGCTGCCGTCGGGCGCGCTTAGTACCGTCCAGCCACCTAAATGTTCCAGACAGGCCTGAATCACGCTGCAGAGGTTTTTTTCATCATCGATGACCAGAATGCGCTTTGCTGACATAATTAAAACTCTAATTTTAAATTAATCATGGTAAACCGAAAAAAAACTTACGCACGCTGCCTCATCAACCGGGTTTCTTGACAGATATAGCAGAAGGAAGAAGCAATAAAATTAAGAGTTTCAGCACTTAAGAACGTCCTAATCGAGCGAGGTTGCTATATTTTGCCACTCACCTACTGAAACCCTGACCAGCAAAATCGGGCGTTCCATAATAGCGGGATGATTTTGATTGTTTTGTGGGATGGGCCCATGAGCCCGTCCGGTATATTTTCACCGCAGGCGGGACGCCTAACCCTACTCCCCACAAGCATCATCCTCCAATTGTGCAACGCCAAAAATCGACATATCCGCCTCCCAAAATCATCCTACCCGCGTGGGTTGCCAGGAACTTGAGCTTTCGCGGGCTCTGATCGAAGCAATCTCAAACCTCCAAACTTTTTCCCCCTTCGCCTTCCAACGGTGCGGGCATTGTGAAATAGAAACTGCTTCCTTCTGAGACAACACTTTCGGCCCAAATTCTGCCGCCGTGTTGCTGTACTATGCTGCGACAGATAGCCAAACCCAAACCAGTACCTCCTTTTTGGCGGGAGTCAGAAGCATCGACCTGTTGAAACCGTCCAAAGATTGTTTCTAGTTTATCCGCAGGAATCCCCCGCCCTCTATCTTTGACTTCAAATAAAACCCGATCGCCCAAATCTTCAACCCTGACAGTTACTGTACTCCCTGGAGCCGAGAATTTAATCGCATTGCTCAACAAATTTACCAACAGTTGAACGATCCTGTCGGGGTCAGCCCAAATTTGGGCTGTTTCGGGCATAATCGACAAATCAATGTTACTTTCGGCAGCCAAAGAAAGTACAGCTTCTGCAGACTTCCGCATCAAAACCTGGGCCTCGCACCACTGCTTGACGAGGATAACTTGGCTCGAATCGAGCCGTTCTAAGTCTAGAATATCGTTGACCAAACGCACTAACCGTTCGGTATCGCTCGAAGCGATTTCTAACATCTGTTTGGCAGTTTCCGGTTTATTTTTCAGTACCCCAGCCGCCAGCAAACCTAAAGAACCGCGAATGGAGGCAAGCGGCGTTCGCAGTTCGTGGCTGACAATCGAAATAAACTCATTTTTCATTTTTTCAATTGCCCGACTTTCTGTGATATCTGTGACTGTGCCGACGTGACCAATCAGTTGAGATCTGTCGGAAAAAATCGGAGCTGTTTTAAGCCGACAAAACCGGATGGTTCCGTCTCGCTGGATGTGGCGGAATTCGCAGGAAAATTCCCCATCTAGCGATTGTGATTCCGACCACTTAGACAGAATTAGTTTGATGTCTTCGCGGTGAACAAACCGCATCCAGCCGTTTCCTAAAGCTGCTGTCGGTGTGAAGCCACCAATTGCTTGACAGCGAGGATTTGTATAGGTACATTTCCCCTCACTATCGATTTTGAAAATGCCCACGGGGGAACTCTCGCTCAGAGAGCGAAATAAAGCTTCGCTTTCCCGGAGTTCTGCTTGAGAGCTTTCTAGTTCTCTGGTTCGCTGCAAAACTCGCATTTCTAACCGTTCGTTGAGCTGTTGGAGGGCGGCTTCAGCAAGTTTGCGATCGCTAATATCGCGGTGCACTGATACCCAGTGGGTAAACTCACCATTTTCGTCCGCTATGGGCACAATGCTCATTTCTACCCAAAATTCCGTCCCGTCTTTGCGGTAATTGATCGAGTCAACCCGCACCGGCTGCCAGGTTTCCAAAGCTGTCCGAATTCGATGGAGACTGGCGCGGTCTGTTTTTTGTCCTTGCAAGATGCGGGGCGTTTTGCCCACAACTTCTTCTAGCGTATAGCCGGTCATCCGCGTGAAAGCTGGGTTGACATAAAGAATTCGCGGGCCCGGTTCGTGAATCGGTTCAGCTTCGGTAATTAATACGGCATCGTTAGTGGTGGTGACTACTGATTCCAACAGGCGCAACTGTAATTCTCTAGCTTTGCGATCGGTAATTTCTCTAACTGTCCCCACCATCCGCACTGCATGGCCGGCTTCATTGTAAAAAAACTTACCTTTCCCCTCCATCCAGTGAATGCTGCCGTCGGGCCAAACCACGCGGGTTTCGTGACAGAAATCTCCTCGCTGGGCGATCGCCTGATTTATAGCATTCTCTATACTTTTTAAATCTTCTGGGTGAATGCAAGTTGCAAAACTTTGATAAGTTCCGGCAAAAGTGCCCGGGGTCAACCCAAACAACTCTTCGTGTTCCCTCGACCAAACTAGGCGATTTTTCTGCACGTCCCAGTCCCAAAATCCAATTTTGGTAGCCGACAAAGCTAAGCTAAGCTGCTGATTGGTTTTCCGCAACTCCATGCTAGTAATAGCAACTCGAAGTTCTCGGGCTATTTCGATTTCGCACCGCTGCCAAGGCAAAGATTTTAACCTCACAGTTTCTTGCCACAAGTCAAAGGAGTTGCGAGGAGACAGCGGCCGGTTGCCATCCGGTTTAACTTCAATTTCCCCGTCTGGTTGACCGGCCCAGTTGACAGTTTGAATTGTTTCTGGACGGAACCACAAAATGTAATAATTTTGCATCTCGGACATGGCCAGTACCAGCAAACCGCTAGCAACTTCTTTAAACTTCTCAGATGGCGGATACAGTTTTGATAGAGAATCTGTATGAAAAATATCATTATTTTTTTGAGTTTTTATCCAAGCAATTAAGCTTTCGATTTCTACCAATTCCGGGGTTTTGCCGATGGTTGTTAAATTTTCATTGGCACACACAACTCCACCGGTAGCGCCCACTAGGGTCAGCAATTCATCTGGGGATTTAAGTAAACCTTCTATAAACCAGTGTGATTGAGAAATTTTGGTGACAAATTTATGGCAATTTTCTTTTAAATAAAGTGTATATTCCCAATTTTCGCTATCTTGTTTGTAGCTGAGTTCTAGATTCACAAACTTGGCTAGCAGTTCGCAAGCCTTTCTTGTTTCGTAGCTGACATACTTTCGTGTTTGGTGGTGACACGCGATCAATCCCCAGAGTTTTTTATCTTTGATTAATGTCAAGGTCATGCTAGCACCAATGTTCATGTTTTTGAGGTATTGAACATGGCAAGGGGAAACTGCTCTCAACAAAGAGAAGCCTAGATCCAAGGGGCGACCGGTCAGCGGATTGCAGTGAGGAATGAGTTCTACAGGCTTACAGTTAATATCGGGAATAAACCGAATTAAACTCATGGTGAACAGGTTTCTTGCCTGGGGGGGAATATCGCCAGCCGGATAGTGCAGTCCCAATAAAGGAGCCAAACTTTTTACTTTGTCTTCGGCGACAACTTCTCCCGCACCTGTGGCATCAAATTGATAGACGATCGCTCGATCGAAACCAATCATCCTCCGCACTTCTTCAACTGCTGTCTGACACAGCACTTGCAGGTTTGGTGTTCTGTGGATTTTGTCTATCGGCTCTTGGACTAAATGATAAAAATTGAAAGAATCGCTAGGTTTTGGGGAAACAGCCGACTCGAGTTCAAGAATTACTGCTGAACTAGATTGATGCAGGGTCCCCTGAAAAAAAGACTGGCGGTTTTGACTTTTGAATGATAATCTGATACCGTTAGATTGATGGCAGTCTTCAAATAAAGCTTTTTCTATAGCCTCAATTTCCTCAGTTTCGACAAATTCCTGTAAAAATTTGCCCAAAAGTTCTTCGGGATAAATGCCGATATCCTCAAAAATATTGTTACTAACTTGCAAAATTTTCAACTCAGGAGATTTCAGCACTAAAAGGATGCCATGAGGTTGGATGGCAGCCGGGGCGTAAATTAGTTCGCCGTCGCTGTCATTGAGATTGTCTGTGTCGGAGGGCAATACCATTGCTTTCATCTGATTAATACTTCTCTAAATTAGCCTGTGTTCTTGATCAGCGGGCCAGCATCAATCAAAAGCACCGCGTCGGAATCACACAATCTAACAATCCCTAGTCTGGCTAAGGCTTCCTGATTTGTTTCGTACACGCACTGCATATTTGCTCCTAGTTATCCCATTAAAAAAAAAGAATACAACTGTAGGTACGTGCTCGAAACCCATATCTCATAAGTCATTCCCAGTTATTCAATTCTTTAATTCTTTAATTCTTTAATTCTAAAATGGGATTAGCGCTGTGCCTGAGCCAGTCTGTTTCTGAGTTGAGTTCGCTCCAAACGATTCAAGAGGCGAGCAATTAATTCCGGTTTCACGATCGGCTTGTTCACGTAGTCGTCAGCACCTGCGACAAACATTTGGCGCACTGTTTCCGATTCGGAATGAGCTGTCAAAAATAGCACTGGGAGCTTGCTCCAGCGCAAATCGTTGCGAACTGCCAAACACAGCTCGATACCGCTGTAACCGGGCATCTCCACATCTAAAATTAGCAAATCCGGACAAGTCGTTTCGAGTACCTCCCAGAACTTTTCGGGATCGTCCAAGGTTGTTACTTGAAATCCCCAAGGTTGTAGAATCACTTGCAGTGCAGCCAATAGATGCACGTCATCGTCTACCACCATAACTTTAGCTTCAGCAGGGCCAGTCTGGTCGATTAGTTGGGCGACTGCTTTGAGTATATCTGCTGGGGGCATAGATTTGTGTAAAAAGCCCGAAGCTCCCAAACGAGCAACTTCTATTCGATCGCTCAATTGATTGTGTCCGCTAAAAACCATCACCGGAATTTCGGGCTTTTCACTGCGGAGTTCGGCTAAGAGAGAAAGTCCGTTTTCCTGAGATCGGGAAAATGTCAAATCCAGCAAAATCGCGTCGGGAGGCTGTTGAGAAATCGCATTTCTTGCCGCTTGCGGAGAGTTGGCAACTTCTATCTGGAAGCCGGAACCGGATGCTAATGTTTTCAGTTGATCGCTCCCAAAAGTATCATCATCAACAATCAGCATTCGGCGCTTTTGGGAAACCGCAGGAACCAAATCGCCTTCTGGTTCGGGCGACGGGTGATCGAATATCTGTTTGAGCTTATGCAGAAATCCCTCAATCTGCTGAGCCGTCCCCGGTTTCAAGATGTTTTCAGCCTTGAACAAATGTTCTATCTGGCGTGCAAACTCCGAACCTTTCGGCAGGCCTAACGTTCCCAAAGAACCGACTAATTTGTGAGCTTGAGCCTGGGCTTCCTCGCGCACTTCGCCCTCCAAGCTTCCGTTTTTCAGTTGAGCGATTGCGCGATCAAATATCGCCACCTTTTCTATAAAATTAGCTTTTAAATTGCCCCGCATTTGGGCAATCGCATTCAAGACTTTGAGACGGCGTTCGTCTTTGTTTAATTCCTGGCTCGACCCGCTGGATTCAGTCGATAAAGTCTCTTGAGTTTTAGCAGTTTCTGCCGTTTCCTGCCCAACTTGTTGGCTCTCAATCTCCTCCGGCAGACTTTTGAGCCGATAGCCCAATCCGTACACGGTTTCCACTAAATCTACTGTCATCCCGGCTGCTTTCAGCTTCTGCCGCAGCCCCTTGATGTGAGCGGTAACGGCTTCTTCTTGAGGAAATTCGCCGGCCGACCAAATGCGATCGAGGATGGCGCTGCGACTGAAAATGCGCCGGGGATTTCTCAGGAAAAGTTCTAGCAAATTGTACTCTTTGGGAGTCAGGTGCAGCACTTTTTCGGCATAAGTTACTTCCGTAGTGTCCGGGTTGACTTGCAGTTTTTCCCATGTCAAATTTGTACTCGACAAAGTTGTCTTACCCCGGCGCAGCAAAGCCCGAATTCGAGCGATTAATTCTTCGAGATTAAAGGGTTTGACCACATAATCGTCTGCACCCGCCTCTAAACCTTGCACTCGATCGTTGCTGCTATCTAGCGCTGTCAGCAGTAAAATCGGCATTTGGCAGCCGGACGATCGCAATTTTCGACACAAACTAATGCCGTCGAGTTTAGGAATCAGCACATCCAAAACAATCAGGTCGTAATCGTATGCCTGCACCAAATGCAACGCTGTTTCACCGTCTGCGGCCGCATTCACATTGTAATTGTGAGAGTTCAGCGCTTGAGTCAGCAAACTGACTGTAACTGTGTCATCTTCTACCAGCAGGATTTTCATAAACGTCACCTGTCCTTCCAACTATTTTTGGAATTTTTTATCGGTTTTTGGGGCTAATTAAATAGCCTTTTTACAACTGATTTTAAAAATCCCCACCTTCAGTATAACAAATAGTATTCTTGAAATAGAATAATGGTAAATTATTATTTTACTTTTATTTTTTTTTCCTCTCCAAATACCTCATTAGATTCTGGCTGGGATTTTATGGTTTTTTGGACTTCAGCGCCTGCTGAATTTTTTGAATCAGATATTGCGAGGAATCTTGATGTTTAACTAAGTCTTTCAACTCGGAAACCGCTACTTCGGCGTGTTCTCTCTCTCGAACTAAAGAATCAGCGGTAACATTTTTTATGACTCTCAAAGGTTCTTGGATAGCGGTCAATGAATTGAAATTTTTTTCCGCTATTAATTCTTCCAACTCTAACAGAGCCATTTCTGCGCGATCGATCTTGATCGTCACGGATTTAGCCACATTAGCACCCGCTCTTGCTGCCTCCGTGAGTTCGTGAACTCGAAGTTTAAACCGACTGGCAATTTGCTCCATTTGAGTCCCCAATTCAAAAGTTTTACTTGCCAGTCTGCCAATTTCTAGACTCACTTTGCTCAGACCGCTGGGCTGACTTCCCATTTGATTGGTAACTACAGCTACCTGTACTGCTAAATGCCTGACTTGTTCGATCGCCTCCCGGATGGTTCGGGAAGTGCGGTTAACCGTTTCTAAATCATTAGCTATTGCTTTGCCCACGCCCAAAATTTTATCTGTATTGTTGCAAATAGAATTAGCACCTTGAAAAGTAGCTTGAAATGCTTGGCGACCTTCCGAAGAAATCAGTTTCGCAATCCTCACAAATCGCTGATTCATTTGAGCAATTTCTTCAGCTTGTTTAACCAGTGCCACTTGCTGGGAACTAGGATTGGTATGCAATTTTTCGGTTTGACGTTGTTGAAATTTTAAAAGCTCATTACATTCGTGAACCTTAGCCTGTTCTTGTTGAAGTAGCGCCAAATACTTGTGTCTTTCTACTCGGTATCTTTGAATAACTTTGTTAGCTTGCGCTAAAATTCTCGACTGGGCAATTACCAGAGTTTGAACGTCCAAAAGGCGGTGGCTTTGGTTTTCCATTACCACAATAATCGGTTCATAAATCAAGTCTTTGTGCCTGTTGAAAGAGGCTTGCACGGCATCGTCAACTTTCCAGTTTTCCGAAAGCACCAAAGGCGGAATTCTAATAAAATCTAATAAGGCTCGAATCGGGTGTGACCCGTAAAGTTTTACGCGATCGGGAAAACTCATTTGCTCTCGAAATTTGACGCGAGAAATCATGCCCAATACTTGTGATTCATGAGTAATAATGACTCCCGGCAGGTCTGGTTCTTGCTCAAATCTTTCAGCCACTACCTGTCCTGGAGTTGCAGCGCTCACTTGGAAGTCGTGACACGGCAGATGTCCGATCGTGAAATCGGGGGTGAGTTGAGTTGGATTGCTCATTTACCCGGATAGTGTTAAGTACAAGTTAACAAATTATATATTAATATTATACTGGAATAAGATTGTTGAAAGTAGTCAACGACCCAGCACGGAAGTAACTGGGCTTCGCGCCTAAAACTTCATTTTCAGTTGACCAGCCGGAGACCTTTGATGTCTAGGTTTTGTGAGTAATGACACCAAGCGGATACGTAGGTAGTCCCCTGTTATGTCGTTAAGGGTTAAACATCTTTATTTGGGTTAAGGACGTGCCATTAGCCGAATTAGCTCAGAAAACAAAGGCGCGTGCTAACTTCATCACCCCAGCAATGGGAGTGGAATTCCTTAGTTTCCATCAACAACCCGGTTCACAAACACGACCACAAGCGATCGATTATATAGCCGTATCCCTTCCGCCCGTTTCCTCCTACCGCTTTCGCGCTCGTAAAGCGCTGGATCGGGGGTCACTCGCCCAGAAGAAAGATGACAACTATAGGGAGAAATTAGCTCTCTGGCTCCGGGGCCTTCTATTACCTACTTTCTGACTACTGTCATCTCAAGTCTGTTGGATCGGCCGCGCCTGCTATGTCCCAGGTTCCGTCTTTACAACAGGGGCATTCATATTTTGTTCTTTAAAACAACCGGGAAAATATCTAGATTGAAACCAAAAACCTTAAATAGGACTTTGCCACTAGCAACCTTTGAGGCTGTTTACCAGTTGTTACAGCAAATGGCTGAAATCCCAGGGGCGATTTGGCTGACCGACGATGCGATCGCTGATTCTCAAAATCGGGAAAATTCGTCGGAAAGGTTTGCAGCAGTGATATCAGATCATTTTAGCGCGCTGCTGCGGGGCAATCTATTAGATGAGTTCGCAACAAACGGACACAAGCACAGCGAAAAAAATCTCCATTCGCAATTGAATGTGCAGTTGACTTTCGACCCCGGGGCGATCGCCCATTTCCTGTCTCCCCTCGCAGACAAACTGGCAGAAATAACCCCCGCACCCTCGTGGCAAAAAGACGTTCGCGCCCTCAAACAAGGAATTAAAAATATACAGCCTAACTCGGCCCTTATTCAAAGCGAATTCACCCTAAATTTGCTGGATATTCTAGCTGCCAATGCCAGCCCAAATAATCGCCTGCACCTACACAGCCAAACAGAAATAGAGGGAAAATCAGCGCCCAAAGTTATAGATCCAGAAACGCTACAGAGCCAGATTGCCGAAGCCGTCAATCAATTACAAATTGCCAGTCCCTGCATTTCATTTTGTCAGCCAGTGGAAGATGCTTTGCAGCAGCAGCTCGAACAAGAGCGACTTTTGAATCAGGTGACAACTCAAATCCGCCAGAGTTTGGAATTGCCTGTAATTTTGTCAAAAGCAGTCGAGCGAGTGCGAGAGTTTTTGGAGGTCGATCGCCTGTTAATCTATCAATTTGAAAAAGTGCCAGCGCCCCACAATGGTGAGTTAGCTAAAGAAATACCTGCGGCGGTTTCTGGGTCTGGCGAAATCCAAAAAATTTCCGGGTCTTACTTGTATTTAGGTCGCGTCACCTACGAAGCTTTAGCCAACGATTCTATCTCGTCTGTACTGAATTTTAGTGAAGGCGCGCAGTGTTTTACCAATGGAGTCATTGACAGAGAGAAATATCGCAAAGGCTTGGCTTTGTGCGTCGCGGATGTGGAAACAACTTACTCTTCGCAGCCTTGTTTTTTAGAGTTGATGCGGCGGGCGAAGGTGCGCGCGAAGTTGCTAGTGCCGATCGTAGTTCAAGACGACTTGTGGGGCCTGCTAATTGCCCACCAGTGTACTTTTCGGGAGTGGGAAGAAAGCAAAAAAACTTTTTTGCGGCAAATAGCAGAACATTTGGCGATCGCCATTTACCAAGCCGAACTTTATGCACAAGTCCAGCAGCAAAAGCGCACCTCAGAACAACGCGTAATAGAGCGCACGCGAGAACTGCGCGATGCACTGGTCGCCGCCCAGTCTGCCAGCCTCGCCAAGAGCGAGTTTTTGGCAGCTATGAGCCACGAATTGCGGACTCCCCTCACCTGCGTCATCGGCATTTCCGACACGCTACTGCGGTGGTCTTACGGCAAAGTTGGCAGCAAAGAAGTGCCAGTGCAAAAGCAGCGGCAGTACCTGCAAACTATCCGAGACAGCGGCGACCACTTATTAGAATTAATTAACGATATTTTAGATTTATCGCAAGTAGAAGCGGGAAAAGCAGTATTAAAAATTAGTGAATTTTCACTTTCTAAATTAGCTTCTCAGAGCCTGCACGCTCTCAAAGAAAAAGCTGCGACTAAAGGCGTGGAACTGCTGCAAGAACAGCGGATAAAACGAGAGTGCGATCGCTTTATCGCTGACCCGCGCCGCTTGAGACAAATTCTCTTCAATCTTTTAGGCAATGCGATTAAATTTACTCCCGAAGGTGGGCGAGTCATCCTGCGAGTTTGGGTGACAGAAGATAAAAATCGAACGCCTGCAGTGCGGCAGCCCGGTACTGCACCTGCTGGCAGTACCGCTGTTTTTCAAATCAAAGATACCGGAATTGGAATTCCCGAAAATCAGCGATCGCTTTTGTTTCAAAAATTCCAGCAGTTGGATTCCCCCTACTGCCGCGAATACGGCGGCACCGGTCTGGGATTGGCCTTAACTAAACAGTTAGTAGAGCTTCACGGCGGCGCGATCGAAGTCAACTCTAAAGTTGATGTCGGCTCTACTTTTACCGTTTTTATACCCATCCAAACTCTAGCCAAAGATGAATCCACAAAATTTACCTATGAAAACTCTAATTCATCTTTACCGCTGCATTATTCCTCGCGGGGCAGCCTCGTACTCGTGGAAGAAGATGAAGAAACTGCCATGCTGATTTGCGATATCCTGACAGCCGCAGGACTGCAAGTGGTGTGGATGATTGAAGGTTCGGCGGCGGTGGAACAAATTGAACTTTTGCAGCCAAATGCTGTGATTGTCGATATGCGTTTGCCCGGTATGAATGGCTGCGAAATAATTTACCAACTGCGCCAAAAACCCGCTACTGAAAATATCAAGATTCTCGCTTTAAGCGTTAATGAAATTCCGCCCGATCAGATATCTTTCGTGACGGCGGGAGCTAACGATTGTTTGGCTAAACCGATTCACCCGGAGCAATTGCTGGACAAAATTATTTCTTTAATGGCCGGGATTGGTAATGGGTAATTGGGGAGGGGGCATTGGGGAGGGGGCATTGGGCATTGGGCATTGGGCATTGGGCATTGGGCATTGGGCATTGGGCATTGGGCATTTAATATAAGTGAGTTTTTGAGGTAATTATGGGAAGACCGGATTTTGAGGAATTAGAGGTTTATAAGTTGGCGGAAAGTTTGGCGAATCAGATTTGGGAGATTGTTAAAAAATGGGATTACTTCACAAAAGATATGATGGGCAAACAGATAGTTCGGTCTGCGAATAGTTTCTGTGCTAATATTGCTGAAGGAAGAGGTCGTTATAATGACCAAGATAATCGACGTTTTGTAAAAATTGCTAGAGGCTCTTTGTACGAAACAGTAAACTGGTTAAGATTAGCCTATGCTAGACACCTTATCACCAGCGAAGAAGTAAGCAAATTTAAACCAATTGTCGATAAACTACTACCAAAACTTAACGCTTATTTGAGTTCAATAGGGCACAGGGAATAAATTACAAAAAAAGCCCCATGCCCGATGCCCGATGCCCGATGCCCCATTCCCCATTCGCCATTCGCCATGATTAATTGTCAAATTCCTACAGGATTAATTGTTTCTTGTCAAGCACCTGCTGATTCGCCGCTGCACGATCCGATCGTAATTGCGGCAATGGCTCGAACCGCCATCAATCGAGGTGCATCGGGCGTGCGGATTGACACTCCGGCTCACATTGCAGCGGTGCGAAAACATATATCCGCTCCCATAATTGGGATTTGGAAGCAGCAATTGCCGGGATGCGAGATTTACATTACTCCTCGGTTTGAAGACGCGCGGGCGATCGCCGCTTCTGGAGCCGATATTATCGCCGTTGATGCTACTCTGAGAAACCGTCCTGCTGGTGGCGAAGACTTAAAGACATTAATCGGGCGAATTCACAATGAATTGGGCAAATTAGTGATGGCGGATGTAGATACAATAGAAGCTGCGATCGCGGCAACCGAAGCTGGTGCAGATAGTGTAGCAACTACTCTTTTTGGCTATACTGCCCAGACGGAAAATTTTTCGCCGCCGGGATTTGATTTGCTTGCGGAAATGGTAGAAAAGCTTAAGGTTCCCGTTATCTGCGAAGGCGGGATATCGGCGCCGGAAATGGCTAAAAAAGCCTTGGATTTAGGAGCGGCGGCTGTTGTTGTGGGGACAGATATTACTGGAATTGATCTTAAGGTGACAGCCTATAAGTCCCTGATGGGGAAGTAAGTTCGGCAACGGATTGTTTAACGGATTTAACTAATGTAACGGATGTAACCGATTGAAGGAAGAAGCCAGAAGAAATATTGGGCGATAGAAATCGCTTGTAGGCACACGAAACGCGCCAGCTAAGGATGGGAAATATCCGGCAATTTCAATCGCCCTTTTTCAGGGGAAGTTGCTAAATCAGTGCGCCGTTGATAAAGCTGCTAACTACAGCCAAGGCGATCGCCCCCAGTACCGCGCTCCAAAGGCCCATCCGCAAACTAAATCCTTCAACTAACTTCGCAGCCGAGGCAAAAACAATCACGTTCATGACAAAAGCAAACACGCCGGAAAGCAACCCCAGCGTCAGTAGGTTCGGCACGAAAAAAACTGCTTTCAGAATTGGCAAAATTAAAACGTTCAACATTCCCAAAACCGCAGCGGAAATTACTGCTTTCGGTGTGCTGTCAATTTCTACGCCGATCGGCAGTTGAGAAATTAGCAGCAAGCTGCTGCCCGTCACGAGCCAAGCAATCAAAAAATCGATCGGTTCCACAGCGCCCTTACCTCCTTAACAGTTGAATTGTCAGAAAAACCTGATATGTAAGGTATACCTTAATCAAACAATCCCGCTGATTCGTCTGCCAATCGACAGAATTTATGTCTGTTACTAAAGACTTAGAAGTTATAATTCCTGTATCATCTGCCAAAGAATCCGGATGGGAACCGTATCAACCTGTTAGTTGAATAAAAAGAGCAGATTAATTAATATGGCTGGCGATTTTTCTTTTAACTCTAAAATCCGCTTCGACAAAAATGGCTTGGACAATCCTGCACGGCAACGCAGCCGCTCGCTCCAAGTTATGATTTTTATGCTGCTCGTCACTACCTTGGTGACGCTACCAATATTTCGTCTAGCCGAACTGCAACTGGTACAGGGTGCCTACAACCGACAACGGGCGGAAAATAACCGCATTCGCCCTGTTTCAGTCCCAGCGAATCGCGGTCAAATTTTAGACCGCAACGGCAAAATTTTTGCGGCCAACCGCGTATCTCGATCGGTCTATGTGTGGCCAAAAGAGCGCTCTGCCCAGGACTGGCAAGAGATCGCCGCTACACTGGGCCCGATCGTCAAACTTCCCCCAGCCGAAATTATCAAAAAAATCGATGGAGTGGGCTACAGATCAGCCCTGCCAGTGCGAATTAGTAAAGATATCGATGTCGGTACTTTCGTCGCGTTGGGAGAACAAGCTAATACTTTGCGGGGAGTGGAAATTCGCGTAGAATCGAGCCGAGACAATCCCCACCAGCAATTAGCAGCTCACCTCTTGGGATACGTCGGCGAAGCTAGTTTAGAGCAATTAAAAGCTAATCCTGCATATCCGATGGGGATGCTCGTCGGTCAAATGGGAGTTGAAAAATTAGCCAATTCAACTTTAGAGGGCGTTTGGGGAAACCGTTTAATCGAGGTGAATGCTAAGGGCGAGGAAATCCAAGATTTAGGTGTAAAAGACCCTATTCCCGGCAAACCGGTGCAGCTAACTTTAGATTTAGATATGCAGAAAACTGCGGAAAAAGCTTTGGGCGATCGCTTAGGTGCAGTTGTGGCGATCGACGTAAAAACCGGAGCTCTTTTAACAATGGCTAGTTGGCCGACATTTGATCCCAATATTTTCACCCGCAAGGTAACTCAAAAAGAATGGGATCGGCTGCAAGGGCCAGAAAAACCGTTTTTAAATCGAGCCGTTCAAGGTTATCCAGTTGGTAGCACTTTTAAAATTGTCACTGCTGTAGCCGGGATGGAGTCGGGCAAGTTTTCTCCTGACTCTACTTTGGTAAGTTCTTCTTCAATTAACATCGGCGGAATTTCCTTTAACGAACACGGCGCCGGTTACGGCACGATCGGTTTCCGCGATGCTTTGGCCTACAGCAGCAATACGTTTTTCTATCAAGTAGGCATGGCAGCCGGGCCGGAAGAAATGGCGAAATGGGCTAAGAAAATGGGCATTGGCGGTACTCTTAATTTAGAGCTTTTGGGCTTGGAATCCGCCAATCACGGTCAAGTTCCGATCCCAGCAGAGAAACAGAAAATGTATGGGGAAGATTGGTATGTGGGCGATACGGTAACAATGGCGATCGGTCAAGGTTTGGTACTTTGTACTCCCTTAGAATTGGCTGTGATGGTGTCAACTATTGCCAATGGCGGTTGGCGAGTGCAGCCACATTTGTTGGCTTCTCAAACCAATACGCCTGTTACTCAAAAAATTTCAACAGGTATTAAGCCGGCAACTTTAAATGTCATTAAACAAGGATTGATTGAGGTGGTGAAAAAAGGTACAGGCCGCGGCTTAAATGATGGTACTATTCCTTTAAGTGCGGGCAAAACTGGAACGGTGGAAATGCCCGGTCATCCTGACAATTCTATGTATGTGGGTTTTGCTCCTGCTGACAAACCTGAAGTTGCGATCGCAGTTATAGTTGAAGGCGGCGGATATGGTGCTGTAGCGGCGGCACCAATTGCTCACGAGGTATTTAGAACCTATTTTCAAAAGCAGGGTTTTAAACCTACTAATAAGCCTCTCTAGTCATTAGTTAATTGTTGACTGTTGACTGTTGACTGTTCACATTTTGTCCCATACTTCGATCGCACTATCCTTGATATCTGGGAAAAGTGCGATCGATCACAAATCTTCCCCTACCAATCGTCTCACTTCCACGGTCGATAAATTCATCATTTGCGCTACCTGTTCCAGACTCATTCCAGAATTTAAGAGTTGAGTTACGAGCTGGCGCAATGTTGACTCCGCCGCCAGTCGTCCCAGGTTTTCTTCCTTGTGAGTCTTCACAAACTCACCCGTTTCAGGAACTCTAAACCTCAATTCTCCTGAAACTAGATGCAATTCCAGTCCCAGCACTTCACTGAACAACCACAGCGTATCGAAAGCGATATTGTTGGCTGCAATCGGCTCCTGCTGATTGTTTATCAAACCTACTCCCTGTAAAATCGGATTCAGATAATCTGGCGACGTATCGTACTGAAAATATCCCCTAACTCCCAAAGCCCGATAAATTTCCGGTTTAGTTTGTTGGTCTTTCGTCGGAGTTGTTTGCGAAGTAATTTCTAACACAAAATCGGAACCCCTTCCGCCTTATTCCCAAACTTTATAATTGTCCCTTTTGTGGTTGGCAACTCCAAACACCACATAAATATCCGGAGCAACAACCGCTGGGTTGTTCCCTTGTTCATAATAAATGAAAGAATTAGCGGACACGTAAACATCAGAACCTGCTTGAAAGTAAAGCTTGACAGCTTCTACGCTGTAAGTCATGTAATCGCCCGTGATGTCGCTTTCAGCCATCGGCTATCCGTCGCTGCTGGGATATTCAATTTCTACTTGTTCGACTTGAGTTAAAATTGTTATTTTTCAATTTTCCTCAAAGTTAATTAATTTAATGTCGGGTAAATAAGCGTTCTAAGGTTTCTAGTGAGAACTTCATTCCTAGTAGTTTTATGAGGACTGAAGTCCTCACTACAAACCTATTTAATTGTGGTCGTGACCGCTGACATGATATGATTTAATGCTAGCATTCTGTCGGAGCTTGGAAAAGTTCGATGTTTCTTAAACAAATCAACAGCCGTAAGGTACGCAGGGAGCACGCTACATAATTAGGTTATGCGTCCTGGACTTTAAGGCTGGTAAGATGGTGTACAGATACAGAGTATTTAAATTCTAATTAATCCCTCTATCTAAAATAATCATTTCCGAACCAACAACCGGACTTCTAGCTATTAACTTGCCTTCCATATTCGCAATTTGTAACTTGCTGAAATCGAGTGAGTTAGCCTCCTTCCACATATTCGTTGCTAGCTGATTTTGCTCAGCTTCGCTGAGTGTGTACCAATCTTCAGCGACTTTTACTGTCAAAATGCTGCTGGAAAAATTAGCTTGAACAGACTCAACTAAACTGCCGCCCAGTCGATTCTTAATGTCAGTAACTTGATTTTGAATCGCAGCAATCAGAGACTGTTCGGGCGTCAGCGGTGGCGGTGGGATAATTTCTACTGGTTGCGGTTTTTCCGGAGCCACTAAATCGGGCAACTTGCTTTTGAATTTAGCAGAGATTGGCTCAGATGGTACGATCGCCTCTGGGGGTTTCGGCGTTCCCGGCCCCACAAAATCGTCAAAGGTTGGCGGCGATTGCGGCGCTGCTGGCACAGGCACTTTTGCTACTTTCTCCGGCGGTTTTGCTGAGAAACTGTTGAAAGTTAAACCGACTGCAACGATCAGAATTGCTGCTATGGCGGCGTTTAAAATTGGATCGGAGAGCTTCTGGTTCGTAGATGGTGGCAGTAGCGATCGCACTAGCCGCACTATACTTTGCCAAAGTACACCGACGTTCTCTAAAAAGCTCCCTTCCCTGCGTTGGGATACAGGCTTTTTATCAAATTTTACAGCAACTTTTGGTGGCACGCTGTTAACTTCCGCAGCAACAGCGGGAGGAGTTACTGTTGCTGAGTCAGAAGCGGTGGGCGCGATCGGCTTTTGGGGCTGCAACGGGGGTTCGGCTGGTAATTTTTTGCCTTTTTTTCCCAAATTCCCAATCGAGGCAATCAAAGCATTGATTCTCTGATTTTTGGGAACCGCGCTGCTGGCCTTTTGAGTTTTGCTGCCAGCGGGGGCAGACTTTGCAGCCGAATCAACCTGCGGTGTCGGAGATTGAGACGGTTCTGGAGTTGACTGGTCTAGTTGTTCTTCTGACATTTTCTCTGCCTTGGGGCGTTGCAAATATATCTAAAAGCGATAAATTTTTAGTTGAGCCATCTCAACCTTAATTTATCATTTCATTAGTTGTAACTGAATCAAAATGAGCATCAAACGCCGTCACTTTCTAGTTTTAGGCAGTCTCAGCAGCTTAGGTTTGGCCGGAGTCTGGAAAATGTTTCAGCTTCGGACTGCCTGGGGTACAGAGGCCAACGCTGCTGTGCCTTCTAACGTTGAGGAAGAAAGGGCGATCGTCCCATTGCCGGCCTCACCGCCTATTTTACGCTTTATTTCGGTGGCCGACACCGGTACGGGCGCTGAAGGTCAGTATGCTGTCGCTGAGGCGATGGCGCAATATCACCGGGGAAACCCTTTTAATGTTGCTGTTCTCGCCGGCGACAATATCTACAATAACGGCGAAATTGAAAAAATTAATGCTGTTTTCGAGCGGCCTTATCAGCCCTTATTACAGCAAGGTGTAAAATTTTATGCTTGTCTGGGAAATCACGACATCCGCACTGCTAACGGCGACCCGCAAGTTAAATATGCGGGTTTTAATATGCAAGGTCGCTACTATACTTTTCGCCGCGATCCGGTACAGTTTTTTGCTTTAGATACCAATCACAATGCTGACTGGGAAAATCAGCTTGCTTGGCTGGAAAAAGAGTTGAGTCAGAGCACGGCACCGTGGAAAGTTGTGTTCGGTCACCACCCGATTTATTCCTCTGGCGTCTACGGATCGAATCAATCTTTTATTAAGAGTTTGGCGCCTTTGTTTCAAAAGTACGGCGTGCAGCTTTATATCAACGGACACGAACACAGTTACGAACGCACTCGCTCGATTAACGGTACGACTTATTTAATTTGCGGTGCCGGCGCGGGTACTCGTCCGGTGGGGCGTTCTGAGTGGACGGAGTATTCTGCTAGCCGCCTGAGTTTTGCGACGTTTGATGTCTATGATGACCGGATGTTTGTCAGTTCTATCGGTACTGACAAACGGGTTTTTGACCGAGGGGTGATTCAAGTGCGATCGGCTTAATTCAGATTATATTCAGGAGCCAACAAAATGAATAGGGGTTGTAGAGCCAATAAAACTGGTTTTGTTTTAGAAACAACTGTAGAAGGTACGTTGAGAGGGCACGGATATCTCGAAATATGTCCGCAGTTGCCGAAAAAGCGCAAGCGAGAGTGGCTCTTAATCTCTACTGAAAATCCCAAGCGATATGCTAAACAGGTTTATATCGGGTCTAGCATTTATGAAACTGAAATAAATGTCGATTTTTACATTGTTAATTCCGGTGGATTTCCTTTGGGTCTAATTGTTGAGTGCAAGTGGCAAGAAGACAAAGGTTCAGTAGACGAGAAGTATCCTTACCTCAATTTAAATATTAAAAATTGTTATCAGGTGCCAACTATTGTTATAGTGGGCGGTGACGGTATGAGGCAAGGTTCGATCGACTGGTTTAAAAAACAAATTCCTGACAATCAAAATCTGTTGGCAGTTCACAAGCTCGAAGGTTTCATTACCTGGGCTAACAAATATCTGTAAAAGGACTTACGCAACTTTGCCGCGTGTGGGGCTACCACGTATTGCTCCTACCAAATATGCTTAATTAGAGACTTTGCTTAAGTAAGATTTAAAATGAACGTATTAATAATTCTTTGATTTTTCCGCGTTTAAAACTATTAGAATTAATTCCCCTAGATGCTGAGATTTCCATGAGTTTTGGAAGAAATTTATTTGGGAAGATTTGAGTATCGCTATAATTTTTTTCGATAAAATCGCAGTTAGAATTAGACAGCATAACTTTCACGCCCCGTTCTACAAGTTCTGCAAAAATATCTCTCAGTTTAAGCTGTTCCGATTCTTTGAAATTATCCCGGCTGTAAGTCGTGAAGTTACTGGTGGCACTGATTGGATAATAAGGCGGGTCAAAATAAACAAAGTCTTCGCTGCTTGTAGCAAAATCCAAAATTTCCTCGAATTTTCTGACTTCAATTTGAGCGGGCGCGAGTAAAGATGAAACAGATCGCAGTAAATCTGCTTGACAAATGTTAGGATTTTTGTATCGACCTATGGGAACATTAAATTCACCTTTTGAGTTTTCTCTGTAGAGGCCGTTGTAACAAGTTTTATTTAGGTAAATCAGGCGTGCTGCTTTTTCTGTATCTGTTTTGTAGGAGCGCGATCGCACCCAGTAATAATAATCTTTATTGTCCCTACTATGTTCTAACTGATGCTCCTCTAAAAGTAGAATCAGTTCCTCAACTTTATCCCTGACACAGCGATAAGCATTAATCAACTCAGGATTAATATCTGTTAAAACAGCTTGCAAACCAGGGTGCTGCTGTGCTAAGTAAAAAAATACAGCTCCGCCACCCAAAAAAGGCTCGTAGTAAGTTGTGAACTTTTCAGGAAAATAAGGTTGATATTGTCCAATCAACCTAGTTTTGCCTCCTGCCCATTTCAGAAAGGGACGTGGCAAGACGAAAGAAGGTGCGGCAGCAGACATTTATCTAGAAATAACGGCCCTATAATATTTATCACAACTAGAACTCAATAGAAATACTTCTGAAGTTCTTACCGGAGGTCGCGTGGCATTAAACACGCAGTGCCGGAGCCATCGGCGAAAAGTTTTCGTTAGAATTATATATGTCAGCCTCGGCGGCAAAAATGCCCGATCGCCCGATCTGCAGATTTAGCTTCGGCTGTGCCAAAATTGTCTAACTCGCTCACAAGTGTTACCAGTCAAAGATGGTGCTGTGACACTTTACCCCACCAAGCTCATGCAAGATTTTATTAATAACGTCTCTCGCTACCCGCGCTTTCTCATTACGATATGTCTGGGAATTTTCTTTTTCCTGTTCCAGCAACTCAAACCCCTGCTCGATCGACCGGCAACTGCGATCGCCCTGATTAGTTCGATTGTAGCGACTTTTGTCTTTCTAACTTTTACACTGCGCGCCATGTTAGGCCTGAGTTCGGTTTGAAGCCAAGCTAAAGCGCAAATATCAACGGCAAATTCAGTTAAAACACTAACTTCCAAAGTAACTGCCAACTCTTGCAGGCGATCGCACACTTGACAAGAGTCGCTGCGATAGATTGGAAGAGGAAAAAATTGCGCTAGTTACGGCAGTGCTCCTCAACCAAGGGGCAGGCAAACATTACCGAAGTGCAGGACAAGCCTTTGGGGCCATCAACATTCACTGGGGAAATACTGCACCTCTGTTTCCCCGATGTCCCACTTAATCCTTAGGAAGCGGCATCCCCCGCCCCGCTTTCCTCTCCCGTTAACCTGACGGTATCACGAGAGTTTCCAGCGGATAAGACAGATGAAGTTTGAACATATCTATCAATTTTTTCAAGACCCCCCTCCTGTTTATCTAAACAAGGAACTAGCTGTGTGCTATATTCTCTCGGTGTTATTGCGCGGAGATTCCTACGGTACAGAACTGATTGGCCAACTAGAGAGGGAATTCCCCATCTACCGACTTTCTGATACCGTGCTCTACAGCGCTCTGAAATTCCTCGAAGATGAAGGCGTGATCACCGGTTACTGGAAAAAAGTAGAAGGACGCGGCCGCCCCCGCCGGATGTATCAAATCCTCCCTGAGTGGCGGCACCAAGCTCAAGACCTCGCTCGTCTCTGGCATGAGTACATCGGTCAGGGAAACGGCGCGTCAGAGCGTCGTTCCCGCGCCTTAGAAACTGGTCAGACGGGTTAACCGAGTTTGAATCGGATGCCTACACCCAAGAGAAGCTGGCGCTACTTGCAAAGCGATTTGCCCGATTGCCTTCGCTTTGCTCGATCGCCCGCCGCACAGCGATTAAAGCAGCTACACTACGTCAGGACTTACGCATTGTCACTTGAGAATTAGCGACGATGGGGAGATATGGGAATTGGGTGATGAAGAGCAAAACGCCTTGCTACAAAGCTTTCTGCGAATCTTGGTAAAAAAGTGTCTGCGTAAGTCCTCGATCGCTTTCGTATGTCAAGTTCTGTAAAGTAATAGTAGAGAATTTCAATTACACAAACTTCTACCGATGGATACTGCTGTTCTTCCTTCAACATTTGTGCTAACGCTACTGCTGGCTGTTGGCTTGTTTTTCTTCATCAAGGCTTCAGTCAAAGATCGAATCGAACAAGTCAAGCTGGCTTCCGAGAGCGCCCAAGAGTCACTGTTAGCCGACTTACAACAGTATTTTGCCGATAGAGCTTACCGAGTTGCAGCCGTCGATGCCCCCAACTATAAAGTCACGTTTGAGGGTTTTGTGCGGCCGAGTTGGTTTCTAGCTATTTTTCTAACTCTGCTGAGTGCAGGCGGCGCTCTGTGCTTGGGACTGGTTTTGGGAATGCTAGTTCCCCAACAGGGTCAAATTTTCCTAGCTTTGGTACTGCTGTCCCCGCTGGCGGGGGTATTTTACTGGAAAAAAGCTGGACGCTCTGAGCAAGTCTCCCTCAAACTCGAATCAGTTGCTGAGTCTGGAAGCCAAACCAAGAGCTTTGTTACTGTCAGAGCTCACCGCGATGAACTAGCAGCCATGCAAAAAGCTTTAGATTTGAAACCGCTCGATTAAAAGTTTGACGCGGAACGTTTTTTGATATGCTAGATGCCGTAGTTAGACTTCGAGCTGACAAACCGATGACTCAAGAGCGGCTCTCTCGTTGGCTGTTTTTTTGATCTACTTGTTCGATCGACCAAACAGTCAAAAAAAAACCATTATCGTGAAAGTGCCAATTGTGGCGATCGCCCGTTGCAGCGATCAACCCTGTTGCGATGGCTCCTTATACCCAAATTCCTAAGGACTTTTCGCATAAATTCAGTTGGCACTCTCCAGACAATGAGAACTCTAGCGCTTTTGTTAAAAGAGTTAGAAAAACATTGCTGTCAATGTTTTGAGCTAAACATTTTGATCTATGCGCGACTGGCTGACACCACAGGAATTTTTTCTGTGGTAGCTTCCAACATCACCTTTAAGCTGGGAAACAAGAAATGATTCTCTTCTACGTATTGGGCTCCAAATAAACCTTTTTCAGCCCAGAAGTATCTGTCAGTGGTATGCTCGTTACGCTTGACTAACAGCAAAGCTGGGGGAGCAATGCCTTCAGCATGGATGAACTTGCGAGCGGCTGTTACGGGTTTATCTTCGCCGCTCTCGATGCTATATTGAGGCACACACTCTAAAATTCTGCGTCCTTCTTGTCGGCGGCGACTCTTGCGTTTGCGTCTCCTGGCCAATTTCTTTACCTCCTCTGTGAGCAGACAGTATGAGCAGACAGGTTGTAATGATAGCTACCAAATCCGAGGTCAGTATATCCGTTCTCGCTCAAAAGTTCAACTGTTTTTAATATATCGACATAATCTTAACATTCGTGCCGATCGACAAAAATGTAGCGGTTGTGGTAGGGTGGGCCGCAAGTTCCGGCGAGAGCCAAGCTTGGGGATCGGTGGAAACTACGCGGACGGCGATGCGGGGCAATTTTGGTTCATGAAAGCCCCATGCCTTCAACATAGCTGCCTTCTATTAAAGGGATGAAACCTGAAATCTAGAAGTGTCTCATCAGTAATCGGTGGTCGATCATTTGTAATTTACTTAGAATTCCGTTAGATATCTTAATGTGGCGCTCATGTTAATGCCAGCCAGTTCAGAATTTGTCAAACTTTGCCGCTCGCAGGTGGCCATCGCCGTTAGTTTGGGAGCGAAATTCAGCGCGGTATACCTGACACAAGAGTTGGTAGAAGGCAGCGAAGCAAAGTTAGTGCAGATCGCAGTTTACCCAGAAACCTCAGCCGAATCGGAAGAAAATCAGGGGTTGAGGTTACAATCTTCCGAAAGCTCGACAGTGAAACCGGTACCGCGACTGCTGGCGCCGCCTGTTCTGGCGGAAGAATCGACGGTAGGGGCGATCGCACCCGAGCGACTTCCGGGTAAGGAGCGCAGTTCCCATCAGTGTCAAGGCCCGGAGAATGTGTGGCAGCAGCGCAGGCAAATTGTGACGCCTCTGATACACGAGGGAGCTGTAATGGGACTCCTAGTCAGCGGTAGGCAAGACAGGCCTTGGAACGAGCGAGAGGAGGCTCAGATACAACAAATTGCTCGCACCTTAGCCCTAGCCTGCATTTTAGACCAGCGATCGCAGTGGATGCAGCAGGAATTGGGTACGAGTCGGCAAATCCAGGCTCAGGTTTACGACACGATGCACAATTTGCTGCACCAGTTCAAAAGTCCGCTGACAGCGTTGCGAACTTTTGGCAAGTTGTTAGCGCGGCGGCTGGTACCGGAAGACAAAAACCGCAATGTGGCTTTTAGTATTGTCCGAGAGAGCGATCGGCTCCAAGAGTTGCTGGGCCAGTTCGATCGAACCGTTGACACCGGCGAAGCACATCTAAAACTGCGATCGGGCACTTCAGAAAAAGCAATCTCCAACGTGGAATCAATCCGGCATTCTCCTCTTTCGCTGTCACCTGCTGCCAATTTGCAGGAATCCTGTTTTGTGGCAGAAGTCTTAAAACCGCTGTTAATTTCCGCCGAAGCGATGGCATCTGAAAGGAATCTGAAATTGGTAGCCGACCTAGAGGCGGATTTGCCACCAGTCCGGGCGAACGATCGAGCTTTGCGCGAGGTTTTGAGCAATTTAATTGACAATGCTTTGAAATATACCCCTGCCGGCCGCCAAATTTATATTAAAGTAAGGTACAAAGCAGCGGATGGCGATCGGGCAGGATACAGCCAATTGCCTGCCATAGCAGTTGCAGTCAGCGACACTGGTTCCGGCATTCCCCCCCAGGATTTAGAGCATTTATTTGAGCGGCACTACCGGGGAGAAAAAGCGCAGACCGAAATTCCTGGCACAGGATTGGGTTTGGCGATCGCCCGGGATTTAGTCCGCCAAATGCAAGGAGAAATAGAAGTATTTTCCCCAGTCAATCCTGAATGGCTGCCCTCTGCAGAAACTAATTTATTATATCCAACGGATCGTGGCACTACCTTTGTGGTTTGGCTACCAGTGAATAATTAACGCACTCTATTGCTTAGAGACATTTTTTATGAAGCATCTGCCTTTATTGGATCAAATTCCCAACTTTTCAAATTCTTTAGAATTTTTTAAAAAAAAGTTTTTGTGTGTCCCGTTTTTAGCTGCTTTCAACACTCTGACTGTCCTGATTCTAGTCGCCCTGAGCCTATACGCCAAACTCAACAACCAGGGAGACGCAGTTGAACGCCTGTTTAGCGATCCTTTTAATTTCTGGTTCCCTTACGAAGGCATTCTAACCGGAGTTTCCGAAATCCTCTGGTGTACGCCAGTCGCAATTTGTGCATTTACTTTCGGAGTGTTGCGCCAAAAAGAGCTGCGGAGTCGATCGGGGATATTCTTATTTTTTAGTGCTTTACTACTCGGAGCCTTTTTCCTGGATGACAGGTTTCGGATGACTTTGATTCTTTCTCGGTTGGGCATATCTATCAAATTTATTTATTTGTGTTATGGTACGGCTGTTTTCCTTTACGGAGTTAAGTTTTGGCGATACATCAAAACCACTCCTTACCTGCCATTAGTCGCAGCATTCTTCTTGTTTGCTATCTCACGGTTTGAGGATATTTTTGTGTCTCAAAGTCTAGGAGTACACGCGATGTTAGAAGATGGGACTAAATTATTAGCTCTTCTGAATTTATCGCTGTATTTTTGGCACATATGTCATCAAGAAATCGGGCGGCATTTACGGCAAAGCGAAAAGCGTTGATCCCCTGACGGGGTGACAACCCCGTCAAAACATTGATAAAATCAAGGACATAGCTCTCATACCCCTCTGAAAAAATGGTAGTTTATTACGCCTAATTCTCATTAATTCACTAATAATATCTTGACAAAATTCCATTCCAACCGCCCAACAGTGACCATATAATCCAATCCAAAAACTACTATGGCGACGTATCGAGCGCCCGCACTCAGTTAACCTAGCCACATATTTTTGCACTCCCATTGCCTTGATTTTTTGACCTTGTACGAGCGCACAAGTGTAGGCGAGCGCTATCAATAATATTAAACTGCTTAATCGCTGGTTATTAGCGTGGCTTTTCTCGCTTATTATAACCACCTGTTTTACAATCTTTAAACATCGCTTCAATTCCACTGCGACATTTGAAAGTCTCGATCGATTGCCGTAAATTCCCAACATTCGTCAAAAGATACCAAGCTTCATCCTCCTGGCACCCCCGATATTTGCGCCGCCAATAACCCGCAATATCAAAGTTCCCAAATCCTTTTTGTTTGGTAACTTTTATCTCTGATAAATAAAAGCTGGTTCCCGGCACTAAACCCATGTCAGACAAGCGGATGTAATCTGAACTTTCCTTTTGGATATACCGCTCTTGTTTGACTCTCAGAATAAACTTTACTTGTTTCTGACAGAGCCAGGATGCGAGCTTGACGCTACCAAATTCCCGATCGCCCAATACAATCACTTCATAATCTGATAGTAACTCTAAAACAGGAGTGATTAGAGCTTTTTGTTCGTCAATATTACTACATCCTCTCTTGTCTAGCAGTTGCCAGTATAAAGGGATACTTCGTTTTTCCAAAACCAGGCTAAGCATAAATACATTATGAGTCCGCCCGAAGAGTCCGATCGATGACGAGTTTCAAAGGTTTAGATTTCTGAAACTTAGCTTTCAAGATTTCTTTAACCAGCGGAAACCACAGACTTTCTATTTTGAGGCAGTCTAATTGCAGAAATCTTTGTAAGCTGCGCCTTCGACTCTCAAATTGAATTGGGTAAGGCCTATTGAAGCCAATAATTCAATGCTAACTTGTTTATGGCTTTGTAAGATATATACCAAAGACTTGAGTGTATGGTATTGGGCCGGTTTGAGTTGTTTTTCTAGATGGTTTTGGTAAAATTGAGGAAACATAATTATGTAGATGGGGACACTTAAACAATTCTGACCCCATCTTTTTTTAGCTCAAGTTGACCAAATCCGCCACCAGTGGGACTTTTGACGGGGTTGTCACCCCGTCAGGTTGATCCCCTCAATGATATTACTACAAAAAAAGCCGTTTCTGAATTAGGGTATCACTAAGCAACGCCGGCGATCGCATAAAACCAAAATAATCTCTTTGATTTTGATAGGGCATTGGAAGATCAGCAAATTTTAGAGAGTAAATTAATAATCGGATGGAATGTCTGAGCAACTTGTTGCCTGATTTAGAATAACAAAAAGTTTTGCCTGTCAAACGAGCTATCAGGATGTGTTAATCTTTTATTTACGCGCTCAACAATTCAGCAACCCCCTAATTGATGTATCACCGGGTTCATAGGCTTTAACTATTTTTTTACGAAACTCGATCGAATAAAGTGTTATTTGATCCGCTTATCTACTGAATGCAGTGTACTACATATACATGGAATAGGCTGTATTTTTAGGGCACAGTGGGTAACGCCTCGGAAGAGATTGTTAAAAAATATATTGGAAACCCACACAATTAAGTTAGAAGAAGGTGGCTTTAGCCACAAGGCCTAGCCCGACTTTTGAAGGGGTGGACTTGCTGGGCGAAAAAAGTGTGTCATAATTCAGATTAATTAGCAATTAGCACTTACCCTGTTTTTATGAAACTGAAAACAGCTATACGATCAATTCAGCCCGATGAATTTTCTAGGTCATAGCTAGCGCAAGATTGGTTACTATACAGATAGTAGGTATCTCAATAATAAACTGCGTTCCCTCCTCTGGCGTAGAAATACAATCCAATTGACCGCAGTGTTTTTCTAGCAGAATTTTTTTGCTGATAGACAATCCCATGCCTGTACCTTTTCCTATTGGTTTAGTAGTAAAAAATGGAGTGAAAAGTTTAGCACGAACTTTCTCGGTCATGCCAGCGCCATTATCGGCAATTGTTACCCGAATGCCTGAACCCGTGCTAATGTTCTCCTGCGAACTACCCGGTATGACTTCAGTACGAATCAAAATCTGCGGTTGAAAAACTTTACCATCTTCTCTACTTACCCGCTCTTCTAAAGCATCTATAGCATTCGCTAAAAGGTTCATAAACACCTGATTAAGCTGACCTGCATAACAGGTCACAAGCGGCAATGGACTATAGTCTTTAATCACATCAATAGCAGGGCGATCTGCCCTAGCTTTTAGTCGGTGCTGTAAGATCATCAAACTGCTATTAATCCCTTCGTGGATATCTACTGATTTGATTTCGGTTTCATCCAACCGCGAAAAATTGCGTAGAGACTGCACAATCATACGAATGCGGTCGATGCCTAACTGCAAGGAAGAAAGCAACTTTGGCAAATCGTCCATGATAAATGACAACTCTCCATCTTCTATTGCCTGGAGAATTTCTGCTTCGGGTTGCGGGTAATGCCGTTGGTAGAGATTTAACATATAGATGAGTTCTTTAATATAATCTTTGGCATAGGAGACATTGCCGTAAATAAAGTTAACCGGATTGTTAATTTCATGAGCGACACCTGCAACTAATTGACCAAGACTAGACATTTTTTCACTTTGAACTAGCTGGAGTTGTGTGTCTTGCAGTTCTTGGACAAAATGCTCTAAGGCAAGAGCTTTTTGGTGTTCTTTTTCTTCACTGATACGCAGTGCTTTTTCTACTTGTTCGCGCCGCTCTATTTCTGACTGCAATTTATGACCTAGACAAAAACTTCTCAAAGCTGTTAGCACTGTAGTATATAGCTTTGATGTCGTTAATTCAGTTTTAGTTTTATAGTCATTAATATCGTAATTGATAATAATACTTTTTTCGGGGACTTGGCCGGGTTGACCGGTGCGTAAAATAATTCGCACTAACTGATTCCCTAACACTTGGCGGACATATTTCACAAACTCTAAGCCAGCATCATCCGTTTCCATGATTACATCAAGCAGGATGATAGCCACATCAGGATGTTCTTGAATTAACTCTTTAGCTTCCTTAGCAGAATAAGCATTAATAAATTTTAAAGATTTATTTTCATAAACAAACTTTCTTAAGGCAATATCGGTAGCTGTGTGAACTTGAGCCTCATCATCTACAATCAAAATTTTCCAGCTCTCGGTCGGAGAATCTTCTGATACTTCATCGGCAAAAAATAACTCTTCATCTGAGTTAACTTCATCGGCAAATAACACTTCTTCAGATGATTTTTCCTTTGAAAAGCCGTAAATATTCTTGTCCATTGCTGCTCACCTTTCTGTGTTACTGATGTTTGGATTTAGGAAACTAGGGTTGTGAATCGATTTGGAGGGGTAGCTTAATAATAAATTTGGTGCCTACTCCGAGCTCACTTTTACATTCTATTTCACCCAGAAGTTTTTGGGTAACTAAATTGTAGACAATATGCAATCCCAACCCGCTACCACCCTGACCGCGTTTAGTAGTAAAGAATGGCTCGAAAATTTTACTTAAATTTTCAGGGGGAATGCCTTGACCATCATCGGAATATTCAAATCTAACTCGATTGCCCTCTTGCTGACAATCAAAAGCCAGCTTTCCAGTAGCGCCCGGTTCGTAAGCGTGAATCAGAGAGTTCATCAGTAAATTTGTGACAACTTGGGATAAAGCACCTGGATAAGAATCTATGGCAATCTTGGTGTCTCCTTTAATTTCGATCGAATGTTTGCTATTTCTCAATTTTGGTTTTAATTGGATTAAAATTTCATCCAGATAATTTCTGACGCCGAAAGTTCGTCGTTCTTCGCTAGAGCGATCGACTGCCACTTCTTTAAAGCTCCGAATCAACGCTGCTGCCTGATTTAGATTAGTTAGAAGAGAGTTGCTGCTAGTGGTGGCTATCTCTAAAAATTCTTCGAGTTCCGAGCGTTTCATTTTGCCACTGTTATAAGTAGAAGCAAATTCTGTAGTATGTTCTGCTAAAGCTGACGCAACGGTGACACCAACGCCGATGGGAGTATTAATTTCGTGGGCGACGCCTGCAACTAATCCTCCCAGCGATGCCATTTTTTCTGCTTCCACTAGCTTACTTTGAGTAGCTTTTAAGTTATCTAAGGCGTTAGATAATTCGTGGGTGCGATCGCTGACTAATTGCTCTAAGTTTTGATTGAACTCCTGCAAGTTATTGTAGAGTTGGGCATTTTCAATGGAAATGGCTATTTGGGCCGATAACAATTTTAACAGTTCTAGTCTATCTGTAGTGAAAGCTCCTTCTGTGAGGTTATTTTCTAGGTAAAGAATGCCTGTCAGTTTGCAGGAGTGCAGCAGAGGTGTGCAGAGAATCGATTTGGGTTGAGTGGCTGCTATATAAGGATCGCGGGTAAATTGTCCCTCTTGGGTGGCGTTATTTAAAACTACGTTTTCCTGGGTGCGGATGACGTAGTGGGCGATCGCACTTGCGAGTTTTGGCGTTTCCCCAGAAGCTGCTTCTGCATTGAGGGGATGCGAGCGCAGCACGCTAATTTCATCCTCGTTCACGGAACCTTCAGCCTCGATGGCCCAGTTTCCTGCTTTTTCTAAAATTAAAAATCCTTTTTGGGCGCCTGCATTTTCGATGGCAATTTTCATCAATCTTTCTAGTAGCTTACTCAAAACTATTTCACCTGAAATTGCTTGGGAAGCTTTCATTACTGTGGCTAAATCTAGCGTTTCTCCCAAATTAGTGCTAGTGGTAGTAGGCGTGGTAGTTGTTTTTCGGTTAGCTTTTGTTTGAGTTGTTGTCTTGGCTGATGTTCGAGTTAGTAATTGGGGGTATTTTTCTTCTAAATGCTCGACTTTAGCTACAGCACCCCAAACTTGGTAGCTATAATGAGCGTTTTGCATATAAACTTGGGCGATCGTTTCTTTACCCCATGACAGGTAGAATTTGGCAGCAAGTTCGTGAGCAAGTGCTTCCTCGTTGATATACTCGTTTTCTTTGGCAAGGGCAATAGCCTTGTCGTACATCTCAATCGCTTCTATTTTTTCGTCTAAAACCCGATGCCGTTCTGCCTCTACTAGATAGAATTTGTGCAGATAATTCATTGGAGCATGATGCGCCCAGTTCTGCATTTTTTCTTGATTAGCTTTTACTCTGTCAAGAATACCCTCTTGCTCTGACTGTGGAGTATCATAATACACCGCGAACCTTACTAAAGAATCGTAAAAATGGAAGACAGGAACAACGGGCATTCCTACCATTGCATCTAAATACTTCTCTATTCTAGCAGTATTCTCAATTGCTTCCGAGTAATTTTCCAACCAATAACAAAGTAAAATTTTATTCAAATATATGTATGCAACTCCCACTTTGTCGTTTGCTTGCTCGTACAATGGCAACTTCAGATCCTCATCGCAGGCTTCACCCTTTAGAAGGAAGGGATTTTCACTTTTTCCCAGCAAGTTTAAGGTAGTCTGCCAATAGGTTTCTATATAATTAAGCGCTGTTTTTTGCTTGATTTTATGAGCAGCATCTCTGTAAGTTCCCATCTCTTTTTCAAGGACAGTCAGTTCTTTGCCGCTAAAGTAAGCGAAATAGGAGTACACCATTAAACCATAGCCTGCATATTCTAAATCTCCCGTCTCCAGTCCGCTAGAGTAAACTGATACTAAAGGCTCTAAGGTTTCTCTCAGATTCTCTTTGCAATGTCGGATAAATAGATTTACTATGAAGGCTGTCTTGGCTTTGATTTCTTGAGCATTTAACTTGGAGACTAGACTTAAAGCTAATTGACCGAACTGATAACCTGAGTCAATATCTCCTAAAACTCCACAAAGAAGAAAACCATAATTGGCATAGGCAAAGGGAGAAACGGAAGCATTGCCATATTGGACGGATAAATCTACTTGTTTGCATACCGTCAAGGGCAACAGTGCAGGAGCAACAATGTATGCAGGAGCAAAGATACTTGATAAAAGTTTCATGGCTGCTAGTTTATACGGATCGCTCATTTGAGGCAAGTCAATTAAATCCTCAATTCGCTTCCCGTTCAAAATTGTCGCAGTTTCCCCTACTGCCTGCCCAATATCTGACGGGTTCGGCTCTTGGGGAAACTCCACCCCTAACAGCTTTAAAACTTGTAGCGCTGTATTAACGGCTTCTAGCACCCTGTTCTGTCCCACGTAAGCTTGAATCTGGACTTCATACACTTTTACTGTGTCCAGTAGCGTTTTAGCGCAGTTTTGCACCCTCTCAACAAATCTCAGCATTACTTCAAAATCACCGCTCAAAAAAGCTGTCTCTGCTGCTTCCTCATGCAGCGCTAATGTTAATTTATACTGATAAGTCCAGCTATCTTCTACTAACAGTCCCAACCCTGCTTGCAAATATTTAAGCGCAGACTCATGGGCTGTAGCTGCTTTGGCTTTTTGACCGGCAATTAAATTGAGTTTAGCAATTTCAGTTCGTTCGGATTGATCGGCCACCCCTTCAATTCCTAGATTCAAATGATCGACGATCGCAAATATGTCTTCCGTTCGCTTCTCTGTCGAGGTATTTTGCCAAAGCAGGCGACCGATTTGTAAGTGAACTGTTTTTTTAGAACTTTCCTCAATCAGAGCATAGGCTGCTTGTTGCACGCGATCGTGCAAAAACTTGTAAGTAGTAATGATTAGATGAGACTGAATAATTTCTTCTTCTGTCGTGCCTAATTCAGAAGTGGCTAAAATTAACCCATCTTGGATCGCGGACACTAGCTCTTTAAAAGTTTCGGCGGTAGATTTTTCATTAACAATTGACAGAGTGTTTAAGTCAAAACTATTGCCCACACAAGCGGCTAACCGTAAAATCTGTTGAGTTGAGCCTGGCATCTTTCTCAATTTCCCGACCATCAACTCAACCACGTTATCGGTAATACCTACTGCTTCGATTTCTGAAATTTTCCAATCCCAGCTTCTTTGCTGAAAATGGAAATTTAGTAGTTTTTCTTCATAGAGACTTCTGAGAAACTGATTGACAAAAAAAGGATTGCCTTGAGTTTTTCCAACGACTAACTCAGCTAGGGGTATGACCGCTCCTCTATCTCTACGCACAGTATCAGCAATCAAATTAGCGATATGTTCGATATCTAAGGGAGTTAAGGTAATTTGGTTAATAGTAACATCTTGCTTTTGCAACCCATCCAGCGTCATTATCAGAGGATGCGTGGGGCTCACTTCGTTATCTCGATAAGCTCCAAGTAGAAATAAATATTTCGTTTCCTCATCTGCCATCATTACTTGCAGCAGTTTCAAAGTAGCGGAGTCAGCCCATTGCAAATCGTCTAGAAAAATGACTAAGGGATGCTCGACACAACAAAACACCCGGATAAATTTTTGAAATACTAAATTAAAACGATTTTGCGCTTCCGTAGCACCTAACTCTTGGACGGGTGGCTGTTTGCCAACAATGAGTTCTACGTCGGGAATGACATCTATAATGATTTGACCGTTATCACCAAACGCCGCTAAAAGTTTTTCTTTCCAAGTGGTGAGTTGCGTTTCGCTCTCAGTTAATAGTTGCTTGACTAATGACCCAAAAGCTTTGACAACACCCGCATAAGGAACATTGCGTTGAAATTGATCGAATTTTCCGGCAATAAAATAACCGTTTGCCTTTGTAATAGGTTTATAAACTTCTTGCACTAAGGCGGATTTGCCAATGCCAGAGTAACCCGACACTAACATAATTTCTGTTGGGCCCTTGCTGACGCGCTGGAAGGCTGCTAATAAGGTTTCTATTTCGCGTTCTCTACCATAAAGTTTTTGGGGAATTTGAAACTTATCTGTAATATCTTTTTGGGCGATCGCAAAATCTACAATCGTTCCTTTAGCCTGTAGTTGTTCCAGGCATTCTTCTAAATCTACGATGATTCCCCAAGCACTTTGGTATCTTTTTTCAGCAGTTTTTTCTAACAGCTTCATTACTATATCAGAAACGGCTTTAGGAATTTCTATTTCTGCCTTGATTTCATGGGGCGGTACTGCTTGTTTAGCAATATGCCAATGGACTAATTCCATTGCATCGTTATAATCGCATGGCAGTTGCCCCGTTAGCAGTTCGTAAAAAGTGACTCCTAATGAGTAAAAGTCCGTGCGGTAGTCGATCGCTCGGTTCATTCTGCCTGTTTGTTCCGGCGATATATAGCTCAGAGTGCCTTCTAAAACATTAGGATTTTTTAGGGTAGGATTCTCACGATTTAAAACAGTAGAAATGCCAAAATCTATGATTTGAACTAGGCCTGTTGTCGAGTTAATAATAATATTGCTCGGGTTGATATCTTTATGAATAATATTATGTTGATGAAGGTCGCCTAAAGCTCGGGTTATTTTAATACCGGTTGCCAAAAACTCTTCTAAGGTAAGTTTGTGAGAAGCCAACCACAGGTTAAATGACTTTCCACCAGAATCCTCGAAAATAATAACTAAACTGTTCTGGTATCTTTCTAAGCTGTAGGTTTTAGGTACACTTTCTAGGTTAAGATTGCGTGTAATTTCGTATTCCTGCTTGTATCGGACTAACGAAGCTGGCATCGGATAATCTTGCTTGAGAAATTTGAGAATTACCCGTTGGTTGTCTTGCTTTCTCAATCCTCGGTAAACTAAAGAATTGTTACTTTCATGTATTTGGTTTGTAATCTCGTAGCCAGCTAAGTTAATCATTTTTGCAGCCTATTTTAATAATAAATACACATTTTTTTAGCAAGTATCAATTTCTAAGTAGATGTATCCTCTAATATAAAGACTAGCCTGCACTTGAATCAAAATTTAAATTTCAAATAAAAAAATATTATTTTTTACATTTCTTAAAAAAAGTATAAATAAAGATTTATGTTAGGAGGGATCTCGCTCCACAGCTTCCTCCAAAAGCAGGCAGAACAGAGTGAAGGGATCTCGCCCTTGGCCTTCAGAGGAGATTTGTACGGCTTGTTATAGTTACTAGATCGATCGTCAGATATGCCTAGACCCGCATCTGAGTTAAATCCTTCAGCCCATAGCATTTTTTGAGAGGATTCTTAGTTGAAAAACCGTAAATACTCTTGTCCATTGCTGCTCACCTATTTTTATTAATGAAGTTCTGATTTGGGAAACTACACTTTTGCCTCGATTTGTAGGGGTAACTTAATAATAAATTTGGTGCCTACTCCGAGCTCACTTTTACATTCTATTTCACCGAGAAGTTTTTGGGTAACTAAATTGTAGACAATATGCAATCCCAACCCGCTACCACCCTGGCCGCGTTTTGTAGTAAAGAATGGCTCGAAAATTTTACTTAAATTTTCTGGGGGAATGCCTTGACCATCATCGGAATATTCCAATCTCAGCCGAGCTCCCTCTTGTTGCCAATCAAAAGCTAGCTTTCCACTGGCGCCCGGTTCGTAAGCGTGAATCAGAGAGTTCATCAGCAAGTTTGTGATAACTTGGGATAATGCACCTGGATAAGAATCTAGGGCTATTTTGGTGTCTCCTTTAATTTCGATCGAATGTTTGCTATTTCTCAATTTTGGTTTTAATTGGATTAAAATTTCATGGAGATAATCTCTTACTAAGAAGGTTCGCCGTTCTTCGCTGGAGCGATCGACTGCTACTTCTTTAAAGCTCCGAACTAATGCTGCTGCTTGATTGAGATTGGTGAGAAGGGTGTTGCTGCTAGTGGTGGCTATCTCTAAAAATTCTTCGAGTTCTGAGCGTTTCATTTTGCCACTGTTATAAGTAGAAGCAAATTCTGTGGTATGTTCTGCTAAAGCTGACGCAACGGTGACGCCAACGCCGATGGGAGTATTAATTTCGTGGGCGACGCCTGCTACTAATCCTCCCAGGGATGCCATTTTTTCGGCTTCGACTAGCTTACTTTGAGTAGCTTTTAAGTGCTCTAAGGCGTTGGATAGTTCGTGGGTGCGATCGCTGACTAATTGCTCTAAGTTTTGATTGAACTCCTGCAAGTTATTGTAGAGTTGGGCATTTTCAATGGAAATGGCTATTTGGGCCGATAACAATTTTAACAGTTCTAGTCTATCTGTAGTGAAAGCTCCTTCTGTGAGGTTATTTTCTAGGTAAAGAATGCCTGTCAGTTTGCAGGAGTGCAGCAGAGGTGTGCAGAGAATCGATTTGGGTTGAGTGGCTGCTATATAAGGATCGCGGGTAAATTGTCCCTCTTGGGTGGCGTTATTTAAAACTACGTTTTCCTGGGTGCGGATGACGTAGTGGGCGATCGCACTTGCGAGTTTTGGCGTTTCCCCAGAATCAGCTTTTGCATTCAGGGGAAGCGATCGCAACACGCTAACTTCATCCCCCTTCACCGAACCTTCAGCCTCTATCGCCCAGTTTCCCGCTTTTTCTAAAATTAAAAATCCTTTTTGGGCGCCTGCATTTTCGATCGCAATCTTCATCAACCTTTCCAGCAACTTACTCAAAACGATTTCACCTGAAATCGCTTGAGAAGCTTTCATTACTGTGGCTAAATCTAGCGTCTCTCCCAAATTAGTGCTAGTGGTAGTAGGCGTGGTAGTTGTTTTTCGGTTAGCTTTTGTTTGAGTTGTTGTCTTGGCTGATATTCTAGCTAGGAATTGGGGGTATTTTTCTTCTAAATCCTCAACTTTAGCTATAGCGCCCCAGAGTTGGTAGCTATAATGAGCGTTTTGCATATAAACTTGGGCGATCGTTTCTTTGCCCCATGACAGGTAGAATTTTGCGGCGAGTTCGTGAGCGAGTGCTTCTTCGTTGATATACTCGTTTTCTTTGGCAAGGGCAATAGCCTTGTCGTACATCTCAATCGCTTCTATTTTTTCGTCTAAAACCCGATGCCGTTCTGCCTCTACTAGATAGAATTTGTGCAAGAAATTCATCGGGGCATGATGCGCCCATTTCTGCATTTTTTCTTGATTATCTCGGACGCGATCGAGAATGTCTTGTTGCTCAAGCTGTGAAGTAGTAGGATATATAGCTAGCCGGGTTAAAGAATCATAAAAGGGGACGAGAACGGTATGGATTACTCCCCCAGCACCCAAACAATTCGTTATTTGAGTAATGTTTTCAAGGGCTTGGGAATAATCTTCAAACCAATAACAAAGGATGATTTTATGAAGATATAGATGCTGAAGCGCTACCTGGTCTTTTGTTCGGTGGTGAACCGGTAGCATTTCCTCTTCATCATAGACTTCACCCTTTACCAGACAGGGGTTTTCAGCCTTCCCCATCATCGTTAAAACCGCTTGCCATTGAGCTTTGTGATACTGAAGCCCTGCTTCATGCTTAATTTTTAGGATAGCATCTGTATAAATTGCCATCTCTTGTTCGAGTTGAACAAGGGGTTGGCCAACCAGATAGGCGTGCAAATTGTATATCGGGACACTATAGCCTGCATACTCTAAATCTCCTGTCTCCAAGGCGCTAGAGAAAGTTAACTGCAAAGATTCTAAACTATTTCTGAGAGGTTCTTTCCAATGTCGGATAAAAGTATTAACCATAAAAAGCGCTTTAGCTTCAAATTCTTTGGCATTCAATTTTGAGACGAGATTTAATGCTAATTGCCCGAACTGATAGCCACGCTCAATATCTCCGACAAGTCCACACAAAAGTAGAGCGTAGTTGGCATAAGCCAAAGTAGACACAGGAGCATTACCGTATTGAACTGATAAAATGACTTGTTGGCACGCCACTAAAGGTATGAGTTCTGGTGCAGCAATGTAGACAGAAGCAAATATACGCGATAAAAGCCGCAAAGCTGCCAGTTTATGGCGGTCTGTCATTATAGGTAAATTGATTAAGTCTGAAGGTTCCTTACCACTCCAGATTGCAGCAGTTTCCTCTAGCGCTATCCCAATATCCGAGGGGTTAACTTTGTCTGGAAATTCTACTCCCAATAGCTTTAAGACTTCTAGCGCCGTATTAACTGCTTCTAGTGGCTGGTTTTGAGAGGCATAAGCTTGGATCTGGACTTCATAAACTTTCACTTTGTCCAGTAGCGTTTTAGCTTGTTGCTGCACTCTCTCAACAAATCTCTGCATTCCTTCAAAATCACCTCTTAAAAAAGCTGCCTCTGCTGCTTCCTCATGCAGCGCTAATGTCAGTTCGTAATGATGAGTCCAGCTATCTTTGGCTAAAAGTCGCAACCCTGCTTGCAAATATTCGGTAGCCGCAGCATAAGCCGTTGCTGCTTTGGCTTTTTGGCCTGCGATTAAATTGAGTTTCGCGATTTCATTTCGTTCGGATTCGTCGCTAACCAGTTCAATTCCTAGATTCAAATGATCGACGATCGCAAATATTTCTTCCGATCGCATCTCTGACGAGGTGTTTTGCCACAGCAAGCGACCAATTTGCAAGTGAACTGTTTTTTTAGAACTTTCCTCAATCAGAGTATACGCTGCTTGTTGCACGCGATCGTGCAAAAACTTATAAGCAGTAATAATTAGATGAGACTTAACAATTTCTTCTTCTGTCGTGCCTAATTCAGAAGTAGCTAAAATTAATCCATCCTGAATGGCTGGCAATAGCTCTTGAAACGTTTCGGCGGTAGATTTTTCATTGACTATCGAGAGAGTATTTAAGTCAAAACTATTGCCCACACAAGCGGCTAACCGTAAAGCCTGCTGAGTTGAATCTGGCATTTTTCTCAATTTACCCACCATCAACTCAACGACGTTATCGGTAATCCCTACGGCTTCAATCTCTGAAATATTCCAATCCCAGTTTCTTTGCTGTAAATTGAAATTCAGGAGGTTTTCTTCATAGAGAGTTCTGAGAAACTGATTGACAAAAAAAGGATTGCCTTGAGTTTTACCGACGACTAGCTCAGCTAAGAGGATGACTGAGCCTCTATCCCTACGCACAGTATCAGCTATCAAGTTAGTAATATGTTCGATATCTAAGGGAGTTAAGGTAATGTGGTTAATAGTCGCGCCTTGATTTTGCAGCGCCTCCAGAGTCATGATTAAGGGATGCGTGGGGCTAACTTCGTTATCTCGATAAGCACCCATTAGAAATAAGTATTTTGTTTCCTCATCTGCCATCATTACTTGCAGCAGTTTCAAAGTAGCGGAGTCAGCCCATTGCAAATCGTCTAGAAAAATGACTAAGGGATGCTCGACACAACAAAACACCCGGATAAATTTTTGAAATACTAAATTAAAACGATTTTGCGCTTCCGTAGCACCTAACTCTTGGACGGGTGGCTGTTTGCCAACAATGAGTTCTACGTCGGGAATGACATCTATAATGATTTGACCGTTATCACCAAACGCCGCTAAAAGTTTTTCTTTCCAAGTGGTGAGTTGCGTTTCGCTCTCAGTTAATAGTTGCTTGACTAATGACCCAAAAGCTTTGACAACACCCGCATAAGGAACATTGCGTTGAAATTGATCGAATTTTCCGGCAATAAAATAACCGTTTGCCTTTGTAATAGGTTTATAAACTTCTTGCACTAAGGCGGATTTGCCAATGCCAGAGTAACCCGACACTAACATAATTTCTGTTGGGCCCTTGCTGACGCGCTGGAAGGCTGCTAATAAGGTTTCTATTTCGCGTTCTCTACCATAAAGTTTTTGGGGAATTTGAAACTTATCTGTAATATCTTTTTGGGCGATCGCAAAATCTACAATCGTTCCTTTAGCCTGTAGTTGTTCCAGACATTCTTCTAAATCGGCAATAATTCCCCAAGCACTCTGGTATCTTTTTTCGGCCGTCTTTTCTAAGAGTTTTACTACAATATCAGAAACCGCTTTAGGAATTTCTGGATTAATCTCATGGGGCGACACTGCTTGTTTAGCAATATGACAGTGAACTAATTCCATTGCATCGTTGTAATCGCATGGCAGTTGCCCCGTTAGCAGTTCGTAAAAAGTGACTCCTAATGAGTAAAAATCGGTGCGGTAGTCGATCGCTCGGTTCATTCGGCCTGTTTGTTCCGGCGATATATAGCTAAGAGTGCCTTCTAAAACATTAGGATTTTTTAGGGTAGGATTCTCACAACTTAAAACAGTAGAGATGCCAAAATCTATGATTTGGACTAGCCCTGTTGTCGAGTTAATAATAATATTGCTAGGGTTGATATCTTTATGAATTATTTTATGTTGATGAAGGTCGCCTAACGCCGTGGTTATTTTAATACCGGTTGCCAAAAACTCTTCTAAGGTAAGTTTGTGAGAAGCCAACCACAGCTTTAATGATTTTCCACCACCATCCTTGAAAATAATAACTAAAGTGTTTTGATATCTTTCTAAGCTGTAGGTTTGCGGTACAGTTTCTAGGTTAAGATTGCGTGTAATTTCGTATTCCTGCTTGTATCTGACTAACGAAGCTGGCATCGGATAATCTTGCTTGAGAAATTTGAGAATTACCCGTTGGTTGTCTTGCTTTCTCAGTCCTCGGTAAACTAAAGAATTGTTACTTTCATGAATTTGGTTTGTAATCTCGTAGCCAGCTAAGTTAATCATCCTTGCAGCCTCTTTTAATAATTAATACACGTTTTTTTTAGCAACTTTAAATTGGTAAGTAAATGTACCCTCTAATATAAAGACTAGCCTGCACTTTAAGCAAAATTTAAATTTTAACTAAAAAAATATTAATTTTTACATTTCTTCAAAAAACTACAAATAAATATTTAGGTTGGGAGTCTGAGCGCTCCACAGCTTCCTGCAAAATCCGGCAAAACAGAGTGAAGTGCGATCGCCCTTGAGCTTCCTAGGAGATTGGGGCGTTGCATAATTATAGTATGAATAGGTGGAATCACCATGCAATGAAAGCCAGTGAAAATCAACCCACAGCCGTAAAAACCGTAATAAAAAAGGAAAACAGAAGCACATTTGTGTCAAATCTGGTTGTCAATTTATCGCTGATTATGAATCCCACGCCTGGTTACAGTGAGACGGTGAAACCCGAAGGTATAAAAATGTATGTCAATGGTAGGAATTTTCGCACTATTAACGAATCAAGGGAGTTCATCACATCACCCTAATAACTTGGGTAAGACTTGTGGGAAAACTCCGATCCGATGCTTATCACCCCGAGGTCATTTCAGAAGTCGGTGAACTCGATGAATTACAGACTTATGTAAAAAAAACACACCAAATCTGGCCGTGGACAGCCGTTGACCACTTTGGTTCAGGAATTTTAGAATGGGTATTAGGATATCATCGTTCCGAGACATTTGATAGCGTTTCCGGTTGCATCGGAAACGATATAAGTCCTAAATAAATTACCTAAAATTTCAGGATGTTCCAGTTACTGCACTATTGATACCTTGATTAAGCAACGCCTCTTTTTCCTTCTTCCTTCAACATCTCCATTACCAAGGATTGCCAATCATTGTAAAGGCGGCCCAATAATAAGGATGCAAAAGCACTCGATCGCCCCGCGCCGCAATTTCCGGAGGCAAAGTTAGACTCATAGAAAGCCCTTCGACTCGCAGCATCCCGTCTTGAATCCGCACACGCCCCTGCAGCATCTCCAATTGCGCGCGTCGCAAAGCCTCCGCTTTAATCATCAAATTACCACCGCGTCTGGGGGCCCGCAACTGCCGATAAAACTCAGTCATCAGCCCCAAAGTCCCCTCATCGCTGACTTCCCACAAACTCGCCAAAGCCGATTTAGCACCGCTAGCTACCGCCAAACCCGCAAACCCTAACTCCGCCTCTGCATCGCCCAAAGCGGTACTGCACGCGCTTAAAACTAACAGATTCACTGGCGGTTCATTCCATCGCAACTGCCGCATTTGATCGATACGCAATTTAGTATCCCACAACTGAATGTAAGAATTTTTCGGTTCCCCGGGCTGGAATTCGCTGTGAGTTGCTAAGTGAATGATGCCAAAAGGCCGATTTGCCCGCTGAGCTTGCAAATTTCCGAGAGTAAAATCTTGATTCAAAAATGATTTTCCGCGATCGGGCGGCGCGATCGACTCTAACTCCACCGGTACCGCCGGTAATGGCGCTTTATCTTCAAATACCGACGCCCCCATCGCCAAAATTTCATCATCCGCAATATTGTCGTAGCCGATATCAGTTAAACTCAGACTCGGCATCACGCTAAGGCTGTATTTCTCAACTAAAAAGCCTTTGCCGTCGTGAAGGGCCGCAAACGGCACGCTCCGCAAACCTGCTGCCGGAATTATAATTAAATTGTCAATCTTTAAAGCTGTCAATTCTGCGGCAACTGGCGCAATTAACCACTGATAAAGTTTTTGCGCCGTATCCAAATAACTAATGCTGCTTCTTTTTCGGGGATTAGTTATTTCGCTTTGCAGGGCGTCAGCTAGTTGCAACACCTGCCAGCGCGTTGTCGCCGGAATTAAAACGCGCTGGGGTTGAGCGTTAGCTGTTACTAACACTAATTCTAAATGCTCGCCGTTAGGAACATCGGAAACTTCTTTGCCATCCGGCTGCAACCTCTGGGTCAACTTATTTTCTAAGGGATGAGGGGGCTGGGATGCCAGGTTTGTTCTCACAGGCAATACATTAGATAAATCCTGACTTGCCACCAGTACAGAATCATTTTCTTTGGTGGCGCCTGCATCCGCTCGGCTGACCCAATTCATATAAATAATGGCAGATTTTATCCCAGTAGTTTGTTCATTTTTGCGAAGAGCTTCGTAAATTACCGACATATTACTAATCGGCGTTCTTGCGGGCAAGTCTAGATATTTTTCGTACTCGCGAGTAAAGGTTTGCTCAAATGCTAAAACTCCCGAACCTGCCGCATCTAATCTGCGAGAAGGAGCGAAAATATCCGGGCTAATTTGGGGAGTTTTATATCGAGTTGGCGAGCGCAATTCTACTTGCATAGATGCAGGAAATGACAGCGCAGGATCAGGATTTACGGGGACTACTGGCACTACAGGCGGTGCGGGAATTGGTGCGGGAATTGGTGCGGGAATTGGTGCGGGAATTGGTGCGGGAATTGGTACGGGAATTGGTGCGGGAATTGGTGCGGGAATTGGTGCCCGAGCAGAGGGCGGGCCCGGCGTAACCAGGGAAATCTGATTTGGTAAACTTCCTTGGGTGTAAGTTTGTCCAAAAGAAAAAGTGGGCAAAATGGCGTTTCCCGCGCCAGCATTAATACTTCCCAGGGTTCCATTGTCGATCGCGCCGCCAACTACAAACGGTCGATCGATACCGCCTCCGTGGCCAATTGCGACTGCCCCCGCCCCCGCACCTCCGGCAGTAGAAATACTCGAAGAATTGCCCGATATATCGTTGAAAACATTGTTCGAGCGAAACAAACCGAGTGTTGTCACATTAACGCTGCCACCAGTGCCACCAGTGCCACCTTGAGCATTGATAAAGCCCAACTGAATGTTATCAGTCGCGCTCAGGGAAACGCCTCCGCCGTTGCCGTTTGAAGTGCTGCTGGAGTTAAGATCCAGAGCCGAAATGCCCGATGAAGAGGTGACAGCAATATTTCCGCCGATCGCCCCCGAAGCGTTCAAAGTTCCGGTAGTTAAAGGGCCAGCATTGCTTTGGAGAGCGATCGCGCCTCCTGTGCCCGCCGATGACGAGTCGATCGCACCCGCAGCAACAGTATTCCCCTCAACCCGAATCCTCCCACCATTCGAGGTAATATTACCAGTCCGAACCTCGCCGCTTCCTTGCAGATTCACGCTGCCGCCATCCGTCCTTAAATTACCCTCTAGAAGGACATTTGCTGCCTTGATCTCGGCTCCCAAAGCGGCCGTGCTGTCCCCCCCGAAAATAACAGAATCTCGCGCGTTAAGGCTCAAACTGCGGGCTGTAATTGTGGAAGCAGCCGTCACGTTAGCAGCATCAGCCGAGAGTCGGCCAAACCTCTGAGTTTGACCGACTAGGCCGTCAAAAGTAATGTTGCCGCCAGCCCGCAGCGTCAAATTATTTGCGCGGCCCGGGATGCTGTCGAGGGTATTGGCAAAAGCAATATTGCCCGTAGTGGCGGTTAGGGCGGCACTGCGATCGACTGTGACGTTACTATTGAAAGTCATGTCGCCAGATGTCGCAATATTGCCCGAAACCTGGGTACTACCGGCGTTGACAGTCAAACTAGCAAGCGGTGCAGCTTGACCGACTGTAGCGCCGAACAGCACTCGCTGAGCGTCTAGTCTCAGGGCGCGAGATCCGTCTACGCTACCGGAGAACAGAATGTTGCCGGTAACTTCCGTACTCAAAGCCACGTCAGCATTGAGGGATGCGTTTCCTGTAAAAGTGAGATCGCCACCGGATGTCGCAATGTTGGCGTTGAGATCAGTTTGAGGCGCGTCGAGAGTCAAGCTAGCGCTGCCACTTGTACTCAGGGGATTATTGATCGCGATCGAGCTGCCTTGAAGTGTCAGCGGGCTGTTGAAGGTAATGGGTGCGACGATCGCGATCGACGAGCTGCTACCGTTTTCGCGCCCGATCGCGATCGAACTAAAACCCCCCGCCAAAGCGCCGAGATCCGTTGCCGTCAAATCTAAAATGCCCAAAATATCGCCGATGCCACCGATCCGAATTGCTCGGCTGTCGTTGGGTTGCAAGCGAATTGTTCCCCCCGCACTGCTGACAGAATTGCTGCCGCCCCTCAAGTCAATGCCGTTAGCAGTGAGAGCGATATTGCCACCGTTAGCATTAAGTCCGCCCAGAGAGATGCTGCTGGCGAAAATGTTGATGTTGCCACCTTGAGTCTCAATTAAATCCTTGGGATCATTGACAAAAAACACTCCGCCGGATCTAAATGTTACGCTGTCTCCCGTTATCGCTTGCAGGGAAAGTTGGTTATCGGGCAAGTCTTGGAGGGTGATGTAGCCGGGGGTTTCTAGAACTACGTTGCTGCCGGCCGCCATCTGTTCCAACTGCACTTCTGAGATCGATGTTTCATTCGGTTCTGGTGCCACTTCGAGTCCGCCACCGCTTGATGGCGGGCTGGTGTCGCCGTTACCGCTGACGATCGTAATATTTGCCGGATCGAGGAACAAATTGCCGATCGCACCGTTAGTCGCGCGGGTATCGACCTGTCCTTGGAAAGTTAAAGCATTTTTGCCCGAAACTTCTACTTTTCCGCCGTTACCTGTGGCGATGCCCCCGCGAGCACTAATATTGCCGAAGAAGCGAGTAGTATTGTCTGACCAAATTACCGCAGTGCCGCCATTGCCACGGTCGATCGCGTTGGCTGCGATCGTAGAATCAGGACTAACATAAGTTACCAGTGCGTTCGGCACTGGTTCGATCCCCCGGAAACCGCCTCCGACGCGCACAGTACCTCCGCCGTCAGTCCCGGAAGCATTGATATTTGCGCCAAAGAGTCCAACTTTTTCCCCTAAAATATTGACTGTGCCGCCAGCATTCCCAGAAGGAGCAAATACATTTAAAGAACCCGAGACGATCGCACTTCCCGGAACTGCCGACACTGTTTGGCCGCCAGTCAGTACCAATTGACCTTGTTCGTTAGTCGTTAAACCTGTGGCTGACGCTACGCCCGGACCCGTTAGCAACTGAGGCAAAGAAACCGGGGCGATCGCCGAGTTTTCTGACTGCAAAGACGGAGTAATTTCTAAACTTAATAAATTGCCAACTTGACTGATACGGACTGCATTTTCTCCCTGAACAGCAGCCACAGTAATTTGACCGTTGGGAGCGGATAATTGTCCTGTATTAATAACGGTGCCACCGAGCAAAGTTAAACTTTGCCCGCTGCCAACTGCCAAGTTCCCCGCATTGACAATTGCACCCACTTGTGAATTATTAAAATTAAATTGATTGGGATTCCCCAGTAAAGCTTTGTAATTATTAATTCCTGCCGAATTGAACCAGCGATCGCCGAAACCAATACCTGTAGCAGTTGTCGCCAAAAACGACCCCGGCACGTTTAATCTAGCATTTTGACCGAAGACAATTCCGGCAGGATTCATTAAGAATAAATTCGAGTTGCCACCGCTTACAGAAATCAGACCGTTAATTACGGAAACATTGTCGCCGGAAATCCGGCCTAAAATATTTTGAATATTTGGATTAGTTAGAAAATTAGCTATTTGACCTTCGCTGAGATTAAATTGGCTGAAGCTGTGAAAAAGATTTGCCCCGTTTCCTGAGAGTTGCCCGCCGCTAATGTCTATGCGATTTTGCTCGGACTTAACAACAGTATTCGTGCCGTCAGTAGCAGGAACTACAGGTTGTGATCGCACTGCTAGCGGTAGCAGCCCAAAACCTAATGTCAAAATTAGAGCAGAACGAAAATAGGTCATTGGAGGAAGCCATTAGTCATTAGTCATTATTCATTAGTCATTAAGTAGATCCGCACAAAAAAGCAATAATATCTTGGCGGGTGGAGCCAGTATCTTTACTTGTAAGCAGTTTATTGCTGCACTCACCCACCCTCCCATGTAATGTTTATTTGTAACCACCTACTTAGTCATTAGTCATTAGTCCCAGGAAACAAGGAAAAGCCACTTTCCCATTACCAATTACCAATTCCCGATTACCAATTCTCCATTACCAATTCTAATCTCTTCTCGTTTTGATTTTTTTTGAGCTGTAATGTTCCGCCAAAGTGCCAATAAACTTAAAAAGGTCGATCGAACACCGCCACCCCCGGAGGTCGATCGCACTCCAAAACCACCCGTTGCCAGAATGTCGGAAATCTAAGGGAAATTTTGTATTTATCTGTCGCCAGTGTATTGACAAAATCCCCCCAGAGTCCTATGATGGGAGCACTAATTGGGTGGGACAGCAACAACCCACACCATAACTGGTTCCTCTAATAAAGTTAAAAACAAAATATTGATGCTTTTAGAGACCAACCATGCAAACTCCAGCTTTCCCATTTCTAACTGAACACATAGTAGAGCGGATATTTTCGTCAGGCGAACTGACTCGCGATGACAGACAGCGAATTCAGTCAATGCTCTTAAATGAGTCGATCGGTGAAAATGAATTGAGCTTAATTGAAAGAGTCATGGAAGGCGTAGTCAAGGGAATACTTGACGTGATGAATTAGTTGATAACTGGCGCTAACATATCTAAATGTAGGGTGCGCCTCGGCGCACCTTAGCCTAATTTTAAATAAAATCGAAAATCGAAAATCGAAAATTCTGTCACCGTTCTAAAAATCATCATCCGGGCCGTCATCCGGGTCGTCATCCGAACTCTGATCACGACGCACAAGTTCAGAAGGAGGCCTATCGTTACTCCAGGCCCACCACACGCCATCGCACTGGCAGCGATAAAATTCTTGCCACTTGCGGCGGTTGAACTCGGTGTATACTGGCGATCGGCGATTAATCCAGACCTCAGCGGCATCCGTGCAGCTAGCGCCGCACTTGGGACAGCAAAACTCATTAGCGTGAACCGCCGTCGCAGTCCATTCAGGAGGATGTGGAGCAAAAGCTTCCATGTGTTAGAGTTTCTATCTAAACTGCTGGTAATTACGGCAAATCAAGGGTTGGTAAAGATCCGCAGAGTTCGGAATGACCTAAGCAATGACATCAGTACGCTGTTGAGTGCGTAATTCATCTGCCCGTTATTTTTTTTAGCATTTGCCGTCAGATGAATAGTATAACTGATGTGGTGCAAACCGTCGATCGGCATTCTCAACTATTTCAAGGACTAGCCTCATGTCTATCTACAATCTTATCTCGTTTCTGGGCATCTTTGGCCTGTGTGCGATCGCCTGGGTTTTTTCAGAAAATCGCAAAGTTCAGTATATTCCATGGCGCGTCATCATCTGGGGCATTGGCTTGCAATTAGTCTTAGGATTTTTAGTATTCCTGTTCCCCCCAACTCGCATCGCTTTAGAATGGTTTACTGGCTTACTGGATGGAGTATTCACCGCTGCTGACGCTGGAGCGAGATTTGTATTCGGGAGCAATGTTGTACCGATACCTGGTAAAGATCCGGCAGTTAATTTAGGATATATTTTTGCCTTTAGAGCTTTACCGACAGTCATCTTTTTTTCTGGCCTCATGGCCTTGCTATACAACATCGGCGTGATTCAAATTATCACCGATTTTTTTGCCAAAATCTTTTATAGGACAATGCGGTTGAGTGGCGCGGAAGCCCTCAGCGGCGCTGCTAATATTTTCGTAGGAATTGAAGCGGCCATTGTCGTCAAGCCTTATTTGCCAAAAATGACTCGTTCGGAAATTTGTGCAATCCTCTCTTGCTGTTTTGGGACGGCAGCTTCTTCAACTTTAGCAATTTACGTTAGTTTTCTAAAGCCAGTTTTTCCAAATATTTTAGGGCATTTAGTTTCAGCCTCAATTATCGCCATTCCCGCTTGTTTTGTCCTCTCCAAAATCTTAGTACCGGAAACAGGCGTACCCCTGACAATGGGCGGCATTCCCAAGGAAGAGCCGAAGCCTAAAGGCCGCGAATTTGTGGGCGAAGAAATTTCCGAAAGGGAGGGTGAAGAATTCAAACAAGAGACTGTTGGGGGAGAACCCATCGAACGAGTCAGCCCTTTGGATGCAGCAATTGTTGGCGCCTTGGACGGTGTAAAAATGGCGGTAGCCATTGCCGCTGTTTTGATTTTAATCTTAGGCTTAGTTTCCTTAATCAATCAATTCTTTGGCTGGCTGGCAATTTTGCCAAGTCCAATTGGTGACTTGTTCAAAGTTGTCACCTTAGCCAACATTATGGGAGTCTTATTTTATCCCCTGACGCTATTAACAGGAGTTCCCTTAGAGGACTCTTGGCCAGCGTCAGTAATTATCGGTCGCAGGTTGTTAGAAACAGCCATTCCCCCCTATCAAAGTTTAGCAGAAGCGGGGGCAAAAGGACTGGTGAGCGATCGTACAGTTTTAATTGTCAGTTACGCCCTTTCTGGCTTTGCCCACTTAGCCTCCGTCGGCATATTTGTCGGCGGTACGATCGCCCTAATTCCATCCCGCCGCAAAGACATTTCCGAACTCGGTTGGAAAGCATTATTTGTCGGCACTTTAGCGACAATGATGATCGCTTGCATCGCCGGCACCTTCGACACCGGAGACGCCAGCATTTTAGGCGCTAAAACAGCCCCTGCTGCACCGCTAACAGCCCCTGATTCTCCGAAACCGCTATCCTCCCCAGCCGCGAATTCAAAGCCGTCAGTTGCCCCAGCAATTGCCAGTCCGAAGCCTTCGCCCAACGCCGAAAAAGCGGCTCCGAAAGCTCAAAAATCTCCCTCTCCCGAATCCAAGAAAAACCCTTAATTATCTTTTAGGGACTTGTAGGGGCGGGTTTTACGAACAATATTTAACTCCCGTCAAAACTCTACAGAAACCCGCCCCCACAGAACCAATAACCTACATCAACTTTGATTTTGATCGCATCAGCTCTTGGGTGGGGGCGCGTTTACGAGATTGTAGGTTTTAGGCAATTATTGTCGGTAAAACCCGCCTCTACCAGGCCCTGACCAATATGATTGTTTTTTTATCTAGATGCAATTACCAATTACTAATTCCCCCAAAAATTATGAATCCCGATCCAGAAATTCGCCGCCTGTTAGATGTGATGCCTGCTTCCGGTCGCATGATGTGTAAAATTATTAATAAGCCACAACAATCAACGATAATTGACTGCGATTTTCCTTTGCCTTGGAATCAATCTCGCCCGATTTATATTAATTTTGATTTGTGGCGGCTGCTATCTAAGCCGCAGCGGGATTTACTGCTATTGCGGAATGTAACTTTTCTGTGCAATGTTAAGTGGTTTAAACCGGATATCTATCAAGGTGCGGCTCTGGCGGGAATTGTCGGAACTGTTGTAGAATTGTTGCAGGGAGATGCGATCGGCACTGCGATCGCGGGCGGTTTGACAGGACTCGCCATGACTCGAATTTGGCGCGACAACCGCAGTTCCCAAGTAGAGTTAGATGCTGACGAGGGGGCGATTAGAGTAGCGGGAAGGCGTGGCTACAACGAAGCGGAAGCGGCCGGACATTTGCTTGGGGCGATCGAGGCTGTGGCGCAGATAGAAAAGCGCAGTTTGGATTTTAATGAGTTGATTCGGTGTCAGAATTTAAGAGCGATATCGGGTATTTCTGCGGTGGGCGTGCCCGATAGTATTAGGAAAGATTGAAAAAAACCTAGATATAATCAAGATGGAAACTCATAAAATCCACAACTATGCTAATCCTGCCCCAACTGGAAAACCCGCGCTATCTTCTACCTATAGAAGGAGCTGTCCGAATTGAATTAGTGGAAGGTCTACCAATTTTTAAAGCCTCCACTGCTGTCAAAAATCGCATCCAAGAACTGTTGGACAAACAATAAACTTTGCCCCTCAATCCTGAGGAAGAACAAGAACTCAATCTTTACGAAGAAATCGACGATTACCTGAGTTTTGTCAATCGGACTGTCCGCAATATTTTGTTGGGGCAGATTCAGCCTACTGTGTAGAAATGTCAGCTCGCCGTCAAATCCCTGAAAATATCCAAAATCAAGTTCGTCAGAGAGCAAAAGGTCTGTGCGAATATTGTCATGCCTCCGAGTCATAAATTTATCGATCGATCTCCTTATTCGAGCGAACCTTAGCTGCGGGCGCTCGCCAACTCAGGAACAATGATAAACTTGATATTCATACCCATCCACCGCAGGCAACTCGCGCGATTCAACCTGACATTTTTGTGCTTCTAGATTGACAGGTACGCGAAAATTAACCAACCACAAATCAAGCGGGCGTTCTAATTGACTGAGTGTTTTGTCAAGTGTCCCTGCCGCTATTTCCGGCCCATCCCTTCTGTGATTAGCCAAAAGAAACAGCGGAGAATCAAAGGCTTTAACTTCTTCTTTCTTCCTAACATCCGTTACATCCGTTACATCCGCTACAAAATCCGTTGCCGAACTTCTTTCCCATTCCCACCCTACCCCCATCAACTCTCCTATTTCTACATGAGTCTTTTGAGTAGTGGCAATTAACACGGGAACTTTCGATAATTCGCGGATAATCGGAATTAAAAGGTCTGGTTTGTAATATTTGCGATAGCCGAGATTGGAATTTACTGTGACACCGCTAAAAAAACCCATTGCTAAAATTAGCACCACTGCTTTTTTGCCCGGAACTTCGATCGCCCGTAAATTAAACCATTGAGTTTTTACTGTAGGTGTGTTAAAAATAACCGCCAAGGTTGCTCCTAAAAGCAATATCACCCCCGGAAAGTAGACGAAATTGTATCGAGCCCCGCGAGTTAGGTCAATCCCTAGAATATATGCAAAGCTGAAAAATAGGAAAATTGCTCCTAGCACAAATCCGCAGAAAATAACAGTACCTAAACGAGTATCGGGCGTTGTTAAGGAATTTTTAAAAGCGCTAAACAGGATGGGAAGCACCAATATAAAAAATATTGTCATTGCGATCGCCGATGCAACTACTACTGCCAAATTTGGTGATTCCACGGGCAGCAGAGACATGACAGTGATCCATCCCGCTAAAGCTTGAAAAATCGGCGCGATCCAATTTAAAAATGTGCGATCGCCGCTGACAATCCAATTAGTTAGTTCGCTGCCGTATTTATTGGAAAAAAATACTGGCAGCCAAACTAAACCGCCTGCTAAAGTCCCCATCGCTACTGCGAAAAGCCGCCACAGAATTTGAAATGGCAAAATATTAGGCTTCTGGCTGTTTGACCTTGGCAAATTTTCCTTAACCTCCTGCCAGATTACAGCACTTAATGCTATTGCTTCGGCACACAAAGCCAGTGTAAAAAAGTAGTGAATGGCAATTCCCAAACAGTTAACAACTACCCAAAGCAGCACCGCCCAAATAGGCAGGGGAGCGCGCTGTTGCAGCTTTTTTGCGGCTAAGACTAGACAAAAAAGAGAGGCAATAACTAATAAGATTCCTAAAGTGTAATGGCGAGCTTCTTGAGCGAGATAAATGCCGTAGGGAGAAACTGCCATCATCGCGGCCGCACATTGACCGACTAAACGAGAACTAAAAGCAAATTTGCCCACAAAGTAGATAGCTGGAACTGAAATCACGCCCAATAATGCAGGAAGAGCTCGCCCAATCCAAACTAAACTATCCTCGGTCGGCCCAAACAGTCGCATCCACCAGTGGGCGAGCATAAAATACACTGGTGGATGATTGCTTTCTAGCAGCAAATTGCGGAGCACGTCGGCGGTGTCAGCATCGGGGCGCAATTGTAGCGGTTGTAATAATGTAGAAAGATCGATCGCGCGATCGATCGGCACCCCTCGAAAACTGTTGCCCAAACTAAACACTAGAGTGGAAAACTCGTCTGTCCACAGCGGTTTCGAGTCCAAATTGGCAAAGCGCAAAATAAACGCGATCGCCGTCCACAGAAATAGCAACAACAGTTGTTTGTTCTTAATCATTAATTCAGTCAGCAGTCACTTGTCAGTTGTCAGTAGTCAGTAGTCAGTTGTCATCACTCAACGCCGTCAACAGTCAACAGTCAACAGTCAACGCCGTCAACAATTCCCCATTACCTACTTCACATCCGTCACCCGCCAACTCAGCTTCATGTTGATCCAGAAATTCCACAGAGTCACAGTTGCGATCGCAATTAAATTAGCCAAATATTCATTCATCCCAAAAACATTAAACAGCACATTCACCAGCAGCACATTCAAAATCAAACCCATCAAGCAAATGGTATTAAATTTCAACAGCCGTTTCAATCGCTGGCGCTTTCCTGGCTGCCGCTTAGAAATATCCCCAAAAGTCCACAAATCATTCCACAAAAAGTTACTGATAATTGCCAATTCAGCAGCAACGATCAGACTGCGAGTCAGCTCCCAATTGAGGATATCCCGCAGCACGTACAAAACCCCCATATTCACAAACACGCCGCTGAAACCCACAATGCCAAACCGGAGAAACTTGCCCATCGGCCAGCGGGCAAACCGCAACCGCAGCAAATGTCGCAAATACTCAATATACTGTTTCCAAGTAACTTTGCTCTCGCCTTCTTGCCGCTCCTGAAACACGTAACCCACTTCTCCAATCCAGCGGATATCGCCTCTGCCGAGCACTTCAATCAATATTTTGTAACCAGCAGGATTCATGGTTTTGCCCGCAATGCAAGTGCGACGCACCATAAAATAGCCGCTCATCGGATCGGAAACTCGGCCCACGACTCCCGGCAGGATCACCAACCCCACGGTTTGAGCGCCCCGCGATAAAAATCGCCTGACAACGCTCCAGTCGCTCACCCCGCCCTCGCCAACGTGACGACTCGCAGCAGCTAAATCGGCTCCCCGCTGAATTTCTGCTAAAAGCTGCAATAGCGTCTCCGGGGGATGCTGCAAGTCGGCATCGATGACGCCCAAAACCTCACCCTGAGCGGCTTGCCAGCCGCGAATTACCGCTGTGGAAAGTCCCCGCTCCTCTTCCCGGCGCATTACCCGCAATTGCGGATATTCCGGTGTCAGGGACAGGGCGACTTCCCAGGTGCGATCGGGGCTGTCGTCATCGACTACAATTAATTCGTAGTTGCCGGGAAGGATACCATCGAGCAATTGGCTCAATTTTTCCACAATACTCTGGATATTCCTGCACTCGTTGTAGGTGGGAATTACCAGGGAAAAATAAATTGGCGGTGTGCCTGCGTTTACAAAAGTTGAACCCAAAGTCTGTATAGCAGGAATTTGCAAAGGCCCCGAGGGCACTGGCAAGACCTGATTTGGTTGGTAGCTGCCCATAATTTCAGTGTTCAGAAAGTCAAGAATAGTTTGGTAGCACTTGAGATTGTAAAAGATCGTTCCTCCATAATTGATTAGTTAAAATATAAAAACGCCTTAATTCTAGTCAGTAATTCTGTAATTGAGTTAAAAAGAAAACTGTGGATGCAATTCTCGATCGAGCTTTACAAGGTTATAACATCTCTTCGGCAGAAGCCTTGGTACTTTTGCAGCAAAGAGATCCAGACGCGCGAGCTTCTATTCAAACAACCGCTGACTTGCTCCGCCGCCGACAATCTGGGGATACTGTCACCTACGTTATCAATCGAAATATTAATTTTACTAACATTTGCGAGCAGCATTGCAGTTTTTGTGCATTCCGCCGCGACGAGGGAGATGAGGGCGCTTTTTGGTTAGATGCAGCCCAAATTCAGGAAAAGGCAACTGATGCAGTGCAGCGGGGTGCAACGGAAATTTGTATGCAGGGTGGCTTAAATCTTCAAGCTAAGCTGAACGGCGCATCTTTGCCTTATTATCTGCAATTGGTGAAAACTATTAAGGATAAATTTCCTCAGTTGCACTTGCACGCTTTTTCACCTCAAGAGATAGAATTTATTGCCAGAGAAGATAATCTTACTTTCAGCTATGTAATTTCGGCTTTGCAGGATGCGGGAGTCGGTTCGATGCCGGGAACCGCGGCGGAAGTTCTCGACGATTCTGTGCGACGGGTGATTTGCCCGGAAAAACTAAATTCGGCAACTTGGCTGGAAATTGTGGGAACTGCTCACAGTCTGGGTTTGCCGACAACGAGTACCATGCTTTGCGGGCATATTGAGACGGCCCAACAGCAGGTTTTGCATTTAGAAAAAGTGCGATCGCTCCAACAAACTGCGATCGACCAAGACTATCGGGCACGCATTACAGAATTTATTTTACTACCATTTGTCGGGCAAGAAGCACCGGCACCTTTGCGGAGTCGAGTCGGTCGCGACCAACCAATTTTAGCAGATACATTGTTACTCACCGCTGTATCGAGAATCTTCTTAGGCAATTTGATTTCCAATCACCAACCCAGTTGGGTGAAATTAGGTTTAGATGGAGCTACAGAAGCCCTGAAATGGGGCTGCAACGACATCGGCGGTACATTGATGGAAGAGCACATTACAACGATGGCCGGTGCGGTTGGCGGCAGTTGTCAATCTGTGGAAGATTTGCAAAATGCGATTCGTTCTTTGGGGCGGGATTATCAGCAAAGAGATACAATTTATCGACCTTTAGGGGTTGACAATTTGGCAGGAATTGTGTAAATTTTCGGAGCCGGAGTGCGAAGTGCGTAACGTATCCTACGAGTTTAGCCGATCGCACTTTCAAATTCTTCTAGCGCTTGACAACTTCCTACCTGCAAAGCACGTTCCACTGTAGCAGGAATCAGTTGGGCGATCGCGATTTCTGGAAAATTCGGACTAATATCGGATTCTACATACTCTCCATCTTGCAGCAAATAAATGAGAAGTCTGCCGCTGTCGTAAACCCACACTTCTGGAACTCCAATAATTTTATAGGCATCGATCTTAGTTTTAGAAGTAACATCCGTCTCAATTGCTAAATCCGGCGGCGGATCGTCCGGTAAAAGTCGGCGGCGGTTAATCATCCGCTGATAATTTAGAATATAAAAGCAAGCATCAGGTTCAACTCCTGCTGCACCTTCCCGTTTGAAAGTAGTAGAACCAAAGGGTTCATATCTTCGGCCCGCTGACTTGAGTAAAATTTTTACAATATCGGAAATTAAATCTTTCGGAATTTCGCGATCTAGTAAGGGAACCCTAATTTCTAAGGTACTGTTGTTGTAGGCAATTCTGCTTCTTCGTTTTTCCCCTAATTCCTGCAAAATCGACTCAAATTCCAGCCAAGTTATATTGGGAATAGTTACGACACTACCGGGAGTAAGCTCGATCTGGCTAACGGGTTTGAGCACTGGAGCCATAACAATCATAAGCTGAATAGGGAGCTAGTTGTTAAATTTGTGCCAAGGGCAGGCATGATGCCTACCCCACAAGAAAACTGATTCTTTGTGGAACAGGCATCTTGCCTGTTCTTGATAATGGTACAAGATATCTGTTGAGTGTAGCAGGGGCAACGAGAAGAGATTCGCGATCGCACTTTTGACTGAATTCTAGAAACATCGATCGCACATTTATGACTTCATTGCAGCCGGATTAATTTGACTAACAGACTCATGATTTCTCCCTGTTCCGGTGTAATAATGATGCGATTGTCGGGAATGGCGATCGGATGAGTCCAACGAACAGCTTCCTCGTAGCGCAATGCGTGCAGTTGGTGGATAGTTCGCCGTACCCCCAGCGGCGAACCGATGATGACGTGACGGACTGCTTCGCGATCGCCCTCAAAGGTTTGGTTCGTTAAAACATTGGGCGATGTTTGGTTCGATGATGAATCTTGCAACATAGCTTTGACTAATAATTTTGGATAGGTTTGATGCTTTGTAACGGTAAAACCGCGTACAATAACAAGTTGAAGAAAAGACAGCAATTCCCCTACAGCACAAGTGGCTTAGCTGGTGCTGTCTAATCTCTCTTGCTATAAGCGTAAATGAAATAACGGTATACGTCAACGTATTTAATAAAGCCGTGCATTATTTAACATAAAGTAACAAATAGCCTATGGAAATCTCAGAAAGAGCCGAGCGATCGCCCCTAATGCGCCTGAGAGTTCAGCGGTTTATGACTCAAAAGCAGCTAGCAGAAGCACTTGGAGTTACGGAAGCGACGGTAAGGAATTGGGAATCCGGGCGATCGGTACCGAAGCTAACGCCTGTTCAATACAAGAAGTTGCTAGAGATTCTGCAAATTACCTCTGCTGAATTACCAGACCAATTTGGTTTTCCTAGCGATGCTGATGGATAGAAAATGGAATATTATAATTGAGGCGTTTTATTTAAAGGAACTCATACAAGGTCTTGAAAAAAAAAGGAATATGAGACTTAACATCGCTACTTTGCTCTGAATAAAATCTCCCAATTTCTAACGATAGTTGCTCTCTAAATACCCAATCTTCCCGGCTAAAGTGACCGGATGGCTTAATTTGATGCCAATAATCCTTAGCTTTTTTAATTGTCAGCAAAACTGCAATCGACTGATTCCTATGCGTTTCATCTACAGCATTGTGAAACCGCTCTTTCCACGAAGCCTGAAAGTTTTTAACTTCGGTACAATCCAATCCCGAACAGTAACTAATGCGATCGAACGCTCTCTGTAGGTTTTTCTGTAAATCCAAGTCGCTACAAATTGCATCAGCCATATCCAGATAAATCTTTGCGAGTACCGCAGGATTCCCCTGATAAATCGGCTTGTTACAACAATTGTCAAATATTGCTTGAAGTTCAGGTGTCAGAAAGTATGCTTCTTTATGAATCAAACCTGTAATCCAGATCCGGTGCTTTGCTGCGTTTTGCTCTTTCACCTGCGATTTTTCGTAAAGGTTGCGAAAAATTGCTTCTGTATCGGTAAAAATATAATTGTCGATCGTTTGCAGTTGCAAGTCTAAATCTATCATTGCAAAAAGTCGATCGGGATCTAAATATGAATTAGTGTTATCTTTTTCGTGTAATGTTAAAAGAGTAGAGTAGGTGTCTAATACATCCTTGCGATCGCCACAGTTGAAAAATTCCGGTAACTTCTGTCTCCACCATGTCGGAACGCAAGCCTTATAAAAGTTGGCATCAGGCATTTGCTCCATTGCTTTATAAGCTTGAGGTGACTCTCTACCTTGCGTTTTCCGAATATCACCTTCGCACAACACAACAATTTTGTTTTTAATCCTTGGCGATTGCAGAATGGCCTTGCAATGCTTTTTTAGCTGTTCTGGATTAAGACTCATTTGTAATATTAGATTCTTGTTTGATTAGTTTTGGCTCAATTTCTTTAACATGAGCTGGTGTCAGAGCTTCACACAATGCGTAGGAGTGAGTTGCGAGAATATATTGATTGCTGGGAGCCCACTCTTTGAGGTCTGATATAATTTGATATTGCCAATCTGGATGAAAAGCAATTTCAACTTCATCCATCAACACAATAGCATCTTCTATGTTGCGAGACTTGAGCCATATATAAATGCTGAGTCTTTTGAGTTCGCCGTGACTTAAATCTTCTGGATATAGTTCTATAGCTTCCCCATTATTATACAATTGAAAGTTGACTCCCGAAAAATCTACATCTAAATTTATCCTTTTATTTCCCAACAGCAGATTTAAGTCCTTAATTAGAGTTTGATAGTTATTGCCGTAGTTACCTGTTTTTATCGCTTCTCTGAAATCGCGATCGCGAGCAGCTTTAAATGATTCAATAAGTAGCTCTACAGCAAGAAAGTCATAGGTAAACAAGCCTTGTAATTTAGATCGTGCAGATTCGAGTATCCCGTAATAATTCTTATCTCCGTTACTTGAGTTGCCAAACAAAAATCTTATAAGAGTCGGCGAAAGAAATAGAAAAACTTGCGTGGCTGGAGCTGCCAAAAATATTTTTTGTGAAATTTTATTTAAACAATTTTCTGTTTCTTTCCTATCTATATTATTTAAAATACAGAGTAAAGCTTCATCTTGCTTATTATTTAAATTTCTGTCTGTTGAATAGTTACATATATATCTCATATGTTGTGATTGTAAATATTCAATGATTTTTCCATAAATTTTCTCAAATTTGTCGTATTTTTTATACATTTTTACTATTTCATCTTGACCGTACATATCTGGATCTTGGATTATTTCAAAATCATCAATATCATTTTTAACTTTTTCTAATTGTTTCACACCCGAAAAACAGAGAGCGGTTTCATCGATAGTTCCATTTTTACTGTCTAAAGGTAATAAATTCTTTAGATAAGAATCTTTATAAGAAATGAATTGAAGTTTGACAATTTTTTCTCCATCCCAAATGTCAATAATGGCTAAGACTCTTTTGTCTTCGCCGTCATTAATTTTAAATCCGTGAAGCAGATTTTCTAAAAACGGTTTTTTATCCTCATCAACAGAACAATGCAGCAACACAAAAATTAATTGCAACAGCGTACTTTTCCCGCCACCATTTTGACTACCCAGCGGAAAAATCTTAGGGACAAAATCCTTTTCAAAAGTGATGTCAATATCTTTTAAACCGCGAAAATCAGGAACTTGAACTCGTAGCAAGTGCATAAAAAACTCCTGGTGTTGGGTTGCATTTTTTATTTAAACGCTGAGCCACAATCATTTTAGATTATAACTCACATCTTTTACTATTTTCATGAACAGGCTTTCCGGCCTGTTCCACAACATATTAAATTAATGCTTTTTCGCTGATTCCGGCAGTCCGCCAGGGGTTGAAACCCCTGTCTCAAAGCTAAAGTCCTCTGAAGAGGACTGAAGAACTCATTAGTCCTCTTCAGAGGACTTTCGCTATTAGCCAGGGAATTCATTCCCTGGCGGGCTGGCGGCCTTTCGGTTTAAGCAGGAGATGAGATTAAACCTTAAACTTCTCCACAATTCGTCTCATCGCTTCTTCCACATTCTCCCGACTATTAAACGCCGAAATGCGGAAATAACCCTCGCCCGCGGCACCAAAACCAGAACCCGGAGTTCCCACCACATTGCAAGTTTCCAGCAACTTCTGAAAGAAATCCCAACTCGACAAACCGTGAGGCGTTTTCACCCACACATAAGGTGCATTTTCGCCACCAAAAACCTCGATTCCCGCCGCTGTCAATTTCTCGCGAATAATCGCAGCATTTTCCAGGTAAAAATTGACTAATGCCTGAATCTGTGCCTTGCCAGCCTCCGAATAAACCGCCTCAGCACCGCGCTGCACGATGTAAGAAACACCGTTAAACTTAGTAGATTGGCGGCGGTTCCACAGCTTCCAAATTTCGACATCGGAACCATCTGCTGCTTTTCCAGTCAACGTCTTCGGTACAACTGTCAGCGCGCAGCGAGTACCCGTGAAACCAGCATTCTTGGAAAAAGAACGAAATTCGATCGCACAATCCCGCGCCCCTTCAATTTCGTAGATAGAATGCGGTAAACTCGGATCGGTAATATACGCTTCGTAAGCCGCATCGAAGAAAATAATCGAACCGTTAGCTTTAGCATAATTTACCCAAGCTTGCAAGTGTTCCTTGGTTGCAGTTGCCCCTGTCGGGTTATTCGGAAAACACAAGTAAATTAAATCGACTTTTTTGTCGGTGGGAATTTCCGCAGTAAAATTGTTTTCTGCTGTAATTGGCAGGTAAACTAAGCCGCCGTATTCGCCATTTTCGTTGGCATCTCCCGTGTGTCCAGCCATCACGTTAGTGTCTACATACACCGGATAAACTGGATCGGTAACTGCGATCGTGTTATTGTTGCCAAAGATATCGAGAATATTGCCACAATCGCACTTAGAACCATCCGAAATAAAGATTTCCGAAGCATCAACATCGCATCCCCGCGACTTAAAATCGTGCTCGGCAATTTTCTCCCGCAGCCACTCATAACCTTGTTCCGGGCCGTATCCTTTAAAGGTATCCCGCGAGCCCATATCTTCCACCGCCTTCACCATCGCCTCCCGGCAAGCTTCCGGTAGTGGTTCAGTCACGTCGCCAATCCCCAGCCGGATGATGGGCGCTTCGGGATTCGCCTCCGCAAAGGCTTTCACCCTGCGCCCAATCTCGGGAAACAGGTAGCCGGCTTTGAGTTTGAGGTAGTTGTCGTTGATAGTTGCCATAGTTCGATCGCTACAAATGTCGTAGAATAGCTTACTCCCAATTGTCTCTCTCAAGCAGGAGCAAGTTCGGCAACCAGCAGTGTAGGGGATTTAAGGGATGTAACCGATGGATGTTCGGCCAAGACAAAGATTTTCCCCACTCGCACACTCGAATACTCTGCCAATCCGCCATTACAAGCAATCTGCCTAGTTGCTCGCCAGCCATTGACCAAAAAATCAAATCTGCTTGTATAATCAGAATAGTAGGCAGCGCAGAAACAATTATGGACGAGATCGAGTACGCCAAACTCTATCAAGAACTGGCCGCAATTCTGGATGAGTTGAATTTGGGTTGGGTAGTTCAACAAGTAGCGGATACTGTAGAGATAGGCAAAGTAATAGAAGAGCGATCGCTCAAAAGAAAAACACCCCTGCTCAAGATAGAAGATTATACCGCAAAAGAACAACTTTTGCTGTTAATTGATGCTGTCGAGCAAGCGACTGTGAACACTTCCGAAATGGAAGACGAAATTGCTTATTTCTTGAAAGTAGAATCAGAAACCTCTCCCCTCGGCACAAAAATTACATTTGCGAATTCAGGTGCAGAAACAGCCCAAACAATCGAGTTTACTTCCAGCGTCACAGCCCCCCGTCACAAACAGGCGATCGCCCTCAAGCACTTGCTGGAAAAACTGCCTGCCGGGCCCAGCAACTACGCCATCAATTCCGAAATTAAAAGCAAATTAAAAAGCTCGATCGATCCAGATTTCAACGGACTGGCAGAACAAGCCATAATTTTTGACGCTTACCTATTCACCATCCTGCTCAAAGCAGTTGCGAATGAAGGCGGCAATATTTATTATAACAATGTTTTAGACGACGAAACACCGAAATATTTAACATTTAGAAAAACAGCGGGAAAAATCCACGGAACTGCACATCCATACACTCATGCTGTCGTGGAATTTCCCGACAAACCAGCCCTAGAAGTTCACCTAGGAGTAAAAGTACAAGGTAGAGCCGGAGTTCTGCACAACTGTAACGTTTTAATTTTGTACCAAAAAGAAGCGAATATCTGCCGCTTGCTCAACCGCGAGCCCCGGCACTCGCAAGTAATTTTAGCAGTAAAATCTCAGCACTGCACCTCAGAACTTAAACTAGAAATGGCTGGTGCTTTTATCGGCTTAGCCTCAGACATTCGCTACGAAGGCGGCAGCTATTTCATTTCTAACAGTTACTCCCAACCCATAGCAAAACTGCTAACTACCGCTCGCAAAAAATGGGAACTCAACATTTTTCCTAGAGCCACAAACGATGTCCACCGGCTGATGTACTCGTTTCAAACTATCTTTAAAGACTTTAAGGCCAGAAACTGATTCAGTTAATATCATTTCACCAAAGTCTTGCTACATTTTTTGTGTGGGGTTTCGTTCCACGGGTCTAACCTACTGGCTGATTAAAAAAAAAACTGTTTTTCCGGTAGGGCTGGGAGGGCTAAATTCGAGTTTCCTAGATTGGCCCGGTTATATGTATCGGCTAATGTATCTGTTACATGAGCCAAGAAAATAATCTATCATGTTGCGAGCACCCGAACCTTACGAATAATGTTTAAGAAAGATAAATCTTCCCTGCTGTTTACGATCGGAGCCGCCACACTTCTGATCGGTTTAGGCTTTGTCACCTACTACCTCGTCATCTCCCGTGGGCCCGCCAAAGATTTGCCGGCGGGGGCAACGGTTGTCCCGCAAGATACGATGATGGCCCTCTCCATCAGCACCGATGAATCGCAGTGGAATAGACTGCGAGAGTTTGGCACGCCCGAGTCAAAAGCTTCGTTTGAGAGGTTTTTAAGCGAAATGCGCGATCGCCTCCTCACAAGCAACGGCTACGCCTACCAGCAAGACATTCAACCCTGGGTGGGTAACACAGCAATGGTAGCCTTTCTCCGCAACAAAATAGCTATACCAGCCCCCTCGCCGGCACCCAACGCGCCCCCATCTCCGCCAATTCAACAGTCAGTAGCAATTATCCTGCCAATTGCCAACCCGGTCAAAGCCAAAGAATTATTAACAAAACCCAGACCCCTCAGCCAAGGCAAAATAGTTGAGCGTAATTATAAAGGCGTGCAAGTCACAGAAACTAAAGGCGTACCCGATCGCAATTTCTCCGTCGCGGTATTGGGAACCAAGTATCTAGCAGTCACCACAGATCCTAGCGCTACAGACAGAATAATCGACACCTACAAAGGCGAACCTTCCCTAGCAAAAACCCCTGGCTATGCAGACGCCATAGACAAAATAAAAAGTCCGGGCGCCTTCGGTCAAATCTACGTCAATATGCCCGTTGCCGCCGCCTATGCCGCCGCCAACTCAGCCCGTGAAATTTCGCCAGAAAACCTCGAAAAACTGCAACAAAATCAGGGATTTGCCACCACAGCGACGCTCGATCCAGAAGGGATTGGATTCAAATCAGTCTCTTGGCTAAAACCAGATTCTACCAGAAGGATAGCAGTAGAAAACAATGCTCTAAAAATGGTTAACCGCCTGCCAAACAATACAATAATGATGGTATCCGGCGGCAACTTGCAGCGTTTGTGGCAAGACTACGTATTGGGAGCCGAGGCAAACCCGATTTCCCCGATTAATCCCCAAGTTTTACGCACAGGTTTAAAATCCACTACCGGCATGGATTTAGATAAAGACTTGATGAACTGGATGGCGGGAGAATTTTCTCTATCATTAATACCAGCGCCCGCCCAGAATCCCAGAGACAAATTTGCTGCCGGGTTTGTATTTATGGTGGAAACAAACAACCAGGGCGCCGCCAACAAATCCCTGAAACAGCTTGATGAAACGATGAAAATGAAAGGGTTTAGAGTGGAGGAAATTCAAGTCGGCGGCAAACCGGCGATTAAATGGACATCGCCGTTTGGAGGGATTACGGTAACTCGCGGTTGGATGAACGATGTAGCATTTATGACAGTAGGAGCTCCCATAGTTGATGCGATCGTTCCGGCACCGAAAAGTCCGCTTTTAAGCAGCGAACTGTTCCAGAAAACTGTACGATCGCAACTTAAACCCCACAACGGCAATTTCTTCATCGACATCGAGAGTGCGTTTAACCCGAAAAACCTAGCTTTACCGGAGTTTCCTCCCAGCCAAAAAATGTGGATAGACGCCACGCGGTCGATCGGCGTTACAGCGGCCGTCATTGGCGATCGTACCACCCGTTATGACGCTTTTGTCGGTCTCAAAAAATCCACCCAATCCACTCCTTCACCGCGCCCTGCTTCACCGCGTCCTGCTTCACCGCGCCCTGCTTCTCCCAGTCCCTCGCCCACTGTCCAAACTTCACCCAATTAACTCCTAAATCCTTCCACAAATCCGCCTGCACACCCCCTTAAACACCAACAGGGCGATCGATTAAAACCGAAAAGCAGCCGAGCGAAATCGGCAATAGTGCAGTTGACTACAAGAGGGCAATAGAGCGGGATTTAAGTAGTTTTACTTCACAAAACCTCACACAAAAAAACCCAAAAACCCGGTTTTTTATTTAAATAAACCGGGTTCCTGAACACCCTAACAATTTAAATTACTGAAGAAAAATTTAGAATTCAGGAGCCAGAATCCAGAAGGGATTCTGTGCGACAGGATGGAGAATCGAGGTTTAAAGCCCCCGATTTTAATCGTGGGTCACAAAAAAATATTTCCGTGACCGTTAACCCTCACTTCAGGCATGGGGTATTCTGAATTCAGAATTCTGTCTTCTGACCCCTTCTCATTTCTTCTTTTCATAATTTTAATTTTTGGCAAGTGTATAGTATTTTTTGTTTTGTATAAAATATTTTGGGATGTTTCCGGGTCAGTCTTGGAGGCAGAAACCTAGTTTTTGAACCCCGATACTTCCTTCATACTCTCAATAATAGTTAAAAAACCCGGTTTTTAGGGGTGGGAGTGCCTCTAGGAAGGTCGTTTTTGTTTTTTTTAATATGTCATGCGGAAGAGACAGATCCGATGCCTTTCGAGTTATATTGAGATTGTGGAAAAGATACGCTGAGAAAATTGCAAAAGCAGAGGCAAATTCTACCCATTGACTCCTGAATGCACTGGCAGTCAGAAACCCGGTTGCTTCCTAAATATAGCGTCTTCAACCGTTCCGAACAACCTATGGAGATCGTGGCATTCCTAGTCAGCACCTGTACAACATCGGAACGTGCAGTCAAGCCTCTTAACTGACTACGTTCATCGATGACACTGTGATCTAAATGCCCGCCTTTTGCACTGTCGAAGGCGATTAAGGAACGAGTGGACAGGTTTATAGCTAAGCGTATCGCTTTCCTAACAAGGGAACGTGAACATTGACGATGCAAACCTTACTTAGCAATAAGACCACCAGAATAGCTCACAAATACCCCCTGTAAAAATGAGGGGTAGCTTTCCAATCTTCTACGCAAATTGACCAGACACAGCACAGATGTGCAGATATTTAGTGACACAGCCGTCAACCAACTTTTTTCTACCAAGTCGGTTTCTTTACCTCATTTCTGTGATTTATATTTATTTTACCCATTAAAAACACATGAAAACCGTCACAAATATTCAAAAAAAGTCTAAATTCCTCTCAAAAGCCAGAATAAGCAAACTGACAGTTGCTCTGCAAATAGTCTTAATAAATATTTACTTTTTGCAAGCAAAAGCCGAAGCTCAAACAATTGTTCCAGCGGCGGACGCAACAGGCACTACCGTCACTCCCGCAGCCCAAAACGGAACTCCTGGGCAGCCAAGTCGCTTCGATATTCAAGGCGGAAAATTATCGAGCGATCAACAAAATCTTTTCCACAGCTTTAAAGAATTCGGCTTGTCGGAAAATCAGATTGCCAACTTTATATCAAACCCCAACATTCGCAACATTTTAGCGGGCATAGGCGGCGGCAACCCCTCGATTATTAACGGCTTAATTCAAGTAACCGGCGGCAATTCTAACTTGTTTCTGATGAATCCATCCGGCATCATATTTGGCAACAGTGCTAGTTTAAACGTGCCGGCCTCTTTCACAGCAACCACCGCCACCGCTATTGGATTTGGTGGTTCAAACTCGTTTAACGCCAACGGTAGTAGCACTTACACATCTCTGACAGGCGCGCCGAATTCCTTTACTTTTGGAGCCGATCAAGCAGGGGCAATTATCAGCACGGCAGACTTAGCAGTCAAGTCAGGGCAGAACTTAACCTTGCTCGGCGGTACCGTTGTCAGCACAGGCAGCCTTTCTGCCCCAGACGGTCAAATTACCGTAGCCTCAGTTTTGGGGACAAATTTAGTGCGCGTCAGCCAGCGAGGCAATTTGCTGAGTTTAGAAATCGAGCCGCCCTCAGCGACTAGCAGCACTGAAACAGCGGTAACAGCTTCGGCATTGCCGATCGCATTATTGCCCGAACTGCTCACAGGCATCGGTGAAACAAACGCTACAGGCCTCAGCGTCAATGCCAGCGGTGAAGTGGTACTCACGGCCTCTAACCGAGCAGTAGCTGCGGGGGACGTGGCACTAAAAGATGCAAACGCTCGGGCGATCGACATTCAAGCAGCCAACAGCATTGCAGTCAGCGGAAACCTGACAAGTTCCCAAGGCGGTGCGATCGCCCTAGAAGCTAGTGGTGATATTAGCACTGTCGATATTGACTCCCAATCCGACACCACCGCAGGCGGCAACATCACCGTCACCAGCAGTACAGGAAAAGTAGAAACAGGCAATCTCAACGCAAGCTCGAACGACAAAAACAGCAACGCCGGAGACGTTAGTATTGCAGCACCCTCAAGCAGCATTCAAACAGGGTTCATAGACGCCAACTCCGAAGAAAAACAAGGTGGCGAAGTCACCCTCAACGCCCGCAACGATATCCAAGTAACCCATATCAACACCGAAGGCCGAACAGGCGGAGGAGATATTGACATTACAGCCGGCGGTAATTTCCGAGCTACAGGCACTTTCACAAACGATAACAACTGCTTGTCGCAAGCTTGCAGCATTTCCGCATCCACGACTGGTAGCGCTAATGGTGGAGATATCACCATTCGCCACGGCGGCGAAGCCTCGAACACTCCTTTCGCCGTCGGGCCAGACTATAACAGAGTCAACGGTACTGCTGGCAGCATTGCCACTGGGGGTCCAAAGAAGGAAAATGTGATTACACAGGGAAGTTATTTCAGCCCCGGCCCTCAGATAGTACAGCCGACTCAAATTAACATTACGGCTTCTTCAGTATCGCCAGCACCAACAGCAGCACCAACAGCAGCACCAACAGCAGCACCGACACCAGCGCCAACAGCAGCACCGACACCAGCACCAACACCAGCACCGACGCCAGCACCAACACCAGCACCGACGCCAGCACCGACACCAGCGCCAGCACCAGCACCAGCGCCGGCACCAGCACCAGCGCCGGCACCAGCGCCAGCACCAGCGCCCGCGCCAGCACCAGCACCAACACCAGCACCGACACCCGCACCAGCGCCCGCACCCGCGCCCGCGCCCGCGCCCGCGCCCGCACCCGCGCCCGCGCCCGCACCCGCACCTATCTTTGCACCTGTACCACCGCCGGCACCAGCACCAGCACCCACACCCGCACCAGCGCCGACTCCCCCACAAGCATCCCTACCAGCACCAGCGCCAGCACCAGCACCAGCGCCCGCACCCGCTCCTGAACCAGCGCCAGCACCAGCACCAGCACCCGCTCCTGAACCAGCACCAGCATCCCTACCAGCACCAGCACCCGCTCCTGAACCAGCACCAGCACCAGCACCCGCTCCTGAACCAGCACCAGCACCAGCACCCGCTCCTGAACCAGCGCCAGCATCCCTACCAGCACCAGCACCCGCTCCTGAACCAGCACCAGCACCAGCACCCGCTCCTGAACCAGCGCCAGCACCAGCACCCGCTCCTGAACCAGCGCCAGCACCAGCACCAGCACCCGCTCCTGAACCAGCACCAGCGCCAGCGCCAGCGCCAGCACCGGTCTCAAATTTGCCACCAGCACCGACTATTACTCAAAATCCAGCGGCGGTCTCAAATTTGCCACCAGCGCCGACTATTACTCAAAATCCAGCGTCGGTTTCAAATTTGACACCAGCGCCGACTATTACTCAAAATCCAGCGTCGGTCTCAAATTTGACACCAGCGCCGACTATTACTCAAAATCCAGCGTCGGTCTCAAATTTGCCACCAGCGCCGACTATTACTCAAAATCCAGCGTCGGTTTCAAATTTGACACCAGCGCCGACTATTACTCAAAATCCAGCGTCGGTCTCAAATTTGCCACCAGCACCGACTATTACTCAAAATCCAGCGGCGGTCTCAAATTTGCCACCAGCACCGACTATTACTCAAAATCCAGTGGTTGCGCCTGCTGCTGCGCCGATAAATCTCGCACCGATACCGACACCGGAGATCGCACCCAACCAGCCGCCCAGCACAAATCGTTTATTTTCCGCCAGCTTGCAACAGCAAAACCAGATATCTAATTCCTTGCAACAGCGCAATTCACCTCCCACGTCTCCGAATCTTGAGGCTTCCAAGTTGCCCACCAACGTCGGCGCCGTTATTTTTCCCGTCGAGGAGAGATTTACCAGTGAGTTTGTCGATTACCTAAATTTGCCATCAACAACTGCGATCGCCACCCTAGAAGATGCCCAAAATACCCTTCGCGGTGTCCAACAAGCCACAGGCATCAAACCAGCTCTCATTTATATCAGCTTTGTACCCAGGGGTTCTACAGTCGAGCGGCCTTACAGCAGTTCGTCCATCTTGCGCGTAGAACAGCAAATTCAAGCCTCTGACGAACTGGAAATGATGGTGATCACCCCGGAAGGTGTGCCCGTTCGCCAGCGCATCCCTGGAACCTCTCGCGCCCAGGTAATGGAAGCTGTTCGGAAATTTCGCGATGAACTGACTAATCCGGTAAAGCGCAACACTAAAAGTTATTTGCCCTTGGCTCAGCAACTCTACCAGTGGATGCTAGCGCCGCTCGAAGCAGAACTCCAAGCCAAAGGCATTGAGAATTTATCTTTTATCTCCGATAGGGGGTTGCGATCGATACCGATGGGCGCCCTACACGACGGCAAAGGCTTTCTGGTAGAGCGTTACAGTGTTGGCTCGATGCCGAGTCTGAGTTTGACAGATAGCAGCCCCGCCAATTTCAAAAATACCCAAGTTCTGGCAATGGGGGCGTCGCAATTTCCAGATATGAGTCCTTTACCTGCGGTGGAAATAGAAGTATCGACAATCACGCCGCAGCAGTGGCCGGGTAAGTCTTTCTTGAATGAAGCTTTCACCCTGGCCAATTTGAAATCGCAGCGCCAGCAGCAGCCTTTTGGGATGATTCACTTGGCTACTCACGCCGAATTTCGATCGGGAGATCCTAGCGAATCCTTTATTCAGTTGTGGGAGACTAAATTGCGTTTGGATCAGTTGCGGCAAATGAATTGGCACAGCCCGCAAGTTGAAATGTTAGTTTTGAGCGCTTGCAGGACTGCTGTGGGCGATCGAGAAGCCGAGTTGGGCTTTGGCGGGTTAGCCGTGCAAGCAGGGGTGAAATCGGCTATGGCGACTCTCTGGTATGTCAGCGACGAGGGCAGTTTGGGATTGATGTCGGAGTTTTACGCGCAGTTAAAAACTGCTCCGATTAAAGCAGAAGCGCTGCGGCAAGCGCAATTAGCCATGTTGCGCCAAGAGGTGCGAATTGAAGGGGGGATGCTGCACACTTCTGGTGGGAATCTGCCGCTACCTCCGGAATTGGCAAAGGTGGGGAGTCAGAATTTCTCTCATCCTTATTATTGGTCTGCTTTTAGAATGATTGGCAATCCTTGGTGAGTCGATCGCCCACTCGCACATAAACAACCGTCAACCACTCATAATTGCCACAAAAATTCAAAATCCCAAACCCAAAACTGCCCAACCCCAGTACGATCGATCTAGTTAGCAAAAATAAGTAAAAACACTACCGGAGTAATTTTTATGGATCTGGTCGTACTCCAGAACTGGCTGGACAACATCTCCTTTGCCGTTTTGTTCTCCACAATGCTCATTTACTGGGTTGGCGCAGCATTCCCCGGCATTCCCTACCTGGGGGCCCTAGGCACCGCAGGAATGGCCGTCGCCAACCTATCCATCGCCGCTTTACTCGGTTCTCGATGGATAGAAGCCGGCTACTTCCCCTTAAGCAATCTCTACGAATCCCTATTTTTCCTAGTTTGGGGAATCACCGCCATCCACCTAGTCGCGGAAAACATGAGTCGTTCCCGTTTAGTAGGAGTAGCCACATCCCCCGTAGCAATGGCAATATCCGCCTTTGCAGCCCTGACTCTGCCGGCAACCATGCAATCTGCAGAGCCCCTAGTACCCGCCCTCAAATCAAACTGGCTGATGATGCACGTTAGCGTCATGATGCTCAGTTACTCAACTTTAATGGTAGGAGCGCTACTGGCGATCGCCTTTTTAATCGTCACCCGCGGCCAAAAAATCGAACTCACCGGTAGTTCCTTCGGCACCAACAGCAACCGCAACACCAACTACCGCCTCCAACGCCCTCAAAACCCCGAACCTCAAATTGCAGAAACCAGCGCCGACAGCGCATTAGTTTTCAGCGAACCCTCTTTCAACTCCAACAATAATGGTTTGGGCACCACCGCAGTGCTCGAATTAGCAACCGTTCAAACCCCATCAACCGCCCCAACTCAAACCGCAGAACTTCTCTCGCCCCAGCGATTGAATCTAGCAGAAACTCTTGATAACATTAGCTATCGCATCATCGGTTTAGGATTCCCCTTACTGACAGTTGGCATTATTGCCGGTGCGGTTTGGGCTAACGAAGCTTGGGGTTCATACTGGAGTTGGGACCCGAAAGAAACTTGGGCGCTAATTACTTGGTTGGTATTTGCTGCCTACTTGCACGCCCGCATTACTCGTGGCTGGCAGGGAAGACGCCCAGCAATTTTAGCAGCCACAGGTTTTGTGGTAGTTTGGATTTGCTATCTAGGCGTTAATCTGTTAGGCAAAGGTTTACATTCCTACGGTTGGTTTTTCTAATTCCTGATCCACCAATCAGCTACAGAAGAACAGGATAAGTCAAAGAATCGGGATTAATATCATCTCCGGTTGTAGGGTGGGCAATTCCCACCTTACTCAACCAGCGAGATTCTAATAATTAATTCCCTCTTCCTTCTTCCCTTTTTTTACCCGCTCGCGAAGTCGAAGGGCCTTCTTCCTTCTTATAACTTCGGTCTTCCTCACCTCCGTTACATCCGTTACATCCGTTACAAAATCCGTTGCCGAACTTCCTTCATTCATTAAAATAAGGACAATTAATATGGACGAATCGAAAATATTTCCCCAAGAAAACGATGTTGTGTCTGCCCCTACCAGCGCTTTGATGTATCAATGTACATTCAAAGTCAGCGAATTTATGGCCATTATGCAGTCAAAATTGGTAGACGAAAAATTATTTTCAGACGGTCTGGATTGCGAGCTATTAAGTGCTGGCAAAGACTGGACTAAAGGAAAACTTAGAATGCGTCTGGAGTTCATTCCGCTCGAACCTGAAATCAAAGAACAAAAAGCCCTTCCTGCCGCTGCTGAAAGATCAGACACCGTTCAAAACTACGCCGTAGATACCTCAACTCAAACCGATATAGATGAGCCATTAAATCAATGTGACTCAACACAAATAAGTAATCATTTTCCTATTTCTAGGTATCCAGACCGCGATCCCCAAAGTATAGGAATGTGGAGCTAGGAAGGCAAAGACTGAGAGATTGGGAGAGGGGGATGCTTCCCCTTCTTTGCTCAAAATCCATCGGTTAAATCCAGTACACTGCTCGTTGTCTAACTTCCTTATTTTTGCTTAATGAAAAACTACTCTCATGGCTGAATCTTCCAATTGGATCCACCTGCACGCTCAAGTTCACAGGACGCTGCTTTACCGACAAATATTGCCATCAAATCAGCGCTTGCTAGTAGCAGTATCCGGCGGACAAGATTCTCTGTGTTTAATTAAATTACTCCTAGATTTGCAGCCAAAATGGGGGTGGAACCTAGCGATTGTTCACTGCGATCATCGTTGGCGTTCTGACTCCCAAGCGTCGGCCAATCATGTAGAACAATTAGCTAGAAACTGGGGAATATCCTACTATGTGGAAACAGCCTCGGACATCCCCACAACAGAAGCCGCCGCCAGAAAGTGGCGATATCAAGCTTTAACCGAAATTGCGATCGCCCATAACTACCCCTACATTGTTACAGGCCACACAGCCAGCGATCGCGCCGAAACACTTCTCTACAACCTGATTCGCGGCAGTGGCGCCGACGGACTTTCTGCCCTCACCTGGAGGCGGCCACTGCTCGATTTTCGATTGCCGATTTTAGATTTTAGATTGGGGAATGCCGGCGAAAATCCCAACTCCCAAATATCTGCCGATTTGAGATTGGAAAATCAGGCGGAAAATTCCCAATCGAAAATCCAAAATCTAAAATCTAAAATCTATTTAGTTCGTCCCTTGCTGGAAATAACTCGATTGCAAACAGGTCAATTTTGTCAAGAGCAAAAATTACCAATTTGGGAAGATTCCACAAATCAAAACTTGCAATATAGTCGCAACCGGATTCGAGCGGAATTATTGCCTTATTTGGAAACTCATTTCAACCCAAAAGCCCAACAAGCGCTAGCTCAAACAGCCGAACTCCTCCGTGCGGACGTAGAATATCTCGAACTTGCAGCCAGCGACTTGCTACAGCGAGCAATGTCTCCAGTTGCAGACAGCCCGCAGGTGAATTTTCAACTTCCCGTCAAGTTAAATCGCCCGATTTTGCGGGAAGCACCCCTGGCCTTGCAGCGACGCGCAATGCGGCAACTACTGCAACAAATATTGCCCTCAGCACCCAGCTTTGAAAGCGTAGAAAAACTTACCCACTTAATCGTAGCGCCCAACCGATCGCAAACTGATCCATTTCCTGGAGGAGCGATCGGTCGAGTCGAACACCCTTCGATAATTTTAGATATTAAATTTTAAGCTGTTATCAAAGCCGAAAGGACTTGCCGTAGATCAGAAACTACCCGATCTTGCTCGTCTCCCGTCTGCTGCACCCGATCGAGTTCCCCCGCTACCGCTTCGAGCTTTTGGCGTAGCCCATTCAAATTGTCCTGCACGGGCTGCAACATTTCTTGATAAACATTCACTCTGCCCCAGAGTTGCGCCACTGCACCTTTCTGGTTGAACAAATTCTGCTCTAACTGCTTGAGTTCGTAGCGTTTCGCCTCACTTTCCCCATTTTGGCGGTTGACATTTGCCTCAATTTGGGATACGGCTTCCCGCACCTGCTGAATTTCGTTTTCCAGTCTTTGCAATTCTTGGCTTTGCTGCTGCCGCTGAGTATTGAGCTGTGCCACAATCGGCCCCAAATCAATATCTCCTCGCTCCTGTTTTGGAGCATTAGCAGTACCCAGTCGCCGCCACAGCACCGCCTGATGCTGCTTTAAAACATCTTCCCGTTCCTGCAACCGGAGGCGCTGTCCCACCAGAGTTTCGTTTAACATCTGATAACTTTCGAGTTCATCTGCCATTTCGTTTTCTAAAGCCATGCGATCGTACTCGCTAGCAGCTTGAATTTTCCCTTGCAGTTCCTCGATTGTCTCCCGCTGCAGAGTCAACTCCTCCTCTTGATCGTTAACAAACCGGAACACCTTTTCCAAATCCTCTTGCAGGTGTTGCACCAGCCCCTGTAACTCATCAACAGGCATCTTCTCCAAAGCTGACACATCTACTTTTTGCTCCGTACCAGCAGCACCCGAAGCAGATGCGAGCCTGGAAACTTGCTGGTAAAGCTCCTCAACAGCCCGCACCTGCAAAGACACGGACTGAGCCTGGTCCTGCTTAGCGCTAAGGGTACTTTGCTGCCCTTTAAGCTCCGCCCGAGCTTGCGCCAAAGCTTCTTGAGATTGGTACCACTCTTGCCAGCGGTTTTGGAGGCTCTGATTTTGTCGATCGACCTCTTCTTGTTGCTGTTGAGCTATGCTCTGTTTTTGCTCCAACTGCTGCCAGTGCTGATCCAGAATTGCCTGCTGAGCGCCCACCGCACCAAAAGACTGATTCAGTTGTTCCCGCACCCCTTGGGCCGAAGCAATTGCCCCTCCCAGCTTCTGCATCAACTCCTGAATCCTCTGCGTCTGCTGCTCATCAACTACTGCCCCCTGCGGAACCTCAGACTGCTGCTGGGCCACCCGTTGCTGCTCGCCCCGCAACTGTTCCCAAGCCGTCTCAATTTCCACGCGACTGCGATCGACTTCTTCTCGCAGTCGGTTAGCTTCATCTCGAGTATTTTCAATTTCCGAGCGCTGAGCCTCCAGCCGCTCCAACTCCTCTTCCATTTGAGCTAACTGCTCTTCGCGGGCTTGCATTTCCATTTCCCGGCGATTGAGTTCCTGACTCGAAAACGTCAGAGAAGCCTTCCACTGTTCAATTTCCTCTTCCTTATCCTTAAACTTGTCCTGCAATCGCGAGAAATTTTGCAGAATGCTCACCAACTGGCGGGCCGCCTCCTGAATCCGCTGCACTTGCTTGTTAGCGCTCAACTCAACCAGCACCAGCGTGCCGTCGTTAAACTTATTAGCTTCCTCAACTGGGATCGCGTCATCGCCTGGTACGGCGCTCCAGTTATGTTCGCCCCGCTGACAAGCTAGCAGTTTCAGTTCAGCCTTACCGCCACCGAGACCAAAGCCGCTTCTCTGTTTTTGTACTTCCGCTAGATACAGCACACTAATAGTCCTCTGCTTCGTAAAACCTATCCCAACTTACTTTAAGTTACTTAAAGGCCTAAAAGATAAGTGGTGTTTACTTCCTACGCTGTTGGGTAGACGGCTAATCCCAACATAAGTAGGCTATCCCCCTTAAGCCAAAGGTTCTTGACTAAACATAACACTGCGTGTGATCTTTAGTCAACTTACCTAAAGTAAACAAGTATAGGCAAGTAAGGATAACTTTTTGCCACTTAAGTCTTACTTTTTGGTATCGTTTGCCCAATCGGGGGATAGCATTTTTTTCTAACTTTAGCAGCAATCAGGCATAGCAGGTTCTCACGGGAGAACTTCCAGAAAGTACGGCCGTCGCCAGTTGTCTGGAGGAATGAGAGACCAGTACCAATGCCGCTTGATTAAAGACTAGTAAAACTGCGGAGACTGCCATAGCCCAAACCTGAGAAAGGTCAGTCCTTGAACCTCCCCACGTCTAAAGCCTGGAGATTCTTGCCCACCTTCAAGACGACAACGGGACATTCAAATATCCCTCTCTTGACTCAAAGAACTTTACTTCTCCCGGAGTGCAGACTTGGTGAGTTCTTCATATTTTTAAGGTAACGTGACCTATGCTGCAATTATTTGCCCTTTAACTATTCCGAATTAATCGGATTAGTGCGTTGCCGGGGTTGCTCGCCGTCTAGGATATTTCAATGGGTTGAAAGTTATTCTTTCTCTGGCGAATCGCTCTGTGCCAATTATACCACTGTGGTTTTAGCAACACAATCGTTTCACGAGACTTAAAAGTCCCTACCTACTGGTCGCTAGGTCTAAATCCCCATGTCGTTAGCCCAGGGCTTGCCTCTGGCCTTTCGATTCAAAATTTTGTATTGATTTTACAACGCTTCTTTAGTTATGGGTGGATCGTGAGAAAAGCCGTTGCAGCCCCCAAGCCTGCGCCCTGCTTCGGCGGACTAGGGATTTGAACCGCGCTGCCTTAGAATAGGGTAATGACGCGAGCCTATGACGCTCGCCGCAGGCGAGCAAAAAGGTCGATCGGCACTGAGGGTTTTCCTGACAATTGCCAACCAAGGTTCATTTTGACTGCACCTGATTTTAGGGCTGTGGCAAACCCAAAAAAACCTCGATCGCAACTCATCCAACCCAACAGACTAGCCTCAAGTTCCCATCGGACCTTGATCGGCACTTGCTGCTGGTAGCAGCGGTAAAACCAGAAAATCCTCGGTATTTTGAAGTTGACCTACGCCAAGATGTGTTGGATAAACTGACGGCATACTCAGCCAAAAACTTCAAAACTTTGGCCATCGAAGACTTGAACCAGTCGGGAATGCCAGCGTTGCACACTCGAAGAACCCGTGCAATCGTGCGATGTGGATTCTACGAGTTTAGGCAACAGTGGGAATACAAGGTGAAACTCTACACTTAGAGAAGGCCGCGAGTTTCGCGGTTTCAGCTTGTGGACTGGTAGCGCGACCGAGGAGCGGCAGCAAGTATCGCCCTTTCGTCAATTCCCAATTGTGAGATCGGCATCAGCGCGTAAATTATTGACGGAAACTAAAGTCAATTTTTTCGCCAGCACACAGTCTTTCCGAGCTCAGACGCCAACGGTTTTAAGGAGGACACTTTAGCTGCATGCAGGGAAATTTGAGTGAAATAGACATCCGCAGCATCCTGCAATTGATTGAGTTAGGTCAGCGAACCGGAGAACTGTTCGTAGAGGCCTACACCTCCACCGGCAGCAGCACGGGTACTCAACCTACCCAGCGCTCCCTTGCAGGACAATCCTGGTATGTCTTCTGCTTCAACGGTCAGATTATTTACGCTACCCAGAGTGCGGGCAGTTTGTTTCGGTTGCGCGACTACCTGCGCCGCTACAAAGCAGATACCGCCCTCGACAAAATCCAAGTTCCCTATATGGCATCTACCAATGCCCCAGAATACGGCTACCTATGGGCCCTGCTAGAAAACCACATCCTCACCCCAGCTCAAGGGCGCAACATCATCCAGAGCATGATCCACGAAACCCTATTTGACTTGCTGAGTCTCCACCAGGGTTCCTTCACTTTTGAAATGGGCCCAGCTTTGGCTCCTCAACTGACCAGCTTAGAAATTAGCTCGCTGCTGGCCAAGATTGTCAAACAGGTGCAGCAGTGGAAGCAGTTTCACCCTCACATTCAGTCGCCCAACCAATGCCCGGTGATTTCCGACCCCTCCGAGCTGCGAGTCGCGCTGCCTGTCAATACCTTTAATACTCTCAGACGCTGGGCCGACGGGCACACTTCGATCCGCCAAATGGCGCGCTACCTCAACCGAGACGTGCTCACTGTCGCTAAGGCGATTTACCCATTTGTGCAGCAGGGATTGGTGCAAGTATTTTACGAACCCTCTGTTACCCCGACCAACAACAAAAAAGAATGGTCGTCCCCAGAAACCAAGGTTCCCAGAGTTGTCTGTATTGACGACGACAATATTATTCGCAAAACAGTCGAGTCAATTTTAAATGAATACGGTTACGAAGCTACTACGATCGGCAATCCCCTCCAAGCATTGAGTTTGGTGTTTCAACTCAAACCCGATTTAATTCTGTGTGACATCGCCATGCCGGAACTCGATGGCTACGAAATTTGCGCTATGCTGCGTAGTTCTAGCGCTTTCCGGCAGACGCCGATCGTTATGCTGACGGGCATCGACGGATTTATCGACCGCGTTAAAGCCCGCATGGCCGGAGCTACAGACTTTTACACCAAACCTTTTGGTGAAAGCGAGTTATTGATGCTGGTAGAAAAATATGTGGGACCGGGCTACCCTCGGGTCAATCTCTCGGAAAGATTATTAGACCGCTCACTAGAAGACCAATTAGAAGAAAAATAAATTTTGCACCGATGGCATTATTGGAGCTTTCTTGTACCTGCAGTTAAATCAAGTCTTGGCCGCCACAAAGAGAAAGCTCGCGGACAGGATTGGCGATCGCACCATAAACTAGAATGTATAAATCCGCGCCCTGGCATGAGGGCGTCGGTAAAACTCTGTTCAATTTCTCGACCCAAGTGGGTCTAACACGCTCAAAGTGCAAATATAATATACTTGTTCTCCACTTGCAGCCGCTCCGAAAAACTGATGGGCAGAGCTACTCATTACTAGGTATTTCTGTACAAAGTCAGAGAGTGCATTCTCAGTCTTAAGTGACTCCGTTCATGATTGTCGCGACACTAGCCATGTCAACAACTCCTCGCTAATCCGAGTATCGGTTTAGCATTTATCGCAAAAATTACCCAGAGTTTTACCACTTGAGACGGCGGTGGGAGTACAAAGAGAAGTTTTAGGGGTTCCCAATTAATTGTTCGTAGTCGATTTGAGCTAATTTGTAAGCAAAGGTCGCGCGAATTATTGATTGCAGTCAATTATGGACGGAGCAAATTTATTGCCAAGCACCTCCGGCAGTCGCGCCATTCACCCCTTGGCTGTGTCAAGCTTGGCTGTGTCAAGTTTCGACCATCGAAGTTTCGATCGGGTTCTTCTTGGCGGGAAGCCTCAACAATTTGCTAGAAATGCAGGTGTCAGAATTATGATTAGCGGTAGCCCAGACTTTATATTACCAGGACTAGGGGTAGATCCGGCTCCGGAATTCCAAGAACTAGAAACTCCCGAAGGTGAGCTGCACCTGCGGTTCTACGTTCCTTCGGGGAACGAGTTCGCACTGCCAGCGACAGGGATTAGAGAGGTACTATCCCCGTCCCCAGACCGTATGACACCGATCCCCAACGTTTCCTCTTTGCTTTTAGGTACGCTAAATATGAGAGGACGAGTGATTTGGGTGGCAGACCTCGGCCAATTTCTGGGAGACCAAACACCTCTGAACACAGATAGACCCGAAATCCCGATCGTGGCTGTGGAAGACCAAGACACGATTTTGGGGCTGGCAGTCGATCGAATTGTGGGGATGGACTGGCTCGACGTAGAGCAACTGCACTCTCAGAACAATGCACCAGACGGCATGATTCCATTTCTGAGGGGAGAATGGATGTTAGGTGCACCAGCTCAGAAAGTGCTCCGACTGCTAGATCAAGTGAAAATTCTGCGCTCGGCGCGGTGGGCAGCGTGAAATCGATTTTAGATTTGCGATTTGCGATTTTCGATTGGGGTCTAACCATCAACAGTCACACGACTTGAGGCGGGCATCTAAACATTCAATTCAAGATAATAAAAATCAAAAATCTCAAATCTAAAATCTAAAATCCAAAGAGGGCGGCAAATGGCAACAAGTACCAACTTTCAGCAGGACTACCAACGGGCAGAAGCGGCCTACATGGATGGCAATTATTCAGAAGCCGCAGCCCTAGTTTATCAATTAGTAGAAGATTTTCCCGAAGATCCCAGCGCTCGCCTGCTGTGCGGACACATTTACTGCTACGGACTGCAACAGTATGAGGTGGCGCGGGAACAGTACACGGTTGTGCTAGGCCTGAGTGACGACCCGAGTTTGGTGGAACACGCTCACAACGGAATTACCTACACAGACCAATTTTTATCTGGAGAGCTGCAAACGGAAAATTTCGAGGCTTTGTCTGCTGAAACTGAATTAGAATTCTACCCAGACTTATCTCTTGATGAAGGGTTAGAAGACCCGGATTTGGGACTTTTCCAAGGAAATTCCCCATCCCTTTCCTATAGAAGTCAATCCTCAGACGACATGGAAAACGAGGACTTGGCAGACTTGGGCATGAGTGGCTTGGGGTGGGAAGCAGAAGACGACGATCGCGCCGGCCCTGTCTCAGATTTAACCTCACATTCTAACCCGTTTGCTGGCGACAGCGGCGGAATGGCAGCTTATGCTGAGACCTCCGACTCGCTAGACATAGACGAGTTTGCCGACTCGGACTTTGGAGACCCTTTTGCCTTAGATGATGGAGGGTTTGATGCTGCTGACGTGTCTAGCAGCAAAGTGTCTGGGAAAAGCGGACCTTACTCAGGAGATTCGTTTTCAGAAGCTCCGACTCAGATGCTCAACGGTCAAAGTTTTGCCTCTTCAGAAACCGGGAATTCCTTCGACTCGAACCAACTAGACTCCCCCATCGGGCCCTCGGACAATTTTGGCGAACCTTTTGCTGCGCTCGATTTGCCAGACGAATTCGACGATAACTCCGACTACGACTACCAATCCCCGCCCCAGAGTGGCCAAAATTACGGTCATAACGCACCTCTGGCCGAAGAAGAAGACCCGTTCGCCGAAGCGATGCCCTCGTCGGGTTTCGGGTCTTCTCGACCTCAAAACAAGCAGCCGAATAACGGGTCGGACTACTCGTCAAACTATTCCTTGGCGGAAGACGAAACGCTGTTGATGGGAGGTGCTGTCCCTAACTCTCAAAGTCAAAGGTCGAGCCGCGGACAATTTAATTCAGTCGATCAACCTTCCGCCAACAGCAACGGTTACAGCGACTCGGAACCCCCGGCATTTGGCTCTAGAGACAACTTCGAGTTAGATGCTTTTGATGATGATGCTTTTAGCGATTCTTTCTCTTTCGACGAAAACGAACAAGCGACAGCTTTCGGAGCGTCCGACAAGAACAACAGCGGCTGGTCGTCAAAAGCTGGGAACGCTCAAGAACACAGCGACTTTTTAGACGAATTTGACGAATTTGACGATTTGGGCAATTTGCCGGACTTTGATATCTCAGAAGATGCCACCAGTTCGATCTTGACTAGAGGTAACACCAATTTCGGCAACTCGACCAGCGGCATGATGGGAACGACAGGCAGCAGCCTGGACTTTGACAACAGCGATGGCTCAGCAATTCGGGATGACGAGATATTTAGCATAAACGGCCCGGCTGATGCGTCTGTGCCGAGTTTTGCTCCCACAGAAACAGAAGCGGTCGATACTTCGGTCACGGTAGAACAGGGGGGACTGGCTTTCTTGGAAAATGCCCCTTTGTTTACAAAACAGTTGTACACCGCAATCGGGGCGGGACTGGTTTCTCTGGTAGCTGTGGCTTTCGTCACCAACATTGCCTCCTATCAAGCTCTGCGGCAAGACAAACCCGAGGCGATCGTTTACCTGCGCCAAACAGGCTGGGTAATGACCGCAGCCGCAGGCTTTACGAGCTTTTTAACTTCTTGGGGTATCGGCCAGTTGATCGCCAAGCAGGTACGCAAGTCGTCGGATAATTTGCAAGCTCAGTTCGATGCCGTATCTCAAGGAACTTTGGATGCTCGAGCTACGGTTTACTCGGAAGATGAATTTGGTAAAATGGCTGCTAAATTCAACCACATGGCCAAGGTCATCCAAACCACGATTAGCGATACCAGGCGCAAGTCTGACGAGCAGGAACAGGCAAAAGAAGACTTGCAGCGCCAAGTGATTCGCTTGCTAGACGACGTGGAAGGAGCAGCCCGGGGTGACTTGACGGTGACTGCGGAAGTGACCGCAGACGTTTTGGGTGCTGTTGCTGACTCGTTTAACTTGACAATTCAAAATCTGCGCGAAATTGTCCATCAGGTGAAGCAGGCGGCTCGGGAGGTCAGCAAAGGCGCTACGGATAGTGCTAAGTTTGCGGGCGATTTGTCTTCCGACGCGCTGCGGCAAGCTGAGGAACTGGCGGCAACGCTGAATTCCGTGCAAGTCCTCACCGACGCGATTCAGCGGGTCGCAGAGAGCGCTAGAGAGGCGGAAGAAGTAGCCCGGGGCGCCGCGGCAACGGCTCTGAAAGGGGGCGAGGCTGTGGAGCGGACGGTGGCCGGGATTTTGGAAATTCGAGAAACAGTAGCAGAAACCACCAGAAAAGTCAAGAGGTTGGCAGAAGCTTCTCAAGAAATTTCTAAGATTGTGGCTTTAATTGCGACGATCGCCTCCCGGACGAATTTGTTGGCCCTCAACGCCAGTATTGAGGCGGCGAGAGCTGGCGAAGCGGGCAGGGGTTTCGCGATCGTGGCAGACGAGGTGCGACAATTGGCAGACCGATCGGCGAAGTCTTTGAAAGAAATCGAACAGATCGTGATGCAAATTCAAAGCGAAACCGGCGCGGTAATGACGGCGATGGAAGAAGGGACGCAGCAGGTTATTGAGGGAACAAGATTGGCAGAACAGGCGAAGCGATCGCTTGAAGATATCATTCAAGTAACTAACCGAATTGACGTGCTAGTGCGATCGATTACTGCCGATACTGTAGAGCAAAACGAAACAGCTCGCGCCGTAGCTTCTGTGATGCAGGCTGTCGAGTTGACAGCTCAGGAAACGTCACAAGAAGCGCAGCGAGTTTCCGGTGCTTTGCAAAACTTGGTAGGCGTTGCTCGTGACCTTTTGACATCGGTGGAAAGATTCCGAGTAGAAACAGCAGAAAGACAATAATTAAGTGTCTAATGCTTGTTTTGCTGCCTGATTTACCAGCACGTTGGTCGGACAACGATGCCAGACCAAAAGCAACCTCGCAGTCTTGAAACCGCTGTGAGGCTGCTAATTCAACACCTAAACAAAGTAGGAGTTGCACAGATGGACGATAACAGAGTAGAGGTAATACCGGGCATCTTGGGTGAAGTTAAGCCGACGGGCTGTATTATCTCTACCTTAACTAAATCAAGCAGGGGCTATGGCAATAAAAGACTTAGCATTAACTGTGAAGGGAAAACGTTTACTGTCCACCGTTTAGTATTAGAAGATTCATTAGGTCGGCGGATCAGCTCCGAATACTTTGCTTGCCCTACTGGCGAGGTTCGCAACTCCATTAATCATAACCCTTTGGGGGAAGGCTTTAGGCGGAAAAATTCTCAACCTAGGTTGAAAAAAGGACGTATTAAAAATGTCAGAAGTACATCAGCGCCGAAACCTCAAAAACAACTGCGAGACCAAGAAATAATTCCCGGTATTCGACCCCAAATACAGCCCAACGGCTGCATGATTTGTACCTGGGCTAAAACAAGTGATGGTTACGCCATTAAAGGTACTAAAATTAAGGGCCAAACAAAAAGTTTCTACGCTCACAGACTTGTACGGGAACACAAACTGGGAAAGCCTGTCAAACCCAGTTATTTTGCTTGGCACAGTTGCGACGATCGCGGTTGTATCAATCCCGACCATTTGCGGGAAAAAACCCCCGCCGATAACTCCCGCGATGCCAAGCGAAAAAAACCGCTTTCCTTTCCTTCCATCTGTCCACCGCAAACTAAAACCCGAAAAGGTGCGGGAGATTCGCTATCTTTTAAGTGAGGGCATATCGAAAACAAAAAAAGCCAGGACATTTGCCATATCTCGCAGTCAGATTATTCTCTTGGCAAGGGGCGAGATCTACAAAGAGCTTCTCTAGAATTACTAACATAGACCCAATACAATAACGCTTAAAATCAGGAATAAAACTATGCTGCCGGAGCAACAACAGAGGATAATGGGCTACTTTATTGAGGAGGCAAAAGACCACCTCAATACGATCGAACAAGGCTTGCTGAATCTGCAAACCACGATCGAAGACCCAGAACTGGTCAACGAAGTATTTAGGGCCGCTCACTCTGTCAAAGGAGGAGCAGCTATGCTGGGGCTGACCAGCATTCAGCAAACAGCTCACCGACTAGAAGATAGTTTTAAAGTTTTAAAAGAGTGCAGCGTTAAAGTAGACCAACAGCTAGAATCCCTTTTCCTGCGAATATTTGATACATTACAAGGGCTGTTAGAGCAACTGTCGGGGCCTTTTGGACTGACAGAGGAATTGGGAGAACAGATGGTTCGAGAATTAGAACCAGTATTTGAAGAACTCAACGGGCACTTGGGGGGACTCGTCGGACACGGAGAACACCATGCAGACGATAGCTACGCGATGCCAGTCGCCGAACCAGTTATGGCGGGGATGGGAGTCGGGGCGTTTGCCTCATCAAGGAGTTTTCCGGATTCGCGGTCAGTTTACGCACCTCCGGCCAGAGCAACAGAAGACAGCGCGCTGCTGCTAGTATTTGACTCAGACGTGCCCGCGAGGATGCGGGAACTCCTGCAAGAGTTCAAACAGCCCGAAGGGCCAGAAAGCAGGCGACAACTCAAGAATATTTGTCGGAATTTGCTCAGGGCGGGGGAAGAATTTGAACTGCCTTGCTGGATAGAATTGATCCAAGCTGTATCCAAGGCGATCGCCAACCCAGAAAATACCTACCGCACCTTAGCCCCAACGGTGATCAAAGACATCAAACAAGCGCAAGAACTTGTAATTTCTGGTCTAGAATCGTCGATCGTACCAAGCGCAAAACTTCTGGCGCTGCAGCCTGCTGTTCTGGTTCCAGAAACGGATTTTGAAGATTTGCTGGCCTTCGCTCAACCGAGTAAATCCCGGAAAAATGTGGTTTCTGTTGAGGATGAGGCCTGGGATCTGGTGGGATCGGGCGATGCCCCGGATGGATTGAACAAGTTGCTGCCGACTATTTCTGGGCTGAGTATAGACGAGCTCTTCGACCAACTCGACAGCGGCGACAGCAACGATGACAGTGGCCTTCGATCCGCCCAGTTCGACGATTCCGCCGGATTCGCAGAATCCGATATGGAGACGGGTGCTTTTAGAGGCTCGACCCGCACCGGCCCGGAAGTGGGTGCTGCAGAACTCAACACTTTAGCTGACTTGTTTGACGGCGAGTCCCCGGATCTCGACGGCGCTTGGGAAGAAGAAGAAGACCTCGACTATGCACAGTCTTCTGGGATATCGGCGGCGGGAATGCTGGGGTCAGACGATGACAATTCCGGCGATTTTACTGATTTGTTGTTTGACGAATACGATTCGGAAAGTTCCGAAACGAACACGAAGCCTCCGATTGATGACCTGACGAGTTTGTTTGGGGAGGATTTGCTATTTGGAGAAGAGGCAGAGGGATCGGCAGTAGCTGCCGGTCAGAAAAATGCGGGTTCGAGCCAGCGGTTAACTCGCAAACAGGTTAAAACGGGTAACGGTAGGGGCGGTTTGGAGCGGCGAGACGACACGGTTGCCCCAGCCAGGGGACAAGCTGACGAAGATGCTCTCGGTACGCTTTTGGACGAAGTGGCCGCCCAAACTTCTGCTGGTGTTACAGACAATGCTGATTTCGATAACTTGTTCGGCGATTTAGGCTTATCTGAGGCAACGGGTGTGCCTGCAGTCTCTTCGGAGTATTCCCTGAACTCGGAGGCTTTAGACGGAGAATCGAAGCAGCCTGCAGCAGGGGGGGGCAATAATGATTCAGCGGATGCCGAAGCGCTTGCTCTCCCTGAAATGGATGATTTCGAGTTGTTCTCTGAGCTTGGCGAGGACTCGGATTTGAGCGAGCTGTTAGGGATTACTTCTAATTTCCTTTCTTCAGAAGACGAAGGTACGGAGAACGGGGGCGATCGAGATCAAGCTGCAGGCATCGCACAAAATGAGGAAATGGGCAACATTCTTAACATGACATCAAATTCTGATTTAGATATCTCTGCGGATGAAAACTGGCTAGAAGATGCTTTCGGCCTGGAAGACGAGTCTGTGCAATCGCTCAACCTGGAGCTGGACGATACTGATTTAGATGCGCTGTTTGGGGATATGACCTCGGGTTCGATTTCTGAGGATGAACAGACTGTGCGCGGGCAAGGAGTAGCTACATCCCGAGAAGCGGCAGATTTGGCTGAGCTGTTCGGTTCTGTACCTACCGGTACTGAGTATGACGGAGAAGCTTCGGGGCAAGCCCGTGCGGGTTGGCTGAATGATGGGGATTCACAATTGCTCCGTGCCGGTGTCGGAGTTGATGAGGGCGACTTGGGGAATTTGTTCGATAACAATGGTGCGACTGTTTCCGACCAAGGCTTGGCAAATTCGGCAGAGGTTAAACTTGGGCCTTTGTCCGAGGATCGTCCTGAGTCAGAAATTTCAAATGTCGAATCTGATGAGGGCGCAGCTTTCGATTTCTTGGAGGATATGTTTGCCGAAGGCATCGTGCAGCAGGGCGATGCTGGATCGGCGCCAGATGACGGCGCGACTGTGGATGTGAAGGAGTTGTCTGCCCGGCCTGCCGAGGGTTTGTTCGACGAGGTGGGTGCGGATTTGTTTGATCGAGGCGAAACAGATGCCGCCGGGGAGTCTGAGGGCGAAGATGATTTGTTTGATGCCCTGGAAACGGATTTTTTGAGTGCGGATTTAGAGCCACTCCCTGCGGAATCTCTCGATGGTATGTTTGAGGGCGATGCTGACTTGCTCTCGGCGATGGAAACCGGGGCTACTCTCAACAACGAAGAGTTGGAGGGTTTTGACGATTTGTTGGATTCCCTCGATGCTGAGGTGCTGGTGACTTCGGAACTGACGACGGGCTTTTGGGACGCTGAGGACGAGTCGGCCCAGGCCGATTCCTCGGAGTTGGAAGAGGGGTCGCTGGCAGACTTTTTTGCCGAAGACGAATCAGGCGCTGAGGATGACGAAGGCAATTTTGACGATTTAGAAGCACTGTTAATTGCAGGGGGTGCTGGAGCTGTCATAGCAGCTTCTGGGAGCACAAATCAGAGTCCGGTAAATACAGAAGTTTTCTCGGATCTCGAAGAACTCCTCAGCGAGAGCGCAACTATGCCGGAAATTCCTGCACCGACGACAACTGCTAGTAAAGCTTCCCGCGCTGCAGCCGAGGAGAGCGACGACGAATTTGGCGATTTGGAAAAACTGTTGGAAGATCCCAAGGAAAGTGGCCGCCAAGGGGAAGCCAATATGGGGCCGTCGGCGATCAACAGACCCAGGCGGAATGCCCGCGCGGGCGGGTTCGGCGACCAGACGATGCGGGTGCCGATCAAGCAACTGGATAACCTCAGCAATTTGATGGGGGAACTGGTGGTAAACCGCAACAGTTTGGAGCAAGACCAAGAACGGATGCGGCAGTTTTTGGACAATTTGCTGCACCAGGTAGCGCTACTGAGCGATGTGAGCCAGCGGACTCAGGATTTCTACGAGCGGAGTCTTTTGGAGATTGCTTTGCTGGCAAACCGCCAGGGACACCGATCGGCATGGCGCTCTGAGGATTCGGCCCACACGCGGGAAAGTGCCTGGAGACCAGAGGAAATGGACAGGTTTACTCCTTTCCACAGTTTGGCTCAGGAGATTATTGAGCTGATCGTGCGGGTGCGGGAGTCGGCGGCGGACATTGAGTTTTTGGTGGATGAGGCGGATCAGGTGACTCGCCAACTGCGGCAAGTTACTACTCAACTGCAAGAAGGTTTGACTCGCGCCCGGATGAAGCCGTTTGCGGAGACGACGGACAGGCTGTTCCGGGCGGTGCGGGAAATTGCGATTAAGTGCGGGAAGCAGGCTCAGTTGCAGGTTGAGGGTAAGGATATTCAGATCGACAAGATGATTGTGGATCAACTGTATGACCCGATGACTCATTTGGTGAACAATGCCATTACTCACGGGATCGAACCGCCCGAAGTGCGTCTGGCGGCTGGGAAGCCTGCTGTCGGCAGGATTACGATTCGCGCTTTCCACCAAGGAAACCAAACCGTGGTTTCGGTTTCTGACGACGGGGCGGGAATTGACCCGCAAAGGGTGAAGGCGAAGGCGATTAAGCAGGGTATGCTGACGGCGGCTCAGGCTCAGAGGATGTCTCGCTCGGAAGTTTACGATTTGCTGTTTATGCCGGGTTTCAGCACTCAGGAACAGGCGACGGAGTATGCCGGCCGGGGGGTCGGTATGAATGTGGTGCAGACTTCGTTGCAGGAGATTCGCGGTACTGTGTCGATCGATTCAACCATCGGCAAGGGGACTGTGTTTACCATCCGTTTACCTCTGGTGTTGAGCATTTCTAAGGCTCTGACTTGCATTAGCGATCGAGCTCGCATTGCTTTCCCGATGGATGGGGTGGAGGATATGATCGATGTGCCTCGCGATCAGGTGACGACGGGGGCGGACGGTTTGCCTTGCATTGAGTGGCGGGGTCAAAGCTTGCCGTTCCGGCCGCTGCGGGATTTGCTGGCTTACAACCGCCATTTGGGCCGGGGCAGTGTTTACGGGTTTAATACTGACGATGACATGATTTCGGTGATCGTGCTGCGGTCTGCCGGCAATTTCTTAGCCGTGCAGGTGGATCAGGTTTCGACGGAACAGGAAATTGTGATCAAGCCGTTGGAGGGGCCGGTGCCGAAGCCGATCGGGATTGCTGGGGCCACGGTGCTCGGGGACGGTCGGATCGTCGCGATTGCGGACGTTCTGGAACTGATCGATTTGGCTACCGGAAGGCTGCGGAAGGATGCTGGCGGTACGCTTTGGGATGAGAGCGAGAGGGCTACTAAGGAGGCGGAAATCGAGAAGACTGAGCCGACTGTGCTGATTGTCGATGACTCGATTACGGTGCGATCGCTATTGTCGATTACTTTCGAGAAGTCTGGCTATCGTGTGGAAGAAGCTCGCGACGGTAAGGAAGCTTGGGAAAAGATGAAATCTGGTCTGCCTTGCGATATCGTTTTCTGCGATATTGAGATGCCGAGAATGGACGGTTTGGAACTACTTTCTCGGATGCAGAAGGATGCCGTTTTGTGTGAATTGCCGATCGCGATGCTAACTTCTCGCGGTGCTGACAGACACCGCCAAATGGCTTACAGTTTGGGCGCCAAAGGCTATTTCACTAAGCCTTATTTGGAGGAGCAATTGCTTGATGCTGCTTCTCGGATGTTGAAAGGTGAGGTTGTTGGTGCTCCGGTTGCTGTGTAATGTGTAAATCTGCGTTTCTCTGCGGTGAAAAAAGGTAATTTCTTAACCGCAGATGAAAATGGATTGACGCCGGTTAACGCAGATAATCTCTAATTCATCTGCGTTAATCTGTGTTTATCTGCCTATATCTGCGGTGAAAAAAGGGGAATTTCTTAACCGCAGATGAAGATGGATTGACGCAGATTAACGCAGATTTAGATCGCGCTTTCGGTTTTGGTGGTAGGCTGGGAAAGTGGGGTGTAGCGGAAGGGCGAGGGGTTATTAATGAACGGTGAAGAACTTTTAGAAAAATATGCAGCAGGACAACGCGACTTTAAGAACACACAGTTAAGTGGGGTAGACCTTAAAGGTGCCGATCTGAGTGGGATAAACCTACAGGGTGCTGATTTGACTGGGGCTGATTTGAGTGCTACAGACCTAACAAAAGCGCATCTTTACGGTGCTAATCTGAGTCGGGCATCTCTGACCAGTGCAAACTTGAGTGAAATACGTTGTGATTCAGCTAATCTAAGTTTAGCAGAACTCAACGGTGCAAATTTGAGTAAAGCAAATCTGAGTAGCTCAAACTTGACTAATACTAATCTTGACCAAGCAAATTTGAGTGGGGCAAACCTAACTGCTACTAACTTAAGTAGAGCCTCCTTGTTTCACGCAGACTTAAATAGAGCGGACTTGACTAACGCTAATCTGACTGAAGCCAACATAATTCAAGCAGATTTAACTTCTGCAATTTTAAGTGGTGTAAAACTCTTAGAGGTAAATCTCCACGGTTCTAAACTTAGGGCAGTCAAATTGCCCGAAAGCAATTTGTCAGGAATGAAGTTGATAGATGTAGATTTAAGTGTGGCAAACTTGGCAAAAGCTAACCTTAAAAAAGCTTGCTTGCAAGGCTCGAATCTAGAAAGAGCTAATCTGCGAGGAGCCAATTTAAGTAGAGCAGATTTAAGTAGAGCCAACTTGAAAAGGGCAGACTTAACTGATGCAATAACCTATGGCTGGAATATCGAAAATGCCGACTTAACTGGTGCTATAATGCCCGATGGAGAAATCTACGAGCCAGAAACCTCTGACGCAAAAATCTACCAGCCAGAAAATTCTCAAAAATTATTCCAAAAAGTGATATCTATGACGCGCAAAATTATTCGTACTGACAAAGCACCGGCACCCGTGGGCCCTTACAATCAAGCCATTGCCGCTACGGGCACTATGCTGTTTGTAGCTGGTCAAATTGCGATCGACATTAGACTAAACGATATTGTCTACACCGACGATGTGGCAAAACAAACCGAACAAGTTATGGCAAATCTAGAAGCCATTCTCACAGAAGCCGGCGCTACTTGGTTGGATGTGGTAAAAACTACGGTTTTCCTCAAAGATATGAATGATTTTGCCGCTGTGAATGCGGTGTATGCGAAATATTTTGATGCGGAAACTGCACCGGCGCGCGCTTGTGTGGAGGTTTCGCGTTTGCCGAAAGATGTGTTAGTAGAGATTGATTGTATTGCTGTGATTTGATTTCATCTTCTTTGAGAAACCAGGCTTTTTCAATAAGTCTGGTTTCTGGATATTTTGTTTTTTTTAATATTTATGAGTGATTTAACCGCAGAGGGCGCTGAGGGGGTTGAGGAAGAGGGGAGAGAGATGAATAATTTGAAAGTTTATTTATAGCAACCGCCGAGGGTAAAGTGCGCGAGTGTATTAACTTCTACAGCCGATCGCACTCTTGTCGATCTGTCGCTGTCGCGCACCTACTCCCAAATCAATCTGAAACAATCAGATTTAATCTCAATTAGCAATTAGCAATTACTAATTACGAGTTAGCAATTAGCAATTAGCAATTACTCTACAAGTAATTACCAATTACCAACTGTAAACTATTTATTCAACGCTTCGCGGGCGGCTACCGCTTCGTCGGGATGAATATTCAAGCGGGTCAAATTAATTCGACCTTTATTGTCAATTTCTCGCACTTTGACAATCACTTCATCGTTTACAGCTAACTCGTCTTCCACTTTGCCAACGCGGTAGTCCGCTAACTGGGAAATGTGAATCATGCCTTCTTTTCCGGGCAAAATTTCCACAAAAGCGCCGATCGGAATAATTCGAGTTACGCGGCCGACATACACGTCTCCTGCATTCAACTTGCGCGTCATGCCTTGGACAATGTTGTAAGCCCGCTGAGCTTTTTCGCTGTCGTTGCCAGCAATTGTCACGGTTCCGTCGTCTTCGATGTCAATTTTGACACCAGTTTCTTCGGTGATGGCTTTGATCGTTTTCCCACCTGGCCCAATTACCAAACCGATAAATTCCGGATCGATTTTCAGGGTTAGCAAACGCGGTGCAAACGGCGACATTTCCTTGCGGGGAGTGTCGATGGTTGCCAGCATTCTTTCTAAAATTTGCAGTCTGGCCGGTTTGGCTTGGCGGATGGCATTGGCAATCACATCTAAGGGCAAACCTTTGATTTTCATGTCCATCTGCAAAGCGGTAATGCCGGTGTCGGTACCAGCTACTTTGAAGTCCATATCGCCTAAAAAGTCTTCAATTGCCTGAATGTCAGTCAAAATTCGGACTTCATCGCCTTCTTTAATTAAGCCCATTGCCGCGCCGCTGACGGGTTGGGAAAGGGGAACGCCTGCATCCATTAATGCTAGCGTTGAGGCGCAAACTGAACCCATTGAGGTCGAACCGTCGGAAGAAAGGACTTCTGAAACTACGCGAATCACGTAGGGGAAATCTTCTTTGGATGGCAAAACCGGCAGCAAAGCGCGTTCTGCGAGGGCTCCGTGACCGATTTCTCGGCGTCCGGGCGATCGCATCGGCTTGGTTTCTCCTACCGAAAACGGCGGGAAATTGTAGTGGTGGAGGTAGCGTTTGTCTTGCTGCGGGTGCAAGTCGTCTCCTAAGTCTTGGGCGTCGCCTGGGGTTCCCAGGGTAGCTGCGGACAAGACTTGAGTCAACCCGCGATTAAACAACCCACTGCCGTGTACTCGCGACGGCAGCACGCCTACGCGACAAGAAACTTGTCGCACCTCGTCTAGCTTGCGACCGTCTACACGGACGCCATCATCGAGGATTTGCTGGCGCATGATTTTTTTGGTAACGTCTTTGAAAACGTTGCCGATCGCCTTGCTGTTGGCGGTGGCTGCTAGTTTTACCGGGTCCTCTTCCGAGAGTTCGGCGATCGCAGATTCGACTTCATTTGCCTTAACTTCGTCCAAAGCTGCATTCCGCTGGTTTTTGTCTTGTTCAAATTTAGACAAAATAAAGCGGATTGGGGCTTCAGCGCGATCGCGAATAAAGTTTTCCAGGGCAGAGTCTAGGGATGGCCGTTCTTCTACCACCAAATCGATCCCCAATTCCGCCATAATTTCGCGCTGGGCTTGAATCAAGTCACAGGCTGCTTCATAGCCGAAGTCGATCGCCTCGATGATATCCTGTTCCGGCAATTGGTTAGCGCCGGCTTCTACCATGATTACTCCGTCAGGAGAACCAGCTACCACGAGATCCAACTCGCCTTCTCTGATTTCGCTGTAGGTTGGGTTGATGATGAAATCGTCCCCTACCAAACCGACTCGCACCGCCGCCATCGGCCCGTAAAACGGCATTTTCGCCAGCAGTATCGCCACCGAAGCCCCCGTCACCGCCAAAACGTCCGGTGGCACTTGTTCGTCCATCGAAACCGTTGTGGCTACAACTTGGATGTCATCTCGCAGCCAGCTTGGAAATAGCGGGCGCAGCGGTCGATCGATCAAACGACCAGTCAAAGTCACTTTTTCTGGGGGACGCCCTTCCCGTCGCAAAAATCCACCGGGAATTTTACCGCCAGCGTACAGTCTCTCTTCGTAATCCACCAACAGGGGCAGGAAATCAATTCCTTCTCTCCCCTGCGATCGAGTCGCTGTCACTAAAACCGCCGTGTCACCCGACTGAATCAAAACTGCACCGCCTGCTTGAGGCGCTAGTAAACCAATCTTCAGTCTAATATCCCGTCCATCGAAGGATATTGACTTGTCTATCTCTACCATGTAGCACTGCTTCCTTATCTACCACATTCTTTCTCTGTCGGGATCGTAACATTACCACAGGATGTTTGAGAGTCCGACGCCAAAAGACAGGGATAATCGCCTCGCGATCCACTGTCTGTGTCTGGCTTATAAGCATTTATACTCTAGAATTATTTTTGGCAGTCAGGGGTCGATTCTCCGGTCGATCGCCCGCTAAAAGCCTTCCATAGATGGTACGATGAATTTTCGTTTGGGAATTGGGACGTTGAAGGAAAAAGGAAGAGGGATTTAGTTATCTAGGACAGGGAATAAGCCGTAAGGTGGTTAGGGCGCACCCTACATATACAGGTTCTACCTAAGTCCTGTCTGGCGCAAAATATCCTCGGTTTGTTTTAAATAAAATTTTCATAAATTCCATATAAATGTAGTAGTCAACATCCCACTTAAATAAAAATACCAGGATTAAAAAAATGGCAATTTTACACGGCAGTTGGCTAGTTGAAAATGAGAAAAGTTGCTTATTTATTTGGGGAGAAACTTGGCGAAAAGTTGGGACTATTGACACCATACAATCGGGGAGGCATTTACCGCATCCCTTAGCAATGACCGAAGCTGAATTTAAGACTTTCCTAAATTCCTTGCAGCAGTCGGGAAAACTGGATTGGCAATTACCGGAAACCGCAGAAACTCCCCCGGAAAAAAGCAAAAAAACTAGGCGCTCACCCAAAACTCCCAACGCAGAAATTCCCGCCCGAGACTCCTCAATTCAAAAGGAAATTCGGGCGATCGCACTTCCCACCCAAATCTCAGAAGCGAACGCAAATCTGATGCCGCAGCACTCAGCAGCAGCACTTGAGGAACCCGCTAAAACCGAGGAAATTTACCTTTATCCCTGGCAAGTGGAGGGTTTTTGTCTTAACCCTCAAGCAGCTTTTGTTTTCTTGCAATCACTACCGCTTAACAGCACGGAACCAGACTATTTTGTCGGATCAGATTTGCGTTTTTGGTCTCATATTGCTAGGTGGAGTTTGGATTTGTTGGCAAGATGCAAATTTTTGCCTGGATTGGAGAAACAGTCCGACGGTTCTGCTATTGCCAAATGGCAACCGTTGTTAGATAGTTCTACAGATACACTCCGCCTCGCCACTTTTGTCAAGCAAATGCCCACGGCTTGCAGAACGTATCAATCGAAGGAAGAAGGAAGAGGGAAGAAGGAAGAAGGAAGAGGGAAGAAGGAAGAAGGAAGAGGGGAAAAAGAAGAAGGAAGAGGGGAAAAGGAAGAAGAATCCAGTCAATTGCCTTTAGTGGTGGATTTGCCGATGGGGGCGGAGGAATTGGTGTTAGGCTTTTTGAGTAGTATTGTAGATAGTCAAGTGCGATCTGCTGGTAGCTCTACTTTAGACATCAAAACAGTTTCTCCTGTGCGCGAGTGGCTGCAAGCTTTGCAGCAGGAATCTGGGATTGTGCAAGTAGAAACAGCACCATTGGAAAACTTGGCAACCAAGCTGAGTGCTTGGACTGCACCCCTGCAAAACCAATTATCTCAACAAAGTCAATTTCGCACTTGCTTTCAACTCATACCACCAGCGCCCGGTAAAGCCAACTGGAATTTAAATTATTGCTTGCAAGCAGCAGATGAAAACGAATTTTTGGTGGACGCGACAACTGTTTGGAACAACTCTGTCGAGCGTTTGGCTTATGCGGGGCGGACAATAGAATTGCCTCAAGAAACTTTGCTGAGCGGCTTGGGTTTAGCCTCGAAACTTTATCCGTTAATTGAACCGAGTTTGCAAGCACAGCGGCCTCAATCTTGCCAATTAAATCCGCTGCAAGCTTACGAGTTTATTAAGTCTGTAGCTTGGCGGTTTGCTGATAGCGGATTGGGCGTAGTTTTGCCGCCGAGTTTGACAAAGACGGATGGTTGGGCGAGTCGTTTGGGTTTGAGCATTCAAGCGGAAACTCCCAAAGTGACTCCGGCGAAAGGTGGGTTGGGATTGCAAAGTCTGCTAAATTTTAAGTGGGAATTGACGATCGGCGGACAGCGTATTTCTAAGGCAGAATTTGACAGATTGACCGCGTTGAATTCGCCTTTGGTGGAAATTAACGGCGAGTGGGTGGAGTTGCGCGCACCGGATGTGAAAGCGGCTCAAACTTTTTTTGCCAGCCGCAAAGAGCAAATGACTCTTTCTTTGGAGGATGCTTTGCGTTTGGCGTCGGGCGATACTCAGATGATCGAAAAATTGCCTGTGGTGAATTTTGAGGCTACGGGTCAGCTTCAGGAATTGTTGAATACTTTGAGCGATAATCAAGCGGTAAGTGCGATCGCAACTCCGGCTACTTTCCAGGGACAATTGCGGCCTTATCAAGCCCTAGGAGCAGGCTGGTTAGCATTTTTAGAACGCTGGGGTTTGGGTGCTTGTCTCGCGGACGATATGGGGCTCGGTAAATGCTTGTTACCACAAAGTTTGCTTTTTGTTAATGGTTTTTTACAAAAAGCTGAAAAAATATGGGAAGCTTATGCCGGAAAAACCGAATTCGACGGTGAGGGCTTTTGGTCTGAACCTAACGAGCAATTACTGGTAAATTCCATAAATCAGGAAACAGGCAAAATTGTACAGGCGACTATTCGACGACTTTACCGGCAGCAAGTGCAAGAAAAGTTGCGAACCATCAAACTACAAGATGGTAGCAGCATCACAATTACCCGCCGCCACAAATTGTTAGGACGCGATGGCTGGACAAATGAGCTCAAGGTTGGAGATTATGTTTGCGTTCCTGCTAAATTGTATTGGGAAGGAAAGCCGGAAGATCCTGATTTGGTCAAGTTTCTGGCTTGGCAGATTGCTGAGGGATATGAGCAGCGCGATCGAGCAATACTCACAATAACGCAGAAAGATGTGGCAGTTCTTGAAGAATTGCGTTTCACACTTCACCGTTTAAGCAACAAGTATGGGATAGAAATAAATAATCCTGCTGTTCGTAATCCCGGTAAGCCAAGAGCAGCATATTTAGCTGTGTGTAGTCGATCGTACCAAAGCTTTCTTGAGTCTAAAGGCTACGAGTGGGGAAAGCTGTCAGCCGAGAAAAGCTTCCCGCAATTCATCATGCAAGCCAATCTTGACACCATACGAATTTTTCTCAAAAACTACTTCGATGCTGAAGGATCTGTCTTTCTTAACACGCGAAATATCGAAATTAGCACCGCTTCGCCTTTAATCATCCAACAACTTTCTACACTGCTGCGGCGCTTTGGAATTTGGCTGCGAATCGCCACTAAGCAGAAACGGGCCACCAATGGCAGCGGGATTTTTCGCACCTATTATATTGGCACTTTCGGCGGTAACTCAGCGCGCATATTTTTGCAGGAAATTGGCTTCGGTTATCCCGAAAAACAGCGTAAATTAGAGCAAATTTGCGAATCGGCTTGCAACACCAATGTTGAGGGAATTCCTGCTTCCGATATCGTCGCTCGTGCAGTGGAAATTACAAAATTACCATTGCGCCATTTGGGAATGCACAACCCCGTTTACATCAACGGTTCTCAGGAGTTTTCCCACAGGAGTCTGGCAAGGGTAGTCGCTGGGATGGAAAATATTTTAAATGGGTCGGCCCAACAAGAATACCGTCAGTTAAAGCCTTCAAACTGGACGAATCAGACTCTAGAAGCTTATGCAAATTTAGACACACAACAGCTAAATACAATCAGAGAAGGCTTACAACTTTTTCTAGACCAAGAAGTATTTTATTGCCGAATAGAGGAAATTGAGGATTTTGAGTACAGCGGGTGGGTTTATGATTTTGAGGTGAGCAAGCATCACAATTTTGTTGCCAATAATATCTTGTGCCACAATACTATTCAGCTAATTACTTTTCTCCTGCATTTACAAGAACAAGATTCTCTAGAAGCGCCAACATTACTGGTTTGTCCGACATCAGTATTGGGCAATTGGGAGCGCGAAGTCAAGAAATTTGGCCCGACGCTAAAAGTGTTAGTTCACCACGGAGACAAGCGCGCTAAAGGCAAAGCATTTGCGGCTGAAATTAAAGGAAAGGATTTAATAATTACCAGTTATGCCCTGGTGTTTCGCGATGCGAAGGAATTTCAAGGCATTAAATGGCAAGGATTAGTTTTAGATGAAGCGCAAAATATTAAAAATTCCGAGGCGAAGCAGTCGCAAGCGGTGCGACAAATCGAGGCATCTTTTAGAATTGCGCTGACAGGAACTCCGGTGGAAAATAGACTGCAAGAATTGTGGTCAATTTTAGAATTTCTGAATCCTGGCTATTTGGGGCCGCGCAATTTCTTTCAGCGCCGATTTGCAATTCCGATCGAGAAATACGGAGATCGAGAATCATTGCAGACTTTGCGATCGCTCGTTCGGCCTTTCATCCTCCGCCGCCTCAAAACTGACAAAGAAATCATCCAAGATTTGCCCGAAAAACAGGAGATGACTGTATTTTGCGGGCTGGCGGCTCAACAGGCGGTATTATATCAGAAAATAGTCGAAGAGTCAATAGCTGAATTAGACTCAGCCGAAGGTATTCAGCGCCGGGGAATGATTCTGGCTTTGCTGGTAAAACTCAAGCAACTTTGCAACCATCCGGCTCTTGTGAAAGCAGAAGCTAAGCCGAAAGAATTGGGGATTAAGAGTCAGGAATCGGGGAAATTGCAGCGGTTGGTGGAAATGTTAGAAGAGGTGCTCGCTGAGGGCGATCGGGCTTTAATTTTTACTCAATTTGCCGAATGGGGAAAACTCCTGAAACCGCATCTAGAACAGCATTTAGGGCGAGAAGTTTTGTTCTTGTACGGAGGAATTCGGCAACAGCAGCGCGAAGAAATGATCGATCGCTTCCAGCACGACCCCCAAGGCCCGCCGATTATGATTTTATCTTTAAAAGCTGGCGGTACAGGTTTGAACTTAACCAGAGCAACCCACGTTTTCCACTATGACAGATGGTGGAATCCCGCAGTAGAAAATCAGGCAACTGACCGCGTATTTCGCATCGGTCAAACTCGCAACGTGCAAGTGCATAAATTTGTCTGCACGGGTACGTTAGAGGAGAAAATACACGATATGATCGAAAGCAAAAAAGCTCTAGCCGAACAAGTAGTCAGCGCCGGCGAAAACTGGCTCACCGAACTCGATACAGACCAACTTCGGAATTTACTAATTCTCGATCGCAATGCTATTATAGAAAACGAAGAAGAATAATGTGCTTAATTTTCTTCGGCTTGTACTGAAGACTTCAGCCCTCAAAAATCAGAGGACTTTAGTCCTCACTACAAACCTTCGGACTTCCATCCGTTACATCCGTTACAGAATGCGTTGCTGAACTTCCTTTTTTCTTCCGCTTATGATTGACAGAGAATGGTGGACCCAACAGTGGTTAGATTTAATCAATACCTACCGCTTCAAAAAGCGCTTAGAACGTGGCTGGCAGTACGCGCGCGAAGGTAAAGTTCTCAGCATTAAATTTCCCAATCAAGAAGTAATTGCCATAGTTCAAGGAACCGATCCAAAACCCTATCAAGTTTCTTTAGGACTTGATACGTTGACTGATGAAGATTGGGATTATGTGATTGAAAATATGTCGCAAAGAGCAGTTTTTTCAGCTAAACTCTTAGCAGGAGAAATGCCGCACAATATTGAAGATGTATTTGCAGCAGCAGGCAAAACGCTATTTCCGTTAAGCTTATCTGATATTCGATCGCGCTGTAGCTGTCCTGACCCCAAAAACCCTTGCAAACACATCAGTGCAGTATACTACTTATTGGGCGATCGCTTCAGCGAAGACCCCTTCGTACTATTTCAATTGCGGGGTCGAACCAAAGAGCAAATCTTGACAGCACTTCGTCAGAGACGAGGTACCCAAGGAGAGGAAAATTCCCAACTCAACTCCGGCGAAAATGCCCCCACTACGAATCCTAAATTGCCGAAGGTCGATCGCTTTTGGGAATACAATCAGCAGCTAGAATCATCTTTAGTAGTTATTGTACCGCCACCCAGCAGCGAAACAGTATTAGATATCTTAGGCCCAATTGCCCTCGCAACCGACGGAAAAGGAACCGCTAGCAAATCCTCGCCCGCATCTGACGCACTCAAGCAGCATTTTAACAAAATCTACCAAGCAGTTAGCCAGCAAGCAGTTTTAGCAGCACTGAAACGGGGCGAAGGAGAGTAACATAATTTACTCGCAGAGATGATACTAGGGACTCTGGCTGATAACAAATCAGGCTTTGATACCCCTTTTATTCTTTAGTCCCTCTCTGGTGGAACGAGAGTTTGTGTAGAATAGATTTCAACCGACGAGTCTTACTTTTTGCAATTTCAGTTTACACTTCCCACAAATTACTCATAATCTCTATCAATTCCTGGGGGCGTTTAATCAAAAAATCGGGATTGTGTGCAGCCAAAGCCTCCTGAGAATTAAAACCCCAAGCTACAGCAATTACCTTAATTCCTGTTTTTCGAGCAGCTTCAATATCTCTAATCTCATCTCCCACATAAACGACTTGTTTAGGATTTATATGTTCTGTTTTTAGCCAGCTATTAATAACTTTATGTTTGCCAAAAGTTGAACCAGAGTAAATAAATGTGAAAGTGTCTTGCACACCATTTGTTTCCAGCGAGGCTAAGACGTTTTCTCGGGAATTAGATGTGATAATGCCCAGTTGAAAGCCAAGTTTTTTTAACTCCAGTAAAACTTCTTTAATTCCCGCAAATAATTGAATGTTGGGAATTTCGCTGCGTAACTCTGCTTTCAACCTTCTAATCAACAGCGGGAATTTGAAGATAGAAATGCCAGAATACTGAAGGAGTTGCCAAGAAGTTAAATTGCTCAGTTGAGCGATTTGCTCTTTGGTCGCAGACTTAAAGCCCAATTCGGCTGACAAACGGTTGGTGATGCTCAGGAGAATATCGATTGTATCTGCTAAAGTACCGTCAAAATCAAAAATAATTACTTGGGTCATTGGACAATAGCAAATAAGGAACGGGGAATCATACAATTTTAGATTTTAGATTTTAGATGGGGAATGACTTACTTCATAATGTATTGGCTCTTGGCGAGCCGTACATACCCTACGGTTATTATCTGTAGGGTAAGGTGTCGCCTAAGCACCCTGAGCGCGAACATCTCAACTTTTAAGGGTTAATTTGATTAGCTTTCGCATTTCGCCGCAACATTTCTGGTTTAATGCGCCGCAGCGCCGAAGCTGTAAATCTGCGGTTCCATTCTTCGTCGGAGATGTCGGCTAATTCTGCAAGTGTCGGCGCTATATTTTCAGGATAAGGCTCAAAGTCGGCAACATCAGTTGGTTTAGCAAATCGCTGATTCCAAGGACAAACATCCTGACAAATATCGCAACCTGCTACCCAACCTTGTAAATTAGATCCAATTTCGTCGGGCAATTTTTCGGCTCGATTCTCGATCGTGTGATAAGCTATACATCGATCGGCATTCACCACAAAAGGCTCAGTAATTGCCCCCGTCGGACACGCCTCAATGCAGCGAGTGCAAGTACCGCAATGTTCCGTATGGGGTTCATCGGACGCTAACTCCAAATTAGTCAAGATTTCTCCCAAAAACACCCAAGAACCGTATTCGCGCGAAATTACATTACCATTTTTGGCAATCCACCCAATCCCCGCACGCTGCGCCCACATTTTATCTTGAATCGGCCCGGTATCAGCATAATACCGCGCTTCAATTCCCTCGCCTTGCGATCGCACCCAATTTGCCAAAACCTTCAGTTTTTTGTGCAGGATTTTATGATAATCCCTTCCCCAGCCGTAGCGAGAGATTTTGGCATATTCGGAACCGCCCGGGCGTTGGTGAGGCGTGTAGTAATTGATGGCGACACATATTAAGGACTTAACCTCTGGCATTGCCGCGCGAATATCCTGACGTTTCGGGTTAGCCATCCATGCCATATCCGCCTGATAGCCTTTATTCAACCATGCCTGCAACCTTTGTGCATCCTTGTCAGTGCCCTCGTCTACCAAGGCTATCCCAACCTTGTGAAATCCCAGTTCAAGGGCTTTTTGCTTAACCAAAATGCTGCTAATTGGCGCTTTCATTTGACACCAGGCAAATATTTACCTTTGGTATTGACTATTTTTAGTTTATATGATATGCCAAGCGATTTTAACGATCGGTTTCCTGAATAAACTAATTCGGCGCACAGTCTAGTGACGGCGATCGCAATTTACCAAACCATTCATCATAATTTTATAACTCAGCTATATGTAATTTATATTTGCAATTTTTAACAAAACGTTACATAATTTAATCAAGGGAGCTTGACGTTTCCTAACTCCAGTAGCTCACTACAACCACAAATCCCACAGCATACACATGGCAGTTAGTATTCAATCAGCTCAATCTATTTTCTCCAACATGGAGATTGCTAGCGCTGTTCCGGCTACCACCGAAGCATTTTACAAACTCAGCGTTGAAGACCAACTAGCCTTGCTCTGGTATGCCTACACCGAAATGGGTATTTCCATCACCCCAGCAGCTCCCGGAGTAGCCAGCATGGCGCTTGTTGAAGGCATACTGAGCGAAATCAAGCAAATGTCGCCGGCTGCTCAAAGCAAAACCATGTTTGACCTAGCCAGCAACGCCGACACAACGATCGGGCGGATTTACACTTCCTTGCGCGTCAACACCAAACTCGGTTTCTGGTACGAGTTGGGACAGTTGATGAAACAGGGCCTTGTCGCTCCGATCCCCGCTGGCTATCAAATGTCTCCCGAAGCCACCACAGTTCTAGAAACCATCAAGAAACTAGATCCCAGTCAGCAAATTACCGTACTTCGCAATACCGTAGTTAACATGGGCTATGACCCTGCTTTTAGCCAAGAGTACGGCAAACGCTCAGCCCCCCGCAGCACTCCCACCGCTCCAGAAGAGCGGGTGAAAACCAAAATTGAGGGTATCAGCGAGCAGACTGTCCTCAACTACATCGACTACATGAACGCCTTCGACTTCACCCCAGCCATCGCTTTATTTGCCGAAGAAGGTGCCCTACAACCACCTTTCCAAAAGCCGATCGTCGGTCGCGAAGCTATCCTCAACTATATGCGGGAAGAGTGCATCGGACTGAAAATGATGCCCCAGCAAGGCGTATCGGAACCCACAGAAGATGGCTACCGCCAAGTGAAAGTCACCGGCAAAGTCGAAACTCCCTGGTTCGGAGCGAATGTGGGAATGAACATCGCGTGGCGGTTTTTGTTAGATCCCCAAGGTCAAATTTTCTTTGTGGCGATCGACTTGTTGGCATCTCCTAAGGAATTGCTCAATTTGATCCGCCAATAGAATATCCTTGTTTGCTCTGTTAAACAGGCTTGCCCAGAAACCCAGATGCCATTAGGTGTCTGGGTTTATATCATTTTAGATTTTAGATTTTAAATTTTAGATTCAAGAATGAAAGGATGGAAAATGACAGATGGTATCCGGGCTTGCAGCTTGGCTACACTTGTATTGTTTGAAAGTAGTATTGATTTTGGTCGATCGCTTTGAAAGCTGCGCTCGACGCTCTCCCGTTCCCGGTTCCTCCTTTTTTGGGAGAATTATTTTCCTACCTCTACTTATATCTTTTGAGGGATTTGCTGCGACAAAGAGAATGATTACAGTATACTCATTCATTTGAAATCACTTGTTTTATGACCGCAACAACTCAACCTATTTTAACTCACTCTATAAAGATTCCAGGCATCACAATGCCAGGGATACTGCAATATTTTGAAACTTTAAACGCGGGCGATTTTGAAGCGACGGCTAATTTATTTGCCGATGATGGGGTTCTGCACGCGCCGTTTGAAGATCCAATTATCGGCAGCCTCTTGATCGCCACTTATCTCAAAAAAGAAGCACGAGGAATGCAGCTCGAACCCGAGCAAGGTGTCAGCCAAATTTTAGAAGATGGCAATGTAGAAGTTCAGGTAAGCGGCCGGGTGCAAACTTCCGCATTTGGTGTTAATGTCGGATGGCAGTTCTTGCTCAATTCTGACCAAAAAATCCTTTCTGTCACGGTCAAACTGTTAGCTTCTCCCCAAGAATTGCTAAATCTGCGGTCACAGAAGAAATTAGATGTTTGATAAGGTGTTTCACATTTAAATTGTCTATTTTGGTTTGACCTGTCGATCGCACGTAATAGCTAAAGTCGTGCGATCGACAGGTTAATCGGCTTTTTCTGGCAAGAATGAGGCAGAAACCGGGTTTTTATCCAAATTTTTGGTGAAGTGCCACTCACCGTATAAAAATCCCGTTTCTTCGGTATTTGTGCGATCGGGACTGTACCCCTACAATCTTACAGTCGGGCGTTGCGCGGACGATACTCAACGACAAAGTGGCTGTCACCGCAGCGTGCGACAGACAGCCAAAGCGAGTCAAAAAGTGCATTGCCAATCACTAATCACTCATGACTAATGACTAACGACTAATTAAGATTTTTCCGGCAAACTCGCTTCCAACTTTAGACAGTTGCGACCGTCTATTTGCAAAGTGTAGTCCACCCGATCCATAAGTCTGCTCATAATCAGCCAGCCGTAGCCGCTTTCCTGTTTAGCTTCCGGTCTCGGGGGATTGTAAGTATCCATTTCGTAACCTTTACCGTAATCCCAAATTTCTAAACCAATATCCCTATTTTTTAAATTCAAGCGAATTAACACGGGCAAATTGGGTTGATCTTTGTGAGCATGGCGGATCACGTTAGAATAGGCTTCTGCTAACACCAAGCGCAAACGATTCGACTGACGTGGCCAATCGACGTGCTCTCCTAGCTCTACTTCTAAACTGCTCAGCAACCAATTTTCAACAATTGTTAAAAATCGCAAGTCGCTTGGCACATGAAGCTCAGTATTCATAAAAAAATCCCGTAAGTTTGAAAACCCTGTGTCTTCACACCAGGTATGAAACACGACGCGCCGAATGGATTCGGCCTCAATACTTGTCGCTACTCGGGGGATACCAGCCCTTTCTGTTTAAAAATCAGGCATTCATGATTCGGTAGAAGGCAGAGGTTAAGAGTATATTTGAAAACTTTAGTTATGGGCCTAAAGCCCATTAACAATTGATAATTATACCGAGACTGCAAGCAGCGAGGTATAAAAAATCTGTGTTTCAATCCCTGGCTTTTAAGCGTTGGTTTTTTCTCACGAATGCCTTCTACGTTAACCTTTTACAGGCCTTTAATCCCCCAGGAAAGCGATTCAGGAAACTAGCTGCGCCATCGCCGGCTAGGTTTTTTACTGTTGACGATAACGCCGTCCTTTACAGGACTACTCTGTGGGCCGTCAATCAGCAGGGCTTAAGTTTTTTCGGCTCTCACCCCCGACTATGCGTCGGGAGTCGCTGACAGATTCAAAGAACCTCCAGAGAGAGTATGGTTTGGTCGTCTTCCTGAACCGGATTGTCCGCTCGGATGTGAGCCAACAAATTGTCCAAGTTGAAAGAACCAGGTTCCTGAATCAAGAGTTGCCAAAGCCCTTCTTGTTGTAGCATAGAACGGGTTGGTACACCCCCTGCGACCGCTTCAGTGGTCACGCTAGCTTCAGTAATTCCGTCACTCGTCAGCAGAAATACATCTCCTGACTTTAATTCGATCGTACCTGCTTTGCCTCTCCAAACTGGTAGTATCCCCAAGGGAATGCCACGAGCTTTCAGGAAATTCGGCTCGACTGGCGTTTTACCGCTAGCGGCTTGAGCTTTCACCTCCGAGTGAGACCAAACAATCGGGTAAATGTGACCGGCATTAGCAAACGCGAGGTGTCCCGTTGACGGAGTGTAACGAGCTACAACCATTGTAATAAAATGGTTGTTGCCGATCAGGTCGTCAGACATACTGCTATTCATGTTCTGCATAACTTGATCTGGCTCTGGAGAAACTTCTTGGGAAAGTTCCCGCCGCATCACCGAAATCGCGCTCGCCATAAATAGAGCAGCCGGAACTCCCTTACCCGAAACATCTCCCACCGCTATCCAAATATCCCCTTGGGAGTGGACGTAGACTTCAAAAAAGTCGCCACCAACTTCCCGCGCGGGATAACAGCAAGCTTGCACCCTGACAGTTTCAAAATCCGGCCAACTTTGGCGCAACAAGTTTGTTTGGATTTGGCGAGCCACTTCCAACTCGTTTTGCATCTGCTTGGCTAAATCCAGAGTGCGCTGGTAGAGCTTAGCTTGAGACAGAGCGAGAGCAGCTTGAGCTGCTACACCTTCTATTAACTCTATATCTTCTGCCGACCAAGGGTTAGTGCCGCCAATCTGGGACAAAGCCAGTACCGCCAGCAATTCTTGCTGGTAAGTCAGGGGCACGGCAATCTCAACCGAGTTACCCTGCCCCCCACTGTTTGAGTTCACTTGAGTTTGGCGGGTAGCTACAGCTTGAACCAGCAAATTTTCATCAAAAGAAAAGCTACTGGCATCGTCGGTTTGGGCTTGGTAGGGGAAGGTACTCGGCAATAGTCGATCGCTCTCTACCGGCCGCAGCATACAATAGTTGGCCTCAAAAGTTTGACCTACGGTTTGAACAATAGTTTGTACCATACTAGAGTAATCTAGCGACCCGCGAATCACGCTCATTACCTCATTGAAAAGAGATTCCTTGCGTAAAGCGCGGCGCAATGCAACGCTGCGCTGCTTGTAGTATTTGTAAGTGTCTGAGGCTTGATTGATCACCAACTTGAGTTCTTCTGGATTCCACGGTTTGGTGATGTATTTGAAAACTTGACCTGAGTTGATGGCCTCAACCAAATCTTCAACATCGGTGTATCCCGTTAGCAGAATCCGAATCGTATCGGGAAATCGCTCGACTGTTTTCCCCAAAAACTCGGTGCCATTCATTTCTGGCATCCGCTGGTCAGATATAATCACCGCCATCTCGCCCTGTTCGTCTAGAACTTCCAGGGCGCTGAGGGCGCTATCTGCTTTGTAAACCTGAAAGTCGCGTCGAAACGTCCGGTACAATAAATCCAAGTTGTCGGGTTCGTCATCGACTACCATCAGTTTCAGCTTGCTTCCATCTCCCCGACTCATCTTTCTTCCCCCTTGAAAACCCCCACCATAGCTGTAATCAGCAAGGTGGCGGGAGGAAAAGGGGGGCTGGATATATGCAACATATCAGTTACGTCAAGTTGAGTTAAAGAAACCCGTTTTACCTCAAGGTGAGCATTCCTTTCGCACCATCTGTTCGCACAACAGATGAGAGGCTTTCGATACTGTAACCCGCCTCGGTAGGCCGCTTCAATAGGGAAAATTCCCGAGTCAGCTTTCACGCTGTGATACGAGCAATCACCTTGTTAGCAGTCGGTACTTTTCTAAACACACCAGCATTCAAAACGGCTAATTAATGCTCTGATTGCAGAGTTCTTAACTAGCTGGGCACTGTCCTCGGTGTGAATTTTAACACTTACTACTAACGCAGGTATTGCTACCTAAGTCTGGTCAACACCGGCTGTATTTCAAGCCGCACTGTACCCGGAGGGTTAGTGGTGGGTTGTTGGCGCTATTCCCTACATCTTTGCCGAATCGCACTTGATTGCTGCATTCAAGTCCCCTTAATCTCTGAACTTTTTGCAGCAAGCATATTACTACGACTGCCGAATCAAGTTAATCTTTCTGCCAGTCTGAGCTTAGCAGAACGAGAGCGGGGATTTCTAGCGACTTCTTCGGATTGCGGCCCGATCGGCTTTTTTGTCAGTACCTGCAAATTGGGTGTTCCTCTGAGTTGGTGCTTGACTGGTCGGTCTTCCAGACTGTGAAATGTAATGATTCCGATTCTCCCACCTGGTTTTAACCACCCTGGCGCTTGGTGGAGGAAAGTTTCTAAAGAAGCGAGTTCGGAGTTGACAGCTATCCTTAAAGCTTGGAAGGTGCGGGTGGCTGGATGAATTCTGCCGTTGCGCTGCTTGGGGGGGAAGCTGGAAGCGATCGCCCCTGCAAGTTCTGTTGTAGTTTGAAAAGGACGCCCTTGCACAATCCGCCTCGCGATGCGCCGCGACAGTCGCTCCTCGCCGTACTTGTAAATAATATCTGCTAGTTTAACTTCTTCCCAGTGGTTGATAATCTCTTCTGCCGTCAAAGATTGCTGCTGGTTCATACGCATATCTAGTTGAGCTGGGTGGCGAAAACTAAATCCTCGTTCCGGTGTATCGAACTGAGCAGAGCTGACGCCCAAGTCTGCTATGATACCATCAAATTCGGCCTCTGAGGACTGATAGTCAGCAAAGTTGCCGTGCCAAAACTCAACGGGCGAGTTGGCAAATCTGGCTTGGCAAAAACGGATGGCTTGTTCATCGCGGTCGATCGCCACCACTGTAACATCTGGCGCCGCCGCTAAAATCAAACTCGTGTGTCCGCCGCCCCCAAGCGTCGCGTCCAAATAGTGTCCGCCTGGACGCACAGCCAAACCCGCAATTAATTCTTGACCCAAAACTGGAACGTGATAGGTGTCAATACTGACATCTGATCCAGGGGTATCCTTCTCACAGAGCTCGATATCCTTCATAATCTATAACAGCGAAACAAAAATCAACAATAGTCAGTAATCATTAATTCATTTAATTATGTCAAGAATTGAGACTAGAACCGAACCGATGGTGCTCAACATGGGGCCGCACCACCCTTCCATGCACGGGGTACTCCGGTTAATTGTCACCCTGGACGGGGAAGATGTGGTGGACTGCGAGCCAGTTTTGGGCTATCTGCACCGGGGGATGGAAAAAATTGCCGAAAATCGCACCAACGTGATGTACGTGCCCTACGTGAGCCGCTGGGACTATGCCGAGGGGATGTTTAACGAAGCGGTGACAGTCAATGCACCGGAAAAGTTGGCGAATATTGCTGTCCCCAGACGGGCGAGTTACATTCGGGTAATCATGCTGGAGTTGAACCGGATTGCTAACCATTTGTTGTGGTTGGGGCCGTTTTTGGCGGACGTGGGGGCGCAAACTCCTTTTTTCTATACAATGCGCGATCGCGAGATGATTTTAGATTTGTGGGAAGCAGCCACAGGTTATCGCATGGTGAATAATAACTATTTCCGCATCGGCGGAGTTGCCGCAGATTTGCCCTACGGTTGGGTAGATAAGTGCCAAGATTACTGCGATTATTTCGTTCCCAAAATTGACGAGTACGAACGTTTAATTACCAACAACCCAATCTTCCGCCGCCGGATTGAAGGCCTGGGTACTATTTCTCGCGAAGAAGCGATTAACTGGGGACTTTCCGGCCCCATGTTGCGCGCTTCCGGCGTTAAGTGGGATTTGCGGAAAGTTGACCATTACGAATGTTACGACGACTTCGACTGGGAAGTTTGTACCGAAGCTGCTGGCGATTGTTTGGCCCGGTATGTGGTGCGGATTCGGGAGATGCGCGAGTCGGTTAAGATTATCTATCAAGCCTTGAAAGGACTCCCCGGTGGCTCTTACGAGAATTTGGAAGCGAAGCGACTCGAAAGCGGGCCAAAATCTGAATGGAATGGTTTTGACTATCAGTTTATTGGCAAAAAAGTTGCGCCGACTTTTAAGATTCCCAAGGGCGAACATTATGTCCGCGTTGAAAGCGGCAAGGGTGAGTTGGGGATTTATATTATCGGGGATGATACTGTGTTTCCCTGGCGCTGGAAGATTCGGACTGCGGATTTTAATAATTTGCAGATTTTGCCTCACATTGTGCGCGGTGTGAAGATTGCGGATTTGGTGGCAATTTTGGGTAGTATCGACATTATTATGGGATCGGTTGACAGGTAGGTTTTGTCGATTTTTATTTGAGGATTTAACCCGGTTTTTTTAGGGAACCGGGTTGATTTTTTTTAACAGCCGATAAACGCGGATAGATATCGATTAATTTTGCTGTTAAGGTAGCTAAAATGTACCTTGTTTCTCTCTTGTCTCTTCCTCTGTGCCCTCTGCGGTTAATAAAAAAATCTCTTCTTCACAAATGAAATAACATCAACTTTGATTCGATAAATTATGAAAGTTCAGCAATCAGATATCGATGACAGCAACTCGCAGCTCTGTGCTTTAATCTGCGAAAGAATTGTCGCCAGCCCGCAGCGGCGTATTACTTTTGCTGAATATATGGATTTGGCATTATATCATCCGCAGCACGGATATTATAATAGCGATCGCCCCTCGATTGGCAAACAAGGCGATTTTATCACGTCGTCTCATTGGGGTGCTGATTTTGCGGAGGTTTTGGCAGAGCAATTTGTGGAAATGTGGGAATTGCTCGATCGCCCTCAAAACTTCGCGATCATAGAAATGGGCGCTGGGCGGGGAAATTTTGCCGAAAATGTGCTGCAATATCTGCAAATACAATATCCCAATTTCTTTCAGATTTTAGAATATATCATTATTGAAGTTTCCCCTGTACTCCAAGCGGAGCAGCGGCAAATGTTAGCCGACATCAAGTGTGTTAAGTGGTGTAAGTGGGATGAGATAATTAATAACTCAATTGTCGGTTGTTGCTTTTCTAATGAGTTAGTAGATGCTTTACCCGTGCATCAATTTATTCTGGAACAAGGGCAAGTTAGGGAGATTTACGTTACCGCCGAAACACCCAAAAATGTACAAAAAGAAATAAAATTTGTTGAGGTAGTTGGCGAAGTTTCCACACCTAAAATTGCTCAATATTTTGATTTGGTGGGACTCGATTTGTCGGCGAGTGTTTATGGGAATGGTTATCGCAGCGAGGTGAATTTGGCGGCTTTGGACTGGATGAGTACAGTTGCTCAAAAGTTGCAACGGGGATATTTATTAACTATTGATTACGGTTATCCGGCGCACCGCTATTACAATCCGAGGCGCAGGGAGGGGACGCTACAGTGTTATTATCGCCACCGATATCACAGCAATCCTTATATTAATGTGGGGCGGCAGGATTTAACGGCTCATGTTGATTTTACGGCGTTAGAAAAGCAGGGGGAATTGTGCGGTTTGGATGTGGTAGGGTTTACTCAACAGGCTTTGTTTTTGATGGCGTTGGGTTTGGGCGATCGTATTGCTTCTCTGTCTACAAATGATGCGGAAGTATTGGATTTGGCAACGTTTTTGCGCCGACGGGAGGCTTTGCATCAGTTGATCGATCCGATGGGTTTGGGGGGTTTTGGGGTTTTGGTGCAGTGTAAGGGGTTGAGGGAGGAGGAAAAGGGGAGAATTCTGAAGGGTTTGATGGTGCCTTAAGTTAACTACAATCAGCAACACGCACTCTTTTCCAATTACTTTTGTCATCACTTAAGCGCACTGACTCAGTGGCGGAAATTCCCATTTTCCCGAATATAAAGTAGATGGCAGCTTTAAACAATAAGCAGCCGGAATCACCTCAATTAGCCACCAATTAAACATATCTCGTCTGGCTTCAGTAAAACCAGAAATGGCATCACCAGTAATGCCATCATACAAAATATCCAAGATGGCATTATAGGCTGTTTTGGTGTTGAGTGTTTGCAGCAAGCCGTAGAAGATATTATAAGCTTCGTTACTAGCTTGATATTTTCCACTTTTGTTGATATTAGGAAACAAGGTATCAGCCCAAGTTTCTGGGATTTCACAGCCATCCTTAAGCCAACAAGATACAATTGCTTCAACGATATCAGCTTTGTGTTCTTCAGGAAAGTAATGTTTAATGGTCGGTTTAGCTGCTAATGCTATTCCATAAGCCATATAGACGTATCGCTGATGGGATATTGCATCATTAGCCATTCCAAAGGCTGTCATTACTTCTACAAAAGCTTCTTCTACATTGCACTTTCCACCTGTTTCGTATAAATCGTCATATTTTCTGTCCCACACCGTCTGAAGTGTTTGCTGTAATTGCTCTGGAATAGTTGAGTTGCTGGGCAATTTAAAATCGGTGTAGTGACCTAGATCAAACTTTATCATTGACTTTCTATCCTGATGTATTTTATTTAATTATAAACAAAGAAAAAGCTACTCTTAAGCTTCCTATCTACCGCCCCATTTTAAATTAACTGCAAACTCTGCTCGAATCCCTCGGATTCAGCCCATTTTAATCGTTGTTGAATTGACATCCCCTGCAACGTTTTACTCATTTCATATAAATCAACTTTAATATAATCCTCCTGAAATAGCGGAATCAGAGACTTAACAACAGCAGCAATTCCATCGGGCGGAACTGCATTACCTATTTGTCTTCTCACCTCAGTTATCGAACCTTCAAATATGAAGTTATCAGGAAATGTTTGCAACCTTGCTCTCTCTCGGTTAGTCAATGCTCTCGGTTCTTTATAATGATATCCCCAAGTGCCACCGCCGCCACCAGCAATGATTGTGCTAGAGGGTTGATTCGGATCTAATCTCCGATAAACGTGACTGATCAAGCCTTTAACGTAGAGTGGACTATTTCTGGGAATATCACTAAAATTTCCACCGGGTTTTATCTGTGCCAATCTTTGTTGAGTTTTTGGATGAATTTTATGATTTTCATTGTTTTCTCGTACTTTCTCGACACCTTTAAGTGCTGCAGCAGCAGTTCGGTAAGGCTTACGATTTAGTCCATATTCAGGTTGAGGATGAATAAAGTTAAATCCTGTATCCTTCCGAATTCCGACTAATAACACTCTTTCCCGAAATTGCGGAACTCCGTAATCTGCAAAGTTGTATAGCTTAGGCTTGACTAAGTATCCAGGTTCTACTATGTTTTCAAAATCCTGTATAATCTGCTTGATAGCCTGATGATTATTAGCACTCAACAAACCTTTGACATTTTCAGCCACAAATGCTTTAGGCTGTTTCTGTTTAACAAACTCTCGGAAGTATGTGTACAAATTTCCTCTCTCTACATCCAGTCCGTAACGCTTCCAAATCAGAGAAAAATCTTGACAGGGAAAACCTCCAATAATAAGATCTGCATCGGGAACTTCTTGTTTAATATTAATTTTTTCTATTGAGTTATGGGTAATTACCCGAGAAATATTATTTTTGAAAGTCTCGCAAGCATATTTATTTGAGTCTATTGCCCAAACTACTTCAAATCCCGCCATCTTAAATGGCAAATCCATGCCACCGCAACCTGAAAACAAGGATATCAGTTTTGGTGGCTTCTCCCAGGTAGGCTTGAGACGTTCGAGTGACATAGAGGCGATCGCTTCCTTTTAGCCTCCTTTCCTACTGAGGCAGTAACAGCTTTTTCATCATAGATGAGGGATCACAGCCTAAATGTAAAGCTTTGTAACAGAAAATTTGTGGGGTGGTCGCAGCCGGGAGAGCCGGCTATAATCACAATACAGGTAAAATTACAACAAATAATTTATGCAGGTAGCCGCTCGAAGTGACACTGGCACAGGCATCAAAGCAATACTGGGTTTGACAGAGGAGATGCGGATTGGGACAACCTCCTCAGACCCCTATTTGGGTTCTCCAACCTTTGACGAGGTGCCGTTTCACGTTCATGTAGGATGCAGGCCCGCTTTGGGTACGTATATCATTATCGTGGGTGATGCTGACGAGTTTGTTCACTACGGACGCATCATCAGCGGTACGGAAGATAACCCGCGTGCCAACCCATCATCCTTGCAACAAAATCAGGCTTATCAAGTAGGTTCGAGAGATCCGAGACCAACGGATAAAGCACCTCACGTTACCCGCGTGATGGCCGCCGAAGTATTGGGCGAAATACACCTGCACGATGACAAAAATATAACTGTCAAAGAGCCAAATCAGTTAGCACAAACTGGCAAAGGTGTCTATGAATTACCAGCAAATAAGATTCCGCAGTTGCTCAATATTCCCGACTCATCCGATCAGGGATTTCACATTGGGCGAGTCGAATCGGGGAATAGTTCAGTAGACTTTATATTGCCAATGGAGGCGATTGCGCGACACCTGGCAGTAGTGGGAAAAACTGGTGTAGGTAAAAGCTATTTTGTCGGGGTTTTGGTGGAGGAATTGGTACGACATGGCATTCCCGTCATTGCCTTTGACGTGCTCGGCGATATGGTCAAAGCAACAGAAGATTTGGGAGGTTGCAACTTTAAAGCCGGAGAAAACTTTCGAGTACCCTATTCAGTTATTGGAGTGAAGGAATTTCTGGGATTTGTCCCAAATTTGACACCCGACCAAATGGAGATAGTGTCTTTTGCTTATGATGCTCTGTTCAACAAAGCATTCAAAACTTTAGACGAGACAGCAGCAGTCAACATTCCCATTAAAAATCTACTCGGCGAAATTCAGAACCTAGCGACAGAATTTGGTCAAACTGCCGTAGGAGGGCGGGCGACAAAGAAGGTTGAAACTGCTTTCAACCGTAACTCGCTTTTAACTGCCAAAACCGAAGAATGGTTGAGCGAATTTGTAAAGAAACCGATAACTAACATCTTTGTCGGACATTTGAGCCAACAGCAGCGGAACTTAATAGTAGGAGCAACAGCCCGAATGCTGCAAGCACTCCGAAAGCGAGAACAAGTTCCGCCCTTTGTATTTGTTCTGGATGAAGCTCATTTCTTCTTGCCGTCAGGAGGAGAAACAACGCCATCAACTTTGGTGATTCGAGAGATGATCCGCACTGCCCGCCACGACGGAATCGGGATCGCATTAATTACTCAAAGTCCAGCATCTATGGACAAACAAGTCATTTTAACGTGCAATACGCGGGTAGTTTTTGCCCTCGATCCAGATGACCTCAGATTAGTGTCCGGTACGATGGGAGATGTTTCAGAAGAGATGAAAGCCCGCATTCCCAAATTAGCAAAAGGAACTGCCATTATCTCGTCTGCTACCGATATCATGCGCCATCCAGCGCTTATTAAAGTTCGCCAGCGCCAAACCAGGCACGGCGCGCCAACGCCCAACTTAGCAGAGGAGGTAATGAAATGGCGAAAGATGCAGGAATTCTAATTCAAAATGTTATGGAATTGCTGGAGAAAGAGCCAGATGGATTAGAATTTGCAGAGATTGTCGAACAACTCAGTCGAGTCCAAGATGTAGGCTCAGAAAGAGGTGTACGCAATCTCTTAAACAGACTTGCAAAAGAAGGAAAGCTAATTAGACGCAAAGGTTGGAGTACAAAACCGGGCGCACAGCCTTATATTTACTGTCACCCTAAAACCCAACCGCGCCAACTTGAAATTCCTGGTATTAAAGAGTATCGAATTTATACGAAAACAGAGTTTGAAATTGGGGAATTAAATCAGGAAGAACGGCAGCAACAGCAAAAAGCAGTTTCTGTTTTAGAAAGTATCGCCAGCGGTCATTTACATCAAGAATTTTACGCGCGAGCAATTATTGAAGCTGCACCTAAGTTAGCAGCAGAAAATCCGGTAGAGTTAGTAGTTGGGATGGCGCGTTGGGTAGTTGACGATCTGAACACACTGGCGACTGAAATAGAGCGCAAATTGAAACGCGGGGCAGTAGATGAATCGAAAAAAATGGCTGTGAAACTAGATTCGCAGTTAGGATGGGCAAAGCGTTATTTTCAAGAATTCTGGAAGCTGTACGATCGCGTCGAAGAACTGCCTGGTATTTTGGAATTGCCGTCTCAAGCCAAGCGCTTTCGCTTGTACGGGGAAACTGCTAAATTAGATGAAAAAAAAGCTAGGGAGCAACTAAAAAAACGCATTTTTGGCGATCGGCTAATACAGGAACAACTGCTGCCAACAGACTTGCACAAATCAGCAGCAGGTACAGACGCATCTGTAGCAGACCTGTTTTTAGAACATACAGCGGGCAGTTTTATTCCCCCCGATCCTGTTATAGTTCCCTGTTCGGCGGCGGCCTTAGTAACTAACTCCAAAAATGGGTTTCCAGATGAATACCAAGATTTTGATATTTTCCCCGATAAACTTAGAGAATATGACGACCATACTGCTGCTGTAAACGGCTTAGTATTGTCAGCAACTTTGGCAAGAAACTTTGTGGAAGAGAGTAATTTACAGCATACCCGCAAGGCTGCGATGGATCTCCGCCAATACTTGCAGGATTTTCGCATTGCTACTAAACAAGCTGACTGGCGACCAATGGGCGATTCGCCCGAGTTGGGAACTAAAAATAGACCGAAATTGATTATGCGTGACGGTCGAATATTCCCCTTGGTACATAGATTAAGAGATTATGAAACTGGTGGCTTGTACGGCCAAATTGTACGCAGCGAGATTGAAATTTTTCAGCAAGTTTTTCACAATACTCTATTAGGTTCAGGATTAGATACTGTCTACGGTGCTGCTGTTAAAAACCCGGGGATGTCTTGGCTTGCACCTTTGGTATTCTGGTATCTGTATTCTAATCAATCTCCCGTAGACGGAAGAGTTGCAGTTAGCAATGCTGAGGAAGTTTATCAATATCCTTTTGCAGATACGGCAGTATCGCATCTCCTGTTCCTGGGTGTCGCAAAGAATGCAAGCAACTTCTCCCCTGAGCGGTTATTCATCACCTGCCGAGTTCTGAGGCGTTTCTCAGATATTGCTCTAGAAGGTGAAGAAATGTCTCCGATAATATCACAAGGCGATGAAATTAGGCGGGTGCGCGAAAACAATCTAAAAGATTGGAAGGAGTTTATCGAGCAGCACATTGCTAAGAAGAGAAAGCATTACCAGTTAAATAATCTGGATATAGACGATTACGAATCGTTTATTTATCTTTGTTCTAAAGTTGGCGTTTCTATGTGCTACGCGGCTCCCACATCTGCTTACGAATTCTTGTCTCGCAACAGCAGTGTTTCAGCACATTTCTTGCTGCCTCGCTTGGAGGTTGCTATCAATATGGAGCGGTTAGGAAGCGATCGAGAACATGAACAAGAGTGTTTGGACGGTTTGCTTTCTTGGTTGGCAGCGGGGCATATAGAGCTCGATCGCAGCCATACACAATCAGGGTTTGATACGGGAAATCCAGAACACAGTCTTCCTATATTAGTGCCTGATGTTATTGTCCGCGCTCACGAGGCAGCAACCTTTACCCGCGACAAATTGGGTGAAGAGGTACAGGATAAAATTAGAGCATTAATTGCAGAATTGAGAAAACGTCTTGAAAAGGGACGCTGAGGAGGTAGCTGCCTGATTTTCTAAGTATTGATGCTTAAAAGCGGGCGCCATACAGCCAGTGTCCATGCTGTCAGGGTTTTGAGAAATCCGCAGTTACAAGGGCAAACAGACTTGACATTTACATCAATTTCTGCAATAATTATTTCTTGTAAGTGATATTGAAGCAGCCAGCGACAAATAGCTTCCGAAAAGCGATTGTCCGATCTGTGGCAGCTTGGCAATGAAAAAGCCAGCCCTAGCGATTGCCGTCGCGGGTGTCTGGCTGAAGTTCAATTAATTAACTTAAAAGGAGTTTACCATGTCTAAACACAAGGTAGCTGACTCGGCTTTGCTGTCAAATGTCGATTTGACTCCAACGCAAATTGCCACCAAACTCAGCCAGCAGACAAGAAAAAAGATTTCCTGCATTAAAGTCAACGAGACTTTGGAAAAACTGGGCTTGCAGCAAAAATTAAAGAGCACAGGAGGTATAGTCATTTCAAATAAATCTGAGACAAATGCAAGATGATGTAAAATCAAGAAAAATTGTTAACTCGGAGCCGAAAAATGGCATACAGTCTAGATTTAAGAAAAAGAGTAGTGGATTATGTGGAAAATGGAGGGGGTATAACTAAAGCCGCCGCCCTGTTTAAAGTAGGAAGAGCAACAATATACAGATGGCTAGGGAGGGAAGACCTTCGAGCCACTAAGGTAGAACACCGTGAGCGAAAGATAGACTGGGAAGCGCTCAGAAAAGATGTAGAAGAAAATCCCGAAGCAAGATTAATAGAAAGAGCAAGGAAATTCGGGGTGAGAGCGAGTGCCATATGCTATGCCTTAAAGAAAATGAAAATTACGAGAAAAAAAAAGAATATCGTTATAGAGAAAGGAATAGAGAAGAAAGAATACAATACTACCAAACACTGAGAAATTTAATTAAAGCTCATGGGAGTAAAAGCCTTGTATTTATTGATGAGTCAGGGTTTGAAGAGTTTCATGCTTGTGTTTATGCGTGGTCAAAAAAAGGAAAAAAAGTATATGGGGATAGACAAGGAAAACGCGGAAAAAGAGAAAATTTAGTAGCAGGAAGAAGAAAAGGAAACAAGGACTTGATTGCACCTATGGTCTTTACAGGGAGCTTGAATGCAGAAAGTTTTGAAGGGTGGTTAGCTTTATATTTATTGCCATCTTTAACAATACCATCAATATTAATCATGGATAATGCACCGATTCATCGTAAGACAGCAATTAGACTGCTGGTGGAGGAAGCAGGCCATCAGATACTTTTTTTACCAAAATACTCTCCTGACTTAAATGATATTGAGCATGATTTTAGTGCATTAAAGAGAGCTATAATGTATTCGCATTCTGCCACATCTCTTGATGAGATTATTCGCGCTTATTGTGCAACTTAGTGTCTCATTTTTATTTGAAATAACTATAAGTGGCAGTGGCAACTGACAGCAGAAGGCAAAAAATACGGACGAGTCTATAAAGTAGAATCCAGTTATAGCAACTGGAGCGGCAATCAAGTTAAGTGGGGCGAAGAAATTATCGAGCTACTTAAGCAAAACCTCTTAAAGGTGACTGTTTAGCGATCGCTCTCTACGTTCACTCGACAAAGGCGATCGCTCCTTTCTATTCTAAAGGGGCGATCTGCTCAAGAGTTATTTGAAGATATTAATCTGGCAACCAAAATTGTTGGTCACTCTTCGTCATCTAATTCGATTCCCGCTTGACGCAATTTTTCTGCCAATCTTTCAGCGCGGAGTCGTTCGCGATCGCCCCGCTGGCGTTCTTGTTCTACTCGTTCTTCTGACCAAAGCAACAACTCGCCTTCAGGATTCCACCACCTCAACCAACAGCCTGTCCTTCCTTCGTGCGTTCCTTCCCAAATACCTAAAAATAGGTTTAATCCCGGTATCCAATAACGTCCGTTTTCATCAGGTTTTTGCAAGTTGTAGTGTTCTGATTCTAAAGCGTAAACTTCTAAATGAGCTGTTTTGGCTCGGAATATGACGTATCGGGGGACTTTGATTACTTGCTCGTAAAAATACCACTTTCCCACCCGCGAGGTAAACTCTACAGAGTATTCTTCTCCATAGGTTTCTGAAAGAAATTCCATCACGATTTGGGGGATGGTTCCTTCTGTGTGCGGGGTGTAACTGCGGCGGACTTGAGAGACATTTTTTGGATTGACGGGTTTCACGTACATCCAATCTGGTGCTTTGCAGATAATACGCTGTTCGTCGCTGCTTGAACCTGGGAAACTTATGCCGGCACACAAGGCAAAGTTGGAAACAATTAAAGCATCCTGCATTAATTCTGGAAATCCTGTTAGCGGCTGGCGCAAAGCGGCGGCTAATAATGGTTGGCTTTCGTCTTCCACGGGGTCGTCTGGTAGTTGAAAATCTTCTGGTAGTAGCGGCCAGGTGATTGTGAGTTTTGTTTCAGGATTTTTAGTGGCTACAGACATAGTTTATCAGAGGTTAAATGTTTTAATGTTTAAATTATATCTCTTGGTTTTTGGGATTAATGTTAATGGCTTAATGATGAGGCCGAGCCTCTGGATATGCGTTACCGGGCAGAGCCTGGTAACGAGGAACCGAGAGTTTTAAGGGTTGTTAATTTTCTGCTGTAGTTCGGTGGTCATTGCTAGTAGTTCTGATTGGGCGATCGCACTTTGTTCACCACTCGCCAACCACTTCAATTGTACCGTCTCGTTTTCAGCTTCCGCATCTCCCAAAACTAAACACGCAACCGCACCGCTGCGATCGGCTCTTTTAAACTGTTTCCCGAAAGCACTAGCGCTCAAATCTATCTCTACACTAAACCCGGCACTTCGCAATTTTTGAGCTAACAATACCGATTGCTGTTCTGCTTTTTCGCCCCTGGATACCAAATAAAAATCCAATTTGGGCGCGGGCAAAGGTTGCAACTTTTGCAGCAGGATAATCAACCTTTCGATACCCATTGCCCAACCGACTGCCGCCGTATCTGGGCCGCCCAATTCCTTTACTAAACCGTCGTAGCGGCCACCTCCACAAACTGTTGCTTGCGCTCCCAAATCGTCGGAGATAATTTCAAATGCGGTGTAGGTATAGTAATCTAAACCGCGCACTAATCTGGGATTTAACTGATAGCTAATTCCTAAATTTTTGAGCATAAGCTGCACTTGCTCGAAGTGCGATCGCGATTCCTCTCCCAAATATTCTAAAATGCTAGGCGCACCAGCTACAATTTCTTGAGTGCGCTGATTTTTGCTGTCCAATATCCGCAGCGGGTTTCGAGTCAAGCGGTCTTGAGAATCCGCGTCTAATTCGTCTTTGTGCGGTGTAAAATAATCGATCAAAGCTTGTCGGTAATTTTGTCTGTCTTGCTTATTTCCGACAGAATTAATATCGAGGCGCAAATTTTTTAAACCCAGGGTTTGCAGGATGTCGCAGGCGATCGCAATTACCTCGACATCCGCACGAGGATTCGCACTCCCCAAGACTTCCACGCCAATTTGATTGAACTGCCGCTGCCTTCCTTCTTGCGCGCGTTCGTAGCGAAACATCGGCCCCGTATACCACAGACGCTGCACGTCTCCCGCCGCGTACAAACTGTTTTGAATAAAAGCTCGGACTACCCCGGCTGTGCCTTCTGGACGCAAAGTAGTCGATCGATCGCCCTTATCCTTAAAAGTGTACATTTCTTTGCCCACAACATCGGTAGCTTCGCCGATGCCGCGTTCAAATAAAGATGTCTGTTCAAAAATTGGCGTCCGAATTTCTCGATAAGCCGCTTTTTTCAAAATTGTTCTAGCGACTTCTTCTATATTTTGCCAATATTGAATTTCAGCGGGCAAAATATCCCGCGTTCCCGGTAAAGTTTTAATTGCACTCATTTTGTTAGTCAGTTGTCAGTTGGCAGTTGTCATTAGTAATTAGTCATTAGTTCTTAGTTATTAGTTAACAGTCAACATTCAACAGTTAACAATTCCTAATAACTAATGACTTAATAATTCCCACGCTCCATAACGATCGCCATAATAAGCCAAAATGCGATCGACCCGCTCGCGACCTGCCAAATCGAACCCTTCAGGATACTGTATCCACAAACCCCCAACTTGGCTGTCGCCGTAATCAAACCGCTGCGACTGCTGCGGAATTAAACCGGTTTGCACCCCTTCAACTTGACGCAAATGGGTCGCCACTTCGTGATACACCGCCAGCGGCAATCCAGGGCTTTGAATTTGATAGCGGAGTTGTTTTTCTTGTGCCGTTTGCATCATTTCTTTGCCTGTCCCCAACCAGAATCCCTACTTAAGATACTTCTTTATCGATCGGCCGCGGTAAAGGGCAGCAGTTAATATTATCCAAACATACCTTTCCCCACTGCAACGCCCAGCGTACAAGGGTAACTCGATTGTCAGCGCGCGTCTTGTTCAAGATATTGCTAATGTGGTTGTCAACTGTACGCTTGCTAATCTCTAACTTTTCGGCAATTTTCTCATTAGTCAATCCCGCCGCTACTAACTCTACCACTTGCAATTCTCTGTCCGACAGGGTGACAGGGGTTCCAGAGACAATCCCACTCATAAATTTTTCCTATGTCTGCATATTTACCTATCTACAATTCTAAAGGATGAGGGTTCGAGTATGAAGAGAAAATTAAATTTGTTGTGCTACTCTTTCGGGCCCGAAGCACCAACTCGCTTGCAGAATCGCCAGGAGTACCAACCCAGCGCTGACACAGCAAGACGCACAGCCGCTTGCACTGCTTGTGCCTCGGGTGGCGGATGCTGCCTTTACCTACCCCCATCTGACATCCGGGTCAAACCCGCAGATGTTTTCAGGTAAAACAACTGATACGCCCGCACTGCACTTGTGCGTTGAGCGAGTAACTACCAGTAACAATAAGTCTGATATTATAGGAGCAGCCATAAAAAAATAGCTTGCAATTTTTCTGGGATGGGTTAAAAATCATTATTGACCTGTCTAGTGCAGGTCTAAAATCTAAAATCTAAAATCTAAAATTTCTATGACTTATCCTCGCGTTCTGTGTCTGGGTGAAGTTTTATTTGATTGTTTAGCAGACAAACCAGGAGTATCTCTCGAAGAGGTAGAATCTTGGACGGCATATCCCGGCGGTGCTCCTGCTAATGTTGCCTGTGCTTTGGTTAAATTGGGGACGGCGGCGGGATTTATCGGTGCTGTAGGTGGGGATGAATTGGGGAATTCTCTAGTGCAGGTATTGCAAGAAGTAGGGGTTGATATCGCTGGAGTGCAGCGGCATCCAAGTGCGCCGACGCGGCAAGTTTATGTCTTGCGGAATGAAGCGGGCGATCGAAATTTTGCCGGTTTTGGTGAATTTGATACTGCGGATTTTGCCGACACCCACCTCCTCGCTGCACAACTACCCGAGGTGCTGTTTGAAAATGCCGATTTTTTAGTGCTAGGCACTTTAGAATTAGCTTATCCTGAAAGTCGAGAAGCGATCGCCAGAGCGATCGAACTAGCAGAACGGTACGACGTTAAAATTATACTTGACATCAATTGGCGTCCAGTGTTTTGGTCAAATCCAGAGGAAGCAAAAGACCGCATTAGAAAAATATTAAAAAATGTTGATTTTGTCAAGTTATCTGACGAAGAAGCGGAATGGTTGTTTGACACTACCGACGCAGGAGCTATTACCTACCGCCTCGATTCTGTAGAAGGCGTTTTGGTGACTGCAGGCGAGAAAGGTTGCGCCTATTGTATCTCGGAAAATGAAGGAAAAATTCCCGCCTTTGCAGTAGATGTTGAGGATACAACAGGTGCCGGCGACGCATTTCTGGCTGGTTTTGTACGCCAGTTGTGCAAACATGGAATTAAGAATTTAGCAGATCCAGAAATAGCCCAAAAAATTGTAACTTATGCGAGCGCGGTAGGTGCGATGACAGCCATGAAACCCGGGGCTATTAGATCTCAACCAACCGCCGCTGAAGTAGAAGCTTTCTTGTATTTGTACAAACATTAGCACGCCCAAACTCTCCCCCGGAAACGGACAGGGGGCTAAATTTGGTTCAGAAACCCGGAATCTCAAAAAAAATACTTCTTATACTAAACCCCCGTTAAAAAGCTTCGATAAGACTCGGCGTTTGGACTCCCTACTATACAAACTCTCGTCCGGGCTGAGAGGGCCTAACAAATAAACAGGTATTTAAGCCAGGTTTGGTATTAGAGGTTTTATTGTGGGCCATTAACCGCACATCAGATGATTTCTAATTTGGCGCACGATTACCTCTAGCGGCTGCGAAGCATCTATGATAATTGCATCTTCTGGCTCTTCGAGAGTGCCTAACTGACTTAACAACAAGTCTGCTTTCATGTAGTGATTTTCGCGACTTGTTAACCGGGCTGCCAATAGCTGAAAAGAACATTTGAGATAAACTATTTTCATCCCCTGTTGGTCGCGGTAGAGCATTGCGCGGTAAGATGCTTTTAAAGCAGAACAAGCCAAAACCACATTTTTATTTTCTAACAGCCACGTATCTATTGCAGCTTGCAATTGTAATAGCCAAGGAAGGCGATCCGCATCTTCTAAAGGAATGCCGCGACTCATTTTCTGGATATTAGCTGATGGGTGAAAATCGTCGGCATCGCTGAAATCCCAATTGAGAGATTGTGCTAGCAACTTGCCAACAGTAGTTTTGCCAGAACCTGAGACTCCCATCACGATTGTAATCATCACGTTTATTTACCGAATACTTGCAATTTTATCGAGTTGTGCGATCGAGAAACCGGCTTTCTTAAGTTGCCCGATGAATCCTACAATTATAAACAATTCAACAAACCCAGTCTATTTCTAATTCTAGAGCAATTTTATTCCCGAGTGGGTTTAATGAATTCACAATAATTAACTTGGGTTCTTCCCTAACTTTGTGATGAGAATTTTACTTATTGTTGCTGATTATCCGATCGCACTTGTCGCTAAAACATCACTGCTAACCGACTGGTACATCGCACTGGAGAAGGGGCGAAAGTCTCGCCAATCCACGATCATCTTGCACAGCAAGCGAAACTGTAGCGGCGTTGGGGGTTGATTGAGGCGATCGACTTCTACGCGAACCACTTCTGGATGCTGCGAAATAATTTCAAAAATATCCTCCACAAGATAGCGCTGACAATAGCCGACAATCCAGTGATCTTTAGTACACAGAAGCAGACGGGAAACGCCCGGATTTTGAAATTCATGGGCTAAGTACAAAAATTCCCCCACTTGAAGCCGATTAATCCGTTCAATTGCCGACTTTGATAGGTATCGCAGTCCATCTGCAAAAAAATGGATACAGTAACATCCATTTTCATCTGGTTCGGGACAAGGGAACACCTCAAATTTATCAGTTGCCCGTTTGCCTCCGCTGCGCGCCAATAAAGCAATTGGGTCATGTTCGTGTTCAGGGATATTCAACCACTGTACAAATTCATGGTAGTCAGGGCGCGCTCGCGACATCACTCGATTAGAAAACAACGAAAACAGTTTCTGTGAAGTGTAAACATTATTGAAATTCGGGAAAGATGGCAAGGGTTGAAACCCGCACTTAAGTTTAGCTTCGAGAACACCATTTGTATAATTGAACTGGTATTCTTTACCGTTAAATGTCAATCGACCAATCGGAAACCAAGAACCGCTGCCTGGGCTTTGCCAAGCCAAAAATAGTGTTTTCAAAGCAAATCTCCTGTCAATTCAAGCAGTGCACACCTTACACAATGATAGGGTTGCGCTCTGCGGCGCACCTTACCGCTATAAGTAGCCTGTCAAACCAATTTTTACATAAGCCCTGTGAATGTATTCTCCTAGTCTATAGGAAATGGCATCAAAATTTGGTATTTTTGGCTTTTTGCCAGGACGATAGCAGCACCAATCAACTGAATAAACATCTTTTTTAACCAGAAGCTAAAGCTATAATAATACCACCAATGCGGACAATAACTTAAATTGTACTTAACAGGATTATAGTGAATATAGTTTAAATGCTGTTCAAAATTATCTTGTTTGCAAATAGGATATCCCCAAAAACGCCGCTCCCAAACCTCACTTTCTCGACGCTGGTGCCCAGAAAATGAGGCATTTTGAGCCAAAGTTCCTTGACCTTGCAAAGATTGTGTAAATACAACTTTTATCTCTCCCAGACGCTTGGCATAGGCACTATGATTAGAAGGTAATTTTCACAAATAATGGATGTAGTCGGGCAATACAACTGCCCAATAATTTCCCAAGGTTATTCTGATTTAATCGCCCCTACAGCATTGCGGAGTGGCCAGACATTTTCTGACTCGGAAAATAGCGGTGTACGATTGTAGGTAACAAGCGTTAGGAATAAACTTCCACCAGGAAGCTAAAATCGGCGATAGTTGGGCATTAATATCGTCCTCCTACTTTTTTATAGGTCATTTTACACTCATTTTTGCGGGTGCGCCGAAGCACACCTTACATTCATCTCGTAGGGTACTCTGCGGCGTACCTTCCAGGGGCCTTCGGGGGCGCCGCAGAGCACCTTACATCAGCTACTTTCTAACACAGGAATTCGCGTGGATCGGTGACATACCCAGTCAGGGCAGAAGCCGCCGCCGTATAAGGCGAAGCTAGATAAACTTGCGCTTCTTTATTCCCCATGCGGCCGGGGAAATTGCGGTTAGTTGTAGACACGCAAATTTCGGGTTCATTCATCCGCCCGAAAGTATCTTTCGGCCCGCCCAAACAAGCGGCGCAAGAAGGCGCTGCGGGTTCGATGCAGCCTGCAGCTAAGAAGATTTCGGAAAGCGTTTGACCTTCGTATTTTGTGACAAACAAATCTTCGTAAACTTTCTGAGTTGCTGGTACTAAATAAGTCGGAACTTTGACTTGATTTCCTTTCAGAATGCGGGCAGCATTCTGAAAGTCGGAGGTTTTGCCACCGGTGCAGGAACCGATGTAAACTCGATCGATCTTGACATCGCGGCAGTTGCGGGCTAAGTCGCGGTTGTCGGGAGAGTGCGGTTTGGCAACGACTGGTTCTAATTTGCTGACATCGTAGGTGCGATCGCTATAAAATTTAGCATCGCCATCGCTGTAAAATGAATCGAAGGGTTTATCAGTCCGAGAAGTAACGTAATCAAACGTAGTTTTGTCGGGCGCAACCGTGCCGTTTTTACCACCAGCTTCAATCACCATATTGCACAGCGTCATCCGTTCTTCCATCGTCAAACGCTCAACTGTATCGCCAGCAAATTCCATTGTCCGGTAGTTAGCACCGGCCACGCTAATATCACCAATAATCTGCAAAATCAGGTCTTTTGCTAACAAATAATCCGGCAGTTCACCGTTGAACACAAAGCGCATAGTTGCGGGAACTTTGATTAACAGTTTGCCGGTTCCCATGATAAAAGCCGCGTCTGTATTGCCGATACCGGTGGCGAATTGTCCGAAAGCGCCGGCATTGCAGGTGTGGGAATCTGTGCCGAAGAGCACTTCGCCCGGTCTGGTGTGGCCTTCTTGTGCTAGCGCGATGTGGCAAACTCCTTTGTAGTCGGGATTTGCTTTGAAGTCCGATCGATCCGTGATGTCGTAAAAGTATTTTATCCCTTGTTCTTGGGCAAAATCGCGGAGAATATCGACGTTGCGGTTAGCGCGTTCGTCGTTGGTGAAAATGTAGTGGTCGGGAATGAGGACGATTTTGTCTGGGTTCCAGACTTTAGCATTCTCACCGAATTCGCGTTTGAAAACGCCGATGGTGCCGGGCCCACAGACATCGTGGGTCATCAACACATCTGTTTCTACCCAGATATTTTCTCCGGGCTCGACTTTAGTGCGGCCTGATGCTTTGGCTAATATTTTTTCGGTCAGAGTCATTCCCATAGTGCGATCGCTCTTTTTTATTAGATGCTACAAGTGTATTGTAAGCGAAACATTCTATTAAAATAGAAATTATCAGGTCTCAAAAATCGGGATTAATGACGATGACCTTGCTGACGTTACCCCTAAAAGTTAATCTCGATCGCGTTCAATTTACCGATGAGCAGTTTTATCAACTCTGTCTCAGTTGTAGCATGGGTGGAATTGTCTCGCTGGGAAGCACTGACTCCAGAACAACGACAGAAATTTCCCCCCATAGCGCCGGATTTTGTAATTGAAGTGCGATCGCGATCGGATAATTTGCAAACCTTACAAGATAAAATGCTGGAATACCTGCAAAGTGGGGTGCGGTTGGGTTGGTTGTTTAATCCACAGAATCAGCAGGTAGAAATTTATCGACAGGGACAAACAAAAGAGGTTCGCTCTTTACCAACACAACTTTCGGGAGAAGATGTTTTACCTGGATTTGTGCTGGAAGTTCCATTATTTACAGATTGAACTATAAGAGGCGATCGCTCTTGGTTAAATGATAGTTTTACCAAACCCGGTTGTTGATGGCGATCGCCTTTTAATTGTGGATGCAAAAAATCTAATAATATAAGACGATCGTCTCCTCACACATCAAGCTTTGCTAACCCCAAATAGCGAATGCCTTCTGGTGTCACATCAAACCGACAGGGCAAAATCTCTACACCTGCATTAATCGCCTGTCTGAACAATTCTCCGTAAAGGCGATCGGCACTATCCCCCGGAGCAAAATCAGTACAATCCCCGCGATTAATAAAATACAGCATTACAGCCCTCGAACCCTGCCGCACCACTTCCATCAATTCTTTCAAATGTTTCTGTCCCCTTTCCGTCACTGTATCGGGAAATAAAGCCAACTCCTCTTTTACCCAAGTTGTATTTTTCACTTCCAGAAAAATCGGTTTTTCCTCACCAGTTAGCCAAAAATCCACTCTACTTTTTTTATCAGTGCCGTAAACAACCTCCGGTTGAATTAAACTGTAATTGCCCAACTCGGGAAACAATTTCAATTCCAAAGCTAATTTAACTACTCGATTTGGCAGCCCAGTATTAACTCCCACCCAAGTTGGCACAGTATCGCAAACTTTAATTAATTCCCAAGTATAAGCTAACTTGCGTTTGGGATTGTCGCTGGGAGATACTAGCACTGGATTGCCCGGAATGTAAACACCAGTCATCGGGCCAGTATTCGGACAGTGCGCGGTGATTATTTCTCCCGAATCTAGTTCAATTTCGGCAAAAAATCGCTTGTAACGTTTGATGAGAATTCCGGGTAAAAGAGGAGGATATTTGTAAATTAAGTCAGTCATTCGATTTGAGATTTTCAATTTTAGATTTTAGATTGAGGCATCATAGCATGAAACGACGGTTTGTAGTTTAGGTAGGCTTACTTATTCATTCATTCTTTGTTTCATATCCTTTGCAGCTAAAGTATAACCTCCATCAGCACCGTCTATAAAATGTACTTGGCGACCGCTGCGTTCAAACACCAAACAAGTCATCAACGCTCTGTCAGCAACGTGCAAACCATACACCAGCTTGCCTTCTCGGTAATTATTTTCCAAGTACGCCGTCAATTTTTTTCGCTGCCACCCATTCCCCGAAATTACCATTCTCAACATATCATCAAATTTGCGGTAATCCGTAGCGGCGATCGCAATATCTTTATAAACTCCCCAATCTAACTCTTCTGTCTTAACTTTTAAATTCATTAGCAGCGAGCCAAGTGCCGTTTCTAACTGTATTTTTGATAAATCTCTCTGGCGGTCAAACCAACTAGCATTGTACGCTTTAACTTGAATTTCTTTAATCAGCTTTTTGCTATTTAAGGTCAAATTAAGATTTTTACCATTAATAGGATTTAAACAATCTTCGTTGCCGTAAATGGATTCGATTTTTTCTAAAATATTTCTATAACGTTGATGGTTCTGCTGACCCAAATCTGAAGGAACCATTACCAGCAGCGTTACTATTTCCCCGTACTTGCTGGGAATATCCTGCCATCGGCATTCCAATCCCGAAAAATCGGCGGTTTCAGAAATGCCATTATTTTTAATACTGTAAATATTACCACCAGCAGCGTCTTTAATAAGTTCAGTAGCACGGGTTAATCCGCCGCCAATAAAAACAGCTTGGCTATAATTTTCCGAAACTTTAAACTTAGCTATTTTAACTGGGTAATTAGCTGCTACCACAAGTTTAATCGGCACAGCCCCAACTCGCAAATCCATGTCAAATTCAGTCTTAGCCATTTGTTGAGTGGCCAGCAAAACTTTCTGGGCAGCGGGTAAAAGCGATGGGCCCATTAAAAGAGTAGCGCCGTCGCCACCAAAGACAAAGGGAATTTCTATTTTACCCGCGATATTCAAAACAGCAGCGATCGAACTAGCCCCCAATAAGTTAACTTCTTTGTAGCGTCCAGCTTCGATCGCTTTGGTAGAACCGCGAATATCTGTGACAATAATGTACCAGTCATCGGGTACATCCACAAAGTTCCGCAAGTCAGTAATATCGATAAAATTGTCCAGTAAACGCAATTCGGAATAGAAGTTTTCTGAGTTCATGATATGATTCTCCCGATTCGCGATTAAAATAAGTGAATCCTTTTAGCATTAGCGTTTGTAACCATTTGTGTCCCAATTACAGAAGCCCTCTCGTTCCCTCGCAGGGATTGCCGGCATTGTCGCAGTCGCCACTCTAATTAGCAAAGTCTTTGGATTGGTGCGCCAAATTGCGATCGCCGCAGCCTTTGGAGTCGGTGTCGCCGTCGATGCCTACAACTACGCCTACGTCATCCCTGGTTTCTTATTTATTTTGCTCGGAGGGATTAACGGGCCATTTCACAGCGCCATAGTCAGTGTTTTAGCCCGCCGGGATAAAAAAGAAGCAGCACCCTTAGTCGAGACTATCACCACCTTAGTCGGGGGCTTGTTGCTGTTGGTCACGATCGCTTTAATTATTTTTGCCGATCCGCTGATCGATTTGGTAGCACCTGGATTAAATAGAACAGCAGAAGGTTTAGAAATCAAAGCAATTGCCGTCCAGCAATTTCGGATTATGGCACCGATGGCATTACTTTCAGGCTTGATCGGCATTGGTTTCGGCACTCTCAACGCGGCCGATATGTACTGGTTGCCTTCGATTAGTCCTTTATTTTCCAGCGTTGCACTTGTCGGCGGTTTGGGGATTCTCGCACTGCAACTCGGAGACAAAATTATTCAACCAGAATACGCACTAATTGGCGGCTTAGTGTTAGCTTGGGGAACTTTAGCGGGGGCAGTTTTGCAGTGGTTGGTGCAACTGGTGGCGCAGTGGCGCGCGGGCCTGGGAACATTGCGTTTGCGGTTTAATTTTAAACGCCCCGGAGTGCAAGAAGTAATTAAGGTGATGGTTCCTGCTACCTTATCATCGGGAATGCTGCAAATTAACGTCTATACTGACCTATTTTTTGCATCCTACATCCCTCAAGCTGCCTCTGCGCTGGGTTACAGTGGCTTGTTAGTTATGACTCCTTTAGGCATCATTTCTAATGTAATTTTAGTGCCATTTTTGCCGATATTTTCTCGCCTCACCGAACCCAAAGACTGGCCGGAATTAAAAGATAAAATTCGTCAATCTTTAGTTTTGACCGGGATTACGATGCTGCCGCTGAGCGCTTTAATGGTAACGCTGGCTGGGCCGATCGTCCGCGTGGTTTACGAACGCTATGCTTTTGATCGGTCAGCGTCGCAGTTTGTCACGCCGATATTGATGGCTTACAGTATTGGAATGTTTGTGTATTTGGGACGCGACGTTGTGGTACGGGTATTCTACGCTTTGGGAGACGGAGAAACCCCTTTTCGTGTCAGTATTATCAATATCTTTTTGAATGGACTACTGGATTATTTATTAGTAGGAGCTTTTGGCGCGCCCGGATTAGTTTTGGCGACGGTGGGAGTGAATCTTACTTCGATGGTTATGCTTTTGTACTTATTAGATAAAAAGCTGGGTGGCCTGCCTTGGGGGGAGTGGAGTTTGACTTTTCTGGGGTTAACTTCTGGCAGTTCTCTAACTGCATTCGTTACCTTGGCTACTCTGCAAGCCTGTCAAAGAGTTTTGGGTACTGAAGGTTTGGTAATTCAATTAGTGCAGTTGAGTGTGGCAAGTTTTGTAGGGTTAGGAGTTTTTGCCGTGTTTGTCAGTCAGATGAAGTTGCCGGAAGTTGATATGTTTGTCGCTCGCATTCGGGGGCGTTTTCGCAAATAAAATTTTCGGGGCGGGTTAAAGGCCAAACACCAGACACAACGCCCACAATCTGCGTACAAAACCCGCCCTTTCTTTACATTTTGCGCTGAAATTCCTCAAGAACATCCATCAATTGAACTTGACACTGCATCGGAATTAAATCTGCCAGTGGCACTTCCCGCTTGCCACCGCCCAACTTGACTGGAATTCCTTGCAAAACTTGTCCAACTTTGTCAGCATCTAAATTGCCATCTTCCAGCATTGAATAAAGTTGTTGGGCAACAACGGTATGCAGGTGGGCGTCATTGAGATACAAATGCCACTTGGCAATGTCAATGTAGACATTTTCGCCGATTTCGGCTGCTAAGGATTCGATCGCCTGTGTAGTATTAGCCATATCAAAAAAGCCGAAAGTTATTTGTTATCAATCAAAAGACTTAACAAATCGCCGCCAACTGCCTTCAGCCAGAATCTTTGGTGAGTGGCGAATAATCGGCGATCGCAAAATGGTAAATCGCGTGGGCCAAAACTACTAGAGCCCATCCACCCGTTACCGAAATTGCCCAAGGCCAATCAGCCTTTTGCAAATTGTGAACAAACCACAAACCTGAATTGGTAGCAGAAAAAAGACCGACGTGGATAGCAAAATTCATCCGGTCATCTAAGCGGCGGTACTCGGGATCATTGCGATCGGGTTTGCGGGGCCAACGAGGAGGCATAGTTTTTCACTTCATATTAGTAGTTCAGTGCCTATTTTAATCATAAGTGCAGCTTTTTTAATGCTGCATCCCTCTTTCGGCAGGAAACTTATGCCTCTACATTTTCATAGTCTCCAGACTTGCCGCCACTTTTACTCACCAGTCGAATTGACTCAATGGCGATCGACTTTTCCAATCCTTTAGCCATATCATACAAAGTCAGCGCGGCCACCGAAACCGCCGTCAGCGCCTCCATTTCCACCCCAGTTTCCGCCTTAATTTTCACCGTCGCCCGAATTTGATACCCCGGCAAATCAGCATCCGCTATCACCTGCACCTCCACGCTACTCAGCGGTAGAGGGTGACACAGAGGAATCAAATGCGCCGTCTGTTTCGCCGCCATAATTCCAGCCAGCCTTGCAGTGCCCAACACATCACCTTTCGGCGCATTCCCCGCTTCAATCGCCGCAAACGTCTCCGGTAACATCCGCACCCGGCCCGCAGCCACAGCTTGCCGCACAGTCGGCACCTTCGCTGAAACGTCCACCATTTGGGCTTCCCCGCTGTTGTCGAGGTGAGTTAGCTGTGCCACATCGGGCAATTTAGAAAAAGTTTGGGAAAGGTCTTGCATTATTTTGGTAATGGTGTTACTGTTAGATTCTGTGAGAAAAGAACTTAATCAATTTTAGATTAAATCTGAACTCAACAGGGGCTTGTAGCTTAGTTGGATAGAGTGCATGGCTACGAACCATGAGGTCGGGGGTTCGAATCCCTCCAAGCCCACTACTAAAGGTTATGAATTTTGAGTTATGAGTTTTGAATTAAGAAATTAATTCAACTCAACATTCAAGATTCATAACTTTTTTAATGGGTATTTTACAAGAAATCTCACTCTTTGTGCAATAGGCCCGAAAGCCTGTTTTTTTGCTAACTCATCGATTCAAAGCATAAATATCTTCGCCTCGACCGATCGCAAATTTCATCGAATTAGATAAGCCCTTGCTAGACTGAGTAATAAAAACCACCAAAGCCAAACCAGCGAGTCCAGCCGCAAAACCAAACATATTTCTGTAGCCAACTTGTTCCGCAACAAAGCCTAAAGTCGGCCCTGCAACCGCAATCCCCAAATCAAATCCGCCAATACAAAGCGAAAACAAGCGGCCCCTTTCATAAGGCTCGCACCTGTCCGACATCAGCGTTACCATCATCGGCAAAACCGTACCGCCCGCGCAACCTTCAACCAAAGCTGCTATTAAAAAAGCACTGCTGTTGTTAGCAAAATACAACAATAACATAGATACGGCATAACAGATTAAGCCGCCAGAAATAAACAAGCCGCGGCCGTATTTGTCCGAAGCCCGTCCCGTGAGCAACCGTATACCGAAACTGGCGATAGCCGCCGTAGAATAAAATAATCCAGGATTCAAATTAGCCTTGGTTTCTTGGATAAACAAAGGCATAAAAGTGCTCAAAGTTCCAAATACTAAACCAACCACCAATAACACTAAAGCCGGAATCCGCACTCTCGGATTCCAGAGCATTTGCCAGTATTTTTGGTTATTTTTGTCCTCAGATAGCGAGTCCGAGAGTGTTAAATCTGCCAAATTAGGTTCCGCAACTTTGGCGGTAAAAAATACAGCCATTGCAGCGAAAGCTGCCGACATCGCAAACAGAGGAGTATAACCAACCCAAGCTTGCACAAATCCGCCAATAGCCGGCCCAACTGCTTGACCAATAGGATTCACCAAGCTCATGTAACCGATTAATTCGCCCCGCTTTCCTGGCGGGGATAAATCTGTTACCAAAGCGCTGTAAGCTGTAGTAAAAGCGGCGATACTAAGGCCGTGAAAAACGCGAATAAGTAAGAGTAAGGGGATAGATTGAGCTAACAGGTAGCCCAAAGGGGCGATCGCAGCGACTGACGCACCTAGAAGCAAAACTTGTTTTCGTCCCCTGCTATCGGCTATTTTACCCAATTGCGGCCTCGATAGCAAAAGTCCGATCGCAAATGCACCCATCACAAAGCCAATTTGCTGTTTTGTGCCGCCCACAAATTGAACGTACAACGGCAAAGTTGGCAGTAGCGAAGCCAAACTCGACCAGAATAGCAGGCCTGCGGTGAATAAAGTTAGTAAGCTGCGTCTGGGTTGGGGATCGATGTCCCTAAAAATATTCAAGATGCGAATTCCCTTTAAATCTTCTGAGTGCGCTCAAGTTGAGGTCGAGTGTATCTATATCATTGTGTTACAATTTCTTAATATTTGCAACAAAAAAACTTGATATTCTACTCACAGTCAACCGTGAACAGCCAACAATCAACAGTCAGCATTCTTACCAATCAACCTCAGCCCTTTCCTCCACCACCCGTTTATAAACCCACTCGGTTTCTATCGCCAACTTCGGCCAACTAAATCGGCGTTCCAAATCTTGAGAAGCATTGTCAACCAACCACTGCGCGTAACCCGGATTTTTGAGCACCTCCAAAATTCCCCAGGCCAAAGAATCCCGATTGTTTGCCTCAGTAACAACGCCAGTTTTAGTGTGCAGCACCACCTCTGGAAGTCCGCCCGCATCCGAAACCACCACCGGCACTCTTGCAGCAAAGCTTTCTAACGCTACAATCCCAAAAGGTTCGTAAAGACTGGGAAAAACCGCGCAGTCAGCCACCGTCTGGAATTTGTCGAGATTTTCTTCAAACATGAACCCAGTAAAATAACACTTATTCCAAATTCCTAAATGCCAAGCCAAATGTTTGAGATGGTCTGTATTGCCGCCGCCAACAATTACAATTTTCGCTTTACCGCCCATTTCCCAAATTACTTTAGGTGCAGCATTCAGAAATACAGCAATACCTTTTTCGTAGCTAATTCTTCCTACATAATAGACTATTTTTTCGTCGTCTGCCGCAAACTGGCGGCGGAAGTTCATCGCGTCAAATTCGTGCCACCTGGGCTTTTTATCTGGTCTAATTCCGTTGTAAATTACCTCTATTTTGTTCCACGGAGTCGATAGTACCCGTTCGGCTTCCCGCCGCATATAATCACTGCAAACAATTACTCGCCAAGCATTGTAGGCGAGGTCGTTTTCCTTGGCGTTAATGTAGCGCTGCCCTTCATTGTGGATGCCGTTGAAGCGCCCATATTCGGTGGCATGGATGGTGGCAATTAGCGGTACTTTAAAGGTATGCTTGAGAGCGATCGCCGCATCTCCCACCAACCAATCATGAGCGTGGATGATATCAAAGGGGCCTTCCTCCAGCATCAGTTTCCCGCCTTGGTGACCCATGCTTTGGTTGAGATTCGCCACCCAGTGAAAAAAGTCCCTGGCCTGCCCCACCAACACCCGATGCACCCGTATTCCTTCCACCACTTCGTACATCGGTGCGTGGCCGAACTCTACTGTAATTAAGTGAATTTCGTGGCCCACCTTCACCAATTCTGGATATAGTTCCGATACGTGGCGGGCGATACCGCCTACGATTCTGGGAGGAAACTCCCATGCCAATACCAAAATTTTCATCTTTCTCCCTCCAAATAATTTATATAACTTAATGCTTAGGATTAACAGATTTATTGTAAAATGATCAGCCTCAAATTTGAGTTGATCGTAAGTTGATGCCCAATGCCTGACTTTTGGCAGCAACAAAGACAGAAAATCATGCCTAAACCTGGTTTTTGCACGAAATTGCTCGATCGCCATTGCTGCCAAAAAAACACGTTTCCTCAAGATTTGAGCCACTGAAGGAAGCAATGGCGATCGTAGCTACCCGCTTACCGTTTCTTCAAAATCGGCTCCCATTCGCCGCGAAAACGGGTCCAAGCAGCAGCCGATGCAGAATTAGAAACAGCACCCTGACGCATCAAAATCGTGCCATCTTCAAAGCCAACAATTCCGTACTCTCCCGATTTGGACATTCGATCGATCGCCGGTACGATCTCCCGCAACTGTCCCCGTTCCCCGCGAAACGCAGCCTGATACTGCTGCAACTGCCAGAGATCGGCAATTACATATTGCATCTTCACTGCCTTCCCCGCATCATTGCGGAGTTCAAACATCGGAAACCTGAGAATTTCCCGCCTGCCTGACAAAATCGGCACAATAGTATTCGTCGCTGCCACGCTAGCATCAGCAGGAATTTGAGCCAACAGCGGCCGCACTTGAGATACGTGCTGCCATTGTCTGACGAGAGGAACCTGCACCCAAGGATCGATCGCATCGGGCAAAATCAAAGAAAAAGTCCGATTTGGGTTAGAGGTGAAGGTAAAAAATAGCGACAAGCAAATGCAAAACGCCCAAAAGCGGCGAAACTTTGAAGACGAAGGCAGAGGAAATAAAGCAGAAGGAAAACGCAAAAACATTCTTTCCTCTCTCACCATTCTATCTTCTTCCTTTTGACGGTCAGCCCACCACAGAATCGCCCCGTAAAAAAGCCCTGGAACCACAGTCATCGCATAGCGAATATTAATCGCCAGCACCGACTCTCCTTTCGCTAAAAATAGCTTCAGTAGCGGAAATCCAGCTATCATCCAAGACGCAGGCGCGAAAGCGGGAACCAAAGCTAATGGCAACCACTGACCAAGGAGGTATCTAATCTTACCAAAAAACGGCGTAAATAATTGAGCCACCAACCGCCCGGGATTGCTCACCATTCCCCAAATAATTTCTAGAGTCGAAGCTTCATCTCCATCGGCATATTGGCCGAAGCGCTCCATCATAAACCGCTGGGATATATCAGCAGAAAACAAAGGCATAATCAGATTGGTCAGGACGATCGTGTAAGCAAAACTGAGGATGCAGACAGCCAAGCCAGTCCGAGGGTAGCGCCGACTGAAAATCATGTAAAATCCGACGCCAAATAAAATAATTCCCGCATCTTCTCGCACGGCCAAAATTAAAGTTGCCAGAATCCCAAACAGTGGCCACCAGCGCTTCTCCATCGCCAACAGCAAGCCAAAGACATACAGCGGAATTTGACAAACATCGTGAAAATTGCCCATAGTCGGGCCGATGACCGCGTTAGCGCAGTAATAGCTCACAACAATTGTCGCCGACAGCCTCGGTTCCAGATAGTGTCTGGCGAGAGCATAGAGCACTCCTCCAGCCGCCGTAATTAAAGTCACCTGCAACACCGTCAAAGTGACGGGCGAGGGAAACAGCGAGTAAATTGGCAACCACAGCATTAGCGCCGGGGTGAAATGCTGCCCCAACCGATAGTAAGATACTTCCGGGAGCTGATTTTGGTGAACCACATTAGTGGACAAAGCCGAAGAGAGGGAACTCTCAAACAAGTGACCCCGAGTGCCGTTCCAAAAAAGTTGATTGAAAATGCCTTGGTCGTAAGTAGCGTAAAAGCTGTAGTAGCGGTGCAGCGTCAGCAACAGGCACAACACAAAAAAGGTGGCCGCCACTTGAACCACCACCCGCAGCGACTCATTTTTCTTCCATCTCAAAAATATCATCTGCCCGCTTGTAATGAAATTATCGGACAATAGCATAAATCTAAAGTAAGTATTAAATTAAAGTAGAAGTGAAATAACTCGGCTCGGCAATGCTCAATTATTTTCACCCGATCGAAAAGCTCAACAGCGTCCATCCAACACCCGGCACCAGTGGCACTGACTGTTCTCCCGAACAGCAGGTCAATTCCGCACCGCTTTTACAGCTCTTGCTGTTTGTAGACAAGCGTTCCTCTTCCCGGGAACAGACCAGACACATCCGCAAGTCCCTAAAGGATTTGAAGGCAGAGTGCGACTTTGAGCTTCAAATTATCGACGTAGGAGAACAGCCCGATTTAGCCGAACACTTTAAACTTGTAGCCACTCCCTCGCTGCTCAAAATTCATCCCGAGCCGCGACAAACTCTCGCCGGCAGCAATTTGATCGCCCAACTCGAACACTGGTGGCCCCGCTGGAAGCGTTCTGTAGAAGAATACGCAGCTCAGCAGCAGTCAGCCCCAGCATTTGCTGACAGCCTGACTGACCCAAAACCCATCTATTCCGTTGCTTGCGCCGCCGAACTTGTGCAGCTTTCGGATGAAGTTTTTCGCCTCAAACAGGAAAAAGAACACCTGCAAGAGCAGTTGCAGTTGAAAGACCGGATTATTGCGATGCTAGCTCACGACTTGCGTAATCCCTTGACGGCAGCATCTTTGGCTTTGGAGACTTTGGAGTCAAGTCAGAAGGTGAAAGAGGGGGAAAAGTCGCGTTTGACACCGAGTCTGGCGGCTCATTTGATGAAACAAGCCCGCCGCCAAATCCGAATTGTCGATCGAATGATTACAGATATCCTGCAAGCAGCCCGGGGTACAAACGCTCAACTCCACATTGAACCAAAAAGAATCGAACTGGGGGGGATTTGTCAAGATGTAATCTTGCAGTTTCAAGACAAATTTCAGGCGAAAAGTCTGAACTTAGAAACAGACATTCCCGCAGATTTGCCCTTGGTGTATGCCGATCCCGATCGCATCAAACAAGTCATAGTCAACCTGCTTGACAACGCCAGCAAGTACACACCAGACCGAGGAACTGTTAATCTTTCAATTCTCCACCGCACCGCTTACAAAGTTCAAGTCAGCATTTGCAACAGCGGCCCGGGAATTCCTGAAGAAGATTGCGCGAGCATTTTTGAAGACAGCTTTCGCTTACAGCGAGATAAATCAACAGACGGTTACGGCATTGGACTGTCTCTGTGTCAAGGCATCATCCGCGCCCACTACGGTCAAATTTGGGTAGATTCTGTACCCGATAGAGGCAGTTGTTTTCACTTTACTCTGCCCGTCCAAAAATAAAAGTTAGCTGTCATTTGGCAGTTGTTCAGTAGCAACCGAATTTTATATTACAGCTCAACTTTTCCGCAGTGCCGCAATAATCTGTGCGTTTGCCTTGGGAAAAGTAAATTGGTCAATTTCGTCGAGTGTCACCCAGCGAATTTCATCGCATTCGATCGTTTGCGGTTCCCCGCTGACGTGGCGGCACTGGTGCACGTAGAGTCTAACTGTAAATTTAGTGTAGTCGTGGTCAATTGTAATTAAGCGATCGCCAACTTCTACGACAATCCCCAACTCCTCCATAATTTCCCGTTTGATGCAAGCTTCGATTGTTTCCCCAGGCTCTATTTTTCCGCCCGGAAACTCCCAGAAACCCCCGTGCAGTCCATGTTGTCGGCGCTTGTCAATCAAAATTTGTTGGCGATCATTCCAGATTGCAGCAACGCCGATAACTTTGTGGACCAAAGGAGGAAAAGACATATTAATTGGGAATTGGGTATTGGGAATTTAAGAATAATATCAATAATTATTCAATTATTTAATCTAAAATCTAAAATCTAAAATCTAAAATCTAAAATCTAAAATTCAAAATCTAAAATATTAAGCCCCCATCTTGCGAGGGGGGGCTTGACACTTGGACCACTTAAATGTTAAGAATCTACTAATCGTCCGAGCCGTGTCTCTCACTGGCTTGTATGGACTTTTCAAAAGTCATTCGCTGTTCGGCATTTTTCAGAAAATAACCGCTAATCATAGCCGAGGCGAGCAATCTACCCAAATGTTCGCGACTGGTAGTCACTGTCACCCCGAAGTGTTCCGAAGGCAAATTCCCCAAAAGTCCAACAATATTTCGCTCCATTACTTGAAACACTTCGTGAGAAGTCGGCTTAGACAACTGAGAAACTGTGTCCGGAGCCATTGACTGCACGTATTGCCATAATAAGTTGGTATTTTCTCCGTCTTCTTCAAAGAATTCTGGGGATTTATTAGATGAGTTGCTCACGAGTACCTCCGTTTCAGACACAGCTTGTTATGTTAGACGCGGGCAGTTAAATTAAATAACCCTTATCTGATCGCTGCTGATCTTTATTACTAAGTAATTACTAATGTAGCAGGACAGTCATAGCAACCAAGTGGGCACAACCGAATTAAAAGCGGCGGTTTTTACGATTTTAGATTGGGGATTGCAAGTGGGGGGAACCCGATCGCCAATCCCCAATCTAGCTAGCTGGCTAGATAATCGTTGATATCTTGCTTGCGCTTGCGGAGCTTGGTCAAAGCTTCCCGTTCTATTTGCCGCACTCGTTCCCGACTGATGTTGAGACGATCGCCTATTTTTGCCAAGGTTAAGGTTTGCCCGTCTTCTAAACCGAACCGCAAGGCGAGGACTTCTCGCTGTTGCTGAGTCAGTTCCGCCATCAGGTGGTCTAAGTCAGTCCGCAGGGAAGATTGCAGGGCAAAATCTTCCGGGGTAGTACCCGTATCTTCCAACAAATCGCCCAACTCTGTATCTTGATTGTCTCCCACGCGCAAGTCCAGGGAAAGTGGCAGGCGCGCGCGATCGAGATATTCGCGAATCTGTTTGGGAGTCAATTCTAGCTCTGATGCCAATTCAGCAGCCGTGGCCGCGCGACCGAGCTGTTGAGCAAGTTGGCGCTGAGCCTTTTTAATTTTGTTGAGCTTTTCGGTGATGTGGATCGGCAAGCGGATGGTGCGGCCTTTTTCGGCGATCGCCCGGGTAATTGCCTGACGAATCCACCAATAAGCATAAGTAGAAAATCTGTAGCCCTTAGTCGGGTCAAATTTTTCTACTCCCCGCTGCATCCCGATCGTGCCTTCCTGAATTAGATCCAGTAAATCTACGTTGCGCTTGATATATTTTTTGGCAACAGACACTACCAGGCGGAGATTCGCTTCCACCATTTGGCGCTTTGCCCTTTCCCCCTGCTCGATCGTCCGCTGCAACTGTGCCTCAGACAGCCCAACTGCCTGTGCCCATTCAGCCGCCGTCGGGTCGCGGCCTAACTCTTCGGCTAAAATATCTTTCTCCTGATGCAGTGCGGTTGAGCGCTGTACCTGTTTCCCGTAGAGTATTTCTTGCTCGTGGGTCAACAAGGGAACGCGGCCGATTTCCCGCAAGTAAGCGCGAACAGAATCTGTATCTGAGGACTTAAGAGTTTTCATGAGCTTTTCCCGCTGAGGATCTGTGCCTCTAAAGGTTTGCGGTAGTCGCAAACCCCTAGCTTTAGCTGGGAAGGAAAGCGGGCGGGGACTTGCGCTTTCCTTCCATTTAAAGAGGCTTAATTTTATGGTAGCTAGCTACTACTCCCAGTTAGCACCGTCTCAGGTTAGGTTTTGGTTGGGGCGAGCACAATACTACGTTATGTTAAGAATCTTAACATTTGTGAGAGCAGTTGCCTACAGTTCTTCATATTTATTTCATGTAAGCCTGGACTGTTGGTACGAGAGTACCCGCTTTCCTAGCTTCACAGTTGCATCAATATAAACAAAATCGGCCAAATCTCAGAGGGGGAGAGGGGCACAGGGGCAGAGGGGGATATGGGGAGGGAACACTGTGGGCACAGCGCAAGTGAAAAATACCAAGTGAAAAATACAATTTAAATGCCCGGCCGCTTCAGTTGGCGATCGCACTCCGACCCAAGAAACCGGGCTTTTTAGCGAATCTGCGGTCTGTAACGAGGTATTTTGGTTAAAAAACCCGATTTCAGGCCACCCGTGCCTCCAAGACTATAAATGTGAAGTTACAGATATTGATGAACCCGTCCTACAGATAAGGATTAATTAACAATTAAATAAGAGATTTGAATTGCAGGCATTCGCTCTCCTATCTGGAAAGGAATCTGCGTTCCATCTGCGTTTATCTGCGGTTTCCCTATCAATCAAAAATTTATGCAATAAGTCTAATCAGTTCTTTGCCGTTGAGCTTCGTACAACATGAGGGCTGCGGCGATCGACACATTTAAAGATTCTACGCCACGACTCAGGGGGATTTGGATTTGTCGATCGGCCAAACTCCTCAATTCTTCCGACAAACCAGAGCCTTCGTTGCCCAAAACTATCAGAGTCGGCACTCGCAAATCTACTTCCCAATAACTTAAACTGGCCCCGGCGACGGTTGCTAAAATTTGCATTCCTCGATTTTTATACCCGGAGACTTCGGCGCTTAAATCTGGACTGACTGACATTGGCAGCTTAAACCAAGCTCCTGCCGAGGCGCGCAGCACTTTGGGATGGTCTAAATCGGCGCTGTCTGCGCTCAGCAGCAAACCGTCGGCATTAGCAGCCGCAGCCGTGCGGACGATCGCCCCCAAGTTGCCCGGATCTTGGATTGTTTCTAGGGCTATTCCTAAAGTTGACAATTTTGCTGGTTCTGTTGCAGTGCGGGGTGCGGTGGCGACAATGCCGTCGGGTTGGACTGTAGTGGCGATCGACTCTAACACTTTTGCACTTACTAATTCTGTGCGATCGGCTAAATTACCAACTTGCTCCCACAGTTTCCCGTGCTGATCCAGCCATTCGGGAGTGCAGCAAACAGTTGCTAGCTGGTATTTGGCAGCGCAAGCTTCTTCGAGCAAGTGCGTCCCTTCGAGTAAAAATAATTGTTGTTCCCTGCGTCCCTTCGAGCTGTGCAGCTTGCGAATTTCTTTAACTAGGGGGTTTTGAAGACTTGTCAGCATTGTTTAATTCAGCAGAGCGAATGGGGTTATTGCCTTTACCGGGTTAACCCCAAACTTCCTTCTGCCTTTGGAATGCGGAACCCGGGACTTGAACCCGGAAGGCTTGCACCACATGAACCTGAATCATGCGCGTCTACCAATTCCGCCAGTTCCGCATCGGTCACGAATTAATACTTTGCCATAAGTTCGCGAATCTGTCAAGTGTTTTGGGGAATTTATTTTTTTTCTGGACGGCGAGTAATATTTTGCACCAATTACTGTTCGGGTTGAGAAATGCTTTAGTTTCGAGGATTTACTGTTAGCCAAACATCGCAAAACGCTGTGTAGTTGAGTAGGGTGCGTCAGAGCGCGTCCCGTTATTAATAATCCACAAGCTTTGATCTGACGCACCCTACGGGATTTGCTGAAAAAAGGGGAATCTAATCGGCCAAATCGGGGAAAACCTCGCGCACGGCCGGATGCACCAATCGGTGATTCTGCACGTTCAATCCTTTCGCCAAACTCGGATTCATTTCCAAAGCTTTAATCCCGTTATTTGCCAACTGCAAAACATAAGGCAAAGTGCTGTTATTCAAAGCTTGAGTCGCAGTCCAAGGCACAGCCCCGGGCATATTGGGCACGCCGTAATGCACGACTCCTTCCTCAACATAAGTAGGATTTGTGTGAGAAGTTACCCGCAAAGTTTCCACGCAGCCGCCTTGGTCAACGGCTACGTCAACAATCACAGAACCGGGGTGCATCTTCGCAACAAATTCGCGAGAAACCAGCACTGGAGCTTTTTTACCTAAGACCAAAACCGCACCGATTAACAAATCAGCATCGGGAACAACTGCTTCAATTTGCAAAGGACTGCTGTAGAGGTATTCTACTCGGGAACCGAACAGAGTTTCTAAATAGGCTAAGCGATCGACATTTACGTCTAAAATCTGCACTCTCGCGCCCATTCCTACAGCAATTCGCGCTGCTTCTGTGCCGACAATTCCGCCGCCCAAAATCACAACTTTACCCGGTCTCACCCCCGGTACGCCGCCCAAAAGTACTCCTCTGCCACCTTGCTGTCGTTCCAGAAACCGAGCTCCGAACTGCACGGCCAAACGCCCTGCAATAATACTCATCGGCGTCAGCAGCGGCAATTTTCTGTCCGGGAGTTCGACGGTTTCGTAGGCGATGGCCTGGACTCCGCTGCTGATTAAATGCTCGGTTAATGTGCGATCGGCTGCCAAGTGCAAATATGTAAACAGCAACTGCTCTTTTTGCATCAGCGGATACTCAGCAGGCAGCGGTTCTTTAACTTTAACAATTAGTTCGCGATTCCAGACATCTGAAGCCTTTAAAACAATCTTAGCGCCTGCTTCAACGTAGTCCTCGTCCGCGAAACCGGCCCCAGCACCAGCATTCGTTTCCACAAAAACTGTGTGGCCTTTGTCCGAACAAGCCCGGACACTTGTGGGGCTAAGCCCGACTCGAAACTCTAAATCCTTGATTTCCTTGGGGACGCCTATTTCCATCTATAACCTCTAATCTCAGCCATACGTAGATCGAATCTAACCTAAAAACCATCCCCAGCGGGACAATACTCTTGTAGATTTTAGATTTGGCAATCCGGCTGGGCTAGGATAATTTTTGTTGGATTTTTTGCCAGATCGATCGCAATTTCGCAAATCGATCATTTTCCAGACACTCGATCGTCTTTTTAGCTTGTTCCAACTGTAACTGTAGCTGTTGAATTTGATATTGGTAATTCTGCAATTCGGAATTGGCTTCCTGCAACGGAATTCGCACTGCCGTTTCCCCAGTATTTTTCCTTATTGCAACATCGTGATAGCCTAGGGATTGAAAGGCAAAAAATACGAGTTCCCAGTTATTGGCAATACAAAACTCATTGACTGCTTTCGCCACACCGTAAGGCATTACCTCGCATACCGACCAATTCGTGTAATCGTTAAAAACCATCATTCCTTCGGCTTTAACTTTTGTATAACCTTGCTGAATATCTTTGCATACACCTTGATATGCGTGGTCGGCATCGATATACATCCAGTCAAAATACTCATCAGGAAAGCTCCTTAAAATTGTCGAAGAATCGCCTTCGTGAAGCTCTACAGTTCCATTTTCTATCCCTTCTTGAACTAGACTTTTTTGTTTGTTGCTGATTTCAGCTTTGAATAAATCAAAATTATAATCGATCAAATGCAGCTTTTTGGGCTTGGCAATAGCCATAATTTTTTCGGCAAAGCGCCCGTATTGAGTTCCCACCTCAGCCACCACACTATTTTTAGGCAGATATTCCAATATCTTTAATCGACTTTCAACAAAACGACAATTCTTAACGTGACAATCTTGAAGCCTTGGGGCCGAAAGCAGGAAGGGATTGTCATCAAAATTATTCCACTTCTCGTTATTCCAGTCCTTAGTCGCTTGTAAAAATCTTTTCTTGTATTCTATAAAATCAAACATATTATTCCGATGATAATTGAACTCGCAGCCTTGGAAAAAATATCTAATCAATACCAAGCATTTTGTCGTGAGTACCTACGTCCTTTTGTCAATTCATAAGCAATGATTAAAGTACCTACTACATTTTTGTTACATTTTTGATATGTGGAAAATTTTGTCGATCACAAAAAATACCAGGGTAATTCTCTTTGATTTGTGAACGATATTTTTTATAAAGGAACCCCTAATGATGTACAGAAGGAGAAAAAAGAAATATTGACTTTGACAATCGTGAAAGGATGACTCTTTAATTTTAAGTTAACGCTATTTAAGTTTAAAATACATTAGCGTTTAATAGATGTGATTAAATAATAGCTGATAGAGATTCTGCTGTCAATATATTGTATCGGTCACTTATAATTTAACAGGCTTGCACTCAGCGGGTCTCAAAACAAATGCCACGAATACCTACCTTAACATTCGATCGCGGAACGCTACTGCTACACCCGCCGCCCAAAGGCAGAGACTGGGTGGACTTTGCGACATGGGACGATCGCGTGGAAAAATACCGGATTCGAGCCATTCACTACCGCCCGCTGGTAGAATGCCTCCAAGCCGAGTGCATTCACTTCACCGACGAAGCTAGGGGATACGAACTACTCGAACTCGTACCCAGCGTGGAAATGCAGCCTTACCCACATCAAGAACAGGCCCTCGCAGCTTGGCAGGAAGCAGGAAGCCAAGGAGTAGTCGTCCTCCCCACCGCTTCCGGCAAAACTTATCTGGCACAATTAGCCATGCAAGTCACTGGTCGCAGTACATTAATTGTAGTACCAACTCTCGATTTAATGCACCAGTGGTATGCTAATTTAAAAGCAGCTTTTCCCGACATCGAAATCGGATTGTTGGGCGGAGGTTCGCGAGACAAAACGCCAATTTTAGTGGCAACCTACGACAGTGCAAGTATTCATGCAGAAACCTTGGGCAATAAATACGGTTTGCTGGTTTTTGACGAATGCCACCATTTGCCAACGGACTTTTATCGAGTAATTTCCGAATATGCGATCGCGCCTTTTAAACTCGGACTGACAGCTACACCCGATCGCACAGATGGCCGCCACAGCGATTTGCATTTCCTCATCGGCCCCACAGTATTTAGCAAAAGACCCGAAGATTTGGCAGGCGATGCTTTAGCCGACCATAAAATAGTTCAAATTATGGTAAAACTGTCAACAGAAGAAACCGACCGCTACGCCGAATTAATCAACATTCGCAACGACTTCTTAAAACAGTCTAACATCAGAATATCCAGCCTCGATGGTTGGAAACAGTTTATCATGGCAAGCGCGCGATCGCCCTTGGGACGGCGCGCCATGCTAGCCCACCGCCAAGCCAAAGAAATCGCCCTTTGTACCGAAGGCAAACTGCGAATCTTAGCCCAAATACTAGCAGAACACTCTCCCCAGCGCACCCTAATTTTCACCGGTGACAACGCCACAGTTTACCGAATTTCCCAAGAATTTCTCATCCCTACAATTACCCACCAAACCCCAGTCAAAGAACGCCACGAAATCCTCGATCGCTTTCGCAGCGGCGAATACAAAACCCTCGTCGCCTCCCACGTTCTCAACGAAGGAGTGGACGTTCCCGACGCCAGAATTGCTATCATATTGTCAGGTACGGGCAGCGAACGCGAATACATTCAGCGATTGGGTCGAGTTCTCCGCAAAAGCAGCGATGTAAATAAGTTAGCCATTCTCTACGAAGTCGTCACGGAAGACACCAGCGAAGAAAGAACTTCTCAACGCCGCCGAGGAGGAATGCAGCCTCACAAACCCCAACCACAAACACAAATAGAACCGCCAAAGCCAGAATATCAGAAATTAGAAACTGTCAAACCGACACCCATTTACGGAGTCAACCGAGAGACAACCAAAAAAGCAGCAGAATCACCCGCCAAATGGGGAGAAGACAATGATGAAATTCCCTGGTAGTAAGCCTAAATAAGTTAGTTGTGGGATGGGTAGTCTTAGCGAAAAGATGGCTAGATAATTAAATCACTCCTAGGTCTATTTAAAAACTACAATCTACAATCGATTTACGGAGTCAACCGAGAGGCGACTAAAAAGCAGTCGCATCGCCAGCAAAATGGGGAGAAAAAAAATGCTGATTATAAGGAAGATTGAAGATTGCCAAAGTAGAGTATAATCTCAACATCAACTAATTTACATTACCTAAAAATGAGCGAAACTGCACAAATAACTAACTTTAAAGTCTTCCCCAAACATACAGGAGTATGGGAGGGAGACTGGACAATACTCGATGCCGACTGCAAGGAAACCGTGCGTTTTACAGCAGTGTTAACCCAGAAAATAGTTGACAACGAGTGGAGGCAAACTAACGTTCAAACTTATGCCAATGGCAAGAGTGAAACCCAAAATTTTGTGGGTCATGTTGTCGGTGAAGGGCAAGTGCAAATTGAAGGTTTAGAGTCGGTTTTTTCCAACTACAAGACACTAGCGACAGAAGTTGGAGATAATTTGATAATTTTTCAAATATGGGACAAAGCAACTGGCATTCTGAGGGCGGTTGAAACAATCAATCTTGTCAGTTCCGAACGCCGAATTAGGACTACCCAAAGCTTGACAGAAGAGGGAAAACTTAGGGGAGTTATGGTGATTGTTGAACAAAAAATTGAGTAAAACTTTTCACTGCTTATGCTACCCACTGATTTATTAAGTCACCGCCAAAACGGGGAATCAATTATTCCGCTACGCCTCAAGATAGATGCTAAAAACTTAGAGGTAGCTACAGAAATGATCGACTGCTTTCAAGAGTCGATCGGCAAAACCCAGGGCGAACTCGACGGACGCTTGTTAGAATTAGAAGGCGACAGCCCGGATTATCGGCTGAAACGGGGATTAGCGCACCTGCTAAAAAGCGGTTTCTGCACCTTGGAAGTCATCAGTCCCCTAGAACCCTCAGAGTTGAGACAGCGGGTTTTTGCATTGTCCGCCCGATCGACTCCCAGCCCTCAATCCACCCAATTAACCCTGGAAAAAGTAGCAAGTGAACTCAGCCAAGAGTTAAACAGAGAAGTTTTACGCAGCGAAATCACTACAGGTTTATACGCGGATTTAAACGAAAACAAAATCCTCACTGAGTTTAATGCACCAACACCCGAAAACTTGCTTCACAAATACAATCTTTCTCAAGTTCAAGGCATATTTTACCGAGCAAGTCAAGTCCAATTAACCGCCCACCGCAACGATCCAGGAGAATACAAACTCTTATTTCGCTATCTGAAACTATTTCAATTAATGACTTACATCGAAGGCGATGCAGACCACGGTTTTACACTGACAATAGACGGCCCTACAAGCTTATTCAAACCCAGCACCCGCTACGGCTTAGCCCTGGCGAAAATGCTGCCCGCACTGCTGCACGTCACTAAATGGAGTATGCACTCGACACTGCACACAAAAGACCCTTTTAGTGGCGTTTTGAAAACAGGTAAATTCACCCTAGATTCCGACTGCGGTTTAGTCAGCCACTATCCCCCTGGCAAGCCTTATGATAGTATGTTAGAAGCCGCATTTGCTGAAAGATGGAATTCCACAAAAACCGAGTGGCAACTAGAGCGAGAAGTTGATTTAATTCCGATTCCAGGTAGTGTGATGATTCCCGACTTTCGGTTGGTGCATCCCGATGGGCGAGTATTTTTATTAGAAATAGTTGGCTATTGGCGGCCTGAGTATTTGCAAAAGAAATTTGCACAAGTACAGAAGTCTGAATGCGATAACTTGATTTTAGCTATTTCCGAACGGCTGAATTTAGAAAAAGCGGGGGTGAATGTAAATGACGTGCCAGCAAAAGTAGTCTGGTTTAAAGATAAATTGCTGCCCAAATCAGTCCTGGAAGTCCTCGAATAGTTAAGTTATTCTGCATTTAAAATTAACTTTTAGGGCGCTGCTCAAAGCCCACCCCACAAGAGTTTAAAGAAAAATAAATCTACTGTTTTGTTTCTCTCTCTGCGCCCTCTGCGCCCTCTGCGGTTCAAAAAAATCCTCCTCAAAAAACCTCGTACATTCCCAGCTATACTAAAATGAGAATATCCCCGCATCCTTGCCACCGCTTACTCTCACCCTAAAATTGATTGAAAAATGGCAGACACAAGTATTGTCGAAAGAATCAAAAAGCTTTTAGCCCTCGCCACCTCATCCAATGAAAACGAATCGACTGCGGCAGCCGAAAAAGCTTCCCTTTTACTGGCACAGTACAATCTCAGCCTAGCGGATTTAGGGCCAAATCACCAAGAAGAGATTGACGAAAACTCAGTTGAAACAACATCGAAATTTGTCACTTGGAAAATGATGCTGCTTTCGGGAATTGCCGACGCTAACGGTTGCAATGCCATGCGAAATACTTATACGGGCAGTATGTTTTTGGTGGGAACTTCTACCAACCTGATTGTTTGCAAACATCTGTACGAGTATTTGAGTTCGGCAATTGAAAAAAGAGCAAATTACCGCAAAGGAAACGGCAGGGGGTTGGCGTATCTGAATGCTTTTCGGGTTGGATGCGCGACAAGGTTGAGACAAAGATTGTTGGAACAAAAACAGGAGATGGAAGAGTCGGGGATTCCGGGTTCGGGAGATGTGGCGGCGACTCCAGGGATTGTAGTGCGATCGATGTTTGAGAAAAATCAACAGGCGATCGCGGATTATCTAGAGGGCCGAGGGGTTAAAATCAAAACGAGAACAGATTCTCAAGTCAGCAGCGAGGCCGGTTTTAATTCGGGGTATGAAGTGGGCGATAAAATTAGTTTGCACAAGCAAGTGCAGCCGCAAGGGGATCTGAAGCAACTTAATGAAAGTCTTTGAGTTCTGGATAGTAATTGATGGATAATCAAAACAGCGATAAAATTAAAGCAAATTACAAATTAGGTCAGTTTGTACACTAAAAAGTTGCGTATCACTCACCTTTATCCTGACTATTTTTAATACTTTGGAAAACTTGCCACAAGATAAATGTAACCATTACGCTGAGGAAAAGTGCAATCAATCCCCAAATTATCACTGATAGAATAACAGAAAATATTCCTATTAAGGCTAAGGCAAATAATAATCCAATAAATATTGGTATAACCAACCAATGTTTAAATGCCAGTCGAATTAAAGATTTAAATAACTTGGAATATCTTTGCTGTTCTAAATACAAAAAAACCAATTTAATCAGTATTAATATCTCTCGTTCATATTCCCCAAGTTCCTTGGCAATTGGCAATGTCTGCTCGTATAACTCAATAGCTTGTGGTTTGTATCCTAGTTTTAAATTGGTAGCTCCTAAACGAGTTAATGCTACCATTTCCATGTCACGAGTGCCTGTTGTTTGTGCCAATAATATAATCTGCTCGTAACAACTTTTTGCTTTTACGTGATCTTCTTGCTGAGAGTAAATCTCTCCCACACTAACCAGAGCCAAGATTTCGGCTTCACTGTTATTGACTTCACTTAGAAGAATTAATATTAGCTGATAATACTCTATAGCCTTAGGATAACTTTTTAGTTCCTTATAAGCTTCCGCAATACCCAATAATACAGCTATTTCTATCGGGTTGCCAATCTGTCGCACAATTGGTAAAGCCTGCTGATAGCACTCAATTGCTTTGATATAATTTTTTAAAGCTGTGTAAGTTATTCCCAAACCAAACAAGGCCAAAAACTCTCCTTCAATGTCACTTTTTGTTTGTCGCGCAATGCTCAAACTTTGCTGGTAAAAGTTAATAGCTCGATTGTAATCTTCTTGTCGGTAATAAATCCATGCCAAATCTGCTAGTGCCTGTCTCTGACCCAATGGGTCTTGTATTTCTTTTGCTATTGATAAATGCTGATTGTGACACTCAACCGCATTAGTATAATCTTTGAGACGACGGTAAACTGCACCCACATTCATAAAAGACTTTTCCACACCTTTACTGTATTGAATGTCTTGCATAAGATTCAAGCTTTTCAGTAGGCATTGCATAGCTGTAGCATATTCTTTACGAGAGCGGTAAACCACTCCTAAACCTCCTAATGCGGCTCCTTCAAGTTGGCGATCGTAAATTTCTTGTGCAATGAGCAAACCTTGCTTTAAATACTCTATTGCTTGAGTAGAGTTACCCTGGATATGGTAAAAACCGCCCAAATTTGTTAGTGCCACGCCTTCCATACGACGGTCTGGGATTTGCTGTGCAATAGCTAAACTATCCTGATAGCAATTCATTGTTTTGGAAAACTTTCTTTGAGATAAATAAGTATTTCCGAGACTTACCAAAACTATGCCTTCTAGATGGCGGTCTTGAGTTTCCAGTGCAATACTCAAGGCTTGCTGATTGTATTCCATCGCTCTTTCATAGTTTCCTAAAGCTTGATACGCATTGCCCAGACCATTTAAAAAACTAAAATTTTTTATACCGTTTAACTTATGTAAAATCCGGCTATAAACTTCAATCTGTTGTAAATAGTATCCCCAATTACCCAATTGATTGTGTAAATTTTGATGTGTTTGTTTATCTAAAGAAGTAAAAAGGATTTCACTAGCTCTTTTCCAGTCTTCGACTTCACAAAGATGGTAAAACGCTTCCAAATATCCCCGGACTTTCTCAAGATTGGAAGCATCTGACTTCGGTTTATAATCAGTTAGCCACTGTACAACTGCTCTGTACTGAAGCCGCTGCTCGCGAGTTGGAAATTGGGCCCGGAGATCATGAGAATTGATACCTAACTTTTCCACAATCAACTCACCAGATGGGAGCAGGTTATTTTGCATAGTAAGTTTCTCCGATTTTTTTATTTTTATGGAAGGATTAATCTGTGAGCGATCGCCACACTGCGAATCAAATTATGTTGTCCCACCAGCCTATTATCTTCATCGTCAATTCCTCCATCTTCAACTAAATACCGATCGCGCAGAGTTTGCATTGCATCCTGTTGCTGCTTCTCACTGTAACCCTCGTCTTCTAAATTAATCAGCCACCACTTTTCTTTTACGTCGCAGCGATATATTGAGGCAGTGCAAAGCAAAACATAGGCATCATAAACATCATTTTTTAAGCGATCAAATATATTGTCAATCCGTTCCTTAACTTTTCTTCGCAAGACTTTCGTGTATGATGCTAACTGCCACCTATCCTCATCGCCTTTAACTATTCCTTGGTTACGAGCTTCGTCAATAGCCTCTTTTACCTCTTCAATGTAACGACTGTTATCTTTCCAGTAAGCTCTAACTTTCCCACCATAAGAACCCTTAATTTCTCCGGCAATTGTCCGCAAGGCTAAAGGATGCCCGTCATAAACTTCCCCAATTACTCCCAGGGGACTATGTGGTGATTGTATATCGCCATCTAGTTCAGCTTTTTGGAATAACGCTATTTGCTCAGTTCTTTCTAATCCTCTCAAGAGTTGGCAATGCCAGAGATTTTTGTAGCGATCGCACTCTGCTGTCTCAAATTTAGTTGGCAAATCTTGAGATGTGAGGATGAACCGACTTTTACAAGATGGTTCATACAACAAACTTACAAAGAACTTCCCCCACTCCTCATCCGCAAAATCACCCCATCCATCATCTGGAGTTCCCGTAAGTAAGTATTCAATAGAATCCATTAAGATTAGATGCTGATGATTACATAAGTGTTCGACTAAGCGTTGTCGCAGATGCTGTGGCTGACGCTGATCTTGTGGAACATCTACTTTCCACTTCTCCAGCCATTTAAGCGCAACACTGGCAAAATCTGGAACTTGCTCCCTGCTTTCAAAATTCTCCTTGTCTTCCCTCCAGTTTCCCCGCAACTCCTCAACTAACCTCTCAGCAAGGGCAGTTTTGCCAATCCCTGTGATGCCAACCAGGATCAAGACGCGACAAGACTTGCACACCTTAGTGCTCAAGGCTTCAATCAGTTTCTCCCTTTCTTCCCCTACCCAGTTATCGTCATAGACCGAAAAATCTATGTATGAAGCTGTTGGCTGAATTGGACTGTCATCCACCATTTGTTGCCAGTCTTCTAAACCTACAGCCCTACAAATATCGACAAAGTGTTCTTGCACAATTGGTTTGCGCGCCCAAAACTTTATCAACGCGTCTTGTCCAACCTTAGCAGTCAGATACCAAGCAGGAGCCCTTTTTGTCCAGCCCTTCTTCTTTCTAGCCTGATCAACTTTTTCTCGCCCTTGTATGGATAATCTCAGAGAGCTGGCCATTATACCACCTACTTGGCTGTTTATGTGGCGTACTTTTGGGGGTACTGGCCCCGTGTGAAAAAAGTACAGCCATAGAACTTTTATACCTCAAGGATTCTAGAGATGTACACAACTCCAAATCAGGATTAAGGCTATGCAAGCACAAAATTTCGTTCAACTGGAACTACCAGGCGTTTTACCTAAAAAAAACGACACCCTCAAACAAATAGAAGAAGCAATGCAAGGAATACTAGACCTAACATGGAAAACTGTGCTACTTCACATATCACCACGCAGCGCTAAAGAACTGATGCGACAGCACGGTAAACTGATTGCTATCCATGATGGCGAAGCCCGGATTAAAGTCTCCTCAACACCACTTTTGCTAATAGCAATTCAAAAACTTCCCGATGTTGAATCAGCCTTCAGAAAAGCTTTTGGCACTACAGTCAAAATCCGTCTCGAAGTGTAAGTGAGCTTGTTTCCCGTGACAGCGTATTATTCAATGCTTTGCCCGCGTGCGGTGCGTGACAGTCAATAGTCCCACCGCCGCGAGTTAAAGTTTTTCCGCTGTCACCCACCCTACCACTGATATCTTGCACAGAGTACGATCGCCCTCAATTAATCAATCAATTCCGCTTCTTCAAAAATCTGTCTAGTCGTCAAGTCCAAACCAGGCAGCAACTCATCCACAATCAATGTATTATCCGTATAAACTTGACTCGAACCATCGGTCAAAAAACTTCTAATTAAAATAGCCTCTGGATCGATTACCCAAACTCGCGGAACTCCCGCCGCCAAATAATCTTTTGCCTTCTCTTCAAATTCCTGCATGGTTTGACCAGGAGAGATAATCTCAATCACCAGTTCAGGAATTGCGGGACAAGCTTCATTTTGCCGCCAAGTTTTCGGCAGACGCGCATAAGAAATATAGGTCAAATCGGGAACAGGTACCCAATCTTTATCCTGACGTTTTAACAAAATTGCCCATTCTGGAAGCACTCGCCCGCGTCCTTTACACCATACACGAATCAGGCGACACAAAGCTCCCTGTAAACTGGAATGAAAAAATTTTGGAGACACTTTAGGAACCGCTTCACCATCTACAAACTCACAATATACATCTCCGTCGGGCAAAGCTAGATATTCTGCTAAAGTGAGTTTGGTTCCGATGCCTACCATGACTCCCAGCCCTCTCGCTAATTAACTCAAATATCAATTATACAAAATTTCCCAACTTTCCTAGAAGTACGATCGCCCTTCTCCCTCTATGCCAAAAGTGGAACAGGCGTCCCGCCTGTGAATTTCTGTGAATTTCTGCGCGTCAAAACTCAAAATCCCAATTCCCCAAAAACAATAGCGGGGCCGGCCATCCAGCCGCCCCACATTCCCCAAAAGCCCCAAAACCATTCACTTCAACCAGGCAGGATGAGCCATCAAAGCCGCAAACGGCTGCACTCCTCGCAACTGATTTGACAGCGGCAAATGCCCTCTCGGCGCGCTCAAGTTCCAGATAAACTCTTGCGGGTAGCGCGTCCAATTATTCCCCTTTTTCCAGCCAATTAGCGGCCACAATTTATCCCAATTCTTGCCCGAACTCAGCCAAATTTCCCGCTGCACTGAAAAGCCGAATTTGCCTTCGGAATGAACTTTCCACAGCGTGTTAATTGTTTGCAAATCCACCACCGGCAAACTCTCAACTTGCGTAAAATACAGCCACTTTCTCACGGAAGCTGTATCACCCGCCAATTCACAAAGCTTGTCTAAAGTCATGCGATCGGCTTCTTGAAATTCCTGTAACGCCAATAATTGTTGCAGTGGAGTGTAATCAATGTTAGAGTCTGATCGCAGTGGCACAAGCCCAGTCGGAAAATTCGCTTGCAAAAACTCCATCGCTCTCGGAGAATTAGCACTGTAAAGAATTTGGTAAGCTTTACCCATTACCGCAGTCGGTGCATCTGACTTGCGCTCTAATAAAAATTCCATCAATACATCCCAACCGGAATCTGCTATTTGTTGTTGCAGCAGTTGCAGTTGAGTTTTTTCCGAACCCGACCTCAACTGAGAGCGGAGTTCGGCTGTCTCGGCCGCCGAGTCTAGAGGAGAAGTAGAAATCGAGTCAGTCATGAGAAACTATCAGCTATCAGCTATCAGCTATCAGCGATTAGCTGAAGCCCTGGTTTTCCCCCATTGTACAATGGTACTGACTCCGATTCACTTCTCTGTACTCGGATGCCTGCGCGCAACGCCGTCTGGTTTAGCCGATCGCCCCCACCCTCTTCGCCAATGGCAGCAATAGCAAATAAGTCTACCATCTGAATTTTACGATCGATGCCATGTCAAAGAGTTTTTCTTGAACCTAGTCGTCCACGATCGAAACCCATGCAGGGAACGAAGGCGGAAAAAAGTTTATGTCATATTCCGAGTCTTCCCACTCTTTGACCCAAAGCGGCACGGCGCCGGGGCGAGGAGTTGCAGAAAAGGTACGTTCTTTGACTTCGATCGAGTGAAATAGCTGTTTTAAAGTATCTCCCCGATCCAAAGCTTCGCTGAGGATGTCGTCCAACTCAGGATCGACCCGTTTGACACGGTTTTTGTCCTCCTCCAGCCACAGAAGTTTCAAAGACTTCAGATCTCTCGGACTGAGGATGCTCTTGTAGTACACGCGCTTAAGGGTCGCTACGGGCTCCAATGAGCGTTCGATCCGGCGAATTTGCTGAACTCGCAGGTAGTGCCATTCCGCTAAACGCTTGCGTTCCGAAGGCGGGAGGGTGCCCTTCCCGGCTGCGTGTTTGTAGTCGTATTTAATCAAACTGCAAGCCATATTGGCTAGCAGGTGAATCAACTGTTTTTCTTTAGGTGTAGCCTGACGCCGTTCCTGGGTTCGTGTCAATACGCGCTGTCTGCGGGTAGTTTCGAGAGTATTTTCCATTGGGTTTTTACGATATCAAATACGATTGTGCCAGATCCGAATCCCGAACATCAGAAGGTAAGGAAGTTGATAGGCGGGGAAACTCCACCGACAGACTCGCCTTACCTGTTTATTTTCCCATTCACCGTTCTCTGAAACTGACCCCTACCCCCGGGATTAGGTAGACTGATATTGGGATCGAGTTTTAACCGCCTCGATCAGAGGCGGTTGCGACAACAAATGCCACCACAACCACAACCACAACCGCACAAGAGCAAACCCCACAAGAGCGCCAATTATTTCCTGCCTTTACCGGTTTTTACCTCTTCTGCCTCCCCATCCTCATTCGTTCCAGTGTAGTTAAAGTCGGGACGACTCTCCCAAGCCGTCAAACTACTGGCTGATGAAGGTTGTGGGGCGATCGCTGAAGCGCTGGCGCTGCCTGCCTGGAAAAAGCCGAAGCCAGCCGAGGCAATTACCCCTAATACTAAGATGCTGTTTTTCATGTTCGATGACCCTGATTTCCGTAGATTGACACTTTTTGGCTAACCCGATCTGTCAGAAATGGGTTGATGCAATAGCCCACTTGTCTTCTGATAAATCTGCCTGCCATAATCAATTCAGACAGGCACACCCGCTTGTGATCGGAAACGCCGGAAGTGACGTGTTACTAACGTCCACGATCATCCATCAACCCGAATTTTTTGGGTAGTGGAGCGAAAGCCATCAGGGCGTCGATCCATCAGGGAGTTATGCCATCAGGGTGCTAATCCATCGGGTAGTTAAGCCATCAGGGCGCATCTTCTACAATTAGCCACCGACTTAACTTTTATAGTTGAGTAAGTGGTTAGCCTGGTACTGACAAAGCCTTTAAGAATTAAACTTTTTGTGGATGCATCCTGAAAAGTTTGTTCTTAGGAATCCCCGAACGCGAAAGCCCGGGGAAAGTCAGCAGCATGGAATTCCATGCAATCTAAGTCAACTAAAAAAACGCAGATTAACGATATCTCCCACTCAAGCAGTCCTCAGCAAAACGCTGGGGTTTTTTATTGGCAGCCATTGCGAGCGCGTTTTTCTCCGGCATCCGGTAGGCGGATCTGAAGGCAGAAGGTTGACGGCGCTGTGGTTATGAGTTTCCCTCCCAACATCATACCACCGGGTGATATTTAAAGTATTATTGTAAAAAAATGTGAAAAAAAGGGCGTTTTAGCGTTCTCAATCCCATCGAGTGAAAATTCATCAATTATGTGAACGAGTGTAAAAAATCAAGTGGCGAGCTACGATTGAGCCGATCGTAGGATTTGGGGCGAACGCTTGCAAAGATACGGTAAAGATTGACAAGGAGAAAGCTGAGCTAGTAGACAATAGAGAAAGAGGAACAAAAATTTTCCACCATAGTAAGCTGGCAATAATTCCAATTTGTAACCTTTCGATCGCACAGCATAGGGGCGTAAAATCTTGATGAATTCCCAGATGACAGCAGAACTCAACTCAACGTACCAATATCAAGTCGGAGGATATTTGCCTGCCGGTGCGCCCACCTATGTCAGGCGATCGGCAGACAGCGAGCTCTACGAAGGACTCAAAGCCGGAGACTTCTGCTACGTGTTGAGTTCGCCACAAATGGGCAAGTCCAGCCTGCTAGTGCAAACGGCCAAAAGGTTGCAAGCCGAAGGTACAGTTTTTGCTGCCATCAACTTGAGAAGCATCAGCAGCCCAGATATCTCCCCCCAAAAGTGGTACGCAGGAATCATGTACCGCATGGCAAGCAGTTTACACATCACAAACAGGTTTGATGCCATCAAGTGGTGGAACGATCGCGAACTGCTATCGCCGGTGCAGCGATTGGAGATATTTATCGAAAAAGTTTTGCTCAAGTCACTTCAGCAAAATCTGGTAATTTTTTTAGATGACATTGACAGCATCAGCAGCCTAACTTTCAGTACCAGCGATTTTTTTGCTTTGATCCGGGCTTGTTACTCCAAGCGGGCAGAGCAACCGGAATACAATCGCCTGACTTTTGCTGTTATGGGAGTAGCAGCCCCCTCAGAATTGATCCGAGATCCAAGATGCAACCCTTTTAATATTGGACGGCAGATTCATTTAAGTCGATTCCAACTGCACGAAAGTTTGCCGCTAGCCAAAGGATTAGCCCTGAAAGCTTTTCGCCCCCAAAAAGTGCTCCAAGAAATATTAGCTTGGACGGGTGGTCAACCGTTTCTAACTCACAAACTTTGCCACTTGGTACTTGAATACGGGCCTTTCATTGGCAGAAATTCCGAAGCTCAGCAGGTTGAAAAACTGGTCAAACACAGAATTATTAAAAATTGGGAAGAAGAAGACGAACCCCAACATTTGATACCCATACGCGATCACATTTTCCATAGCCACTGCGACCTCACGCGGCTGTTAACGCTGTACCAGCAAGCTTTGCAATCGGTCAAGGCAACAAAACCGGGCGAATCGCAGGGACTACCAGCAGATTACTCTCCCGAAAAAATTGAATTGCAACTGTCAGGACTGGTGGTTAAATCTCACGGTAAATTAATAGTTGCCAACCTAATTTATCAGTCTGTTTTTAATCCATTCTGGGTGGAAAAAGAGCTAGGAAAATTGGCTCCCTACCACTCGGCCCTAGCAGCATGGCTGGCTTCAGACCGCGAAGATGAATCCCTGTTATTGACAGGGGAAAGTTTGCAGTCAGCTTTGGATTGGGCTGCGAACAAACAATTAAGCCAAGAACACTATTGGTTCTTGAATCCCGATCGAACTTTTGGGGAACAACCGACAGTGGTTGTCGCACAAGTTGCAGACAGCAGCGTAGACACAGATGCAGACAGCCGCATCCTCACCCCGCCCTCAGATAGTGTTCCAACTGGCAGCAACGAACAGATATTGTACGATCACATCGTCTCCTGCGTGGAAACAGAATCCCCCGCACAGGTGATCGAGCGGTTCCGAAAGCTATTTATCGACGGCATGGGGTATCCCGATCGAGAGATTGAAGCAACTTTGTACAGTATAGTCTCCGTCAAGCGATTGGATCAGCACTTTAAATATATCCTACACCGCTGCTGCTACATCCCGATCAACCGCTGGCAATTGCAATCACACAACCAGTTCGCGATTGCAAATTTAGTAGCTTTATTTAAGCAGAGTTCTCCCCGATTCGGGACGGAATTTTACATAGTCAAGCGCTTGCAAGAACAAATAGCTTTCTTTACTAAAAGTGAAGAATTTCAGACCCTAGAGCGCTTAGTAAAAGCCCTAGATAGAGAGGCGGAACCGCAGCAACAAGATACTGATTCTCCTTTAGGCGAATTGATATGTCGGTATCCTTATTTGTACGGCTATTCTCTACTGAGCAAGGGCAGCATTGAGGAAGACCAACAAACCATTCAAAAACTGGCATTTCAAAGACAGCAACAGTTTGAAACACACTTGTCTCAATATTTAAATTATTTGGTTGAGCCGAGAAATACAGAAATAGGAATTGTGCAGCGAGCGCCTAATCCCACACTTTTGAACGATGCAGAACTGCACTTAGCGGTCAGGGAATTTGCCGGGAAAGTAGCAGGCGATCGCAGCTACAAAGAAGCCGCTCAATTTTTCCTGAGAGATTCCAGACAAACTCCATCTTACGGCTCATTTAAAGTTGATTTATATGAATATTTAATAGCGTCTATCGAACCAGAATACGGGGGGCGTCAATTCAATGACCGTTTGTACAAACAAATCAAAAATACATTGCGAGAACATGACTCGGTAAAATTCAATAATCCATTGTTAGTTCGGACTTGCCACCAGTTGTTCAACTTCTTAGTAGTGGAAAATTCCCAACATCCCAGCCACTACGTTTTTTACGATTTGGTGTACAACCTCGGCGCCAGCAGAACAATGGGTTTACTGCTGAAACTTGTACTGCTTTCGGGCAAAGTCAAACCAGAGCTGGAAAAGCGATTTTCTATTTTGTTTAATCACTATGAAGGTAAAGCTTCTAATGAAATTATGTGGTTTGTCAAATCCTTGGAAAATTTCAATGTGGCTTTGGTTGTGAATTTTGGTAAAACGGATTTGTCTTTGGTTAAACAACATCTTATTTTGAATTAAAAACTCACAAAATCGCTGGCTCAGCGTTAGAGCTTAGTATTAATTAAAAAAGTCACGGGAAAACAAATAAAAGCCTTGGAAGTCCCAGCAAGAATCCACGAAAAAGGTCAATTAATTCTCGATCGACCTTTAACACTAGACACTCCGGGCCCCGTGCGAATTATCGTCCTTCTTCCCGAACCTACAGATGAAGCTGAAGACGACCCCGACGATACTCCAGTTGAAGAAGTAAAAGCTAGTCTCAAAAGATCGTTGCAGGAAGCCAAAGCCGGACAGCGAATACCTCTTTCTCAAATGTGGGAGGGCATCGATCGATTTTAGATTTTAGATTTTAGATTTTAGACGATCGCACGATCGCTCAACTTGAATAGCCGTCGATCGTACTTTTGTTAACCATAATACTCAAAATCCGTGAAGCGAAGCTATCCCGAACGGAATCGCACAGACATCAGTCTCAACGAAATCCGCAGCATCATCGCCGAGTTTGATGAAAGCCAATAGCGGTGTATTATTAACTCTATGATTAGCTATCTCAAAGGCACAGTCGCCGATATCGCCAAAGGCAGCAACCGCGTCATATTGACTCTCGAAGTCAATCAAATCGGCTATGAAATCCAAATTTTGCCCCGCGTGACCGGTCAATTGCCAGCATCCGGCGAAGTCGCCCAAATTTTTACCCACCAGCAAGTTAAGGAAGACCAAATCGTATTGTACGGTTTTGGCAGCGCGGCAGAACGCGATTTGTTTCGGCAGTTGACGAGTGTTAGCGGTGTGGGTGCTCAACTGGCGATCGCACTTCTCGATACTTTAGGATTGCAAGATTTAGTCCAGGCGATCGTCGGCGGTAACACCCGCATCCTCGCCAAAACTCCGGGCGTGGGAACAAAAACCGCAGAACGTCTCGCCCTAGAACTCAAAAGCAAACTCTCCGAATGGCGACAGCAAGCAGGTTTGACAACTTCAGTCGCCGCCGGAGTCCCCCCAGCTATTCAAGAAGAAGTCGAGATGATCTTGCTGGCGATGGGATACACTGCGGCTGAAGTCTTGCAAGCGCTGCAAACCCTTAGTCAAGACAGCACTTTATCCGCCAAAGCGAATGCCGATGAATGGATACGTGAGGCGATCGCCTATTTGAGCCGATAATCGCCTACCCGATCCCGAAACCGGGAATAAAAACCAACATTCGGCCGGGTCAACAAACCAATCCGTGGCAAAAATTTTATCGTTTTTATGCTTCCCCTGTGATAACATAGGAGATTGTGACAATCGTACAAAAAAAACTAAAATCAATTCATGGCTCTTACACAACAGCGCAAACAAGAAATCATGGGCGACTTCCAAACCCATGAAACCGATACCGGCTCAGCAGATGTCCAAGTCGCCATGCTGACCGATCGCATCACAAAACTCAGCGCCCACCTGAAAATCAACCAAAAAGACTTCGCCTCCCGGCGCGGTTTGATGATGATGATCAGCCGCCGCAAGCGCCTGCTGGCATACATCCAAAAGCAAAATGTCGATCGCTACAAAGCATTGATTGCCCGTCTAGGCATTCGCGGCTAAACACCAAAGCCAAAATTTGCGACAATATTCTTTAATCTTGGACAAACACCAAGACTTATTGAAAAATGTTCGAGATTTCAGGTTAGAGATAAAATATGTCCTCCGAACCACCCCGCAAGCGCTTGCCCTTTGAACCGGCAACAAATCGTAAAAAAACGCCTAAAAAGCCCCCAGAACCCCAAGCAAGCGTAGCCTTAGAGTCGGATTCTGCCGACAAGCAACCGAAAGCTAACAAAACCGGAAAACAGTCGCAATCCATCCCAGAAGTAGTCAGCCAACGCATGATATCCCGCATAGCGGTATTCTGTGGCATACCGACAATGCTGGGAATTTGCACATTTTTTGTCAGCTATTTGGTAGTCAGCAAGGGCTTGTTTGATCTGCCCAACACAGCAGTATTGCTGGTAAGCATGGGCTGTTTTGGTCTAGGCGTTCTGGGATTAAGCTACGGAGTCCTCTCGGCTTCCTGGGATGAAGAAATTTCAGGAAGCACTCTGGGGTGGGAAGAATTTAATACCAATTTTGGACGGATGCGAGAAGCGTGGCGCGCCGCCAAGCCAAAAAGTTAGTCATTAGTTATTAGTCATTAGTCATTAGCTAAAAACTAAGCTGTTAACCATTAGCGAGTTTGTCCTTGGGGAGGGAACAAGAACCCGCCCCACAACAATGCTAATAATACTGATATAAATAGATTCTCGATCGCCATTGCATCTATTTTTCTCAGTGCATCAGAGTCATCATCCGTTTCTAGCCCAACTAAAAAGGCAAAAAAATATGATTATTGTAATGAAAGCCGGCACTCCAGAAGCCGAGATCGATAGACTAGACGAAGACCTCCGCACTAACTGGGGTTTGATACCAGAAAAAATAGTCGGCCGTTACAAGGTCGTCATGGGTTTGGTAGGGGACACCGCAGAGCTCGAACCCATGCAACTGCGCGAAATGAGCACCTGGATTGAAGAAGTCCTGCGCGTGGAAAAACCCTACAAACGCGCTTCTCTGGAGTACCGCCAAGGAGAAGCCAGCGAAGTAGCGGTTGCTACTCCTTTAGGAACTGTAATGATCGGCTTGCATCACCCGATCGCGATCGTAGCAGGCCCTTGCTCGGTCGAAAACGAAGAAATGATTGTCGAAACAGCAATGCGCGTCAAAGCTGCTGGAGCTCATTTTCTCCGTGGTGGGGCGTACAAACCGAGAACTTCCCCCTACGCTTTCCAAGGCCACGGCGAGAGTGCTTTGGGATTGCTAGCTGCGGCGCGGGAAGCTAGCGGTTTGGGAATTATCACAGAAGTTATGGATGCGGCGGACTTAAGTGCGATCGTGGAAGTAGCCGACGTGATCCAAGTCGGGGCGAGAAATATGCAGAATTTCTCACTGTTAAAGAAAGTCGGAGCTCAAGACAAACCCGTTTTGCTGAAGCGCGGCATCTCGGCCACCATTGAAGAATGGTTGATGGCTGCTGAGTATATCATGGCTTCTGGCAATCCGAACGTGATTTTGTGCGAGCGCGGAATTCGGGGGTATGACAGGCAATATACCCGCAATACGCTAGATTTATCCGCAGTACCAGTATTGCGGACTCTGACTCACTTACCGATTATGGTTGACCCGAGTCACGGCACCGGTTGGGCGCAGTTTGTACCCTCGATGGCGTTTGCTTCGATCGCCTCTGGTACTGATTCGCTGATGATTGAAGTGCACCCGAATCCGAAAAAAGCTTTGTCTGACGGGCCACAATCTTTAACACCGGATCAGTTCGACAAGTTGATGGAAGAATTGGCGGTGATTGGTAAAGTCATGAACCGTTGGCCGCAACCGGTGCCAGTTTTGGCATAAAAACAGGCGAAACGCTTAACCTAAAATGCGATCGCAGTTAAATCCCCGACTTCTTAAAGAAGTCGGGGATTTTGTTATTCGGTTTTTGGAATAGAGCCTGAGGGGCGAGCGTACTTCTAGCGGGACTAAACAAAAATTAAGCCCAAATTAAGTCCAAAGTCTCTTTATAAGTGGAAAATACGTCCATATTTTCTTTTGGAGTTTAGACTAAGCACAAATTTACTCAGCTAAGGCTGAGTAGAAATTGTGGTGAATTTAGAGAGAGCTGACAAGGTTAACTAGGGTGCATCTCAGTTTGGCAAATACATCAAGTGGAAAGTTGGCCATTGAGATAAGCACAGCGCAGAGAAAGGATAGAGGCAACACTCTCGATATTCCACTGCGCTCCCGATAATTTCACCCTGATCCCAATGCGTTTAATCGTTGATTCAACTGTTCCAGAACCGATAGAACTCAGGGACTCTTCTTGATAGTATTGGTAGTTAACTATTCGGTTGCGATGGGTTTCTAAATAAGTGCAAAATGTTTTAAATGCTTTTCTTTTCAAGTCTTTAAATAAATTTATCACTTGATTAACTTGACCTGACCACAACAGACTTTCTGCTTGCTTTGAGCGTTTCAGTGAGCCCCCTGCTTTATAGAAATTTTCTTTCAGATGATACCAATCTAAGATTTGTTGCCTTTGTTCAGTCACTCCAATTTCTTGAAATAAGTTCCAAATTCCGGGATGACCATCTCCTACCCAATACATAGGGTGTAGTAATTTTTGGCTATTAGTCCAATCAATTAAATCTTGATCATTTTGAAAGAATGCTCCGCAATAAACATTATCTAAACACAGGGCTTTATAATCTTTCCAATAACATGGCTCGCCCTTGTTTTCGTTGCGTAGCCTGACTTTGCCTCCGTCTAAGAAAATTTCTTGGACTCCTTGCTTAGATGTAGGCAATTCAAATTTTTGGCTCTTTACTAATCTGTGTAATGTACTATGAGACACTGGGATTCCTATGAATGTTTCTAAATTTTTTTCTCCTTTTTGATAATACTCATTATTTCTGATTATCAGAGCACACTTTTCCATCAGGGGACTGAGTTGACTATAAGGTTTTAACCCGAAATATTTCCCCTGATTATTTGTAATCCTGAGCGACCCAACTACAGATTTTACTGTTCGCGTTCTTCCTGTTTTAATTCCTGATGCTGTTGAAAAAAAAAGCTACCTAATTCTGGTCCCACTTCTGATAATATTTTTTGACGCAGAGATTTTTCGATACTTTCAAAATTGGACAGTTCCGTTGAATCTGTATTTCTGTAAAGAATGGATGCTACCTCTTTTAAGTGTGCTTTTAGGCGCTTTTGGTCTTCGGGTGTCATTTTTTTTCACAGTTTTACTAGCTTTTTTATTTTCGCCCTTTTTTCAGAGATTTGCAATAGTGAGATGCACCCCATCAAATCCCCCTATCGGTTGAGTCTTTCTGACTTTGACTCCAGGGGAATAGAGAGAAATTCCGGGAACTAATCCTACCTGCTTCAACGGCTGCCAGATTTGAGGTTCGGTTTCGATACAAAGAGAGCTTTAAGCCGTAAACAAAAATATACACCTGCCTCAGGGAGGCACTTAACCAGCTCGACTAAGGAAAATTTAGGCGTCTCCTAAAACCACTACTTTATAATCTTTCAAGAGCGGTAAAATTTCTGCGATTGCGTCCCTTTGTGCTGTCAAATTACTACTTCCTAGCTTGGGTAACAGCGACCAGGATAAAGGGATAGCTTTCTTCTCCCACACCAGGCTTACCATGAGTATGTTTATATATCCCCATTGGGTGCGCTCGATGATAATGGATAAAGTCTGACCCACTTGGCAATAGGTGGTTAATCAATAAGTTATGAGGGGGTACCAAACCTGGTGGAGGGTTAATTGAGGTAAATTCAAGAACCTTTGTAACCCACATTCCGCAGGTAGCACGATCGTCCGGGAATTTTTTCAATTGAGATGGCACAGCAGCTCAAGAGAGAAGATAATATTTACGGCAAGGAGCGCCAAAGAATTGGATAATCTACAATCGTTATTGCGTCAGATTGGCAATGTGCTTGACACCATTAATTGTCAACAAATGAATCGACATAAAACATTGAAACACCCACCGCAGAGTTGGTTTGGTCGTAGGCTTACCTACTTGATTATCAATGGTTTGTTGAGCCCGACGTCTGGCATATTCAACTATTTCGATCGCTTGCAGGTCGTGCAATTGATGGTAAGGTAACTGTTGCGAAAATGCGCTCGCAGCAGAAGTGGCATCTGGTTGACAAGCAAACCGTTGGCTTTCTAATTGCTTGAGTGCGGAAGTGGCGAGTGTGAAATGTTTGGCTAACCGTTTCTCCAATTGTTTTAAATCAGATGCCACCCGCATCTGACTCTTAACCACTAACCATCGTTGTGGCACGTCGGCATAACGATTCCCACTCTTCAGCAATCTGGTAGTCGGTTAGCGAACTATTCACCAATGCGTCTGGGTGAATCTGCTGCAACAATTCTTTAGCCGAGGACAAGGTAGCAGGGACTCTTGATACCCATCGCCATTGTGCCATCTGTTGCAGATTTACGGAAGTATAGAGAGCAGCATCGGCCACAAACAGTGCATCCACATCCCATTGCTGTCTGAATTCAAGAATCAGTTGGGCAAATAAAGATGAGTCGGTTTCATTGCCATCTCCCACTCTCAAGTACAAGGGGATGTCTCCATCCCCACTGCACATCAGATCCACCATAAATTGCTTTAAATCGGGGCGGTGATCTCTGGAATAGCCGTAGGTGATGTCAATTGTACCTAGTTCTCCTGTCTCACTTTGATCGCTTAAGTAATCACCATCAACGTGTAGGGAACTCGAATCTAGCTGTAGGCTGTGCAAGTCTACACCAAAGCGTCGTGCAGCAGACAGTGCTACTGTGACAAATAGTTCTGTCAGTCCTGCGGCATATAATTTGTCTAGGATGCGCCCTAACCTGTCATCATTTAAGTGTTCTGGTCTGATGCCTTCTCCCAACAAGTGCTCTGTGGCTTTACCGAAAAAAAATTTTTCAAATAGATACAGTGGGGCACTGACAAAGCCCAATCCATTCAAAATCATGGCTTTGACTGCTTGCCCTAGTGTGATGATGGACTGTGGGTGAGTCCCCAGTAGTTGATCGATCTGTTCTACTAATCCCATTTCATCACAGATACCGGCAATGAGTCCGCAGTGGTCAATATCCTGTACTCTTATATTTGACGCTTCAATATTTCTCATTTCTTAAAAATACTGGATTTTCCGCTCGCACCTGCGGAATGTGGGTTTGTAATTTCCAACGTCGGCTTTCGGCGGTAATCGGGTAGAGAAACCAGAGGGCTAATTGCTCCAACTTAACTTGTCTTTCCGATTGCCGTAGATTGAGCAGGATACTTAATACTAAAAACTGACTACGAGTTAAGTGTTGTTGGAGATGCGTCTGATAAAATAGAGGTAACATAATTTGTGATAGGTCGTCGCTACTTTGAACGGGCCTATCTTTTTTTACCACAAATGGGTCAACGCCTTACCTTGTCTAGCTTCTAACGGGGTTGTCACCCCCCAGCTTTTCTTGCTAGGTTACGGTAGGTTCTTGGTTTTTTATGTATGGGTTTTTTCTTTGATTTGTTTATACAGGATGTCTATGATTTTTTCTTTATGAACTCTGGCTCTGTTTAATAGTCCTAATACCAATTCACTATGAAGTTACACTAAATTTAGGCTAAAAGTAGAGGAGATCCAATATGGCAAACAAATTTAAGGTAGAAATCCAGGAAACGGTTGAGGAACTAGAGCATCGACTCGAACGGGCTATAACCGCAGTAAGTAAAGAAAAATTACTGCTATTATACTGGATTGCCCCCAAAAAAATCAAAACAAGAGAAGAATTAGCCACGATGCTGAAGCGAGACTCTTCAACAATATATCGTTGGTTAAGAGCTTACAAACAAGGTGGAATTACCTCATTACTCACAGTTAAAAAAGCTCCCGGGAAGACTCCACATATACCACCCGAAGTCAGAGAAAAATTAATCAGAAAACTGCAAGAACTAGAGGGGGAAACAAGTTATGGCAAATTACAGATATGGTTAGAAAAAGAATGCGGGATAAAAGTGAGCTATAAAGTCGTACATGACCTAGTTCATTATAAATTAAAATCTTACCTCCAAGTCCCAAGACCCCAAAGCAATAAGGTGAACGAAGTTGCACAGACAAACTTCAAAAAAAAACTGTGGGAGATTATCAAAGTAATGATTAAATATTTCGGACCAGGACAGCCTGTAAGGATATGGTGTCAGGACGAGAGTAGATTTGGATTGATTACGATGCAGGGCAGGATGATTACATTGAAGGGGATAAAACCCGTCGGCAAAAAGCTTTCTTAAGCGAGGAAACTTCTATGTTTATGGAGTTGTACATCCATCAACAGGTGAACAATATTATCAAGAATTTTGTCAGCTCAATCACAACTCCTTTCAAGAGTTTTTAAATGGATTTGCTCAAAAATACTCAGACTATTTCAATCTAATTATCATGGATAATGGTAGCTTTCATAAAGCTCTCTTATTAGACTGGCATGACCATGTAATGCCAATATATTTACCTGCCTATAGTCCTGAATGGAATCCGATTGAAAGATTGTGGGAACATACAAAAAAAGACCTCAACTGGGAAAACTATTCGAGTTTAGATAAACTCAAAGAACAGGTAGATAGAATTATCAAATCTCTCACGAATGAAGAAGTTTTATCTCTCGGTGGTTGGGACTAGATCCTTGAAGCTATATTAAGTGCAGGTTCATAGTGAATTGGTATAAGTCGGTAGGATAACTAATGTCGGCTGGGGCAAAGAGTCATCTACGATCAACTTTTCGCGATTAGACGACTCATTTTTGGCGTCCAAATCCTTTTTTTTCGCTTCGATTGGGGTGTGTAACGCATTTTTTCGACCAGGCGTTCGTTGACTTTATTAATTAGGTCTGGACTAATTTATTGCCGAAAGTGAACTAATAGAGATGAGTCAAATGGTAGTCCATTGCTGTAACTTGATTGACCGCTAAAGTATTGCAGATATGGTTTTCCCGGATACGTTCTACCGTTTCGCGATCGCTAATTCCAAGCTTTTATTTGATAATTAATGCTCCCAGTGCCATCCGAAAGGATTTAGCTGGTACCCCCATAACTGTCTACCGTTTCGCGATCGCTGATTCCAAGCTTCTCTTTGATAATTAATGCTCCCAGTGCCATCCGAAAGGATTTAGCTGGTGTCCCCATAACTGTCGGGAAGTTTGCCGCGTATTGTGATTCAAATTCATCCCACGGGGTTATTTGGACTATTTTTACCCAACGGTTGAGGGCTGACAATTTACATCCGTTGGCTAGTTCAAAGTCTAAGGGTTGGAGGGGAGCAAGCTCAGCTTTTTTGTACACCCTCGCAGGTGGCTATGCACGGCTTTTGATCTACTTTACCTGTTTTTCTTGCACGCTGATCTCGATAGCACGATCTCTTCACCCAGGCCAGATAACATGTGATCGATTATTCAGCAAACCCCATTTAGAAAATCTGCTGGTTTATCCTTGTCAGAAAATTAGGGAGCAACACAGACTTATTCAGGGGTTGCGCGACCTGAAATGGTCGTTTAGTACGGGAAGGCGACTTCCCTGGAGGATTCACACCCTCCACCCTCACGTAAAAGACTCTCAAAGAAGAGTTTGGTCACGACCTAGTAGGTAACGAAACAGTCGGAGTGCAGACCACGAAAGTAGCCGAAGCTAGCAGCCTAAGCTGGTTAGGAGCAAGGGGGAAAATCTCCAATGGTGAAAACAAGTTAACTATCGATTAAACTGCGTCATTAAGCTAAGAGCCAAATAAGGCTGATAGGCTCTAACCAAAAGGTACGTGGAAGGATTCAAGATTTAACCCCTCTCTGAATCGTGTGAACAAAAAACCCACCGCAGAATAGATAGCACCTAAAGGAAGATAGAAAAACTAAATGACACAACAGGGTAAACCCCACAGAGTCTAAAAGAAGTCGATAACTTTTAGTAGGTCTGAGGCAACAAGGACGGAACTCTCTGGAGGGTAAAGGATGGAGGAAAAAGCGAATGCTGGCTTGTAATGAGTCAGATAGGGGTTGAAACATTACTTCTGACCGAAAGGAACAGCAGACTTCCTCTGGGTCTTATGCGGAAGAAACCAGATTAAGGAATCCAATCTAAGGACAAGTTAGATGATGTCTTCTGAGACAACAAACGGACTGAAGAGACGACTTGAAGACTGGAACCAAATCAATTGGTATAAGGTTAACAAGCTCGTTAGAAACCTACGTCAAAGAATCTTTCGTGCGAGAAAACTTGGTGACTTCCGTAAGATACGAAGCTTGCAGAAGTTAATGTTACGAAGCTACGCCAACTTACTGCTGTCAGTTCGACGTATCACCCAGACCAATCAAGGTAAAGCAACGGCAGGAATTGACAAAGAAGTAATCAATACCCCAAAGCAAAGGGTGATTCTGGTAAACAATTGGGATGGGGGCAACCTCAAACCAACTCGTAGGGTGGAAATACCGAAACCTAACGGAAAGAAACGACCGCTCGGCATCCCTACCGTGCGCGACAGAATCGAACAGGCAATAGTAAAGAACGCACTAGAACCCGAATGGGAAGCCGTATTCGAGGCACACTCGTATGGTTTCCGACCGGGAAGAAGCTGTCATGATGCTATAGCCCAATGCTTCAACAGGATAAGAATTGGATATAGAGGCGGTGACACTTGGGTTCTAGAAGCTGACATCAAGGGATTCTTCGACAACATCGCCCATGAATCCATCCTGACTATGGTGAGCAATTTTCCAAAAATAGAACTCATCAAAGGATGGTTAAAAGCGGGTTTTGTGTTCCAAGGGAAATTCAACCCGACAGAACTAGGCACACCACAGGGCGGTGTTATTTCGCCGTTACTTGCCAACATCGGTTTGCATGGCTTAGAAAGCCTTATAAAAGCCACCAATCCGAAGCTTGGAGTGGTACGATACGCCGATGACTTCATCGTTACGGCTAGAGACAAATACAGTCTCGAAACTGCCCAGAACCTAATTCAAGCATGGATGTCTGAACGAGGTCTTGAACTCAGTGCTGAGAAGACGGTCATTACGTCAATGGAAGATGGCTTCGACTTCCTGGGGTTCAACTCCCGGCACTACGATGGAAAACTCCTAATCAAACCGTCCAAAAGGAAGGTGTTAGCCTTCTGTAAACGAATTGGTAAGGAAATCAAAAACCTGAATGGTGTAGAACAGGAAGTTCTAATTAAAAAGCTCAATCCAATTCTCAGGGGTTTTGCGAACTACTATAAAGGTGTAGTAAGCAAAGAAACCTTCTGCTATATCTCACACCGAGTATGGCAATACCTTTGGCGTTGGGCAAAGCGTAGACACCCCAACAAAAGCACTAAATGGGTAAGAAAGCGCTACTTCAAAACCATTAAAGGCAATAAATGGATGTTCGCCTGCACAACAAGCGACCGCCGAGGGAAGGATAAAGAACTTGTCCTTTACCAGATAGCATATACAGCCATTGAACGCCATATAAAGGTCAAGGGTGACGCAAGTCCCGATGACCCCTCACTAAAAGGATACTGGGAAAAGCGCCACCAGAAGTATGGTAAATCTCGCTTTGAAAAAGGCTCCAAGCTATATAAGATAGCAGAAAACCAGAACTGGAAATGTCCAGAATGTGGCGAACTCTTATTCAACGGAGAGGAAATCGAAACCCATCACATAGTATCTGTGGCAGAAGGTGGAACTGACGACATGGAAAATCTTCTGCACCTGCACTCTTCGTGTCATAAGCAGATACACAAAACCCAAGTCAAATCTCGCTTGAAGTAAGGCTTGAGCCGTATGAGTGCGAAAGTCTCATGTACGGTTCTTAGGGGAGGGGAGAGTGGCAACGCTCGAACCTTACCCGACACCTGTTTTCATTGGTGGCCTAAAACTAGGGGAACTTAATCATCACTAATCAACCGGACATAATATTAGAAAGCCATCACAGAGTACCTGTGGGTCAAGGGGGACTAGACGACGTAGAAAATCTTGAACACCTTCACAAAACGTGCCCTAAGCAGGTAGGTACATTCAAAAACCAAGTTGAAACGGGCTTGAAGCAAAGCTTGAGCGCAGTGAGCTGGAAACTCTCATGCTGCGTTCTTAGGGGAGGGGAAAGAGGTGACTCTCGAACCTTACCCGCCTACCTTCCATCGACTCAACCAAGTCCGCGCCCAAAGCGTATTTCCGGGGTCAAAAAGCAGATCCAAGCCCTAAATAGGAGTCAGCGCTCGGATACCGGAGCGGTGAAGGACAGGCGAAAGCCTTGGTGTGTATAGGTTCAAAAAAAATCAAAAATATTTTCACAAAACGCTTGACAACTCTGGGGAGAGTTGATACATTAATAAAGCGCCAGAAGAGAAGCGGTTCACTGAACCGCGGACTAAAGGCAAAAAAGCAAGACAAAAAACTGAACCTAGAAAAAAGAATAGTTTGAAAGCTTAAAGCACTATTAACCTCGTCAAAAAATTAAGATCGAGAGTAGAAGCGAGAGCTAATACTCAATATCACAAACAACGAGAAAAAAGTCAAGGGAAAAAAACCAGCTTAAGGGCTGAGTGGAAAGAACTTGATTGTAGCCAAAAAAACTCAACAACACGGAGAGTTTGATCCTGGCTCAGGATGAACGCTGGCGGTCTGCTTAACACATGCAAGTCGAACGGAGTAGAAATACTTAGTGGCGGACGGGTGAGTAACGCGTGAGAATCTGCCTTCAGGACGGAGACAACAGTTGGAAACGACTGCTAAGCCCCGATGTACCGAAAGGGAAAATATTTATAGCCTGAAGATGAGCTCGCGTCCGATTAGCTAGTTGGCGGAGTAAAAGCCCACCAAGGCGACGATCGGTAGCTGGTCTGAGAGGACGATCAGCCACACTGGGACTGAGACACGGCCCAGACTCCTACGGGAGGCAGCAGTGGGGAATTTTCCGCAATGGGCGAAAGCCTGACGGAGCAAGACCGCGTGGGGGAAGAAGGCTCTTGGGTTGTAAACCCCTTTTCTCTGGGAAGAAAGTTGTGAAAGCAACCTGACGGTACCAGAGGAATCAGCATCGGCTAACTCCGTGCCAGCAGCCGCGGTAAGACGGAGGATGCAAGCGTTATCCGGAATGATTGGGCGTAAAGCGTCCGCAGGTGGCAGTTCAAGTCTGCTGTCAAAGACCGGGGCTTAACTTCGGAAAGGCAGTGGAAACTGAACAGCTAGAGTATGGTAGGGGCAGAGGGAATTCCTGGTGTAGCGGTGAAATGCGTAGAGATCAGGAAGAACATCGGTGGCGAAGGCGCTCTGCTGGACCATAACTGACACTCAGGGACGAAAGCTAGGGGAGCGAATGGGATTAGATACCCCAGTAGTCCTAGCCGTAAACGATGGATACTAGGTGTTGTCTGTATCGACCCGGACAGTGCCGTAGCTAACGCGTTAAGTATCCCGCCTGGGGAGTACGCACGCAAGTGTGAAACTCAAAGGAATTGACGGGGGCCCGCACAAGCGGTGGAGTATGTGGTTTAATTCGATGCAACGCGAAGAACCTTACCAGGACTTGACATGTCGCGAATCTTCTGGAAACAGAGGAGTGCCTTCGGGAGCGCGAACACAGGTGGTGCATGGCTGTCGTCAGCTCGTGTCGTGAGATGTTGGGTTAAGTCCC